>CAWDQT010000001.1:0-42340 GCA_963804535.1 uncultured Acidobacteriota bacterium
GGTTTACAATCTCTGCTCGAGGAGAACAAACATGTCACAGAATCGCGTTCTGTTGTGTGCCCTCAGCTCCGCCTTTCTTGTTTGTAGGGGGATTGTTGTTTGCGGGGCGGGCCGGCCGTGCACTGGCTGCAATTCCGCCCGCGGACGGCAAAGCCGAGGCCGATCAAGAAGTGCTCAAAATGAACGCAGAATGCAACGACGCCAATTGCGGGGAGATGTAAGCAGTCGATGGACAATTGCGAAACTCCGGATTTCACGCATATACACGCCAATGGCATGGTGGAACATAAGGCCGAATATCTGAAGGGCGTTGGAAGCGGAGCCCACAAGTTTTTGGCTCTCGATCTGTCCGACGTTCACGTCCGTTCCTATGGTGCCACTGCGATTATCGAGGAGCATATGCACTTGCGCGCGGATAACAGCGGCAGGATCGCCGACGTCAATAATCTGGTCATGACAGTATGGACCAAGGAGCAGGGCAAGTGGCGCGAAGCGGCCTGGATGGCTGTCCCCCTGCCCGGGAGCCGCTCTGCCGCCTTGCAAAGTAAGTGACGCTAAAATCACTCCGCGAGATAGGACATCATGAGGATGTCCTGATCTCTGATCGCGTTCCATTGCAAACTGAAGGTCTGGAAACTTAGGTCGTTTCTTGGGGTGCCCTTGTTGTTTCGCACACCTTAGGCACGGATGTATATTGCTGTTCAAGTCCATTGCCACAGAAGGTTCGGAGCGCTTTAAATCGTAACAGCCCACTAGCCGCCAGGATGTTATCTATTTCAAAAAGGCAAAACCGAGAAAGGCTTTAGTGATGGACAAATTCAATGAACGGAGAACAACCGGCCCGCTTAAAGACGTGAAGGTGATCGACCTCTCGCACATCATGGCGGGACCTGCGTGCTCCATGTTGCTGGCCGACATGGGGGCTGACGTTATTAAGGTGGAGAGAATGCCGGATGGGGACGACTCCCGGCGCATGGTGCCGCCCGCCATCGCCGATCAATCCGCAGCCTTTCTGATCATGAATCGAAACAAGCGTGGAATTGCTTTGGACCTCAGGACGGAAGGCGGGCGCAACGTCCTCTCTCGTCTGCTGAAAAATGCCGACGTGCTGATAGAGAACTTCCGCCGCGGCACGATGGAACAAATGGGATTCGGCTATGATGCCGTGCACGCGTTGAATCCAAAACTAATCTATTGCTCGATCTCGGGTTTTGGCCGGACGGGACCTTATGCCGATCGCGGCGGATTCGATCTGGTGGCCCAGGGCATGAGCGGTTTGATGAGCATCACGGGAGAAGGCCCAGGACATCCGCCCGTAAAAGTAGGGGCACCCGTTACGGATATTACGGCGGGCATTCTCGCTTGCGTGGGCATACTCGCTGCCTTGCACTCTCGCGAATCCAGCGGGCAAGGACAAATGGTGGATACGTCGCTTTTTGAAGCAGGGATTATTCAAACCTACTGGCATTCGGCCATGTGTTTCGCGACGGGCCGAGCGCCGGGGCCGATGGGAACTGCGCACCCGTTGAACGCGCCCTACCAGGCATTTCCAACTTCGGACGGCTGGATTACAGTCGGCGCCGCGAACCAGGGGAATTGGCTGCGCCTGGTGGAAGCGCTCGAAGCGCCGGACTTGCGAGACGACCCGCGTTTTTCGACGAATGCCGACCGCATGCGTAATCTCGAAGTGCTGACTGCGACGCTGACTCCGCTATTTAAGCGCCGCACTTCCGCCGAATGGCTGCTTCGCCTTGAGCAAGCAGGTGTTCCGGCGGGGCCGGTGCTGGAAGTCGGGCAAATGCACGCGGATCCGCAAGCACTGGCACGCGAAATGATCGTCGAAACTGAGCATCCCACGGCCGGACACGTGAAGGCGATCGGTCTGCCCATCAAATTCTCCGATACTCCGGGCGGCGTGCGCCGCGCCGCGCCCTTATTCGGTCAGGACACGCGAGAGGTCCTTCGTGAACACGGCTTTTCCGATATGGAGATCGAGCAGTTTGCGGCGCAAGGAGCTATCCAGATGCCAGACTCAATTCAGAAAGGCACAACACGGTGAACGAAGAGATTCTCTATGAAGTTGCTGATGGCATCGGCCGCATTACTTTCAATCGTCCCGAGGCTCGAAATGCTCTCACCTTCCGCATGTATGAACGTCTGGCGGAAATTCTTCGCGAGGCGGAAAACGATTCCTCCCTCAAAGTTCTGATATTGACGGGCGCCGGGGACAAAGCATTCGCGGCAGGAACGGATATTTCTGAGTTCAAGGCGTTTTCGGGCCCTGAGGACGCGCTGGGCTATGAAGCGCGAATGGATCGCATTCTCGACGCTTTGGAGCGCTCACGTGTTCCGACCATCGCCGCTATCGGCGGGGCATGCACCGGCGGCGGGGCCGCGATTGCAGCCTGCTGCGATATTCGCATCGGCGCTCAAAATGCCCGCTTTGGCATTCCCATAGGCCGTACCTTGGGGAATTGCCTGTCGATAACGAACTACGTAAGGCTCATATTTCTCATCGGCGCAGCGCGTGTAAAAGACATCATCTTCACCGGACGCCTGATCGACGCTGGCGAAGCGCACGCGATCGGCTTACTCAGCGAAGTGCTGCCTGATTACGCAAGTTTGCAAAGCCGCGCCAACGAGCTTGCCCGAATCGTAGCTTCACAAGCGCCGCTCACATTGCGTGCCACCAAGGAAGCGTTGCGCCGCATCCGGGAAAACATGAGCTCGAAGGAAGATCGCGATCTGATTCTGATGTGTTATATGAGCCGCGATTTTCGCGAAGGCATGGACGCATTTCTGAATAAGCGCACGCCCAATTGGACGGGGACATAGCGGAATCGTTTTCTCGGGCGTTAGCACCTGCGAATTATTTGGCTGAGACTCCCGCCCTCTGTGGGAATTAGCCGAACCTGACCTTACGTCCGCGCGCCAATCGTGTTGTCACCCTCGCGGAGGGACACGGAAGGCAAATACTCGCCCGCCAGCGAACGCATCCACCATTGGCCCGTCTCGCGCCGCTCCTTTGCTGTCGCAAACCGATAACGATAAAGGCGCGCTCGAATCACTTTTGGCCCCTGTGGAAACGGATTTCCGGCGAGCAGTTTCAGTGTTGAGGAATCATTTTGCAGCAATTTCTGTATGAGAATGATGAACCAAGGATGCTCGAGATAGTCGTAAACGGGCGACATCGCCGCAAACCACATTAACCAATCGAGCCGCAGATGGTACGGAGCAACTTGGCGAGGTCGGCGCTTCGGATCTCCGGGCTTGGCCTTGAATTCATATTCTTTCCATTTCGTTTGCTCCCGCACTGCCTCATCCTCCGTGCCTTCAATCACGATTTCGTAACGAGCTTTGGTTACGCTTCCGAAAGCGCCATATGTATTTACGATGTGATAGGGATTGAAGCTGGTGTTCATCATTTGCCGGCGTGAAAGCATGTTATGCACCGGCCAGTAGCTGAGGACGATAACCACGGCACTCAGCGCCACAATGGCCCATTCGTAAGCCGCTGGAGAAGAGAGGCTACCCGGCATTTGCGTCCGCACAAGAGCGTGAAGCTGCGTGTTGGTGAAACTGGGAACGGCCAAAAGCATTGTCAGCACGTTCAGCCAGGAATAATTCCCGCTGATGAACAGCCACATCTGCGTCAGGATGATCAACGCTCCCGAGATGCCGGCAACGGGTTGCGGAAAGAAAAGCCCCCAGGGAACTACAAGCTGCGCGGCAAAATTTCCCACCACTTCCAGCTTATGAAATGAACTTGGCAGATGATGAAAATAGGCACTCAGTGGATTGGGCAGAGGTTGCGTTTCGTGATGGTAGTGGAGGCAGGTCAGATTGCGCCAGCAAGGGTCCCCTCGCAACTTGATGAGCCCGGCCCCAAATTCCACGCGAAAGAGCATCCATCTCAAAAGGAAAATGATCGGTATAGGAACAGCCATTCTATTGGAGCCCAATAGAATCGCCAGAAAGCCTGCCTCCAGCAGCATGGATTCCCAACCGAACCCGTAAAACGTCTGGCCCACATTCATGATGGAAAGGTAGAGCACGTAAAGCGAGCTCCACACAGCGATGGATATCCAAAGGGGGCCGCGCTCAGAAAAGGACGTCAGCGCGATGATCGAGAGCAAAATGCCCGCTAAACTAACGCCAGTGAAAAAATTATCGGAATAAAAGAAGTGAAATATGCTCGGAGCTTTCCTGAAATTTACGAACCCCAGGAATTGCGGAACCGGCAGAAGTCCCCGCTCCCCTAGAAGCGGGCGAAATTGATTGAACGCCACGAGGAAAGCAATCAGGTAGATCAGCGCCAGCCCTCGCTGAAACGCAAATCGGGCCAGCCAGTATTCCGATCCAAACAGGCTATGCCAGAACGCGTCGGGCGCCATCATCTGAAACACCGGCAGAGATGCGACCGATAGATGGCAATCCCAACATACTCTGGAAGTTCTATCAATACTACGAAGACGGATTCAACGAGGAATTGAGAGCGCCGCCAGGCGTCAAGATGCCCCGCGGCCGATGCCGTAGGGATCCTTACGCCGGATCCCTAGGCGCCCAAAACCTAAGAGCCTTTCGCTCTTACAATTTCAGCAATCGTTCGGCATTGCCGTGGCTGATTTTGTGCAGATCTTCCAGGCTCACCGGCAGCGCGTCCAGAAATTTTCGGCCAACGGTGTTTGGGGTGTAAGGGTAATCCACCGAAAAAAGGATGTGATCCGCTCCGACCACCTGCATTGTGCACAGCAGGGGCGGTACGGTGAAGTAGCCGCTATTCGTGATATAGAAGTGTTCCTGAAAGTATTCGCCAAGCCGCCGCTTGAGATGGCTTACGCCGCGCGAGAGCACGGCTTCGGCGCGCGCAATCGAGAAGGGCAAGTCCTCGCCCATGTGCCCGATAATGATGTTTAACTTGGGGAAGCGATCGAATAACCCGGAAATCATCAGCCGCAGGCAGTGCATCCCGGTTTCCACGTGCCAGCCCCAAGCTGCCGTGGAAAGGAGGAACCCGGTATCGCCCGGGAGCCCGGTAAAGTAGGCATCTTCGACGCATTTCGGTGGGAGCGTCGGGTGCAGGTAAACGGGAACATCGAGCGCCTGTGCTGCTTCAAAGATTGGAGTGAACCGAGCGTCGTCTAAAAATATTCCTTTCGTGGTGCCATGGATTAGGGTGCCCTTGAAGCCAAGTTTTCGCACACAGCGCTCGAATTCGGCGGCCGCTTTTTCGGGCTGTTGCAAATCGAGCGCGGCGAAGGCGGCGAAACGCTGCGGATAAGCCTTTACTGCGTCGGCAAGCCTGTCATTGGCATCGCGGGCCAAAGCCGTGGCGGTCGGGCTGTCTAATTTATCCAGACCGGCGTTTGTAAGCGACATTATCTGCAGGTCAATTCCCGCCGCATCCATATCGGCGATGCGGATTTTTCCCAGATCCAGCAGCTTCTCTTCTACGGCCTTCAAGAAATTATTCCGAGACGCCGGCTGTATTTCCGTGGATTTTTTCAAAACTTCGGGCGTTATAAAGTGCTCTTCGAGAGTGATCGTTCGCATGGATTCAGGTTGTTCGCCTCCGGGCCCACACTCTATCACGCAGGCAAGTCCGGCACCGAATGAAGCGCAACGGTGGCAGGCAGAAATCCTCGCGAACGGAATCCGGCGTTGTTAGGCGGCGAAGGCCGCGTGAATCAGGGATTCGCGGTTTTGTCTTTGATAGAAAGCAATTCGACCTCAAAAATGAGCGTGGTGTTGGGCCCAATCGCGTTGCCCGCGCCGCGGTCACCATAGGCCAAATTGGAAGGAATGAAGAACTGCCATGTGGACCCGACCGGCATAAGTTTGAGACCTTCTTTAAAGCCAGGGATGACCTGCCCGACCTGAAACGTTGCTGGCTGGCCGGCTTGGGATTTGTCGAATTCAGTTCCATCGATAAGAGTGCCCCGATAATTACAGGTGACCGTGTCGGCATCCGTTGGCTTTTTGCCGTCTGCGGCCTTCACGACTTTGTACTGCAGTCCGCTGGGCAACGCAACGATGCCCTCTTTCTTGCTGTTATCGGCCAAGAATGACTCGCCTGCTTTCTTGTTGTCATCGGCCAGCTTGGCTCGTTCCTGCATTTGCTTCTTCGCGACCTCTTGCTGCAGCGCGCCCATCGTCGTGTTTAGATCCTCGTCGGACATCAGTAGCTTTTGGCCGGAGAGCGCGTCACGCAGGCCTTTGATCACCAGATCAGTATTCACATCGATGCCTTGGGATTTTAGGGTCTTCGCTACCTGAACCCCAATACCGTAACTTACCTTGTCTTTTGGTGTTGTTGGTGCCGTGGGATCTTGGGCGCTGGCTGGAATGGCCAGTAACCCGAGCCCCAGAACGAGTATCCATTTCGCCTTCATGATATTTCTCCTCATCGGGAGCGGAATCCGTAAGCTCCAAAATTTTCCTCGTGCCGACCGCTCGCCGCGCCTATTCTTTTCTTTGATGAACCTTGCGGCGAATATCGGGCCAGAATTCTTTCACTACATTGGAAACAGTATCCCAGCCCATCATCGTGCCCCACGTCTCCATGGTGTTGGGAAGATTTCGGTCGGTTACGGGGTGGTACGTATTGGAAATGCCAGCGGCCACGACAGCGCCCCCAACTTCCGAAATATTGAACTCCATACGGCCCTTATCGCTGCGAGTCACCGCGGTCCGGCTCACGGCATATTAAATATAATAATATATTGATGCGATTTCTTCCCAGTCTTCAGCTAGACCAGTAACAGATTCTGTCCCGGTTCGTTTTGGTTGTATTGGCTCAGAAATGCCATTGTACGCGCTCTTCGCCGAAGGTTTTACAGATTCGAAATGGTAATGTTAGCAAAATGAAATCGTTCCGTAAGTCTAACGAAAGGATATAGTTAGCACTCCTGTACTGCTGTTCGGTCGGCCGTTATACCAGTACCCGAACGTCACCCCGCCCCTCAGAAGCATTGCTTTTTTATTGGCCCGCTCACCAGTTCACGTGAATTCGTGGGGATCACTACTCTCTGCTCGCGCACAAATTTCCTCTTGAGGTTCAGGTGTATTGGTCTTTCAAGAACGACATTGGCCGATCAGCGATAGCCCCGATCGGGCGAGTGGATCTTGCGGCTGCGCGAGGCTTTTTGCGCGTAGAGTTCCTGATCGGCAGATTCGAGCAAATGCTGCACAGACGTGCCGTTGGACGGGTGCGTGGCCACCCCGACGCTCACCGTCAGTTTTGGCTCCTCGGTGGCAGCCTCGAGATGCTGCTTAATTCTAGAAGCGACGCGCCGAGCCGCGCTGTCGCCAGTCTCCGGCAGCAGCAGGGCAAATTCATCACCGCCGTATCGCGCAGCGGTATCGATAGCTCGGCAATGCTGTCGAAGGACCTCGGCTACGCGGCATATGGCGCGCGTGCCCGTTTGGTGTCCGTAACGGTCATTGATTTCCTTCAGCTTATCGAGATCCATCAGCAAGACCGAAAAATGACGATTGGTTCTGCCCGATCTTTCCAGTTCGCTTTGCAGCACTTCGATAAAGCGCCGGTAATTCGCCAATCCAGTCAAGCTGTCGCTGATCGCTCGGTGGCGAACCTGTCCGAAGAGCCGCACATTATCAACCAGCGTCCCTCCCAGCAAAATCATGTAGCTCACGCAGTTCAGCATTTGTGCGGCGAGCGCGGGAGTATCCAGCAACTGAGCCGATTGGGATGCCATAAGATGACAAGCTGCATTCACTCCCGCCACCCACGGTAGCGACGCTCCTAGCGCCGAGGTGAGCCGGTAAGGATTGCGATACAAAAGGATCGTGGCGGCCAGGAACATCGCTGCAGGCAGCAAGTCCCATGGGCGGGGAATTAGCCTGGCGCCGTAAATCAAAGGTCCATGGCCGAGCGCAAGAGACAGCAGCCCCGTCAACCCGGCAATGGCGCCCACGACGCTCAGCACCGCGAGAATTGTCTTGTTGGATTCCCTCGGCCAGGGTAGCCATTTATCGAGTCCAATCGCCGCGAGCAAAAGAATACCCAGCAATGTCCCGCCGGCCATCCAGTAAAGCGGAACACGCGGCGTGCCCGCGCCGCTCAGCAATTCCCCATGAAGCCCCGCGATCCCGGTAAGCTGGATCAGACCGTCCAACCCGAACGCCGCGCCTAGAAACAGCGAAAAGCGGTCTCCGGTTCCGTGAAATCGCACCAAAATATTTGCCGCAATCGTGAAGCCAAGGAGCGCCACGATGATTTGGGCGCTGGCCCAAAGGACCGGATTAAATGAAAGTCCAAGTTGCCGGAGAAAATGCGCAAGTACCCCGACGCAGCCGGATGAGGCCACGGAAACCGCAAAAATGCGTAGACTTCGTTTTGAGCTTGCGTTGATCATTTGCCTCGAATAAGTCCATAAAAATTTCCGTTGCTGTTTCATTTTGATGCAGTTTTGAGGTGAAGATAGCCTGTACTAAAGGTCAGGAAGTGGACACCTGTACTTTTTTTTCAAACGATTATTCACATCTTTTTCCACACTAGGAGATTCAAGACTCGATCCGCGCGGAATCCTTTTGCCGTGAGAAGCCCGGTCCCGCCAGCTCGCCAAATTGGGGAAACCATCTGCTTTTGGCTTGCATCTATCCTCAAATGCTGGTGCTCTCGAAGTAGAGTCTGGCGAAAATCTTCCATTTTTGGTTTGCTTCTTTACAATAAGGGAGTACCGCGACATTAGGGAGCATCGTGCCTAGGCATCCGCGCGGGTTTGCCGTCGGAGGTTACCGTTGATTGAAGTGAAGGATTTGACGAAGAGTTTCGGAGAGCGAACTGCGGTGGACCATGTGTCCTTTGTGGTGAACCGAGGGGAGATTCTCGGATTCCTCGGTCCTAATGGCGCAGGAAAGACCACCACCATGCGCATCCTGACCGGTTTTCTGCCCGCCACCAGCGGAACGGCTCAGGTGGCCGGTTTCGATGTCTTCAACGACTCGCTGGAGGTCCGTAAGCGCATCGGATACCTGCCCGAAAATCCGCCGCTGTATCTTGATATGAGCGTCTCTGCTTATCTCGACTTCGTTGCGCGCATCAAGAACGTGCCTGCGGAAAAGCGCCACGCCCGCGTGGACGATGCCATGGCAAAAACGAACATCACCGACAAGCGCCACGAGCTCATCAAGCGCCTTTCGCGCGGATACAAGCAGCGCGTCGGATTAGCCCAGGCGCTCGTGCACGATCCCGAAGTCATCATTCTTGACGAACCGACTGTGGGGCTCGATCCCAAGCAGATCATCGAAGTGCGCCACCTCATCAAGGGCCTTGCCGGCAGCCACACGATCATTCTTTCGACGCACATTTTGCCGGAAGTGAGCATGACTTGCGATCGCGTGGTCATCATTAATCGCGGCCGCATTGCTGCCATCGATACGCCGGCGAATCTCACCATGCAACTCAAGGGCGGCCAGAACGTGCTCCTCGAAGTGGCTGCGGACCAAAATGCCGTGTCCGCCGCGGTCCGAGAAATACCCGGAGTGCGCAAAGTAACCGCCGAACCCGCCGGCGCCAATGGGCGCGTCGCCCTTATGGTGGAAGTTTCGGCGGGCCAGGACGTGCGCAGCCAGATTGCCGCCCGGATTGTTGGCAAGGGCTGGCCGTTATACGAATTGCGCGGCGTGAATTTGAGTCTCGAGGAAATCTTCCTCGAGCTCACCACCGAAGATTCTGAACACGCTGAAGCCATTTCAAACTGAGGACGAAGCCATGAAAGGAATGTACGCCGTTTACCGCAAAGAAATGAGCCACTACTTCGTGTCGCCCGTGGCTTATATCATTGTCGCCGTTTTCCTCATTTTGACTGCCTATTTCTTCAACCGGCTGCTGATCCTGATTATCCAGGAAGCTTTCCAGGCCAGCTTTGAGGAAGGGCAGTTCGGAGGAGGAGCGGCTTTCGACGTTCCTTCCCTGGTGATGCGCAATTTCTTCGGCGTTCTCTCCACGCTGCTGCTTTTTCTCACGCCCATGCTGACCATGAGCGTTTACGCCGAAGAGCGCCGCCGTGGAACGATGGAATTGCTGATGACTTCGCCAGTAACGGATTTGGAGATCGTTCTCGGCAAGTTTTTCGCCTCGCTCACTTTGCTCATTATCATGCTTCTTCCCACGGCAATTGGGTTCGCCTACATGCTGCGCCATGCCGAGCCGGCGGCACCCTGGCGTGTTCTGGGCAGCGAATACCTGGGAGTCTTGCTTCTGGGCGGAGCGCTGCTGGCCCTCGGATCATTCTTTTCTTCCATAACCGAAAGCCAGCTCATTGCTGCGATGCTAAGTTTCGGCGCAATTCTCCTGCTGTGGGTGCTCGATTTCGGTTCGCAGGCGGGTTCCAGCGCGTGGGCGTCCGGCCTCGAATATCTTTCTGTTTTTCGGCATTACGACGATTTTACCCGCGGCGTCATCGATACTTCGAACGTGATCTTCTATCTCAGTTTCATTTTTCTGGGAGTCTTTCTGACGGTCCGCAGTGTGGACTCCATGCGGTGGCGGCGCGCTTGAGCTGCGCCCCGCTGGATTGGCCTCAAGAAGTTGGACGATTTTAGCTATGGATTTCAGGCATAAGGAGGGGAAATGCCGATAAAGCTGGACTGGAAACGAGAGCGCCGTTGGCTCGCGTCCTTCGGTCTTGCGTTGGCCGCAGCCGGGTTGGTCCGTTATTCCACGCAGGGCGAGCTTACGCGGTTAAGCGAGATTCTACTGATCGGAGGCGGGGTATTATTCCTCGCCGGCCTGGTCCTGAGCTATCGCGATTTCGTAACGTTCTTCAGCGCCCGCTCATCCCGCCTCGGTGCAAACGCGCTCACGGTGTCTATCCTGGTGCTTGTTGTTCTCGGTCTGATCAATTTCCTCGGCTATCGCCATAAGAAGCGCGTGGACCTCACCAGCGAAAAGCTCTACACGCTTTCCGACCAATCCCGGCGTAGCGTAAGTGAGTTGAAGAAAGATGTAGATATCATTCGTTTCGCGCGCACGCCGGATACGACGTTCAAGGATTTGGCCACTGAATACGTGAATGCCGGCTCTCACTTGCACTATCGCGAAGTCGACCCGCAGGAAAAACCTGAAGTGGCCCGGCAATATAACGTCACGCACATGAACGATATCGTGGTCTCTTCCGGCTCTCATAACGAAACGCTCACTGGAACCGGAGAGCAGGAAGTCACCAACGCCATTATCAAAGTGACGCGCGATACCGTGAAAAACATCTGTTTTGTCGAAGGCCACGGCGAGAAATCGATCGCTTCCGGCGAGCAGGATGGCTTGCAGGGTGACGATAAAGCGCTGAAAAGCGAAGGCTATCAAACAAAGACCGTCAATCTGGTGTCCTCGGGCGAAGTGCCCTCGGATTGCAGCGTTCTAGTGGACGCAGGTCCGAAGCAAGCGCTTTTCCCGCAAGAGGCGGGTATCATTTCCAAATATCTTGACGGCGGCGGCAGGGCTTTACTTTTGCTCGACCCCGAAACCGATCCGAAACTGGATAGCGTTCTGGACGCCTGGAATATCGCCCTGGGCAGCAACGTGGTAATCGATGCCAGCGGCGTTGGCCGTCTCTTTGGCACTGGTCCCGCTGTTCCTCTCGTCGTGGACTACGGCCCCAGCCCCATCGTTCAAAACTTCACCGGAACGATGACCTTTTTCAACTTGGCTCGAACGGTTTCGTTGAAAGACAAGGGCAAAAGCGATCCGCAAGGCACTGAGTTGCTCAAGACTTCGCCGCGCAGCTTCACGGTTCCGAACTTGAATACCAAAGAGGTTCGCTATGATCCCGCCAAGGATCAGGCCGGACCGCTTTCTCTCGGCGTCGTCGCCGAGCGCCATGCGGCCGGCGCGGGCGATGCCAGCAAGAGTGCGCGCCTCGTCGTCATCGGCAATTCCGCCTTTGCCACCAACCAATGGGCGGGCTTGCAGCGCAATGGCGACCTTTTCGTGAACACGGTCAATTGGCTGGCTCAGGATGAAGATCTTATTTCGGTGCGGCCCAAGAATCCGACGAACCGGCGCGTCATCCTCACGGAAACGCAGCAGCGCGAGCTGTTTTTCGCCAGCATGTTCTTTCTGCCCGGCCTCGTGATCATTTCCGGTGCCGTCATCTGGTTCCGGCGGCGTTGAAGCGCGGAGAACGCCCATGAAGCGGAGCACCGGCATCGTTTTCGTACTGGCATTGGCTCTGGCCGCTTTCGTCTATTTCTACGACGTGAAGCGTAAGCCGGCAACCGAGGCTTCCTCGGAAAGCTCGAAGCCCGCATTTTCACTGACATCGACAGACGTTAAGCAAATCAAAATCCAGCGCGCGGGCACGGCCATGAGTTTCGAGCGCAAGAGCGACGGCTGGTACATGACCCAGCCGCGCTCGCAGCGCGCGGAGGGTTCGGCGCTCGACGGCCTGGCCAGTCAGTTCTCCTCCGTCACGGTGGACCGGACCTTTCCGGCCACTCCGGATAGTCTCAATTCCTTCGGCCTGAAAGATCCGGCCGTGACCGTGGATTTCACGCTGAATAACGGCGCGAGCCATGAACTGCGCTTTGGCTCCAAGGATTTTTCGGCGTCATCGATTTATGCCCTCATCGATGACGGAAAACAGATTTCGCTGATGCCGGATTCGATTTACAGCAGCGCTAACAAATCGCCCGACGATTTCCGCGATAAATCGCTAACTGCCGTGGCGACCGGAGACGCCAATTTCTTTGATCTGGTGAATTCGTCGGGTGAAGTCTCGGGAGCAAAGAAAGACAATAACTGGTCGCTGAGCAAGCCCCGCGCCGTCGGCGGAGACCGCGGCAAAATCGATGCCCTGCTCGGCGCGGTTGCCACCGGGCAGATCACGAAGTTCATTAGCGATACGAATGGTTCGCTCGCGAAATATGGCCTCGATAAGCCAGCAGTCCGCTTCCAGGCTAAGTTGGCCGATGGCAAATCAGTGCAATTAGAAGTGGGGAAAAAAGAAGGCGCCGCTTATTACGCTCGCGATCTCTCGCATCCGGGCGTGTTTCAGATCAACGACAATCTCTACTCCATTCTGAGCGACAAATACATCGATTTACGCGATAAGCAGATTACGCACATTATGCCCGACGACGTGACCCGCGCCGAAGTGCACAATCTGAATGGCACGTTTGCCTGCGTCAAGGGTTCAGGAAGCGGTCTCGTCCTCGAACAATCTGGCGACAAAAAGGCGGAGCCGCCCTCCTGCCCTGATATTATCGCCGAACTCGGCGAGGATCAGGCCGACGAAGTCTACGACAATCCTCCTGCGTCCGTTGTCAAAGAGCTCGTCAAGCCGGCCGTGCAGATCACCATCACCGACAAAAACGGGCAAGAAATCGCAGCTCGTATTTTCCGGCATCACCGGCGACTCGATCTACGGCCGCAACGACGCGAGCGGGGCCATCTACAAATTCGCCAAGCGCGTCTTCGACGAAGTCAATTTCCCTCAGCCGAAGTAGCCGCCGCGGCTAAAGTCGCGAATTAAGAGTGATCCTTATTCTTTTTGCTGGAACTTCCAGTGCGGCTATTGCGGTCTTCCCGGCTGACGGTCGGAAAATCGTTGAGGAAATCGTCAAGTCTTTGGCCACCCTCCAAATAGTCGAGTAAGGCTTGGAACGGACACGGGTGTTGCGGAAAACAGGAGTCCCGCCCAGAACGTTCGGGTGTTTGACAATGGTGGGTTGGGCGGCGTATTTGCCGCGGACGCCACTCTTCAACTTGCTCAGGTTGTACTCTCGGCGGAGTTCGTCCCCTTCTTTTTTCCCGTTTCTCTTTTTCATGGCGAAGTTTATCTTACGCGGTGCTTTGGGACCGAGCAACCCGCCAAACCTTGCGGTCTCTTTGCGGCGCTGGCAGAATAGCGATAAGCCCATTCTGATCGCGGCACAGTGCATCGGCAGAAGGCCGATTTTCGGCTTCCGGCGCACGGATTCGCATACGAATCGGCACCGAGGAGAAAAGCCATAGGAACCGCCAAATCCCAGCGGACTGAACTCTCGCCCCGCGAACAGGTTGCCGCTTCCAGGCGCGTCGTCGTCAAAATTGGCACCAATGTGCTGATGCGCGATGACGGAGGCGTCTCCATCGGCGCCTTTTACGGCATTGCGGAGTCGCTCGCCAATTTCCGCCGCGCAGGACGCGAAGTTCTGCTCGTTTCGTCCGGCGCCGTTGGATTGGGGGTGCAGCGCCTGGAACTTTCGGCGCGCCCTTCCGAGCTTGCCCTCGTGCAGGCCTGCGCGGCCGTCGGCCAGAGCCGCCTGATGAGCATGTACGACGATGCCTTCGAAAAGCTCGGCTTTCGCGTGGCGCAGGTCTTGCTCACCGAAGACGATTTTCTCGATTCGCGCCGGCACAAAAATCTTCGCGCCACACTCACTACGTTGCTCCAGTTGGGCGTCATTCCCGTCATCAACGAAAATGATACTGTCTCTACCGCGGAGCTCGATAGCCCAGCCGGCGGGGCCGAACGCGTTCGCGTGTTTGGAGATAACGACAAGCTCTCTGCCTTGGTGATGACGCACATCGATGCCGACCTGCTGGTGCTGCTCTCCGACGTGGATGGTCTCTACACTGACGATCCCCAGAGCGAAAACGCAGCGCTCATTTCAGAATTGGACTCGCTCGACGAAAACATTCGCGGCTATGCGCGCGGCGGCAATGGCCGCGGGCGCGGCGGCATGGAAACGAAACTGGAGGCGGTGCGCATCGCCAACGAAGACGGCCGGCCCGCAATCATTGCCAACGGACGCACGCCCGGCATCCTCGATTCGATTCTTGCGGGCAAACCGGTCGGAACTCTCTTTTTCCCCAGGAAAAGCCGGTGAGCGAAGCCGTCCGCGCTCTCGCGCAAGCGGCCAAACAGGCCGCCCGGTGCATTGCTTCCGCTTCCATCGAGCAGCGGAATCAGGCTCTGGAGGAAATCGCCCGCGCGCTCGAGCGAAGCGCGGCCGAAATCCTCGAAGCAAACGCGCAGGACGTTGCCGAAGCGAAACCCGCATTCGAGCGGGGCGAATTATCAAAAGCTTTGCTCGATCGCCTGAAGCTTTCTGCGGAAAAGCTTCAGGCGATGATCGAAGGAGTTCGCGCCGTAATCGCTTTGCCCGATCCCGTCGGACGAGTGCTCGATCGCGTCGAACTCGACAGCGGCCTCGAGCTCGAAAAAGTAAGCTGTCCGCTCGGACTGCTCGCGGTGATTTTTGAGGCGCGCCCCGATGCGGTCACGCAGATCACTTCTCTAGCCATAAAATCCGCCAATAGCGTAATCCTCAAACCCGGGCGCGAGGTGGAACGAACTGCGCGCGCCATCGTCGAGACTATTCGCGCGGCCCTGCGCTCCCAATCGATTCCGGAAGCTTCGGTCATCAATATCCAGCAGCGCGCAGAGGTCCGCGAACTTCTGAAACTCGACGACCTGATCGACTTGGTGATTCCTCGCGGCGGGTACGATCTTGTGCGCTTACGTGCAATCCAATACGCGAATTCCCGTGCTCGGGCATGCCGAAGGCGTTTGCCACATCTACGTCGATGCCGCCGCGGATTTCGATATGGCTCTCGACATCATCGACGACGCAAAAACGGACTATCCCGCCGTTTGCAATGCCGTCGAAACCGTTTTGGTTGATCAGGCCATCGCAGGCACATTTCTGCCTCTCCTCGCTGCTCGGATGAAAGAAAAAGGCGTTCGCTTGCGCGGGTCCGCCGAGGTGGTGAGCGCAATTCCTGACGTTGCCGTCGAACCAGTAGCTGAAGACGAGTGGCACACCGAGTATGGCGATTTGATCCTGGCTCTGAAGATTGTGCCCGGCGTTAACGAAGCTATCGACCACATCCAGCGCTTTGGCTCCGCCCACACGGATGCAATCGTCACGAACGATCCCAACACTGCGCGTACGTTCCTGCAGCGGGTCGATTCCGCGGGTGTTTTCCACAATGCGTCCACTCGCTTTGCAGATGGCTATCGATATGGATTCGGCGCAGAAGTTGGCATCAGCACGAGCAGGCTGCATGCTCGTGGCCCCGTGGGATTAGAAGGTCTGACTACATATAAGTACGTTTTGCGCGGGCATGGTCACGTGGTGCGCGATTATCGCGGCCCCAAGGCGCGCCCTTTTCTCCATCGCCGCCAGGCAGGCTCCGATTCGCGCAACAATACTCATGATTAAGAAACAAAAATGACCGAAGCCTCCACGCTCGAGCTGCTATCCATGATCCGCGAGGCCGCCGACCGCATTCGCGATTCGATTTACTATTCGCCGTGCCCTTATTCCGCGGAACTTTCCGCATCCACGGGCCAGCAGGTCTATCTGAAGCTCGAAAATCTGCAGATGACCGGCGCGTACAAAGAGCGCGGCGCGCTCAACAAAATCCTGCTGCTCAGCGCGGAAGAGAAGAAGCGCGGCGTGATCTGCGCCTCCGCGGGAAATCATGCGCAGGCCGTCGCCTATCACGCGACGCAGCGCAAAATCCGCAGCACCATCGTCATGCCCACAACGACGCCCATGGTGAAAGTGGCGGCGACGCAAAACTACGGAGGAAATGTGATCCTCCATGGCGTCAATTACGACGAGGCTTGTGAGCATGCCTTGAAACTCGAGAGCGAACAGGGACTCACCTTTGTTCACGCCTTCGACGACGTAGGCGTGATCGCGGGGCAGGGAACCATCGGCCTCGAATTGCTCGAGCAGTGTCCGCAATTGGAGGCAGTGGTTGTGCCTGTTGGGGGCGGCGGCCTCATTGCCGGCGTGGCTTGCGCCATCAGGGAATTGCGCCCCGAAGTGAAAATCGTCGGCGTCGAAACTGCGCGGCTGCCTTCCATGATGCTGGCTCTCGAAAAGCATCAGCTCGTGACGATTCCCGCCGCTTCCACCATCGCTGACGGAATCGCCGTGCGCCGGGCCGGCGAAGTCACGTTTCCTTTGGTCTCAAAATACGTCGACGAGATCGTGACGGTTGAAGAAGAGGAAATCGCCAGCGCCATCTTGACGCTGCTCGAACGCGAAAAAACGCTTGCCGAGGGCGCGGGAGCCGCTGGCGTCGCCGCATTATTGCAGCACAAAACTTCGCTGAACGGTCAGCATACGGCTGTCATTATCGGAGGCGGGAATATCGACGTTTCGCTTTTGAGCCGGATCATCGAACGCGGGTTGGTGAAGGACGGAAGGCTCGTGCGAATCCGCATTTATCTGCCAGACAGGCCCGGCGCGCTCGCCGAACTCTCCTCGGTGATCGCCACCCAGCGCGCCAATATTGTTGAGCTGCTGTTTAATCGCGCCTATTACGGAGTCAGCCTCGGCGATACCGCCATCGATGTGACGGTCGAGACGCGCGGCGCCGAACATCTTGCCGGCTTGCTCGCCGCCATCAGCAGCGCCGGCTACGCCCACGAACGAATTCTCTAGACCTTAACCGTAGCGCTTAAACGCGTTCTTTCCGGACGATCCAGCTCTACCATCAATTGCGCGAACGCCTTCAAATCGAGCGACTGTGGCCCATCGGAAAGCGCGCGCTCTGGGCACGGATGCACTTCGATCATGATGCCGTCGGCGCCTGCGGCAATCGCCGCGCGGCTCATCGCCGGAATCACGCTGCGCCGGCCCGTGCCGTGGGAAGGATCGGCAACCACCGGTAAATGCGATAGCTCTTTGGCCAGCGGTATGGCAGCTAGATCGAAGGTATTGCGCAACTCGGATTCAAACGTTTTGATTCCGCGCTCGCAAAGCACTACGTTGGGATTTCCGCCAGTCAAAAGATATTCCGCGGCGAGCAGCCATTCTTTCACCGTGGCGGAAGGGCCGCGCTTCAGCAAAATAGGCTTCTCGACACGAGCCAGGCGGCGTAGCAACGGAAAATTCTGCATGTTGCGCGCGCCCACTTGCAACATGTCTGCATACTCAGAAACCATATCGACGTCTTCGGTGCTCATTACCTCGGTAACGATCGGCAACCCAGTCTCTTCGCGCGCTTCCTTCAGCAATTCCAGCGCCTCCACGCCCAGCCCCTGAAAATCGTACGGCGACGTGCGGGGCTTGTAAGCGCCGCCACGCAGGATCGAGCCGCCCGCATCCCGCACGGCGCGCGCGGTGGTCAGCAATTGTTCCCGCGATTCCACCGAACACGGCCCGGCCATCACGACGTACTTTTCGCCGCCGATCGGCACACCGCCCACGTGGACGACGCTTCGTTCCTGCCGAAGCTGCCGGCTCACCAGCTTGAACGGCTGCGAGATCGGGACGAGTTCCTCGACTCCGGGCGCGGCCTGCAGGGCTTCCAGCTCGCCGCGACGTCCGCTGCTTCCGACGGCTCCGATAACGGTTCGCTCCGCGCCACGGATGACGTGCGCCTGATATCCGCATTCCTTGATACGTTCCACTACGTGATCGATCTGTTCCTGCGTCGCGTTTCGGCTCATGTTGACGATCATTCTGAGAATGCCTCCTGTGTTTTCGCCGCGAAAAGTGTGATACCAACAAAAAAGCCAGCTTCACCCATTCGGGGAGCTGGCTCGGTAGAAACTCTTTGCGGCTTTTTTGGTCCTAGATATTCAGGCGACCACCCGCAATCGCGCCTCTACTTTGCCGCTCCTCCGCCAGAGGAAGCGGCCCGTAAAGGCGAACCGATAATATCGAATCAGATTCATCTGAGAAAATCTCAAACTGCGCCCTAGCATATAAGCGGGCCCAGACTAATGTCAAGCGCCGATGCGAGCGAAGTGGCTCATCTTGGCGCGGTAACTTCGACGTAGAGACCGTAAATAGCAGTCACAATTACTAAAGTTCCAACGACACGCATCAGCCATGTCGGAATATCCCCGACCTGTACCAACCGCCTTTGGTAGTACCGCGGACTGAATAGGGCGTGGCCGCCCGTAGCGATGGCTGCGCCTCCTATCAGTAGCTTCCCAATCTCTGCCGACATTGCGATCTCCGCTAGGCGCGTCGAGATGCTCGCGCACACTTTGTAGCTCAGGTCGCCCCGAAGATTTGTGTCGGGAGACCTGAGTTTTTTTCTTCGATGTCCCCTCCGAGCGACGGTGAGCGCCCGCTCAGTTAAGCATCGAGGTGGGCGCGCAAAATCCCCAGCATGCGGCGCAGGGGTTCCGCGGCGCCCCAAAGGAGCTGATCGCCCACCGTGAACGCGCCCAAATACTGTGGCCCCAGTTTCAATTTGTGAATGCGGCCGATGGGCACATTCAGCGTGCCGGAAACCGCCGTCGGGGTCAGGCAGCGCGTCGTGGATTCTTTGTTATTCGGGATGACCCGGACCCAAGGATTGGCGCCGGACAAAATGTGCTCGATCTCTGCCAGCGGCACGTCTTTCTTTAACTTTATGCATAGGCCCTGGCTATGGCAGCGCATGGTGCCCACGCGCACGCAGATGCCATCGACGGGCACCGCCGGATTGAGGCCCATGATCTTGTTCGTCTCGGCCATGCCCTTCCATTCTTCCTTCGTCTGTCCTTCGGGCATTTCTTTATCGATCCAGGGAATCAGGCTGCCAGCGAGCGGAACGCCGAATTCCTGCACGGGTAGCCGCGGCGAGCGCTGCTCCTGAATCATCGCGCGGTCGACCTCCAGCGCATTTTCCGAAGGACTCTTGCGCGTCGCGTCGGTCAGAAATCCCATCTGTTTCACAAGCTCGAGCATCTTCGCTGCGCCCGCTCCGGAAGCGGCTTGATACGTCATCGTGGTCATCCACTCCACGAGGCCAGCGCGAAAAAGTCCGCTCACCGCCATGAGCATGAGGCTGACGGTGCAGTTTCCGCCGATATAGGCACGAATGTTCTTGGTCAGCGCGCCGCGGATCACGTCGGCATTTACGGGATCGAGAATGATTACGGCATCGTCGCTCATGCGCAGTGTGGAGGCCGCATCGATCCAATATCCATTCCAATTCCCCTTGCGCAGCGGCCCATAGACTTCGGTAGTGTATTCGCCGCCCTGGCAGCTGATGAGGACTTCGCAACGCGCGAGTTCGCGCAGATCGGAGGCATTTTTCAGCGTGCCGCCATCGCCGGCTTCTTCAGGCGCTTCGCCGCCGGCATTCGAGGTCGAGAAGAAGACCGGATCGAGTCCGGCGAAATCTTTTTCTTCGCGCATCCTTTGCATCAGGACGCTGCCGACCATGCCTCTCCAGCCAATGAATCCAACGCGTAACATCGGATCTCCCTGGGTGTAGTTTGAACTTCGGGGCATCGTCCAGTGTAATTGCTTGGACGGATGGTCCGTTAGAGTCTTTATTATATCCTGCGATTGGGGAAACTTATCTCGTCGGAGCAAGCCATACGTTTCGACAAAAGGAACCGAGGCAGGCACTATCGTTTTATTTAGCGATTCCAGAACAGAGCGGCGCGCTGAGCGTCTTCTCTTTCGGTGCGTGAATCGAGCCACTAGGCCGTCTTCTGTTCCTCCAGGACGTACGAGGACGTGAGCTGGATCGCCTTATGTAAAGTCCGATACAGCGGACAGCTCATCGCGTAGAGGCCGTGCACGCGCTCGATGGTCTCGCGGGACGATGCCGGTGCGGCGAGGTGCATGACCACATGGATGCGCCGGATGATGAGAACTCCTTCCTCCGTTTCCACTTCGCCGGTTATTTCAGCTACGAGCTTCCCGTTGCTCGCATCAATTTTGCGCGCCTCCAGCGCGCCCCCGAAGGTACCGACCATTCAACCGGCGGTTGCGGCGATCACGTAGTCGATCGTCGCAGCATGGGATTCCTTCAGTTTGGCGGGGTCGACTTTGTAATGTTCGGCGATCGCACCATGAACGCTGAAAATGACAGGCTGCAATTCGCCGGGTAAATAAGCGATGCGAAGCGGGCCAACCTTGCGCTCGATTCGAACTTTAGAAACATAGACTACGTCAGACACGGGTCCCTCCTCGCCGGAGTCGATAACTCGTTAACTGCGGGCTGTGCTATTTGTGTCGAATATCGTCCGGAGCCCGTTGCCGATCGAGCGGCAGCACCTGTAACTGCCACTGTACTGGCACCGACGCCGGCAAAAAGCAAATCTTACTGTCGCAAGCCTGATATTCGAGCTTCCCTGTAATCGTGACTGTTTTTCCGTCGGCGCCCAGAGAACTGCTGAAATCCGCTGCGGCGGTCAACTGCAGATCTTGGGTTATGCGGAATTTACCCTCGAACACCGGAACGCTCTCCTTGATCGCCGGCAGAAACAGAATTCTGGAATGTGGGTACATCGCCGGCTCGAGCTGAACTGAGGGCATCGCATCAATCAGCGAGATTAATCGGTTTGTAGTCCTTCGTGCCCGGAGCATACACGTGCACGTCGGGCGGAAGCTGCACTTCGGCTGTTAAGGTCACGCGCCCGCCGGGAAAGGCAGTGCGATCGGACTGCCCAACCGCGAGTTGGATGTGGGGCGCCTCAACCGTACCCGTAACTTCCTGGCCCAGTTCCGGAAAGAGCTTAGCGATCACGTTGTTTCCGGAAAGCCGCTCGCGGTATTTGGCTTCGAAGAACTTCTCGCGAATCACGCCGCCCGTGTCTATGAAGAAGTATCCCGGCCGCGCCATACCATTGAACTGGCCGGTCGCCTCACTGTTCAGAACCTGATAAGCGCGAATAATTTTGGAATCGGGATCGGCAAGCAAGGGAAAATCGATTTTGCGGCGATCCGCGAAATATTTCAGGATGGCTTCGCTATCGTAGCTGACGCCCGCAACTTTCAGCCCCTGTTTTTCGAATCTCGCCTTAGCGTTTTGCAGCTCGACCAGCTGCCCTTTGCAATAGGGTCACCAATCTGCCGAACGAAAGAAGAGCAAGACCGTGCCGTGAGGTCCTTTCAGGCTATCCAGAGTCTGCTCATGTCCAAACTGGTCGTGCAGCGAAAAAGCGGGAGCCTTCTGGCCGACCGGCAGTCCGATAGCGGTCAGCAACTCCAGGGAAGAGACATGTATCGCATTGCCCTCGAGAGTGCCGGCGACCGTGACGCCGTCTCCCAGATGCCCAATAGCTTTGTCTTGAGGATCGAGATCAAAGATTTGCCTGGTCGTATCGTCGTAGAGCACAAGTTTCCCGCCGGGCACTTTGTCCGTGCACTTCGCGGCTTCGGCAAACGCCTCGTCAGGCGTGCAGCCGCTGTTGATAATTACGCCCGACCATGGACCAGACTTGATCATGTCCTTTTGCCCGCCAAACGACACACTAGCGATGAGCACCAACCCTAAAATGGAAATGAAGCGAAGCTTTGTCACGGCTATGTCCTCATTTCAAACGATGCGCAAAGTTCTTCTGATCCCGTTATTTCCCGGATCACAGTCTACACCAGCTTATCTTGTCTTTCTTTCAGTCTAAATGCTTAGACAATTCGATAACCGTCTAACAGATTAACACAGAACCCGCGCTTAGGAATTCGCCGCTATCGAGCTACTGATGCGCTCACCGGTTTGACCGGCGCGGGCGCCGGCTTGGCAAACTTCGCCGCATCAATCGCCACATTTGGCTTAATTTCGGTCATTTCATACTCTGACCGGCCATCCGTCCAGACGGCAGTCCATTTGAAAGGCACTTTAACACCGGCGACATCACGATAATCGGAGTAATCGATCTCTCGCGGATTCAGGCCAATGACGGTGTTGGTGAACATCACCATCCGAACGAGCAGACCCGAGTCTTTATCGAAAAACAATTTGACCTTGGAGCCTGCCGGTGCGGTGCCCTGGACGACCACGACGTTGCGATCGTCAACCATAGCGGGCGGGAAATCGGCGCGCCAGTTGGTGAGGTACTGTTTGATCTTCGCAGGAAAGGCTAGCTCCGCCTCGATGGTAGCGGCGTCCAACTCACCACCAGTCAACGTAATCAGGGGCAGCAGCGAATTCGACTCCGCGATCCAGCCGTTATGCCCATCGTATACCGTAGTGCCTTCTCCGATCGGCGGATGGATGACGGTGGTCCGCAGCCCCGGAGCTTTGGCATAGATTTCTGCCGGCGTCTTGGCGAAATCCGTGTCGTAGCCGGAGTAGGTCCCCTTAGCGGTAAAGCTGGTGAAGCCTGGCAAGGCGCTGCCCGCCGCCCATCGCCTGAACGTATTTATCCAGGATCTGGTCGGCGGTCGGGGCTTTGGGATCGGGCTGTTGCGCAACGTCGATATCATTGGGATCGCGCTCGGCCGGCGTGCCGTATTGCTCCGCCAGACTTGGCGTGAACCGCGGAGCTACGTCGCTGCGATGGCATGTATAGCAGGTGACGGTGCGCACGCCGCCGAAATTCTGCGCGTTGATCTGCTTCACCATCAGCAGCATCTTGCGCGCGGTCTGCTTGATGGGCGTGTCTTCGGCATATTTCGCGGGGTCACGCCCGCTATCCTGAGTGTGGCAATCGAGGCAGTTCAGACTCAGGGAAGCGGCGATGAAGCCCATCGTGGCCATGAATTCGTCCACTGGAACTCCCCTGAGCACCTGGACGTTCTTGAAGACCTCCTCCGCCATCGGCGGCTTTGCTCCTGCTGCTTGGCCGCTTGGTCCGGCCTGGCCGTTAGCCGGCAAAGCGCTTAGTGGGCCATTCAACAGGCAGATGACCGCCGTTCCCACAAAGCCAACGACCACTCGCCTCGATCCGCGCTTCATATCGTTTCCATCCATTCCTCGGTCTGCGCGATTGCGAGCAACTCTTCTGACAACCCGTTGTGCAAGTTGGCTGTCACGCGCAGTAGCCATTTCAATTTCTAGGCGCCGTTCTATTTGGCCGCAAAACGGCACCATACTACACCCGCGCGGCTCATTCGGCGGCGCTCAGAAACGATTTCTCGAGAGCCACCCTGATCCCTCGACATCAACACAAAAGTCGCGCCAGATGCCCGGCAAAATGCGCGTGGAATTCCGCCGCGTGGTGTATTATCTCCCCATCTGCACGCTTTCTTTAGGGCTGGGGAGACCGCTCGATGCAAAGGCACTTTCGATATGCAATGGTTGGCGTCGTAACTTTGGCCACGGCGCTCCTTCTGCTTACGGCGGTCAGACCTGCGGCGGGTCAAGCCTCGGCCACTGGTCAAGCTCCCGCCGCTGCTCCTGCCGCGGCGAGAACACCAACGCCGGGGCAATTTCCTCCTTACCGAGCGCCGCGCACCGCCGACGGCAAGCCCGACATAAACGGAATCTGGCAGGCCTTCGTCACGGCTGACATAGATGTTCAGGACCACGATGCGCAAGCAGGGCCGCATCCGGACATTATGGGCGCGTATGGCGCCTGGCCCGGGGGGCAAGGGATCGTCGAAGGCGGCGAGATTCCTTACAAACCGGAAGCGTTGGCGAAAAAGAAAGAAAATGCTGATAAGCGCATGGTGGTGAACATCAGCAGCGATCCGCATCGCCATGACACCGGAGATCCGGAACTGAAGTGTTACATGCCCGGAGTGCCGCGGGCGAACTATATGCCCTTTCCATTTCAAATCCTGCAAACTCCGCACGCCATCATGATCGCCTACGAGTACGCACGAGCTCTGCGGACGATCTATATGGATGCTAGTGACAAGAGCATCCCAAAGGAACCTCCTGCCGATAGTTGGATGGGATGGTCGAACGGGCACTTTGAGGGCGATACGTTGGTTGTGGATTCCAAGGGATTTGTTCCCTACAGTTGGTTCGATCGAGCTGGGGATTACCACAGTGACGCTCTGCATGTGATCGAACGCTTTACGCCTGTGAGCCCATACCACATGATGTACGAAGCAACAATCGAGGACCCGAACGTCTTTACGCGGCCTTGGAAGATGAGCTTTCCGTTGTATCGCCGCATGGAGAAGAACATCCAATTGGTGGACTTCAACTGCACCGAATTCGTTCTCGATTTCCTTTACGGGCAATACAGTAAAAAATAGGCCTTAGAGTTTCGCGAGTCTGCGAGGAGGCGTCCAGATGAGAAAGCGCGTGGGCATTTCTTCGAGTGCTTTAGGAATTGCGGCGGCAATCCTCGTGTCCGCGCCAATATTCGTCTATGCCCAGTCCTCGTCAGGGACGGCTCCATCCAGCTCAAAAGCGGCGGCTAAGACGGCAGGCAAAACGAGCGCAAATCCCGCCGCCAAAACTCAAAGCTGGGTCGCGCCTCGAATGGCCGATGGTCATCCGGACTTCAGCGGCTATTGGAACAACCTGACCTTCACACCTCTGGAGCGTCCGGCAAAGTATGGCAATCGAGAATTTTTGACGCCCGATGAAATGAAAGCAGTTTTCAAGTCGGGCGTGAAGGGGTCATTCGATCCAGGCGCTCAGGGCAGCGAGGATCGCTACGGCGGCGAATTGTTCAACCCGGACTCTGTCGATTATGACGCGACGACCTACGGCCTCAGCCCTTGGCAAAACGGAATTCAACCAAATTCGCGCACGTCACTGGTTGTGGACCCGCCAGATGGCAAAATTCCTCCGCTGACCGCTGAGGCCAAGGCCCGCTTGGCTACGAGGACGACGCCGGGAGGAGGCTTTCCCTACGTTGTTGATGACCACCACGGAGGGGCGGTCGTTCACGCGGATCGCGCGAAAGACCTGGGGCAGAATACAAGTTGCGTGACACAATCGGGTGGACCCCCATTGATTCCCGCGGAGTACAACAGTGGTTTGTTCATCGCCCAGAATCCGTCGTATATGCTGATCGAAACCGAGCAGGGAAGCGAGTTTCGGATCATTCCTCTGGATGGACATCCGCATGTCTCGTCGAATATCCACCAGTGGCATGGCGATTCCCGTGGACATTGGGAGGGCGACACGCTGGTCGTCGAAACCACGAATCTTCGGCCTGATCACACGTATCGCAATGGTGATTTCACAACCCAAAAGATCACTGAAACTTTCAGGCGCATTAATGCCCAGACGATCGAATACAAGTTCACCATCGACGATCCCTCGACGTGGACGAGGCCTTGGTCGGCGATCGCCCCGTTGAATGCCAGCACAGGGCCGCTATTTGAGTACGACTGCAGCGAGAACAACAATGACGCAGTCAACATTCTCGCGGGCGCTCGAGCCTCCGAGAAAAAGGCGGCTGCCGAAGAGAAGCCGATATCGCAAAAGTGACGTGTCCGGAACGGATCTTTCGTATTATTCCGGCGTCAATGGCCGCTTCCGATAATTGGGACGATAATCGTTGTGACATCCCACGCACGCCGCGTACATCTGATCGCTGAGGCTCGCGATTTTATCTAGATCGCGAGCCTTCGCCGCCTTGTATGCTGCAGTTCCGGCGTCATAGAGGCGCTGCGAATCCTTCATCCAACCATCGTTGTCCCAGGCACGGCCCGGCATCATCAGCAAATTGGCGGATTCCGCAAGCATAAGCATCCTTCCCTGGAACAGCCTCCACTGTTCTTCGTTTTTGGGCGTATCGCGGGTGGTGATGTAGAAGACTTCGTCCGAAATGGGCCAGATGATACCCACCATCAGGTCATCCACAGTGCCCACCGGCTTTAGCGTAGGCGGAGTTGCCGGAGCCTGGGCATTTGGCGCTTGGGCCAGCGCCACGCCTGAGATGAGGAGAAGCAATCCTAGGATCTTCGCCATGAGTGCCTCCCGATTAGGACGTAGGAGATTCGTCAAACTTCCCCACAACAGGAATTTCGACGTTGTCGTATTTGCCGACAGGGTCAACCTGGATGACCTTTCCGCCGTATTCGATCTGCACGCTCGAGCGCATGCGCTTTTTTATAGCAGCATTACGCGAGTTACCTACCTTCTACAGAGGGGCGGTGCGGCTGCTATCGTCGATATAGGGCTTATCGCTGTCGATGCACGGCACGTCCGTCGGCAGCGAAGCATCCGGGCCTGCGAGAATCCGCGTCACCGGATAGCTGTTCCAGGGTTTGGCGAGCACCTTGGGATCTTCGACGGTAGCCTGGTAGGTGAGCGTATCGCCCTTGCGCGTAAGCCGCTCGGTCACGTGCATGGCGTCGCTATGAAAACATCCCTTCATGCAAAACCACGTGGACTCGTCGATCTTCGTTACATCCACCACCAGCGTATCGCCCTCCCAATGACCTACGGAATCTCCCATCGCCGAAGGATCTACATCCTTGCGGTGAGGCCGTCCATCCGTGGGAATCGCGCGGAAGGTGCTGCCAGGCGGAGAGGCCTCAAACGTTTGCTGGTATAGGAAAATTACCTCTTTGGCGGTCTGCACAATCTTATCTGGCGCGCCGGTGCGCGGAACGCCGGTTTCCTGGCAACTATAACGAGCCGGATCGGAGTGATTCGCGCTCGCGTCCAGTTGCTTACGCTTGGCGTCCAGTTCCGGCTTGTTATAAGAAGGCAGGTTGGGCGTTGGCGATTGGCCTACAAAACCGCGGCCATCAAAGTAGACGGTGTGCTCTTTTCCGTCCGCGCTCACCTCGCCTGGAGGGCCGCCATAGCCAAACGCGTTGCTGACGATTCCGGGCAGAAGCCAAATCCCGTTCAGATCCGGATGCCCGTCAGGAGTGTGCGGCGTGGGTTTCGCGCCGGCGGCCTTCACCATCTCGGCAGGAGAGGGCGATTTCTGTTGAGCTCCGGCCTGATTCGAAATAAAGCCAAGAGCCGCGACGGCCAAAATGCTGCAAGTGAATGGCTGACTCCGCATCCTTGCACCTCCTGCTTGGCTACTTTACCGGCGTAGCGACGGTCGTTCCTTCACGCTCATCCATCTTCAGTTGAATCACGTGGCCATCGGGAAAGGTGAACTTGTGCCCAAGCGCGCGGTCAGGCATCGTCTTGCCGACAATCACGTCGATCGTAATGTTATCTCCGGGCTTGCCTGCCAGTTCTCGAGTCACCTTGGCGTTGCGCCATTCCGCGGGAGAAGGGCCCTCGACCTGCCAATGCTTGATACTTCCATCGGCATTTTTAGTATCGACGTACCAGAATGTGTGCGGATTGATCCACAGAACGCGCGTGATCACGGCGTGGAGGGTGACTGGATTCTTACTATCGTACTCGGCCAGCACTGAGTGGTGCGCCAGCGCGGAAGAAGCTGTTTGGAGTAGACCCATTGCTGCAACAAGAATGACGAGAGGAAGCTTCTGCCTCATCGGGTGGTACCTCCAATAATCCGCTTGCATGCGTTAAGTTGGCGCGAGCGTGGCATAAGAGGTTTCTTATTGTCAAGGCTTCCGGCTTCGTCTCGGCGATTCACGAATAGCGATTGGATGCCTGGTCTTTTGCTGCCTCACTCTTTGTGCGATTGGAGAGGAAGCATTTAGCTTGACAAAAAATGTCCCGCTACTATAACTAGCCTCCTATCCATTCTCTAAGCACACAGTGATCAAGGAGCGGATGATGAATCGGGGATTTGGCTTGCGTGTGGTTTCGACGTTAACGGCAGCAACCGTCTGTCTGCTAGGCGTGACGTTGGCATATGCCCAGGCTGCGCCGCAGGAAAAACCGCTGATGGCCGACGATGTGTTCAAGAATATCCAGGTGCTTCGCGGCCTTACTGTGGATCAATTCATGGGCACGATGGGCTTCATCGCCGCGGCCTTGAGCATGAACTGTTCTGAATGTCATCACACCGGAAGCGCCGCAACCTATGCCGAAGACACGCCGATGAAACAGACGGCCCGCAAGATGATCCTGATGGTAAACGGGTTGAACAAAGCAAATTTCGGCGGAAAACGGATGGTCACCTGCTACTCCTGCCATCGTAGCGACGCACGGCCCAAGGTCACGCCGAGTCTGGCCGAGCAATACGGCACTCCGCCGCCCGACGATCCGGATGAATTGGAGATTCCCGACACGCCTTCTGCGACGGCGCCGAAACCGGATCAAATTTTGGACAAGTATATTCAAGCTCTTGGTGGGGCGCAGCGGCTGGCGAGCATAACCAGCGTCGTCGGTAAGGGAAATTACGAAGGTTTTGATACGGAGGGAGACAAATTCCCGGTCGAAGTCTACGCCAAGGCGCCGAACGAGCGCACCACGATCGTTCATCTGCGAGCTGGGGATAACGTCAGGACGTACGACGGCCGTAATGCCTGGAACACTTCTGCAGGCACCCTTTTGCCCGTCCCCGTATTTTCGTTGACGGGAGGCGATCTGGAAGGCGCCAAGATTGACGCGACCATGTCATTCCCGGGGCAGATCAAACAGGTGCTCAAGGATTGGCGTACCGGTTTTCCCAGTGCGTCCGTTGACGATAAGGATGTTGATGTGATTCAAGGCGCCAGTGCCGACGGTACGCCCGTGAAGTTGTACTTCGACAAGAAAACGAGTCTTTTACTTCGGCAGGTACGCTACACGGATACGGCGCTCGGCCTGAATCCCACGCAGATCGACTACGCTGATTATCGAGATGTTTCCGGGGTTAAGATGCCTTTCAACGTGACCACCACTTGGACCGACGGGCGCTCAACCATAACTTTCAGCGAGCTGCGTGCGAACGTTGCGATCGATGCGGCCAAATTCTCCAAGCCAACAGGCAACACGCCTCAGAAGCCGTAGCGTAAAGGCGGTTTATTCTTCGATACAGCGCAGCGCGAGCGGCGCCGCGATCGACTTATGTTTTGAGTCTGGGAAGTAGTTGCAACGCGTTGTCGCGATTGATCGCTTGCATTTCAGCTTCAGTAAAACCGCCGTTATCAGCCAAGCCCTTCGCCACTTGAGCTGCCGATCCGCCGCCCAGCGGGTAATCGGTGCCGAACACAATGTGCGACACAGGAACCAGTTTTTTGAATGAAGGCATCGTGTAGGGACTAAACGCTTGCGCGGTGTCGTAATAAAACTTCTGCAGTTCGGGGATAAGGCCATTCGGCAATTTCTGCGCCGCGCCAGCCAGACGGGTGGTTATATACGGCACCGTCCCTCCGCCGTGCGACCAGATAAAGCGAATATCAGGGAAGCGCGTGACGGTTCCTGTGCTCAGCAAGCTCAGGATCGTTCTCGTCGTGTCGAAAACAAACTCCACACCTCGACTCTGCCCGTCTGTAAGATTTGCGTCCGCGTCGCAGGCGGCACAGAACGGATGGCAGAAGACAACCGCTTTGCGGCGGTTTAGTTCCTCCATCAGCGGAGCGTAATACGGATTGCCAAGGTACTTGCCCCGATAGCTGGAGAGGATTCCGATTCCATCCATTTTCAGCGTGTCCATAGCATATTCGACTTCTTTCAGCGATCCATCGACATCCGGCAACGGTAGCACCGCAAATTGCCCGAAGCGCCCCGGATAATCCTTGACGACCTTGGCGCCATACTCATTGCATTCGCGCGCCAGAGCGCGGGCGGCCGCATCGTCACCGAACCACACGCCGGGATCGCTGATGGATAAAACGGAGATGGCGACTCCGCCCTGATCCATTTCCTCGATGGATCTTTCCGGAGTCCAGCCTTTCAGAGTGGGCTGATTGACGCCCTTCGCCGTGCTCAGTTCAAATAGTTTGGGAGTCGTGAAGTGATGATGCGTGTCAATTCGGAAAGTTTTCGCCGAGGTCGAACCCGCCGGCCCGGCCTGCAAGGCGGCTGTGCGTTGTGAAAAGGCGGCAACTGCGCCCGTTGCTGCGAGTCCAACCAGAAAAGAACGTCTCGATGCGCCGGATTTCGAGCGCTCAGATTCCGTCGCCAGTGCGGAATGGCTCTGTTCCGCCGGGTGCTTGGTGTCCGACATCGCAGCCTCCTTGAAATCGCTGTGTCCGAATCTTGTGTCCAGCGATCATAGCGGCAGCCTCGCCCGCTTTCAAGCTCGGCGAAAGACCATCAGGAAGGATGCGCCTGCGAGAATAGTTTTGATATCGTGTCAATTCAGATGAGGCTAGGGACATGAGGCAAATCGAAATGCGATTGAACCGAACTCGGAATATCGTGCAATGAGCCAGAATCTTCAACCGCTCCGCAATTACGCCGGCTCTTGGCGCTCCTCTGACGTTCAGGATTGCGCCGACGTGATCAACCCCGCGACCAGCGAGAAACTGGCGCGCGTTCCTCTCGGAACGAAGAAAGACGTGGACGCCGCGGTGCAAGCCGCGGCTTCGGCATTCCCGGAATGGCGTCGCACGCCGGCCGAGGAGCGCATTCAATATCTCTTCAAGCTCAAGCAGCTTCTCGAAACGCATCTCGAAGAGCTGGCGCAAATCTGCACCAAAGAAAACGGAAAAACGATCGCGGAGTCGCGTGCGGAGCTGCGTCGCGCCATCGAAAATGTCGAAGTCGCCTGCGGCGTTCCCACCCTCATGCAAGGCTATAACCTCGAAGATGTCGCGGCCGGCATCGACGAGATGATGATCCGGCAGCCGCTCGGCGTAGTCGCGGCCATTACGCCATTCAATTTTCCGGCGATGATCCCATTCTGGTTTTTGCCTTACGCCATCGCTTGCGGCAACACCTTTATCCTGAAGCCATCCGAAAAAGTGCCGCTCACCTCGCAGCGCGCATTCGAATTGATCGAGGATCTCGGCCTGCCTCCAGGCGTGGCGAACCTGTTACACGGCGGCAAGACCGTCGTGGACGCGCTGCTCGAGCATCCTCAAGTGCAGGCCATCAGTTTTGTTGGATCAACGCCCGTCGCCAAATACATCTACGCCAAAGCCGCCGCACAAGGTAAGCGGGCGCAGTGCCAGGGTGGCGCCAAAAATCATGTTCTGATTCTTCCGGATGCGGATCTGGATGCGGCCACCCGCATTGTGACGGACAGCGCCTTCGGATGCGCGGGCCAGCGCTGCCTCGCTATCTCCGTCGCCGTCGTGGTCGGTGGCGCGCAAAGTGAATTCAGGAAAGGCATGTTGGGTGCCGCGGGATCGATTCGTGTCGGCAACGGGCTCGATCCTGCTGTCCAGATGGGACCAGTGATCACGCATGAGAGCAAAGCGCGCGTCGAAAATCTCATCGGCCAAGGCGTTAAGGATGGAGCCAAGCTGCTGCTTGACGGCCGGAACGGCGGCAGCGCTCAATCCGCCGGCAATTTTCTGAACCCGACGTTGCTCGATGACCTCCCGCCTTCGAGCGCGCTATCCAGCACGGAGATTTTTGGCCCGGTCCTGAGTCTCGTCCATGCCGAAACGGTGGAAGAGGGGATCGACATAATCTCGCGTAATTCCTACGGCAATATGGCCTCGATTTTTACGGCCAGCGGAGCCGCCGCGCGCAAATTCCGTTACGAAGTGCCCGCGGGGAATATCGGAGTCAACATCGGGGTTGCCGCGCCAATGGCCTATTTCCCATTCAGCGGCTGGCGCGACAGCTTCTTCGGAACCGTACACGGGCAGGGCCGCGATGCGATCGAGTTCTACACACACAAGAAAGTTGTGGTCGAACGCTGGCCGAAGGAATGGTCTCGCAAATTCTGAAGTGAGGGCGCAAGCCTGGTGCGCCAGGCTTGCGGGTGACGGTTAATTTCTGGTTACTTCTTAGGGGCTTGCGTCAGCTCCCGCAGAGACTTCAGCGCTTCTTCTTCCCGGTTATTCGTGCAGTAATACTCCTGCAGCGCCTCGTGTCCCAGGCTCCAAGAGCGGGGAGCTGACGTCCAGGGCTTGGTCAGAACTTTGGGGTCCTCGATCGTGACCTGATAGGTCAGATAGTTCATGCTGGATCGCGTGATCCGCTCGACCACGTGTTCCTGGTCGCTGTGAAACCAGCCCACAAAGTTGTTCCAAGTCCTTTCGTCGATCGCGATCGTGTCGATAACCAGCGTATCTCCGTCCCAGTGTGCAACCCCCTCGCCATTAAATGTAGGATCAGGGTCATTCGTGTGCCGGCGGCCGTCGGTGGGTATAACGCGGAAATTGTTGTTGAGCTCGTCGAGTTGGATCAACTCCGTTTTGGTGAGAACGAGCTCGATCGGATAGGGATTCGTTATAAACATGCCCGGAACGCCGCGGGGCATGCAGTTCACCGAGGGCCGGAGTATCTCCGCATCCAGCGTCGATAGCTTCTTCACTCTCTCCGCTGCCCAGGGTTGGTAAGGAGGCTTTTCCTCCGGCGTTGCTTTAGGATCGAACTGAAGCCGCGCGGAATCTCCCTCTGCCGTCAGATCTTCTCGTCCCATCTTGCCCGGAAACCAGACGCCGGAAAGGTCCGGATGGCCATCGGCGGTGCGAGGAGCGGGTCCTCCGGGGGGCAACGGCTTGGCATTCGCTTTCCCGAACCCAGGCACGGAAACCTGGCCAGCTCCATTCTGGGCTCTGGCGGAAACGCCAACGATATAGAAACCGGCAAAAAAGGTGACGGCAATAAAGACGTAAGCGCGCGCGCGGCGTTTCATATGCGTTTCTCCTTCAGCCTCATTCAATCTTCAGTTCTCTCCGCCGCCCTTGCCTTCACCGATGAATCTCTTTCCGCCCACCACGACTTCACGCCCATCGGGCAGCTTGATCGTCTCGGCGGCGCCTTTGGCTGTTCCGTCCTTCCCAGGAACGGCCCTGACGGTGACCGTCTTCCCGATATTGGAAGTAAAGTCGGCTCGAACCGTGCCCGTGCGCTTCACGGCGATGGGGGAAGCGCCCTCGAACGTCCAGGTCGTCACTTTGCCGTTGTCATCCTTGGCTTCCACCCAAAAATACGCGTGGGGATTTTCCCACTCGAGCTTGGTAAGAGTGCCCGTGATGTAAATCACCTTGCTCCCGTCAAACTCCGCTTGGAATCCGTGGTGCGCAAACGCCGGCAACGCATTGAGGGCGAAAGCAAAAAGCAACAGACACAGCAATCGGCAAGGACCACGTTCAGCACACGCTTCATAGCTCGGCTCCTTAAGCTACAGGTAGGCTCGTTTCTGCTGGCGAACGATACCATGGTTCGCAGGGGGCTTTCAATTTCCGTCGCGGCTCGCGCCGAATTCTGACCGCAACGGCATCGTCGCCAGGCAGTTGAAGGCGCTGGTTTTAATGTGCTATCTTACGGCCAACGCTGAAGTAATACTCACAGCTGAAGCGATTAGGGATGCTCGTGGAACGCGAATGAGATCTCGAACGTCTAAAAAGCACATTCGTCGTAGGAGAGCCAAGGAGGCAGCATGAGGCGTTTTAGTTCCGCGGTGAGCTTTGCTCTGTTGACGGCTTTGATGTTCGCCGGAGTTGCGTCAGCGCACCACTCCGTGCAGTCGCAGTTCGATATTCACAAGACGGTTACTGTCTCCGGAACCGTATCTAAGGTCGAGTGGATCAATCCGCATTCGTATCTCACCCTCAACGTAAAAGACGCCAGCGGCAACATGCAGAAGTGGGCATTCGAGCTCGGCGGCGCTGGTGCTCTCCGCAGGGCTGGGATGAGCAGGGCGGATCGCGGCGGGCTGAAGCCTGGCGACGAAGTAACTGCTACCGCACTTGCCGCTCGGGATGGCTCGAATAGCGGCTTTCTGCAGGAATTGAAAGTCGCGGATGGCCGCACATTCAAATTCGCCACAGACGCCAACGGCAACTAACTGACGTAAGCGAAGGAGGGGTTGCATATGCGTTTTTATAGGCAGACCTTGATTGCTGCTGCGGCTCTTCTTTGCTTGCTTCCCGCAGCGGTGCGTGCGCAGGAATTCTCCGCGCTCAAGCGCAACGTCAACGCGCCGCCGAAGCCTTCAGGAGCCACGCCGCGGACACCCGATGGGCACCCCGACCTCACAGGCGTGTGGAATGGTTTGGGAGACAATCTGCTCGGAGTCCCGAACCAGATGGCGAACGATGGCATTTCGGTGGATAGCGAAACCTCCTCGCACGACATTGCCACCGGCACGCAGATCGCAACCTTTCCGCGGAATACCACCCACGGCCTCAATAACGAACAGGCCGAACGCGCAGCCTCGCTATTGCGGCGAGTGGGTTCCAACAGGCCGGTCTATAAGCCGCAATATTGGGATATGGTCAAGGAATTCGACCAGAATGCCAACGAAGAAGATCCCTCCAATAACTGTATGCCCGCGGGAATTCCCCGGGCCGGCATTCCTTCTTACATAGCACAATACCCGAGCTACTTCATCTTCATCTATCCGGGCCAGGGCGGTCTGATCGCCACGCAGACGATGTATCGCATGATCCCGGCGGACGGGCGTAAGCACACACCTTTGGAGGATTTGGACGGCACCTACACCGGAGAAGCCATCGCCCACTGGGAGGGAGATACTCTGGTTGTAGACACTTGGGGATTCAATAGCAGCACTTGGTTTGACCAGATCGGCGGCTACTTCCACAGCGAAAATATGCATGTAATCGAGCGCTTCCACCGCGACGGCAACACGCTTACCTGGACCGCGACGGTAGAAGATCCGGACGTGCTGCTGGAGCCCTGGACCACGACTCCCCGCGTGGCGCTGCTCAACCCCAAGCCGGATGCCATGCTGCCGGAATCGCTGCCCTGCAGTGAAAGAGATTTGACGCACACTGTTACCAAGGAACATCACTAATCCGCGTCTTGCCGATGCCGGTATCTTCTGAGGAGAGGGCATGCCGAAGAAAATAATTTTGCAGATTTCGATGATCGCTGCTGCGGCGCTTGTTTGCCATTCCGCTGTCGCGCAGAACGAAGGAAAAACAGGCTCGGGCGCGGAAGCAAAGACCGCCGCTAGCGGTGCCCTGAGATCTGCGGCAGACGCTTTGGGAATGCTGCGATGGTCAGACATCGGTGCCGGAGCCAGCCATTTGCCGGCAATTGACGTCGTCACCACGATGGAGATTTTCGCCAGCGGCACGGTTTATAACGCCGGTCAACCTTCGACTGCTGAATACCACGCCTCACTGGCTTACATTCCACAGGCAATGCGCGTAGAGATCACGCGTAAGGGAGCAGCCGATGCGCACACCATTCAAACCGTGCGCGAAAACTATGCCTGGAATGAATCTGAAATTGGCGGCGGTCTGATTCCGGGAAAGGGAACGGCCACACCGGCGATGCCGGCGGTTAAAGCACGGCTTCTGCAACTCTGGATTCTTCCGTACGGCGTCGTGAAAGCTGCCATAGCCGCGGGCGACAAGACGAAGATCTCGATGGAGAACGGCGCCACGGTCCTTACTTTTCCGCTGAGCGGCAATCTGGCTGGCATTACGGTCACGGCCACGCTGGATTCTAAGAACCTGGTGACCAAGGTGGAAACTCGGCCGGACAATCCGGCGCTCACGAATCTGGCGACAGAAACGGAATATTCCGATTACGCCGATCACGGGGAAGTCCTGACGGACATAAAGTCGCCTGGGCATATCGTTGAAAAGCAGGGAGGCAAGCCCTTGCTCGACCTCCAGGTGAAAATGGTGAATGCGAACGATCCTTATTTGGTGTTCCCAGTTCCGCCGAACGTGAAATCGGCGACAACCCAGGCGTCAGCTATCAGTTCGGGCAGGAAGTAAAACCAGCAAATAAGGACCTCAGAAGCCTGAAAATTACAGGCAGGAAAACTACGCTTCTTCACTAGTGTCTGCCGCGAAGTTACTTACCGTAAGGCCAATTTCGAGGAAAAACTCTCAGCGAATCGTATCGGCGTACGACTGGATATATCGTCCCAGAGTTATCACTGCAAACCATAGGAAAAGAGCGGAGCCGGCGATAAGCTTGGCAAACCGCGATGCATCCTCTCCGGATCCGAGCTGTTCCACGCTGTGAAAGGCGTCCGTCAAGTAGAAGACCGCCGCATTCAATCCCAGCAGCAATACAGCCAGAATTTTCAGCCAGAAAGCGACGTCAAATGCGTAGTACGAAGGCATACCGATAAAAGCCAGGGTGCCGGTTAGTACGTTGATACCGAATCCCGCCAACGCCCAGGGCATCAGCCGGTGCAGAGAAGCTCCCGTCAATCGTTTTTCAAATCCAAGCACGCGCAAATTAAGGATGCCGACCGTCCCGATCAGCAGCGCGAGCCCAAGGAAATGCAAATCCATCATGAACGCCCACCAATATTTGCTGACCAGCATCAGGTCGGTGAATTTGCTGGGCGTCGGCTCAAACATATGTACAAAAGCCGAGATTCCCGTTTCCTGGGTGACATCCTTCACGTCCCAGATCTCGGGATGGCGAATGTCACCACCGGTGGTGCCAACTCTCGCCATTACGCCCGTTGTAAGCAGGGAAAAAACCAGGATCGCCAACAAGTTTCCGGACCACGGCTTTTCCGTGACGATACGGCGGCGGCGCCAGAGTTCAACCAAGGCAAGCGCGCCGGTGATCAACATTAAAAACATAGCCAGGATCGCCGCGCCTTCGTGACGATCAATTACCGCCGTCAAGACACCCGGATCTTTCCTGACCGCTCTCTGCGCCCCGATGCCGCTGAAAAACGTCGGAAGAGTGATCAGGGCCATGGCCGCGAAAATGATTAGGGCCGATCGTTTCAGATCGTCGTTTTTTCCGACGAAGGAAGTGATGAATAGACCGAGGGCAACGATTGTGCCGATGATTGGAAAATGATTCAGCAAAAGATGAAGGTGCGCCAAATTCATAACGGGCTCCTCGATCTAGACACCGTGGCTCTCGGCGAATTCGTTAGCATGGATATGTCAGATATCTGTAAGTGTATGCCAGGAGACGCCCTGCACTAATGGCTCCGACCCATAAAAAAAGCGACCATTTGGCCAGGGTCTGCGCCGCGCGCCATCATCGCCGTCTCATCCAGGCTCGCGTCACCGAAAACGCGATCTCTCAGCAGCGTGATGATCCAAATAGCCAAGGCTATGAGCGTCAATTTCGTATAAAACACCGGGTTGGTAAGCGCTTTTGTGGGATACGCGAGGATGAGTAAAACTCCCGTAAAGGCATTGATTCCAAATCCGATCCACATAATGCGGAACAAGCGCTTGAGTGGCGCGAGAGGTATCTCTCGTGCCACGCCGAGAATGCGCAGGTCCATTACTGCGTTTGCACCCACTAACAAGGCTAAGCCGAAGGTGTGAAATAGGAGAACAAAATAAAATGCGAACGGCGACTCCGATTCGCGCAGCCACGTACTGAAGCCGCTGTCTTCTATGCTCCGCAAAAATGTTGGTGGGACCAAGTCCTCTCCTAGCCGAACAATGCTTCCGTTTTTTCGGCGCCGCGAAGGATATACACTAATTCGCCCGCAGGCAAGCCGCAAGATGAAGCCGCCAGTACACGAAAATCGAGGAGCAGATAAGCCAAACTGACCGGCCGAAGGCATAGCCATGATTCGGTGTTTACACGCTAACCGTGGGTGTCGGCGAACCGCTCGCCACGCTCAAGATGTCACGAGTAGATCGTAAAATTTGAAACTGGCCTTCACGTTCCGGCGTCGTAGAGACGTTGACGCCATAGAACCAAGATGGGAGAATGGCGTTACGCTAGGTGAACCCGATGAAAGCAAAGCTGTTCACAGTTGTAGTCTGCTTTTGCCGTTCTAATTGTTGCGGTTCCTGTCTTTGCTCATCACGGCACGGCCGCCTATGATACGAGCAACGCGCTCACCTTCAAGGGCACAGTCACCGAGTTTCGCTTCATCAATCCGCACTGCCAGATTTACTTCGACGTCAAGAACGACAAGGGCGAAATCGAACACTGGCAGGGCGAACTCACGGCTCCTAATAAGCTCGCCAGAGCGGGATGGACGAAGCACAGCCTGAACCCGGGCGACCAAATCACAGTTTCCGGTTTTGCCGGCAAGTACGGCGGTCACTCGCTTTGGATCCGCAAGCTCACTGGGCCTGATGGCCAGTCCATGCAGCTGTTTGAAGATTAATTTTGCTCCCGCGCTAACTTACTTTTACTGTGCCGTAGATACGCGGAGATACGCGCGCACAAGACGGTGCGGAAGGATCGAAGATGCGTAAACCCTCTCTGAATTCGGTTTTGATTGCGCTGGCTCTGCTCGCGATTCCCTGCGCCTCGTACGCCCAGTATGGCGCAGGTAAAGCCCTGCCACCGACGGGCGGCAAGCCTGCAACGGACAAGGCTAATGCTGCGCCCGCTCCTGCACCGGTTCACGATTTGAGTGGCGTATGGATGATGCGCAATCCGCCGGGCACAAACCGCGGGTATACGAATTACACCTATACCGATCCGAAGACAGACCCGCCTTCCATGACTGCGTGGGGCGAAGAGAAGTTCAAAGAGGCCAAGGATTCAAATGGCGGAGCCTATACTCTCGATCAGACTAATGATCCGGTTCTCACCAGGTGTTATCCGCCCGGCACACCGCGCGTTTACTTTCATCCCTACCCGTTTGAATTCGTGCAAGGCGCCAAATTCATGCTGATGGTCTTTGAATACGACCATACGATGCGTCGCATCTACACGGATGGCCGGCCGCTTCCGTCGGATCCGGATGCGAGTTGGATGGGATATTCCGTGGGCCATTGGGATGGAAACACCACCTTTGTCGTAGACACGGTGGGTTTCAATGAAAAGACATGGCTCGATCGCCTGGGACATGCGCACAGCGAGCAACTTCATGTGACCGAGCGCTTCCGCCGTGTGGATCGCGACCACCTGCAACTGGATATCACTATGGCTGATCCGAAGGCGCTGGCGAAGCCCTGGACTCAACCTTCTATTACGAAAACAGGCCTGATTGGGAACTTGGGGAAATCTCCTGCTCGGGAGACTACCTGGACTTCAACAACTTCGAGAGCTTCAGCTTTAAGAAGAAAGACGACGCAGCGAAGTAGCCTGCGTCGTTCAGCTCGTCTTTCTCCGCCACCCGAAAGGATTGGCATTCCTTGGCAGCTTGTAGGCGCTACCCCTAACTTCCGCTCAGCCTGCTAGTTGCGGTCGTCGTTGACCAGGTGATTGTAGTCGTGCTCGACGCAGGGAGCTTCTTCCAGAGCGTGCCCACCCTTTAGTCCGTGGATCAAATGGCGCTCGATCATCCAGGGACGGGTGAACATCTTCGGATCCTCGATAGAAATAACCCAATCGATCACATTTCCTTCGCGGGTCAATTTCTCGACCACGTGCATGGCATCGCTGTGGATCGTGCCGTTCTGGCTCAGCCAGGTGTCGTCGACAAAATTGGTGACGTCGATGACCATGGTGTTGCCTTCCCAGTGGCCGATAGAGTCTCCGTAGTATGAAGGATTAAGAGACTCGTCATGTCCACGCCCGTCGGTGGAGACGATGCGAAAGGCATTTTGCTCCGACGAGTTGACGGTGTCATAGAGGAAGACGACCTCGTTAGGTACTTGGACGATCTCGGTGGGCGGACCGACACGCGGAAACCCTTTAGGCGCGCACTTGAAGGCAGGGTCCTCGTGACTTTGATGCTCGCCAAGATTCTTCACTTTTGCGACGAACTCAGGTTTGTACGGCGGAAGATTCGCACCCTCCAATCGATTCGCCAATTCGCGTTTTTTTTCGGCTGATTGCGCCGGACCCTCACCTCCGCGCTGCGTATAGCGGGTTTTGCCGTCGGCGCTTACGGCTCCCTGAGTAACGGCGTAGCCCCAGCCCGCGGGCGCCCAAAAGCCCGTGAGGTCGGGATGGCCATCGGCCAAATGCGGCGTTGGCGCTTTCTTGGCCGCCTCCACTTCTGCAGCGGGCGGCTCCTTCCAAGGAAGACCGGTCCCGTTGGGATCCGCTCCGGCGAACGGTTGATCCTTGTCCAGACCATAGCCGATCGGCACGGTCTTTTTATCATTACCGGCTTTGGCCTGGGCTCTGGCTGACGCCGGAACCAGGCACAAGACGCTTGCCGCGAGCCCAATGGCAGAGACCCAACCAATCACTCGAACGTTCATCGCTTACTCCCTTTTCCAATTCGGCTGTTCAAGCACCGCACAGATACCGGTTTGTTTGAGCGCTAATTTTTGCCTTCGCTGTCTTCGGCCCTGCCAAACAAGATCTGATGACCATCGGCAAAACGGACGCCGTGCAGGAGGCCCAGGTGCTTGGAGCCATCCTTAGCGATGTACGCTTCGATCTCGACGACGTCTCCGACGTTGAACATGGTCTTGAGCACACCTGCTCTGCGCAGGTTGCCTGGAGGCCCGCCCTCAAATGAGTACGGCGTGACGGTTCCACTGTCGTCCTTCACGTCCGCGTACATATATATGTGTGGGTTGACCCACTCGATTTTCGTAATCGTGGCCTTCACCGTGAACGATTTCGAGCTATCGAACTCCGCCGTCACCGAATGATGCGCCAACAGCGGAATCGCTGAAGAGATCAATGCCAGTGCTAACGCGAAGGTGCCGAGAGGCCTGCGTGTCATGGTTATTTTCCGTCCTTTTGCTGCTTTTGACTACCGCCTGATTCCTTATCCTTGAGCGCTTTGTACTGGTCCACTTCCTGATTGTTGGTGCAATAGTATTCAAGCAGATCTTCGTGGGCGAGCGTCCAGACCCGGGGCGCCGAAGTCCACGGCTTGGTGAGTACTTTCGGGTCCTCGATGGTCACCTGCACGACAAGGTAGTTCATCGATGGGCGGGTGACGCGCTCGATCACGTGTTCCTGATCGCTGTGGAACCAGCCGGTAAAGTTGTTCCAGGTGCGCTCATCAATACCGATTACATCGATGACTAAGGTATCGCCGTCCCAGTGCGCAACTTCGTCTCCATCGAACGAAGGATCCGGATCGTCACTGTGCTTGCGGCCGTCGGTGTGCACCACACGGAAGTTGTTATTCAATTCGTCCAACTGGACGAACAAACCGGGAGTTTGCACAATCTGGAAGGGATAAGGATTGATCAAAAACATGCCCGGAACGCCGCGTGGCAAACAATTCACAGACGCGCGCCCGAGTTCAAAATCCGTTTGCGTCATGGACTTGATCTTTGCGGCTGCCCATGGCTGGAACGAGGGAGGCTCTTCCGGTGTCACCTTAGGGTCAAACTGCTTTCGGAGCGCCGGGTTGTACGTGAAACCGCCCGCCGTGCCCTGAAACCAGACTCCCGATAGATCGGGGTGGCCGTCTGCCGTGCGGGGCGCCGGACCGCCTTTGGGCACCGCCTGTTGCTTGGATTTAGTGGGTTTTGAGGCATCTTCATCCTGTCCGAACAGCGCGGACGGAATAGCCAAGATTCCGAGCACGACCACCGCAACCGTGAGGTAACACGCCAAGCGTTGCTTCATTTGATCCCTCCTCAGCGCCGGAAAATCGAGCCAGGAAAGCTCTCGGCGTCAGTATGCGCTGAACTTCCCTTCGACGTCTTGGCCGATTCTGTGGGTTTGGCCGTCCGGCATCTTGATCGTTTCGGCCGCGGCGCGGTTCTTCGCGCCATTCTTGGCCAGGCAGGCTCTGACGGTGACGCTCTTTCCGATGGCGTTCTCGAAGTCGCGCCTCTGCGTTCCGCTTCTCTTCAGAGTGGAGAGAGAAACGGTTTCAAAAGTCCAGGAGTTTACAGCGCCGCTCGAGTCTTTCACGTCGAGATGAAAATAGCCGTGCGGGTTTTGCCACTCGTAACTGGTGAAGGTGCCCGTGAGATCCGTGCACTTATTGGCATCGAACTCCGCCGCGAAGGCGTGATGTGCTGGCGCGGGTTTCGCCATAGCGAGCAAACCGAAAGCGAC
>CAWDQT010000002.1:0-44633 GCA_963804535.1 uncultured Acidobacteriota bacterium
TTAGTGGGCGATAAGCGATTCAACGTGAAGATGGAGACCAGCGGGACCGGCTGGGACCTGAAAATCTCTCCGATGTCCAGGTGAAGAATGTAAACGATTACAAAATCGTGGGGACGTCGGTGCGGCGCACCGACCTGCCCGGGAAGTTCACGGGTGAATTCACGTACGCACACGATGTGCGCGTTCCGGGGATGCTGCATGGACGCGTGGTGCGGCCACCGGTGGTGAGCTCGAAGCCGACGAATGTGGATGAAAGTTCGATCAAGCAGATCCCCGGCGTGGTGAAGGTCGTACAGGACGGAAATTTCGTCGGGGTGGTCGCGCAAACGGAGTGGGCGGCGATTCAGGCGGCGAGGGCGCTCAAAGTAACGTGGTCAACGCCGAGCACAAGCCTGCCGGCCAATCCCGATGAGCTCTACGCATATTTGAAGAATACGAAGAGCTACAACGATCAAGTCACGGTCAATAAGGGCAATCCGGATGCGGCATTCGCGCAGGCGAGCAAGAAATACGAGGCGACCTACCGGTGGCCCTTCCAGTTGCATGGCATGCTCGGACCATCGTGCGCGGTGGCGGATGTTCGCGGCGATTCCGTGACGGTTTGGTCGGGAACACAAGGGCCGTTCCGCACGAGGAAATCGCTGTCCGACCTGCTGCATATTCCGGAAAAGAACATCCGCGTGATCTTTCGAGAGGAGTCAGGGTGTTACGGACGGCTGAGCCCGGATGACGCGCCGCACGATGCCGTGCTCCTTTCGCGCGCGGTGGGCAAGCCGGTTCGCGTGCAGTGGACGCGCGCCGACGAGCACGGCTGGGAGCCGAAAGGGCCGGCACAATTCATCAGCGTGCGTGCCGGAGCGGATGCGCAAGGCAATCTCGTGGCTTGGGATTATATGGAACGCGGTTTTCCGTGGACCGAGTCGGCGATAAATCCGCTGCTCGCGGGCCGGCAAATCGGGATGAAAAGCGTGAATCCCGGCCAAGGCAATGGAAACGCGGGCGGCGGGGAGGCGTACGAATTTGAGAATCAGCGGGTCGTCGCGGCGCTGATTCCGTGGTCGCAGGATCCGCCCACGCCGTTACGCACAAGCAACCTTCGCGCTCCGGGAGATTTGGCGCGCACGTTTGCGAGCGAATCGCTAGCTGGATGAGATCGCCGCGGACCTGCACGTCGATCCGGTGCAGTTCCGGCTGCGATACCTGAAGAACAACAAGCGCGTGACAGAGGTGCTGGTCGCGGCGACGCAGGCCGCGCAATGGAAAGAGCGCGTGTCGCACTCGGCGCCGTCTTCGGGCTCGAAAGCCATGGGCAGGGGAGTTTCGATCTCCGGCCGGGATGGCACGGTTACGGCAGCGGTGGCCGAGGTCGAGGTGGATAAATCCAGCGGGGAGATTACCGTGAAGCGCGTCACGCTGGCGCACGACTGCGGCTTGATCGTGAACCCCGACGGCCTGAGAAACCAAATCGAGGGCAATGTCATTCAGGGAGTGAGTCGAACTCTGCTGGAGGAAGTTCGCTTCGATGCTAATGGCATGAAGAACCTCGACTGGGTGAGCTATCCGATCCTCACCTATCGCCGGGTGCCCGACGTGCAGATCGTGCTGATCAATCGCAAAGAGATGCCCGCATTGGGAGGTGGCGAACCTTCAACCGTGCCGGTGCCGGCGGCCATTGCCAATGCGGTCTATGATGCGATCGGAGTGCACGCGCGCGAGGTACCAATAACGCCGCAGAAGGTGCAGGCGTTGTTGCGGTCAAAGTTGCGGCACAGAGCGCGTGAGTACGACCAATAGGTAAGTAAAACCCTCAGGTCTCCCGACAGAGGACGTCGGGACGACCTGAGCTACAAAACCGGCGCGACGAGCGGATTTGCAGCTGCGGCGCATGGCGAACCTCAGGTCACCCGACAGATGGCGTCGGGACGACCTGAGCTACAAAACCCGCCCTGGTCGGATCGTCAGGCGCGGCGAGGGGTTTTGCGGCTGCGGCGCTTGGCGCGTACGGGGTTGACCGGGGCGTCGCCAATCAGCTCAGCCGACATCATGCTGGTTACGAAAAGCTTACGGCCGTGATCGTGGAACTCGATAGCGGTGCGTTCGGGATCGGATTCAGCAACAATCCCGAGACCGTACTGCTGGTGCTTGATTTGCTGTCCAGTGGAAAGAACCTGCACGTTGCCTCCTTAGAGCCGTTTGCCTCTTCCAGGACTTGTTTCCCGCGGACTTCGGGCAACACGCGCGGAAATTGGGGGCCCGTCCCCAAACGGGCCCCCTAAGGGGTTAGAGGCCTACGACGTTCTCCGCCTGCAAGCCTTTCGGGCCTTTGCGGACTTCAAACTCCACAGCCTGGCCTTCATTCAGACTACGGTATCCATCCGCCTGAATGGCTGAATAGTGTACGAAGACATCTTCACCGGTTTGACGCTGGATAAAACCATAGCCCTTGCTGGCGTTGAACCACTTCACAGTTCCTTGTTCCTTCACTTCTTTCGTCCTTCTCTTTCAATGAGCTGCCTGCCGACTCTTGCCTTTTCCAATCGAAAAGCGGTTGGCGCCTCTAACCCGCACAAAAATGGGCTGCAAGTTTGTTCCTGCAGCCCTCTGAACGAGTCAAAAGGAATGTCAAGAGCAACAAACGCAACCATAGCATATCACAATTTGGGTCAGTTGTCGATGGGTGAGAACTGACTGGTTAATGCGTAAATCTATGATGTCCATTATATTTGAGGCGCTTTTTTCAGGTGCCTGCGTGGGAGCGGAACCTCAGTTTTAGAAAGCTTTCTGTCACGAAGGATTCATATGCCTCAGTCATTGCTTTGGTAATATCGGGAGTCTTCCAATTTACTGTTCTGAGGGCAGTTTATTGTTTTGAGGAGTGTTGGGCATGGGATCAGGACATAAGCGAAGCTGGCGGCGGCTCATTTTTCTCGTTTTCGCTTGCTCTGTCTTTGTGGCCGGAGGCGGCGCGCTGTTTCAGATCGAAGCAGGCGGCCTGCCTGACGATGACGATTCCGTCACCGCCAAGCCTGCCGATTTGCCGACGGGCATGCGTATCACTCCAACCGCGGCTCGCGGCGCTCATTTTTCCACCCTGAATCCGAACCTGCCTGGCGCGCCCGAATTCACGGCCGGCCAGGCGGTCGCCACGGCCGTCAGCCCCGACGGGAACACGCTGCTGATTCTTACAAGCGGATACAACATTCGCTACGACGCGAGCGGGAATCTGCTTCCGCAAGAGTCGAATGAGTACGTCTTCGTTTACGACATAACGGCTCAGCCCCCCAAGAAGATGCAGGTTCTGCAGGTGCCGACCGCGTTCAATGGCCTGGCTTGGAATCCGAATGGGAACGAATTTTACGTTTCGGGCGGCGAGCAGGACACGGTGCATGCGTTTGTCCGACTGGGCGCTGTGTGGCACGAAGCCGGAGCGCCGGTGCGTCTGGGGCATGCGGCAGGACTGGGGCTGGGAGTTCGTCCCGAAGTTGCGGGCATTGCTGTAAACGCGGCGGGTACACAGTTGATTGCGGCGAATTACGAAAACGATTCGATCAGCGTCGTGGATATCGGCTCACATGCCAAGAGTGCTGAACTCGATTTGAGGCCGGGGAAGAGCGACCCATCGAAAAAGGGCATCGCGGGCGGGGAATATCCCTTCTGGGTGGTCATCAAAGGCAATGAGAAGGCGTATGTCTCCAGCATTCGCGACCGCGAAATCGTGGTTGTGGGGCTGAAGCAGGTTGGAAACGATGTCGCGGCGGGCGTGGCGACTCGAATTGCTGTGCGCGGGACTCCCAACAAGATGATCCTGAACCGCAGCGGCTCGCGGCTCTATGTCGCCTGCGACAACAGCGACTCCGTAGCAATTGTGGACACGGAGACCGACCGGCTGATTTCGCAATTTGCGGTTACCGCGCCCAAGGATGTGTTCCTGAACCCGCGGGGCTTCAAGGGAAGCAATCCGAATAGCCTGGCGCTTTCTCCGGACGAGCGCACGCTTTACGTCACCGAGGGCGGAACGAATGCCGTGGCGGTGGTCAAACTGGACGGGGATACGGGGCGAGTGGCCGGTCTTGTTCCGACTGGCTGGTATCCGAATTCCGTAAGCGTGAGCCGAGACGGGACGCGGCTTTATATCGTGAATGGCAAAGGTCCCGAAGGACCGAATCCGACCGGCTGCGGCTACACGCCGTCGCCTGCGGCATGTCACGAGAAGAACGCGTTCATTTTTCAACGCAACAGAGCCGGTTTTCTTACGCTGCCAGTGCCGTCAGATAAGGAACTCGGCGCTTTGACCGAGCAGGTGGCGCAAAACGATCACTTCCGCGCGGTAGGGGCCAAAGATCAGGCCATGATGCAATTCCTGCGCGGCAAGATCCATCACGTCGTCTACATCATCAAGGAAAACCGCAGCTACGATCAGGTGCTCGGCGACCTGGAGCGGGGCAACGGCGATCCTGCGCTGACTTTGTTTCCCGAGCGCCTATCGCCGAACCATCATGGGTTGGCGCGCAAGTTCGTGACGCTGGACAATTTTTATACGAGCGGGGAAGTGAGCGGGGACGGCTGGAACTGGAGCACCGCAGCGCGAGCAACCGATTCGGTGGAGAAGACGGTTCCGGTGAATTATGCGGGCCATGGCCTCGATTATTCGTACGAAGGCGGGGAACGGAACATCAACTCAGGCATCGCGTCGCGAGCGGAGCGGTTGCGAGCGAATCCGCTTACGCCGGAGGATGAGGATCTTCTGCCGGGCGCCGCAAACCTGAGCGCGCCGGATGCGGCCGACGACGATGAGAACGCCGCGGGCGCCGGATACCTGTGGGACGGCGCACTCCGGGCCAAGCTGACGCTGCGCAATTATGGATTCTTCATCGATCTTCTGCGCTATCGGTTGCCCGACGGCATTCCCGGGCAGATGCTGCCGGTTCGCGACCCGCGCGCCGAGGGAAGCACGGTAGCCTTTGCGACGAATGCGGATCTTGCGCCTTACACGGACCCCTTTTATCGCGGTTTTGACGAGCGCCTTCCGGATTATTGGCGGTTCAAAGAGTGGGAGCACGAATTCGACGATTACGTCCGCAACGGCAACCTGCCTGCGCTCGAACTGGTGCGCCTGGGAGGCGATCACTTTGGAGATTTCGCGCGCGCGATCGACGGCGTGAACACGGTCGAGACGCAGATGGCTGCGAACGATTATGCGCTGGGGATGGTGATGGAAAAGATCGCGCACAGCCCTTACAAGAGCGACACGCTGGTTTTCGTGGTGGAAGATGACGCGCAGGACGGCCCGGATCACGTGGATGCGCATCGCAGTCTGGCGTTTGTCGTGGGGCCCTATGTGCGTCAGAACGCTCTGGTTTCCGAGCGGTATACGTCGGTGCACGTGTTGAGGACCATGGAAGATATTCTCGGCATCGAGCCTCTCGGATTGAACGACAGCTCGGTTGAGCCAATGACGGCGGTTTTCGACCGGGCCGCGGAAGTTTGGGATTATCGAGCCGTCGTGCCGGCGGTTCTGAGGACGACGCAATTGCCTTTGCCGGCGGCGACGTGCGGCGACATTGAGCCCCGCGAACAATGATGTGAATTCAGCAGCCGCGGCACGATGCAGCTTACTGGGCGGCGAAGACAGAGGGGATGGATTTCTCCGCAGAAGATCGCATCGATACGCCTCGCTTCAACCGCATTCTCTGGGCCGGCCTAATGGGCGACGCCGTGCCGTTTCCGGAGAACTCGAAGCCTCGAAATCTGCGACGGCACCGTGCACGTCTGCTGCGGCGCTTTGCTCAACATAAAGTTGCTGCGGCAGCTCGATGCTCACACTCCGGCAGGAAAGAATTCCTAAACCAATTCGCCGAGGCGGGTGAGAGACGCGCCGGAGATCTGCTTGGCGCGCTTGTGTTCGTACATCAAGGCATCGGCGCGGCTGATCTGTTGCGCCAGCTCACGATGGCCCGCCACGTTCACGATGCCCAAGCTGACGGAGAGCGCATAAACGCGCCGGGAATTCCGATTGTTTCTGCCAATCAGGTGCGAGAGGCGTTCGCGAACCAGGAATTCAGCCATTTCGCTCGCGTGGGAAAGCAGCACACAGAATTCATCGCCGCCAAGCCGCCCGATAATGTCGGATTGACGAAAGCACTCTCGCAGCAGACCAGCAATTTGCTGCAGAGCGTAATCGCCTTCGCGATGGCCGAAGTTGTCGTTGATGTATTTAAGATTATCCACGTCCATGAAAATCAGCGTGGAGCGCACGCGTTGGCGCGAACTTAGTTTCAGGTGCTGTTCCGCGAGGCTGACAAAGCCGCGGCGATTATGCAGACCGGTCAGCTCGTCCATAAGCGAAAGGCTGCGCAGGTGCAATTGGGCTTGGTGACGGGCAATGGCAAATGACAAGGCTCGCGCGAGGTGGCCGGGGCTGATCTCGGACTTCACCAGGAAATCCTGAGCGCCAAGCTGCAGGGCCTGAGCGGCGAGAGAATCATCAGGAGTCCCGCTGAGCGCGATAAAGGGGACACTCGGCGCAGCCTGCTGCGCTTCGACCAGGATGTCCAAGCCCTGAGCGTCCGGCAGGGACAGGTCGATCAGGGCTACGTCGGCCCGGCCATTTTCCAGATGGCGCTTGGCCTGGTGGAGTTTGTGGGCGCAACGCAAGCGAAAGTTCGTGGCGCCTCCCGCACGCAACATCTGCGCCAGACGGCGGGCGTCAACCGGATTCCCTTCGACCAACAGTATTTGAATGCGCTGGCTGGGCATGGCACCCCTCGTTGGCTGGTTTGTGATCCGCTTTTTTCATTGAAAAACGCGCCCGAAAGGGCTTTTCTGGCACGCGGAAGGAAGGGGTGTTCCTGCAGGCCAAGTGAACTACAAGATCTGGAACGATTGTAACCCGGGGCTCAACCCGGTCAAGGGTGGCGGTACACGAAGCTGTGGATATATAACCGCCCCATTTCTCCCTGGTTTTTCAAGCAGTTGTCTCTGGGTGAACTACGAACGCTGATCCATGGGGATGTAGGGCCGCCTATCGTATCCCTTATAAATCTGGCGGGGGCGTGCGATCTTCTGCTCGGCATCGAGCAGCATCTCTTCCCATTGAGCGATCCACCCGCTGGTTCGCGGAATGGCGAAGAGTACCGGGAACATGGTGACCGGGAAGCCCATGGATTGATAGATCAAGCCCGTATAGAAATCGACGTTGGGATAGAGCTTGCGGCTGACGAAATATTCGTCCTGCAGAGCAATGCGCTCGACTTCGAGGGCGATCTCCAGCAGCGGATTGCGGCCCATGACGTCGAAGACTTCATCGGCAATGCGCTTGATGATGCGGGCACGGGGGTCGTAGTTCTTATAAATTCGATGACCGAAACCCATCAGGCGCTTTTCTCCGGATTTGACGCGCTTAATATACGAAGGCACGTTGGCGATAGAACCGATATCCATGAGCATGCGCAAAACTTCTTCATTGGCGCCGCCGTGCAAGGGGCCGTAGAGAGCGGCAGTGGCGGCCGCGCAGGCGGAATAGGGATCGACGTGCGAACTGCCGACACAGCGCATGGCGTTGGCGGAGCAATTCTGCTCATGATCGGCGTGCAGAATGAAGAGAATGTCCAGGGCGCGCTCGAGCGTAGGATTGGGCCTGTATTTCAGTTCCGTGGTCTTGAAGAGCATGTTGAGGAAATTGCCGGGATAGCTCAGCTCATTATCGGGATAGGCAAAGGGCATTCCGAGGCTGTGGCGATAGGCGAATGCGGCGAGCGTCGGCATTTTGCCAATCAAACGATAGGTCTGCTTGCGGCGTGACTCCCCATCGAAGATATGGCGCGCGTCAGGGTAAAAGGTGGAGAGCGCGGCGATCGTGGAGATCAGCATACCCATCGGGTGGGCATCGTAATGAAAGCCGTCGAGAAATTTCTTGATGCTCTCGTGAATGAAAGTGTGATGCGTGACGTGGTAGGTCCAATCCTCTAATTGCTTGCGGGTAGGAAGTTCGCCAAAAAGAATCAGGTAAGCGGTTTCGAGATAGGTGCTTCGCTCAGCCAACTCCTCGATGGGGTATCCGCGATAGCGCAGGATGCCTGCATCGCCATCGATGAAGGTAACTTTGCTCTTGCAGAGGGCCGTGTTGTTGAAGGCGGGATCGTAACTCATCATCCCGAAATCGCTCTGATTGAGCTTGATCTGGCGGAGGTCGAGAGCCCGGATCGTATCGTCGGTGATGGGTATTTCGTAGGTTTTACCGTTACGGTTATCGGTAATGGTGAGCGAGTCCCGGGTCATTCGGTTGGCCTCTCGGACGGTCGATTGCGCCACTGGTTCGACTGGATTCATGTTCCCTGCCCTCAGTTTAAGCCCTCAGAGCAGTTCGTCAATGTACACCAAGTTGCGACATTGCGGAATAGCGTGGTGAGCGGCGCTGAAGGAAGCGCGAGGCGACCGTGAATGAGTTTCGGTCAACGGATAAGTCAGCGGCGGTCGGCGGCGGCGTGGCGGACGTCGTGGCCTTCGACCATGTAGATGACGTCTTCGGCGATGTTGGTGGCGTGATCGGCGACGCGTTCCAGATTTTTGGCGACGAGGATCAGTTCGAAGGCCTGAAAGACGACGGCCGAATCGCCCATCATGTAACTCAGCAATTCGCGGAAAATTTGATCGCGGAGGTTATCCACCTGATCGTCACGGACGAGCACGGAACGGGCCAAGGTGAGGTCGCGACGGACAACGGCGTTCAAGCTGTCGCGAACCATTCCTTCGGCAAGTTCGCTCATGCGGGGCAGATCGACATAGGGTTTGACGCGAGGATGCCGCAGGATGCGCTGTGAAGATTGGGCGACATTGACCGCCTGATCGCCGATACGCTCAAGGTCGTTGTTTATACGCGAGACGGAGAGAACGAAGCGCAGATCGGCAGCCATCAATTGGTGGAGGGCAAGCAACTGCATGACGCGATCGTCAATCTCCATCTGGAGCTCATTGATGGCCGGCTCTTCTTCCAGAACGGCTTCGGCCAATGAGGCATCGACATCCAGCACGGAATGGATGGCCTGATGGACCGCGCGTTCGGCAAGGCTGCCCATCCACAGGAGCCTTTCCTTTAGCCCATTCAGCTCGATCTCAAAATGTCGTTCCATGGTCTGCGCCTCTTAAGATGCCCGCCGTGATAAGCCGGCCAAGTTTCCTCATCCGAAGCGGCCAGTGATGTAAGCCTCGGTCCGCGGGTCCGAAGGAGTAGTGAAGAGCTGTGGCGTTGGCCTGAACTCGATCAACTCGCCGTTGAGCAGGAAGGCGGTAGCGTCGCTGACACGCGCGGCCTGCTGCATGTTGTGGGTGACGATGACAAGGGTGCAATTCTGCTTCAAATGGAACAGCAACTCCTCGATCTTAGCGGTATTGACGGGATCGAGTGCCGAACACGGTTCGTCCAGGAGGAGCACTTCGGGATCCACGGCCAGGGCGCGCGCAATGCACAGGCGTTGCTGTTGCCCGCCGGAGAGCGCATACGCGGATTTGTGCAACTGATCCTTGACCTCATCCCAGAGGGCGGCACGGAGCAGGCTATGTTCCACAGCTTCGGAGAGATGGCCATGGCTGGCGGCAGGGAGTCCATTGATACGCAAGCCGTAGGCGACGTTTTCAAAGATGGATTTGGGAAAGGGGTTGGGTCGCTGAAAAACCATGCCGATGCGGCGGCGGAGGTGGGTGACATCTTGCGCGAATACGTCTTCGCCGTCGAGCAGAATCTCACCGACGAGGCGGGTGCCGCGCACGGTCTCGTGCATGCGGTTGAAAGTGCGGATCAGAGTAGATTTGCCGCAGCCCGACGGCCCAATGAGCGCGGTGACGCGATTGGCGGCGACTTGCAGATTGATGGAGTGAAGGGCGTGGAGCTTACCATAGTAGAAATTGAGATTGCGGATTTGCATCCGCAGCGGCGCCTCAAGGACCGTCTGCGAACCACTGGGCGTAGGCGGTTTGAGAACAGTCTCCATGGATCCCACCACCGAATTCTCTGAGGATTCCGGTCTATTGTAAGCAGGTTTGGCCGAAGTCTGGGCCATATCTACGACCTCTGCGGGGACGCTCCGCGCGAGAGCAGCGTCCTGACAACAATATTAGTGACCAGCACCAGACCAAGCAAAACAAGACCGGCGGCCCACGCCTGCTGGTGCCAGTCCTCGTAAGGTCCGACGGCGTACGTATAGATCATAACAGGCAAGGAAGAGATCGGTTGGCCCCAGCCCGGGCTCCAAAAGCGGTTGCCAAAGGCGGTGAAGAGCAAAGGCGCAGTTTCGCCGGCAACGCGGGCGAGTGCTAACAAAGCGGCGGTCATTATGCCGCGCGAAGCGGCCGGCAAAACGACGCTGGAGATGGTGCGCCATTTGCTGGCACCGAGCGCCATCGCGCCTTCGCGCATGGAACGCGGAACAGCATGAAGGAATTCCTCGGTGCTGCGGAGCACGATCGGAATCATCATCACGCCAAGGGCAAAACCGCCTGCCAACGTAGAAAAATGATGCACGGGCATGACGACCAGCGCGTACGCAAAAATGCCAATAACGATGGAGGGCACGCCGTTCAGCAAATCGGCCGTATATCGGACGACAAAAGGCACGGCATGGCCGCCGAATTCGGCCAGATATACGCCGCCTAGTAAGCCGACGGGAACGCCGAAGAGCGCTGCTAAAAACAGGAGCTTGCCGGATCCAACGATGGCATTGGCCATGCCGCCGCCGGTTTCTCCGACGGGCTTAGGCAGCTTGGTGAAGAAGTCCCAATTGACGTCTCTGCCGCCGTGGTAGACGAGATATCCGAGGATAAAGAAAAGGACCGAGACGGCCACCAGTGCGCACAGTCCCGTCAAACTGAGCATGATTATGTTTACCGACTTGCGCCAAAGCATGCGCAGGTTCATGTGCGCTCCGCGCTGCCGCGCCCGGTGGTCACGAGTATCAGCAAGCGCGCCAAGCCATTGAGCACGAAGGTAAGCAGAAAGAGCACCAAGCCCAGTTCGACGAGCGCACTGAGATAGAGATTGCCGGTGGCCTCACTGAATTCATTTGCCAGCACCGCGGCGATGGAATAACCGGGAGAGAAAAGCGAGGGCGAGATGGTCGGGTTATTGCCGATGACCATAGTCACAGCCATCGTTTCGCCGAGGGCACGGGCGAGCGCAAGAAAGATCGATCCCATGATGCCGGTGCGCGCGTAAGGAACTACGGCCCTCCAAGTGGCTTCCCAACGCGTGGCGCCCAGAGCCAAAGCCGCTTCGCGCTGGTCGCCGGGGACGGCCAACAAGACTTCGCGGGAGACAGAAATGATGAAGGGAACGATCATAACGGCGAGCACCAGACCGGCTGTCAACAATCCAATACCGTACGCCGGGCCTTGAAACAGGAAGGTAAATCCCAGAGTGCGCTTCAGAGCAGGTTGAATTTCCGTGCGCATGAGCGGCACGAGAATGAAGACCCCGAGCAGACCATAAATGACGCTAGGAACGGCCGCGAGCAGATCGATTAAGAAGGTGAGATTATCGGAGAGGCGCCGAGGCGCCAGTTCCGCAAGGAAAATAGCCGCACCGAGTCCGAGGGGAACGGCGATCAATAAGCCAAGCGCCGAGGTAACCAGCGTCCCGTAGACGAAAGTCAGCGCACCAAACTGACCCGCCACGGGATCCCAGGTAGTGTTCCAGAAAAAGCTCAGTCCGAAGCGATGCCTGGCCTCGGCGGAGTTCGTCCAAAGCTGATAGACCAGCAAGACGGCAATCACAACTACAACAAGCGCGAAGATGAGAGTGATCAGCCGGGCAATTTCGTCGCCGCTGCGCGCTCGGCGGATGAGTGCACGCGGGCCCCAAGGGAGACCCGCGGCGGCGGCTGTGCTGGGCGCAGTTGCCATCTCATGGGCTGACGCTTATTGAATCAGGGCGACAGCCTTTTGCTCCTTGGCCACAACTTCCTTCGGTAGTTTGGCATAAGCCAAGGGCTCGCAGAATTGCTGGCCGGAGGTCAGCATCCACGTCAGGAAATCCTTGATCGCAGCCTTCTTGGCGGGATCCTGGATTTGCGCTGGAATCAGCAACCAAGTGAAGCTGGAGATCGGGTAGGCGTCTTTTCCGGGAGGGTTCGTGATGGAGACGCGGAAATCCTCCGGCATAGACTTGGCCGCACCTGCTGCTGCCGCCGAGACACCGGCTAAACTTGCCTTAATGAATTCCCCGGACGAGTTCTTCACCGTTCCGTAAGGAAGACTATTCTGAATGGCATAAATCAGCTCGACATAGCCGATGGAGTCAGGCGTTTGTTTGAGGAGGCCTGCGACTCCCTCGTTGCCCTTACCACCCAGACCGACGGGCCAATTGACGGACGTATTCTTGCCGACCTTGCTTTGCCAGTCGGTGCTGACTTTCGCAAGATAATCGGTCCAGATGTACGTTGTACCGCTTCCATCGGAGCGGTGGATGACAACAATGTCGTCGGCCGGAAGCTTAACGCCGGGATTCGCACCGGCTATGGCGGGATCATTCCACTTCGTTACTTTCCCGAGAAAAATTCCCGCGAGGGCCTCGGGGGTGAACTTCAGTTCTCCGGTGACGCCAGGAATATTGTAACTGGGGACAGCGGCTCCAAGGACAGTAGGGAAGTGGAGGATTTTGAAGCCAGCCTGTTGGAGCTGCTCGTCCGTCATCGGACCGTCGGAGGCACCGAAATCGACCGTTTTATCCAGGAGCTGGCGGATTCCGCCGCCCGATCCGATCGATTGATAATTGATTTGAACGTTGGGGTGCAGTTTATGGTACTCGTCAAACCATTTAGAATAAATGGGATAGGGAAAGGTCGCGCCAGCCGCGTTAATATTTTGGGCCCAAGCCGGGGCCGCAGCGAATATCGCCAATAGGGCGAAGGCGAGAAGCTTACGCATATTCATATAAACATCCTTTCTAGAGTGTTTTTGCTCACTCTGTGTTACGGGACTGTTACGCTCTTGTTACAGACGTGTGAATTTGCGATCCTTGATTTGAGTACAGATAAAAGGTAGCCGAAGGCGGTCAATGTACGTTCAACGTCGCATGAATTCTGCGTGACGGAACGACATGAACCGCCATCCGGGATCACCTCAAAGTTCCCAAGCTCTTCAAGGTCTGCGCCCTCCGCGGAATCCGCCTTTTAAGGCAGCGTATAGCGGAGGTCGATGTATGCCATACCCAGGTGCGCATTCTTAGGCGCGCCCTTGGCGACAACCCACGGTGCGCGGCTGAGATAAGAGAACTGAGTGATGAGCGAAAGCGCTCCGTAATTCGGGTTTCTCCAGAAAGTCGGGATGAAACCGATGGTGGGTTCCTGAACGTTCCGGTCGTTGCTGTTAGATGAACCGGTGAAGCCATAGCCGCAGAACGATTTTCCCGCCGGCGCCGCATCCCGTAAGAGAATAGTTTCTCCCAATGTAGACGTAGCCGTAATAGCCGTAGACCATGAACTTGGGGGTGGTCTGGTATTCAAGGCCCAGGATTCCGGCGTCGGAATGGACCGGCGAAAGACCAAGCGTGACTGGTTGCGTTGGGTGCAGGCGTGACGATGAAATCAGGAACGTTGGTGTTGCCGATTTCGCGACCGCCACCGGAGCTATAGAACGCCGTTTCGAAGATCTTGAAGTTCTTAAAGATCTCGAAATTGCTGTTAAAGGAACCAGCAGCGCCATGAATGGTGGTGTTTCCAAGATTAGTTGTTCCATTAAACGTGTTTATTCTGAAGGTACGGAACAGGCCATAAGCTTCCAGGTGGATAGCATGGCCCGCAGGATTGGGGTCGACCGCGATTTTTGCGATGAGGTCAGGAGCGACATCAGGAGTAGCAAGGGAGTTCGTCGCCGCAGCCACTTGGCCACTGGCAGCGCCTAGAGCCGTACTATTCAGGCTCGTGCCAATGTTGACCTGCGTAGCATTGAAAGCGATCGGAGTGGTCGGAAAAGTTACCGCGTTGCCCGTATATTGCTGGGGATTTTCGATTCCGAAACCGAAAGCTACTTTATTGCTCGGGTGGAGGATGAAACGGAACTGGGCCGTTCGCTCCCAAGTTAGGCCCACATTATAATTTGTGTCCATGTCCTGCGTATTGAAGACGTCCGCAGGCATAACAGCTATACCGGTTCGGCTGGGTGTGACCATGCTCCAGTCTTGCCCGCCGAGAATTTCCCACTTACCGCGTCGATAGTCGACAAAATAGAGGCGCGAGCGCAGGGTGTTGGAATTACTGGTGACGTTCAGATTGTCGTTGGTGAAGCCCAAAAAGTCAGCTTCGACATAGCCAATCACCGCTCCGCCCGCTACTGTCGAATCGACTCTCAAAGCGATACGCGAGTTCTGTATGCTGAAGTGGTCTTCTGTCAGCTGCCCGAGGGGAAGGGCATTGTTGTACGGGATAGAGTTAAACGAGCTTCCGATACCGCTACCCATGTCCTTAGTGCGGAAGTAGTTGGTCAAATCCATGAACCCGCCCGGCGTGAACTTGGCGCTGCCGATGTTGAAGGACAGTGGCGAAGCCGGTGCAGTCTCAGCATTCTGCGGCTGTTGAGCAGGGGAAGGCGAAGGCGCCGCCGCTGAAGCTACAGGAATGCTCGCGGATGGAGGTACTGAGGTGGGCAGGCCGGAGGCCGTCGGCAGTGCAGAAACCGATGCCGGCTGCGCAGGAGCGGCGGCCAACTTGGCAGGCGCGGAGTCTGAGGACTTTAGCCGATCCTCGAGAAGCTGCATTTTCTCCTGCTGTTGCTTGAGTTGCTCGCCTTGCACTTGCAACTGCTGCGCCTGGTTTATCAGAAGATCACGGAGCTCTTCGAGTTCGCTCTCAACGCTGTTTTTTGCAGGCTCAGCGGAAGCGCTCGGCTTTGCGGTGGCGTCGGACGTATCGTTTTTAGACGAATCAGCGGCTTTTTTGGCTGCGGCATCGGATCCCGCAGCATTTGCTCTCGGCATGGCGGGCGAAAGAGCCAGGGCCAAAGCCAGCATACACCCCAAAAATAATCGCATTCATTCCTCCATTTGAATTGAGCGCTAGGTCGGCCTGGAAGCTAACGCGAACACTCCGATTGCGCAGAACGCCCCTAAAGGTGCGCAAATTAACCCGGGGCAAAGCTATTCGGACGAAGTAACCTGTTTGTAACAATAATGTTAATTCTATGTTACAGGGATCACTGTATGTGGATTTCCTAGAAAACAAAAGGGCCGGCACCAGGGGAGCGCCGACCCCGAGGGGTACTTGGTTTTGAGGGTTAGGCCCTGCGGGACTTGGGCAGAGCCGATTGTCTGCGGGAGAGAACCTAACCCCAAGGAGTCACAACCGCATCACGACACTATGAATTCTCGGTAAACGCTTCAGTTTGCGCGTTCAAATTGGCGCCGCGGCCATGGCGCACGTCAAGGCCGCGCACCCAGAAGATGATGTCCTCGGCAATATTCGTGGCGTGATCGGCGAGACGCTCCAAATAGCGGCTGGCAAGCACGAGTTGAAGATTTGGCGCGACATCGCCGGGAGACTGCCGCATGCCTTCCAGGAGGCGCTCAAAGATTTCATCGCGGTAGCGATCGACGAGATCGTCGCTTTCCAAGACTTCGCCGGCCAAGACTACGTTTTTGAAAATCAACGCGCCCAGGCTCTTTTTGATCATGGCCCTGACCGCGGCAACCATGGGTTCGAGTTCCGGCGGAGCGGCAACGGCTGGCATCTCTGCGAGGGAGATGATCCGTTCGGCGAGATTCACGGCCAGGTCTCCCATGCGTTCGAGATCATTGGTGATTTTGAGAGTGGCGACAACCTGGCGAATCTCTTCCGAGGATAGGTTTCCTGCCCGGAGCATGCGGACTGCATGTTCGTCGATAACGATCTCCATCTCGTTAATGCGAGGTTCCAAAAGGAATATCTCACTGGGCGATTGCCGGCGGTCGGAGGAGGTGGTTTGCAGAATGGCTGCCAAAGCGCGATCGACATTCATTTCCACGCTTCGGGCCATGGAAACCAGGTAGTTCGTAAGAATTTCGAGATGAAAGGCCTGCGTTGACGTTGCAGATGTGGCCATTTGGTTTCTCCGGCTTGGCGCCTCGCAATGCGCGGCGTGATCCCGAGTTGCGGTACGCGCGCTCTCAATCAATCTACGGGCAATCTAGGGCGCCGAACATTACAGGTCTGTAACAAGGCGATGAATGCTGCGAAAAGTGGCTCAAGAAGTAACGGGGATACTGAAATGAAAGCGCGATCCTTCCCCGACAGCGCTCTCAACCCAGAGGCGTCCACCATGAGCCTCCATGATGTGGCGGGCGATCGAAAGGCCCAGGCCGGTGCCACCAGCTTCACGGGAACGCGCGGCGTCTACCCGGTAGAAGCGCTCAAAAATTCGCTCCTGCTCTGCCTGGGGGATTCCAATACCCGTGTCGGCGACGGTGACCACGACATGGCCATCCGAGCAGGACGCAGAAACGTCGATTTTTCCGCCGGCGGGCGTATATTGCAGGGCGTTGTCGAGAAGATTTTGTAAGACCTCCTGAAGAGTATTGGAATCTCCGCGCGCAGCAGGCAACCGCTCAGGCAAGCTTACGTGGAGAGCAAGTTGTCTGGGGACGGCTTTCAACTGGGCCGTTTCGACGCAGGATTCGATCAACTGAGCCACGGAGACGGGCCGAAAGTCGAGCTTCAACTGCCCGGCTTCGATGCGGGAGAGCTTCAGCAGGTCTTCGGTCAAGCGGGCAAGGCGCATGGAATGCTCGCGGATGATCTCCACGAAGCGGCGGCGATTGGCAGGATCGTCGATCGCGCCAGCCAAGAGCGTTTCGGCGAAACCCTGGATGGCCGTCAAGGGCGTGCGGAACTCGTGCGATACATTGGCTACGAAATCCTGCCGCACACGCTCCAGGCGGCGCAGGTTAGTGATCTCGTGCAGCACGAGAACGGCTCCTTTGTGACTTGAGGCCCGCACCGGGGCGGCCGTCACGGCGAAGCTTCGAGGGCGAACAGTACCCACAACGATCTCGCTGGTTACTTGTTCCTGACCGCTCAAGGCCATTTTGATGGCCGCCAAAAGGTCGGATTGACGGGCCACTTCGAGCAAGGGACGGCCTTCAATCTCGCGAACGTCCTCCAATCCGAGAATTCGGGAAAACGCTCGGTTGGAAAAGACGATGCGCTCGTCGCCGGTGATTACCGCGACGCCTTCGATCATGCTGCCCAGGATTGCCGAGGAGCGGTTGCGCTCGTCGGTCAATACGCCGATGCTGGCGTCCAGACGGGCCGCGGTCTGGTTGAGTGCACGGGTGAGTTCGTCGAGGGCGTCGCCCGCTGGCGTTGCGTTCACCAGCCGAAAGTCACCGGCCGCCATGCGGGCGACGAATTCTTTGAGGCTGCGAATTCGCCGTGAGGTGCTATTGAAATCCAGCAGTGCAACGGCGAGGGCGGCAGCGAACAAGATGAGGAATGCCGTCCAGACAGGCCGACGCATGGCGGAGAATTGCCGGTCTAAATCGGGTAAGGGGCGGGTCAGAAGGAGAACGCGCGCACCGGAGGCCGCAGAGGGCGGGGGTAAAGCTGGGGAATAGGAGACAGCGTAATAGAGAACGTCGCGATCGATTGCGCTGTTATGACGAATCGAGCGGCCTTCCCCATTCGAGAGAGCCTGCTGGAGCTCAGTGGCTTTGTTATCGAGGCTCACGCTGGAGCCGGGCGCGGAGGCAGCCAATATCTGGCCGTCGCCTTGAATGAGAGCGGCTTCTGCGCCGGCGCTACCAATCTCCGCAATCCAGCGATGGACGGCCGCTGAATCGTTGAGATCGGGCTGACGGGAACGCGCGAGACGCGCTAACGCGGCGAGCTCTTCAAATCCGGCTTCCTGTGCCTGGCTTCGCACAGCACGCCAGGAGTACAGATCTCCTCCGGCCAAAACAACAAAGACGAGGATTAGGATGGCAAGATTCGATCGCCAAAAAAAATTCAAGTGCAATAACTCCTCTGCGGGAACCGGAGCTAGCTTGGCCGGACTGCCGCAGATTCAAACAAGTAGCCTGCGCCGCGCACCGTCTTCAAATGAACCGGATTTTCCGGATCCGTTTCGATTTTTTCGCGCAAGCGCCGAATGTACACATCAACGCTGCGGGGTGTAACGAAGCGATCGGTTCCCCAGACAGCGTCGAGCAACTGATCGCGCGTAAACACGCGGTTGGGGCGGGCTGCCAGGTAGTAAATCAGGCGAAACTCGAGCGTGCTGAGCGTGAGCGCTTTGCCCGCTCGCATCACACGGTAGGAAGAGGGGTCGATCAAGAGACGCCCCACTTCGATGGCGCGCTCCACTTCGCCGGCGGGTTCGGCGCGGCGGAGCAAGGCTTTTACCCTGGCTGCCAGTTCGCGGGGGCTGAACGGCTTGGTGACGTAATCATCCGCACCCATTTCGAGCCCAATAACGCGGTCGGCTTCCTCTCCACGCGCTGTAAGCATGAGGATGGGCAAGCGATTGAGCGCCGGATCACGCCGAATCTCTTTGCAGACTTCCAGCCCCGGCATCTTGGGCAGCATGAGGTCGAGAATCACGAGATCGGGCGCGCTCTTGCGCAACAGAGACAAACCGGCCGAACCGTCGGCGAGGGCGGTAACTTCGAACCCTTCGTTCGCCAGGTTGTAGCGCACCAATTCCACGATATCCCGGTCATCTTCAATGATGAGGACACGTTTCAAATGTCTGCCTCCATATCGCGCTCGGAAAAACTATCTTACACGCTAACCCAGGTTAATCCAGGGCGCGGACCTGCGGCTGGGGCGCGTAGAGCATATTGAAGGCTTGTTACAAACTTGTGAACGGAATGGCCACAGCGGCGCCGCTCAGGCTTCCGGCCGAGACGTTGGTCTTCCGGAACGGCAAGCGAGTGTATTGGTGCGGGCTACAAAATGCGTTGACTAGAGGGCCTAATCGCGACAATATCGACAGCACGGGCCATCCAATTTTCTTCTATAGGGGACTGCCTCTGCGCCAGGAGGCGGTAAACAAACTTGGAGGGCAATCCGCCGGCCGGAGACGTATCGATGTCGTCAGCCGCACAGCCAGCCTACTCGAGCGCCGAGACTGAAACGAGCGGCGCGCTAATCTCTTCTGGTTTTGGTTCCAATCCATGGGTGCAGTTGATCTTTGGAGTGGTGTGCATGGCCATGGTGGCCAACCTCCAATACGGTTGGACCATTTTTGTCAATCCGATCGATGCGCGCTATCACTGGGGCAAAGCAGCGATTCAGGTAGCATTCACCCTATTCATTTTGCTGGAGACGTGGCTCGTACCTTTCGAGGCTTATCTGGCCGATCGTTTCGGACCGCGTCCGCTCGTGATGGTGGGAGCGGTTCTGATTGCGCTTTGCTGGATTATTTATTCGCGCGCGACAACGCTCAGCACGCTTTACGTGGGCGCGGCAATCGGGGGCATCGGAACGGGCCTGGTGTATGGGACATGTATCGGGAATGCGGTTAAGTGGTTCCAAAGGCGGCGCGGATTGGCCGCCGGATTAACGGCGGCGGGATTTGGCGCAGGCGCGGCGCTTACGATCGTGCCGCTCATGCGATCACTAAGCACGTCGGGATATCAGGCCACCCTTTTCAAGTTCGCGCTTATTCAGGGAGGTGTGGTCCTCGTCGCCGCGCTTGCACTTAAAAAGCCGCCGAAGGGGTTGGCACTGCGGAAAGCGAATCCGCGCCTGCTGCAAACGCAAGTGGACAGCACGCCGATGGAAACGCTGCAGAGCGGGCTTTTTTGGGTCATGTATGCGGCGTTTGTGCTGGTGGCGGCGAGCGGACTGATGGTGACAGCGCAGCTTGCGCCGATCGCGACGGGGTTCAAGATCGATAAAGTTCCGGTCACCTTGCTGGGGTTTACAATTCCGGCGCTTACCTTTGCGCTTTCCCTCAACAACTTGATGAATGGCTTTGGAAGGCCTGTCTTCGGGTGGTTATCGGACGTAATTGGGCGCGAATCGACACTCTTTTTAACGTTTCTGGCGGAAGGTTTCGCGGTCCTGGCGCTGGCACGATATGGAGGCAATCCGCTGAGCTTTGTGATCGTGGCGGCGCTTACGTTTTTGGTATGGGGCGATATTTACAGCATTTTTCCAGCGCTTACGTCGGATCAATTCGGCAGAAAATATGCGAGCACAAATTACGCGCTGCTGTATACGGCTAAGGGTTGCGCGGCGCTTTTTGTGCCGCTGGGCACCGTGCTCGCCTTGCGGACGGGGAGTTGGTTCACCACGCTCGTGGTGGCGGCAATAGCGGATCTTGTGGCCGCGTTTTTGATGATTGGAATTGTGCGGCCTCTCCGGATGCGCGAAGTGCGAAGGCAGGGGGCCACTGCTTTAGCGCCGGCAGATTGATTTCTGCCACAAAGCGTAGATAGTGAGGTTCGAAAATAAAAAGGCCGCTCGGCGATGCGAGCGGCCTTTTTATTTTGGCTGGCGCCGGCGTCTGATTATTCTTTGTCGAGCTCCGCCCGGAAGGGGATGATGCCGGGGTAGAGCCACTTGTCCCACATCGCGTCAATTTTGCTCTGGAAGTACTCGAAATCTTCATCCTTAAAGTGGGCGAAACGGCCCTGCCTGAGCAGGTAATCGCGGACGGGAAGCCGCTTATAGCGACCTTCGGCGATTTCCTTGGTCTTGCCATAAAAACGGAGCACGCCGTTTTCGATTTCATACAGCGGCCAGACGCCCGTGGTGACGGCCAGTTCGCCTAGCTCGTGGGAAATCATGGGGTCGTAGTCCCATCCCTTGGGGCAGGGATCGAGGGAATGGATGAACGTGGGGCCGCCGATGGACAAGGCCTTGCGCACGCAGTTCATGGCTTGCAGGCCGTAAGACATATCCACGGTAGCGACGTACTTGCACTCGGGATGTCCGGCGGCCAGCATGCCGGCCATATTCTTCTTCCAGCGAGTGTGCAGGATGCGCTTCACCGTGCCTGGCGGGCTGAAGGTGGTATTTGCGCCGTAAGGGGTGCTGCCGGAAAGCTGAATATCGGTGTTGGCGTAGGATTCGTTGTCGTACATCAGGATCAGCAGGTTGTAGTCGGGATGCGTGAGCGTGGCGGAAATAGCCCCGAGGCCCATATCCGCTCCGCCGCCATCGCCGCAGAAGGCGATAACGTTGATGGGCTCCTTCTTCATCTTGCCCTTACGCATCAGCGCCTTCAGACCCATCGCCGTGCCAAGGGCTGCCGAGCCGCTGCTCCCGAGCTGGGTATGCATCCAGGGAATGACCCAGGAGGTGCTGTAGTACGTCGTGTTCGCGACGTACATGCATCCAGTACTGCCCAGGATGATCGACCTGGGGCCTGCTGCCTTGGCCATCATCTTCATCACCAGTGCCGATTCGCAGCCCTGGCAGGTGCGGTGGCCCGAAGTGAAGAACTCTTCGAGCGGAATTTTCTTTTGTCCCTTGAATGGTTCCAGCTTGGGAAGCGGATAATCTATTGTTGCCATCGCTTGTAACCTCCTCGCCGGTTGAGCGGCGAAAATCCTATTCGCGAACTCCGATCCAGTGCGTCAAAGGCTGCGGCTTTCCTGCCGCCGCGTCGTACACGATTCCCGCGATCTTCTCTACATCCTGCACCAAAACCTCGCGCCCGCCCAGGCCGCAAATAAAGCCCACCAGCGGGGGCCGTTTGGCACTCGCATACAAGGCCGCGCGAACCTCCGTGGCCAGTACGCCGCTTGAATACGGCGAGCCGAGAGAGAAATCGCGATCGATCACGCCGACAGCCTTGAAACGCGACAGGCACTTAGCCAAGTCTTCAGCGGCAAAAGGCCGGAACCAACGAACACGAACGAGGCCGACCTTCTTACCTTCCTGGCGCATTTTGCGGATGGCTACCTTGCACGGCGTGGAGAGCGTGCCCATTCCTACGAGGACGACGTCGGCATCGTCGGTCATGTATTCCTCGAAAAATGGATTGCCGTAACCACGGCCGATGATTTTCTCGTAATCCTTATAGGCTTCGCGAATCACGCCGATCGAGCGGTCCATGGCCGCAGCGGTCTGGCGGCGAATCTCCATGAGCCAGTCTTCGTTGGCTTGGGGCGCGACGGTAATGGGATTATCGGGATGCAGAAGCAAATCGCCGCGATCATAGCGTGGAAGGAAGGCGTTCACTTTCTCCTGCGCCGGAATCTTTACCAGCGCCTGGGAATGCGTCAGGAAGGCGCCATCGCAACTGATGGCGCACGGGAGGAAGATGCGCCGATCTTCCGCGACGCGGTAGGCAATGAGCGCGGTGTCGAGAGCTTCCTGCGCGTTATCGACCCAGACAAGCTGCCAGCCCAAATCGCGGACGGCGAGCGCGTCGTTATGCTCGACGCCGAAGGCGCCGGGGTCGTCGAGAGCTCGATTACCCACCATGACGACCATGGGAACGCGGAGGGCCGGCGTGACCGTGAGGCATTCGAAGGCGTACATCCAGCCGACGCCGCTGCTGCCGCAGAATACGCGGGCACCGACGGTGGAGGCGTGCTTGACGACTTCAAACTGGGAGTGCTCGCCTTCCGCAACGATGTATTCGCAATCCATCTCTCCGTTGGAGATGAGCTGAGCGATGTACTGAATCACCGTGTCATACGGACGGATCGGATAGCCGGTGATCACGTCCACGTCGGCCAATTTACAGGCGACGGCGATGGCCTCGCTGCCGGTGATCAGGGCAGTTTGTTCGGTTCCCTTTGGGCTTTCGGCTACTGCTGTCGGTGTCATGGAAGATTCTCCTCGCTGAACTCAGTCCCCGTCGGCGGCTGCGAGCGCCTCGGGGACCTGCTCTTCGTATTGACCGCGATATCGGAATCCGTGAGAACGTACCGGGTGATGTTCGATCGTATCCTTCAACCAGGCGATATAGCCGGCTTTGTCTTTGCGCCACATTTCCCACTGGCTGGCATTATCATTGAAGCCGATCTCGTTGACCATGGTGACGCAATTCGCCACGGGGCAGACGGCTTCGCATACGCCGCAGCCGCAGCAGGAGTCCATGTTCGCGTCATAGAAGCCTTCGGGGGTTACGTCGAAACAAGAGTCGGGGCACTGCAGCCAGCACAGGGTGCACTTGATGCAGGTGTCGAAGTTCAGCACAGGCCGCATGGTGCGCGTGGAATATTTCTTGAAGGTGGTATTGCGCTCGGGTTGGAATCCGCCGGTTTGCCCGGTGATGGGATCCTTCATGGCATGACCGGGAGCGATATTGGGAATGGTGATGCCATCGCGCATCTCGGTCCACTTCAATAACTCGAACTCGTACGGCTTTTCTGGATTGCCCTGATTCGGCTTGACGGTAACGGTTTGCAGCCGATCGTAGGAACGCTGCGCTGAAGTTGCCTTAAGGGGATTTTCGCCGTCGTCGAGGATCATCTGCTTCAAGGATTCGATGGTAAATAGCTCCGGCAAAGCGCGGGCGATGGCCCCCAAAACGCGCACATCCGTATGGTCGTCCTTGTAGACCCACAGCCCGGAGAAGCTGGGGATGCCCTTAACAATCGCCAGTTTATAGGGCGTCTCCTTGCGATGGCACATGGCGATCAATTTTTCAGGCTCTTCGCGCGACGTGACGATGAGCGTGCCATTGGGCTTGACGAGTTTGTTGATGGGCTGCAAACCATACCAGGCCCAGGACTCCACGCCCTTGCACATGGTGTCGTCCAGGTTGACGCTGACATCGACTTCTTTAGGCTCGTACTTCGCCATTCCTTCTTCGAGCGTGATGTCGTCCGTGGCGACAATGGCGAATGCCTTGGCGGGGATTCCGTTGCGTTCCGGGCTATCGCCGTAACGGCCGAAAGAGATGCCCGGCTTGCCTTCCCGGTGCGCCGCCAAAACGATGGCCCGAGTGATGTGCTTGGCCAGAGTCTTCTGGAAGATTCCGCGATAGACGATTTCGACTGCGAACAAACGGCCCATAGGACCTCCTCACAACTACATTTTGTCTAAAACGATTCCCTCAACTTCGTCGATATGCTGCCGCATGGCCTTTTCCGCCGCCCGCAAATCATGCTTGCGAATTGCATCGAGGATGCGACGATGGCCCACAAACGATTTCTTCAGCCGGCCTTCCAACTGCAACGAGCGCTCTCGTGTTTCACGAAGCAGGTCCATAAATGCGTCGAGGACCTTCAGCACCACGCTATTCCCGGCCGCCTGAGCTATGGCGTAGTGAAACTCCGAATCCTCTTCGATGGCTAACTCGCCCCGATCTACCTTGTCCTTTTGCCGGCGCAAGATGTCTTCCATGTAGGCCAGTTCTTCTTCGGAGGCGTTCTGGGCGGCACGGCCGGCGAGGGTCGGTTCGATCATGCGGCGAAATTCGAGGAGATCTCCGATCAGTTCGCGCTGGCGGAAAAGCACGGTAGCCAGCGGATTGATCAGCGATTTGGCCGAAGGATCGCAAACTACAGTCCCTTCGCCTTGGCGTGGCTCGACAAGCCCCATCAGCTCCAGGGTACGGATGGCATCGCGCAGAGAGCCGCGACTGACTTGCAGCATTTCCGCCAGTTCGCGCTCTGCGGGCAATTTCTCGCCGGGCTGAATCAGCCCATCGCGGATCATCCGCTGCAGTTGCTAGCGCGGCCTGTTCGTAGACCTTTGTTTTGCGGACGGCTTCGAACTCGGGTTTGGCTAAAGCCATAGACTTTCGGATCGGCTCTGGTCCAATGATTGGACCATTCAACATCCGTCGGCAGACCGGTGTCAAGACTTTTCTTTCCTTATTTGGAACAGGTCAATGCGAACCGTAAAAATGGGCCGGAGGCTGGCGGAAGAGCTTAGCTGTGCGAAAGAAAATTGTGGTGGGACAGTACCAAAGAAAAAGCTGAACGGGCGTACCTGTTCCGAGTTTGTCCGCTTGGCCAGTAGTTTCCTCAATCTATGGACTGTAGGCTTTCATTGTTCCTTTTGAATGCCATGCGTCGCGGCTACCGGAGGCACCATGCTTGACCTTTTCGCTTTCAGGGAATTTCGAGAGGGATTGGCGATGATGCGAGATGGCGAAGCGGAAAAGGCGATGGGGCTGTTGCGGCAAGCTTCGGAACGCGACCCCGAAAATCCCTATTACCTCTCCTACTACGGTTTGAGTCTGGCTTATGCCGAAGGCAAGTGGGCTGACGCCGAACGGCTGTGCCATACGGCCGTTTGCCGCGGGCGACGTCAGGCGCAGCTCTATCTGAATCTAGCCGAAGTCTACACGGCTTCGGGGCGAAAGATGGCAGCAGCCGATACGCTGGCGCGAGGTTTGCATTACATGCCGGAAGACATGCGGTTGCAGAGCGAAATCGGCAGGCTTGCTGTCCGCCGGGCTCCGGTACTGAAATTCCTGCCTCGGGCTCATGTATTGAACCGCGGATTCGGGTTTCTTCGCCATAGTATTTTGAGCTATATCCCGCGGCGGCGATGGCTGGCGGTTAGGGAATCGGAAGCCTAGTTTCCTCTTTTCACTCCATATATTTACTGCCCTGCCGCGCGGAGCGCGCAACGTGTGAGCGCTTGCACGCCGCGGATATAATGGCGGCGCCATGCCGTCGTCGCCTGCAAAGTTGGTCCATTGGCTCTTTGCTTCGGGTCAGGCTTCAGCTCCGGCACAAGCGCCACGGCGGCTGGCAGCGCGCTGGCTTTTTCTTCGCGCGCTCGGCTTGATTTTCTTCTCCGCGTTCTACTCTCTCCTGCGACAAGTTCCAGGGTTGATTGGTCCAGACGGGCTGCTTCCTGCACAGGAATACCTGCAAGGGATTCGGCGGTTCGCAGGAGCGTCGCGATTCTGGTACGTACCCACTCTGTTTTGGCTGAAGAGCGACTCGCGTTCGCTGCTGTTGCTCGCCTGGATAGGATTGATCGCCTCGGTTCTACTCGTTCTGAATTTCTGGCCGCGTGGGACGATTTTCGTTTGCCTGGTCGCCTATCTTTCGTTCATCAGCGCGCTACAGGCATTTTCGTCGTATCAATCCGACGGCATGTTATTGAGCGCCGGGTTCATTAGCTTATTTTTTGCGCCGCCAGGATTCAGGCCGCGATGGGGCGAGCGTCATCCGCCCTCGCGAGCGAGCTTATTCCTGCTGCTTTCGGTGTGGTTCACGATTTACTTCGAATCCGGAATAGCCAAGATCGCCAGCGGCGATCCCGAGTGGCGCAACCTGACGGCCATGGACGAGTACTATCAAAACGGACCCCTGCCAACCTGGATCGGCTGGTATGCGCAACACCTGCCGCATTGGTTTCACGCGGGAACGGCAGCTCTCACATTAGCGCTGGAGTTGGTGATTGTCTGGATGGCGTTGTTGCCCCGCCGATTTCGCATCGGGCTGTTTTGGTTGGTAACGCCCTTACAGATCGGAATCATCATCACCAGCAACTATGCCTTCCTGAATTATCTCGTTCTGGCGCTCGGAATCCTGTTGCTCGACGACGAGTACCTCGCTAGATTTCTCCCGCGCCGTTTGCGTGAGGATGCAAGAAACCTCGCCGATAGAGCGCAAGTTAGCGCCTCACCACGAGATGAAGGTGCAGACCATCGCTGGGCCGCCGTGAGAAGAATATTTTCTTCCTCAGGTTTGTGGGTCGCGGCGTTTTTCCAGACATGGGTCTTTTACGTCATCGCGGCGGAGCTTGTGTGGATGATGATTCCGCAGGTTCCGCTCCCCACATCGCCTGTATCGGCATTGGAACCATTTCGGATTGCGAATCGATACGGGCTGTTTGCGGTTATGACTCGAGGGCGCTACGAGATCGAATTTCAAGGCTCGAACGACGGTCAGACGTGGATACCCTATCCTTTTCGTTATAAGCCTCAGGATCCGCGGGAGGCGCCAGGGATTTACGCTCCCTACCAGCCGCGTTTCGACTGGAACCTTTGGTTCGCATCACTCGATAACTGGGAACAGAATCGATTCGTGATCTTTGCCGAAGAGAGGCTCCTGATGGGCTCGCCTTCGGTGCTTGCGCTATTCGCGGGAAATCCGTTTCCGAGCGCACCGCCCGCACAAATACGGGCCGTTGTGTGGCAGTACTGGTTCACCGACCGACCCGAAAAGCGGCAGGGGCTTTGGTGGCGACGCGAACTGATCGGCTTGTATGCGCCGGCGCTCGCGCATGGGCCGGACGGAAAGTTCGTCATCACGGAGATTCCACAGCCCGGGCAAGCGATTCGGCGATAACGTCTTTTGTGTTTCAATGGCCCGCGGAGTTGTCCAAACGGTTAACCCCCTCTGCTTCACATTGAAACATTCCCAACTTGGAATCGGTTATATACTCCGCGCTCAAAAATTGATGGCCAACGGATTCAGGACCGTATGGGACGAAGGTTCTAGGACCGTTGGTCAGCAAATCTGAAACTGAGCGCCCATTGGAGCTAGCGGACCCGGCCACTATTCTCCTTCTTGCGCGGTGCGTGTCTGCCCTTCCCGGAACGCTCTTGCGTAGAGGGGGTTAAATGTTGCTAGCCGCAGCGGTGCTGTTACTCCAATTTCCTGTTTTGTCCGCGTCGAATCTTTCAACTTCAGCAAAAACCAGCGAACCGGCGAGCGTTTCGAGAGTCGCAGATGAGGCTCCAGTCGCGAGTGCGGAGGCCGGTGCTTCTTCCGCAAAAGCGGCTGCCAAGACCGAAGTCGCGTTTGCTGACGCAAATTCAAGTTCCATGAGCTTTGCCCCGGGACGGCTGGTTGCGGAGCCGATAACGCCATTGAATTCAGCTGCGCCCGCTGCTGCCAATGCGGATCCTTCTCCTGCGGCGATTGAGCCGACGCCCCTCATATCCTCATATCGGCCGGTCTACGGCTCCCCGGTAAGGACGGTCTCCGACCGGTGGCAAAAGCGAGAATGGCTGGCCTTGAGCATCGCGGCACATGGCGGCGCGGGATTCGATGCCTGGACGACGCGCAAAGTGCTTTCCAATGTGCCTGGTGCGCAGGAAATGAATCCCCTGCTGCGCCCATTCGCAGGGAACGCTTCGATGTATGCCGCAGTTCAGGTGGCACCGACGATTCTTGATTACGTAAGCCGCCGAATGATGAATAGCCGATATGACGTCCTGCGGCATACGTGGTGGTTGCCACAGGCGGTGAGCGCCGTGGTATCAGTGGCCAGCGGAGTGCACAACATAGGCGTGTACAACTCCCGGTAGCAATTCTGAATTGCGGCAGATGCTAGCGAGCGATCTTAGTGGAAATCGTGCGAAGTCGTTTCCGCTTGGGTGATGTTCAGCGGACGGACGGATTCGGCTTTGACCGAGACGACGTTCTCCTGATTCTGCAACTTTCCCTCAATCACTAAAAATTGCTGATGCACAATCACGACATGGCTCAGCTCGAAAAGCTGTGGCGTGATAATGGCATTGGCGATTCCGGTCTCGTCTTCCAGACTTAAAAAGACAAAACCCTTGGCGGTTCCAGGCCGCTGGCGGGCGATCACGCTGCCGGCGATACGCACCGGAGTGCCGTCTGGGAGGCTGTGGAGCTCCGTGGCAGAGCGAATCCCTTTCTTTTGCAGTTCGCGGCGATGATAGGCCATGGGGTGAGGCCCAACCGTCATTCCAGTTCCGCGAAAATCTGCGACAAGCCTTTCCTCCGAAGTCATGGGCAGCAGAGGTGAACTTTCGCCAGGCCACAGAGCTTCTGACAGCGATTCTGGATTGAATCCCAGCTCACTATATTCCTCGAGCAGGGGACCTGCGCTGCGCGCCGCGCGCTCGACTTGCCAAAGGGCTTCACGGCGATGCGAGCGGCCTTTTTTCGTTTTGGCTGGCGCCGGCAGCGATTCGATAAAATTCAAAGCGCCAATTTCGGCCAGCGCCGTCAATTCGGATTTTTGCAAGGCAGGAACGCGCAGTTTCAGGTCGTCGATCGAACGAAAAGGCCGCAGGGCGCGCTGGCGGACCATTTCCTGCGCAACATCTTCGCGCAATCCTTTGACGTACCGCATTCCCAGGCGAAGAGCAAAGCCGGAGCCATTTTTTTCCAGCTTGCATGGCCAATCGGAACGGGTCACATCGACGGGCCTGACTTTCAAACCGTGCCGCTGAGCATCTTTGACAATGGTGGCCGGATGATAAAAACCCATGGGTTGATTATTCAAAAGCGCGGCGGTAAATGCGGCCAAGTAATGGCATTTCAGATAAGCGCTGGCATAGGCAAGCAACGCGAAACTCGCCGCATGCGATTCCGGGAAACCATACAGCGCAAAGGAAACAATCGATTGCACGATTTTTTCCTGCGTCTCGGGATCAATGTGATTTCGCTCCATGCCGCGGCGAAGCTTTATCTCCACTTCTTTCATGCGCGCTTCGGAACGCTTGAATCCGAAGGCGCGGCGCAATTCTTCCGCTTCGCCGCCAGAGAATCCAGCGGCAATCATGGCCATGCGCAGCAATTGTTCCTGAAACAACGGCACGCCTAAGGTGCGCTCGAGAACCGGTTCGAGCGAAGGATGAAGGCAATTGGGCGGCTCGCGCCCCTGGCGACGCTTCAGATAGGGATGCACCATTTTGCCTACGATAGGCCCCGGCCGAATGATGGCGACCTGCACCACGATGTCGTAAAAACATGTTGGCCGCAGCCGCGGCAAGCAGGCCATTTGCGCACGGCTCTCGATTTGAAACATGCCGACGGTGTCGGCCTTTTGCAGCGTGCCATAAACGACGGGATCGTTGGCGGGCAGGCGTCCCAAATCGATCTCTTCGGCATAATCCTGCTTGATGATTTTCAGCGAATCTTCGAGGACGGCCATCATTCCCAAGCCAAGCAGATCGACTTTAACGATGCCCATATCGGTGCAATCTTCTTTATCCCATTGCACCACCACGCGCCCCGGCATGGTGGCCGGCTCGAGCGGGACAACCGAATCGAGTTGGCCCTGGCAAACCACCATTCCGCCGGAATGCTGGCCCAGGTGGCGGGGCAAATCCTGGACGAGCACGCAGAGGTCAAAAAATTTGCGGATCAGCGGATGGCGGGGATCGAGGCCGGCATCGTGAAATTGGCGCGCGAGCGTGTCATTGGCATCTTTATATTCCCAAGCCCCCACCAGACTGGCCAATCGGTTCAGCATTTCCGGCTCGATGGATAGAGCTTTGCCGATTTCCCGAGCCGCCGAACGGCCGCGATAGGTGATCACGTTGGCGGTCATGGCAGCGCCCAATTGTCCATAGCGCTCGTAAACGTACTGGATGGCGCGTTCGCGCTGATCTCCGCTGGGAAGATCGAGATCGATATCGGGCCATTCGCCGCGTTCTTCTGAAAGAAATCGTTCGAAAAGCAGGTCCATGCCGATTGGATCGACGGCAGTAATGCCCAGCGCGTAACACACGGCGCTATTGGCAGCGGAACCGCGGCCCTGCACGAGAATATTGTGGTCGCGGCAAAAGCGGACGATATCCCATACGATCAGAAAATAGCCGGGGAGATCGAGTTTTTCGATCAGGTCCAATTCGCGTTCAATCTGCTTGCGCACGCGTTCATTGCCATCAGCGTCGGGTGATCCATAACGCCTGAACATTCCCTCGTAGGTGCGCTCGCGCAGGAATTGCATGGGCGACTGGCCCTCGGGCACGGGATATTTCGGGAACTGGTAGCCCAGATCCTTCAAGGTAAATTTCAGGCGCGAGGAAAGAGCCTGCGTGTTGGCGATGGCTTCGGGAAGATCGGAGAAAAGGCGCTCCATTTCGGCGGGCGATTTCAAATGGCGTTCGGAATTGCGCGCCAGGAGGCGGCCTGCGGTATTCAAATTGCGATGGTTGCGAAGGCAGGTGAAGACGTCCAGCACTTCGCGCTGGTGGGGAAGCGCGTGGCACACGCCATTGGTGGCCAGCAGAGGCAAAGATAATTTGCGCGCGATTTCGATGGCTGCCTGATTGCGCGCTTCTTCTTCGCGGCAGAAATGCCGCTGCAGTTCAACGTAAACGTTTTCGCGGCCAAAGAGACGGCAGAGTTGCTGAACGCATTGCGTTGCCTGTTCCATTCCTCCTTGCCTGAGGGCATGCGCCAGAGGACCTTCTTCGCCTCCTGTAAGGCAAATCAGGCCGGCAGCGCGGCCGGCGAGGTCTTCGGTTGCGATGCGGCCCTCGCCTTTTTTTGCGTGCAATTTCATGTGCGTGATCAGGCGGCAGAGATTTTGATATCCGGCGCGGCTCTTTGCGAGCAATGCATAGCGCCAACCGGCGGAGGACGTGACCTCCGCGCCGATGTGGGCTTTGAGAGAATGCTTTTTGGCGGCCAAATGAAAACGCGGAGCGCCATAGACGCCGTCGCGATCGAGGAGGGCCATTGCTCCCATTTCTTTTTCGGCGCAGATGCCGGCCAATTCTTCGGGGATGGAAGCGCCTTCGAGAAAACTGAAAGCGGAGCGGGCGTGCAGTTCAGTGTACTTAGTCATACATTCCCGCCACAAACCAAGCCTGGCGCAGGGCGTCGAAATAGATCCGGTAAACGCCGTTTTGCGGCTCCGCTGAAGGCGAATTTTCAAAGACGTTCGTGTTCGAGGCGGCGGGCCGATGGATTTCTACATCCCATTCCTCACGATGCCAGGCATCTTCGCGCCACCATTCGCCGGAAGTGCGCCAGGGGCCGGAGGCAGCAACCACTTCGCCATGCATATTGGGAAAGGAAATGTGCACCGGACGCCCTTCACGTAAAGTCACCTTAGCGCGCGGCGCAGGACGGAAAACGCGGAAAGCTGCCACAGGTTCATGACCTTCTGGCGCGCTGAGACTTTTTTGACGAACCTCCGGCGCATTATGCGAAGCAATGAAGCGGCTCATCTCAAAGGCATCGGGCCGGTGGCTATCGATCAAGCGAGGCGAGCCAACATTGGAATTGCCCACCACATTTGCAAGCCGCGCGATGGTGAGCTCCAGTTTTTCGGGATCGGGAGAAGAGGGCAGGAATAATCCTTCCTGTCTCACACGTGGCGCGGCAGATTCAGCGCCCAAATAAATACGAACAATCGGGGCACGCTGGGGGATCGGATTGCAGGTGGAGGCGGAGGAGCCTTAAAAGCATTTTGGAGTCGCGCATGGGCACGGGCAGGGTGAAAAGCTTTTCGTAAATTTTCTTTTCGATGGGCTTTCCGTCTGGATGCTGGTTCGGGATTTGGGCTGGCGAAGCTTCATTCGCAGAAGAATTGTCCAGCTCGAATCGCAGATGCAGGGCACAGGCGCTCAGCGAGCGTGCCGAAAGCCGCGCGCACAATTGATCGAGCAGACGCCCCAGCAGAAAAGCCAATGGCTCGAGTTCCTCGACGGCATATTCGAGCGCCATCTCTTCTTCAAAACAAAGCTTTGGCTCGGCCAAAATCATGGAACGCACGCTTGTGCCACGAGCCCATTGATGAAGCTGAACGCCCTGCTGCCCCAGCCGTTCGGAGAGTTCGAGAAGAGGAAGCTTTGCAAGGGCTTCGCATGTGCGTACGCCCCAGCGCTCGAGCGTTTCCATCATTTCGACAGGCGGAGAAAACACCTGGATCGGCAGCACGCCAAGGCGCCCGGATTCCTCGCCCGGCGGGATCACGGTTATGCCGGCAAACCCGCGCGCCGCATGCAGCGCTACTTCGAGATTGGAAGAGACCGCTACCTGGACGACCAGACCTAAATCCAAAGCGCGCTGCGCAAGAAGATTGGCAATCGCCTCTTCCGAACCAAATAAGGAAGCGAGCCCGGTGAGATCGACCACAATCGAATCGGCGGCTGTATCTTCCACGCGCGGAGAAACCGACCAGCCTAGATCGAGCAAAGCCGCATGCGAGGATTGTTCTTCAAGGGGAGAACGCTGCCGGATTTCGATGGAAGGGAATTGCGCGGCTTGAGCCTTGGTCATGCCCAGATCGAGCCCGGCTCGCGCGGCAGCGTCGTTTATGGCAACAACGCGCTCGAGCGGCGGACATCCTTCTATAAGGGCTATGGCGCGCTGGCGGAGGGCTGGTTCGGTGCGCACCACGGCCTGAATCGAAAAATCGGGAACGTAAATGGAAGCAAAAGCCATAAAAAGCCGATAATTGCGAACGAAATCCCCGCGTTTTGATTGGGCTCATTTCGATTCGATAAATGTTTCGCTGAAATCACTCCACTTTGTTTTCGTTTTGAAATTAGCTACAGCGTTCGCCTCAGCCACACGCGCGAAGCTCTGGATTTTGTGTCCCCCAGCTGCTGCTGATTTCAGGCGAGAGCGAACCAGTTCGACATGAAATTGCGAGCCATCGAGTAAACGGGCGCAGGAGGGAGAAGTAGGCGCGTGCTGCGTTTGAGGCGCCGACCAGCGGAAAGGTTCAAAGCCCAGCCGCAAAACGAGCGATGCGCAGCTTCCGGCATTCGACTCCTGATCCAGCAGAAGCAAAATCGTGGGCGTATTTTCCACGGCGCGCCGGAAACGAAACCAGACGTTGAGCGGAACGTAACGAACCGTTTTGGGCGGGAGAATGCTCAGATCAAGAGCAATCAGGCCAAAGCCTCCGCCTTGCAAAAGAAGATCGGTGGCGCGCAGGCATTGGTCAATGTTGCGGCAGCGCACCCAAAGTAATCGCTCCAGCTTTACGCCGGCGGCTTCGGCCGAATAAGGATCAAAGCTATCGCGGCCATCCACAAGAGCGCAGACGTGGGCATGGGCGGTTCTGGAAGCTATGGCAGAGAGCAGTAAGGTGGCGCGGCCGGAAGAGAAAGGGCCAGAGATTTCTGTCAGCGCACCTTGGGGTAAGCCCCCGGTCAGTGCATCGATTTCCGCGATATTAAAAGGCGCGGTTTCGGCCTGAACGGAACGGCGGGCGAAGGGCGCAGGAATGCGTCCGGCGAGAGCGGTTTCGACTTGGGAGCGCAAAACGGCAACGTTTACAGCCATGGTGAACCCAGGAGGCGAGCGGGGACGAGTTATTTGAACTTCGCTTTTTATTCGCCTTAAGGAATTTTGGCAGGATTGATGCCCATTGTCAAGCTTATTGGCAGCGCCCTTACAAAGGCGCGCGTTCCAGCGAAACAATGAATTGAATGCCAACGATTTGTTTGGCATGCAGGCGCGTATCATTCGTGATGAAAAGGTCTACGCCCGCTCCCGCCGCACATGCCAGTTGTATAGCATCGGGAGCGCGAAGTGAACGATCGCTCCGCAGCGATGCATATATCTTCGCTGCCTTCAGATCGAAAGGTATCATCAATGACGTTGCTGCGAGAGTTTCCTCATATTTTTTAGAAAGCTCTGCGTCTCCGCGTTCGATGGGTTTGACCAAGATTTCGCCCATGGTCAGAGTAGATGTCAGGAGCTGATCGCCACGCGTCAACATCGATTCGCGCAGAGCCACTACGCGCCTGGAAAGCGGCCCCTGACCTTCAAAGAGGTAAATGAAAAGATTCGTATCCCAGAAAATACGGCTCATTCCCAACCCTGCCGCAGGCGGCGCACATAATCATCGGCATGCTCTTCATCCCAAAGATGTTTGCCCGAACCAGCCAAGGCCAAAAGGGAATCTGATTCAGGAGCAACGCGAGACAGTGAGCACCAATCACGATACCAAATCAGCAAACTGCGATAGCCTTGGGGCAGGTCTTCCGGATTCGGGGTGATCTTGGCGCCTTCACGCGCTGGATGATAGGCATCTCCGTTGCGGAAGAGACGGCGCCGTCCCGGGCTAGTCTCAAACAGCATTCGGTAGCGAGCTGGATTGGGGGGCCGATTCGCCACGCAGTGTTGCACCACATGGACGTACACGCTGGTTCGATTTATCTCCCCGATCCCTTCCCGTATTACCCGTTCAACGATTTCCTCCACAGCGAAGTCAGGCTGTTCGGGCCTCTCTTTATGCAGGAGAAGAGTGGCTAGCCAGACTTGATCGGCTATTTTCACCTTGGTGTGAGCTTCAGAAATGGGATGCATTAGGATTTACTCAATTGAAGGCCGGCCAGTGGCTCCAATTCGATCTTGACGATGTTGCTGTTAAAACCGAACCAGTTTGGCCTGCTTGGTATTGTCGCCATTCAGCTTCATTAAGCAGAACCTTGCCTGGATTTTCACATCGTCCGCACACAGCGGCGGTTCTGGGATACCCCACAGGATTGGCGGTGTAGTGGTAGGGTTTTGAAGGGTGCTTTTCACATCTTACGAGCATGTTGATGCTCCTTTAATGAAGTAATGTAATACAAGTATACATTGTATTTTATATAATATGTCAAATACAAGTTAAAGCCCGTTTGAGCCATTCACGCATCCATCGAAATATGGCTAAGCAGTCGTCCAAATCGGTCGATCTTTTGATTCCGTCTCACCCCACCCTTTCGGCGCTGCAAAAGGCGGCGAAAAACTGCCACGCTTGCGACCTATGGAAGCGCGCAACGCAAACCGTATTTGGCGAGGGCGGACCGGAAGCCAAAGTTATTTTCGTAGGGGAACAGCCGGGCGATCGAGAGGATCTGGAAGGGAAGCCTTTTGTTGGTCCTGCCGGAGGAGTGCTGGATAAAGCTTTGGTGGAAGCGGGGATTGATCGAAAAAAAGTTTACGTTACGAATGCCGTCAAACACTTTAAATGGGAGCCGCGCGGCAAACGCCGCATTCACAAAAAGCCGAATGCCGCTGAGATTGCCGCTGCAGGCCATGGCTGGATGCGGAAATTGCCGTCATTAAGCCTAAGGTAGTGGTTTGTTTAGGGGCAACGGCGGCGCAGGCTCTGCTCGGGACGCGATTTTCGCGTTACGCAGCATCGCGGGCGAGTTTGATGGAATCGCCGTTGGCCCTGTTCGTGATGGCTACGGTTCATCCATCGTCGATTTTGCGAGCGCCCGATGACGAAACGCGACATGAGGAGATGAGGCGTTTCGTCGGCGATCTCAAGAAGCTCTCTCGTATTCTTTCTTGACCGAGCCTCCCTCGAAGCCGCGATCCGACCACGACTTGCGGTCGGGCGCAGCGCGACTAGCGGCCGAAGATCGGCAGGCTCAGTCTCGCCAGTTTGTGGGTTGTGCTCCGTTACTCTTGAACCCTCGTCTGTAGCAAGATCTGGTCGGAGGGCGTTCTGGTCGTTGGGTCAGTTTCTGCTGTAACGAAAATGTCGAAGCTATGCAAAGGTGTGGTGGTCCTCAATTGTCCTCGAAGATCATCGCCGACCTTCAGTATTCCCTGATTTTCGGGGTCGGATCCAGGCTGCTGAAACCAGACGACGTACATGGTGGAAGGCGGCGTGAGCATAGAGGGCTTCGCCAAGTGCTCGACCCGCAGAGAGACGACAGCGTTGCCGTTTTTGTCTTTGCTGACATCGACATCGCCCATTGCCGAAGGATCGATCTTCGTCGAAGCGAAGTGGTAGGTTTTGGCCCAGCCTGCTAAGGTAGCGAACATCAGTATGCCAAGACACACCAGGGCCGTCGCGTAGGGATTTGTTTGTCCGCATGTTCCTCTCCTTGAGTGCTTTACCGAGTGAACGGTCTATAGCGAAAGACAGCCGTTCAGTTGATAGGAGTGTCTGAAAATAGAGGCTTTCGAGGAATCGAGAATTCGCGGTAAATCTCGTGGCAACCTACGTTAAACCTTTGGGCCTCACGGGTGTCCCAGGGTGGTGTGTTACCAGGATCACCTGTGCCGCTACTCAGGTCATCGCAGAAGTTTAAGCAGGCTGCTGTAATCGTCGGTCCAAGGCCGAACCACGACGTTGGAGCGGCTCCAGTGAGGCAAGGCTGTATCGTCATCGGCGACCTGACGAGGGCATTCCCGGGCGATAGAGCAAAACCCAGGTGGCCGTGTAAATGTCGTTCTTCTCATCGGCCACATTGGTGATGGCTTTGGTCTTCGCACCGAATGACTGAGCTGCCGCCTCGACCACTGGCTTCAAATCGAGAAATTTGTTCGAAATGTGAATCGCCAGCAATCCATCCGGTTTCAGGTGGTGGAAGTAGAGCTGGAAGCTTTCCAGGGTAAGAAGGTGGACTGGAATAGCGTCTCCTGAAAAGGCGTCGGCTAAAAGCAGGTCAAAGTTTTGACTCGGCTGGCGTTCGAGCGAGAGGCGCGCGTCGCCGGGAACAATATCGATGTGCGCTCGTGAATCGCGCAAAAAATCAAATTCGGAACTCGGCCGCCTGAATAACGAGGGGATTTATTTCATAAAACGTGAAGCGATCGCCCGGCTTTCCGTAAGCCGCGAGCGTGCCGGCGCCTAAGCCGATGATTCCCGCGGAAATGGTGCCGCGTCTGTGAGCTTCGTTCAGGGCAAAAGCGGCGCCCGATTCGGCTCCGTAGTAAGTCGTGGCTTCGGCCCTGCGCCCCGGCTCGAGGATTTCAATGCCGTGCACGATCGTTCCATTAAGAAGGTCTCGTGCGCGCGGGCTGATTGGCGGCGGCCGGATCATCTTGCACTCGCAGAACACCATAAAAATTCCGCGCCGTCGCTGCTCATTCGATGCTGCGGGGCCGTAAGGTAAGGGAGAAACGCGAACCCGATGGCAACAATTGCTGCGCCGCCAAAAAATAAGACGCGGCGTGAGTGCGTGGCCACGAGCCTCGAGTCAGCCGGAGTGAGACAAACCAAAGCGACAATTGCGCATCCAGCCAGAGCGATCGGCAGTTCGTAGAAATCGTGAAAAATCCGCGGTGCAATTACGCCCACGAAGATGCCTCCGAAGGCTCCGCCAGCGGCGATCATCAGATAAAAACTCGCCAGATGGCGAGGATCGGGTTTGAGGCGCGCCAGCTCTCCATGGCAAACCATGCAGCAGACAAAAAGGCCAATGCAGAAAAGTGGGATTTGCAGGGAAGGGCCGGCGTTGGCGAATTCGGGGGCGAGGGAGTAAGTCATGCCCGCGAGAGCGACCGCCAGAAGCCTCAGGAAAAAAGAGCGTCGATACCAACGCCCATTTTCAAAGCACAAGATCAGGCTGAGCAGATAAAGCGAGAGCGGCACGATCCAGAGAAGCGGCACGGCGGCAATATCCTGCGAAATATGATTCGTGACAGCCAGCAGCAGAGCGGAAGCATCCGCGGCCAAAGCAGCCCATAGCAGCAGTTGCTTCCAGTTCGGCGCGTGATGCGCATCAGAATCGTGAGGGGCCGGACAAGCTGCGTCGCTTTCGAAACGCGATCCAGGCGCAACCGGCGGCGAATAGTCCATAGGCATAGGACCATGCCAGCGCCTGATGACGAGTGGTCGAATGAGGTTCGACGAGAGCCGGATAACTGAGGAGAGCCAGAAGCGATCCCGCGTTGGACAGTGCATAAAAGCGGTAGGGCCAATTGCCCGGGCGGCCTTGCACATACCACGCCTGCAGAAGTGAACTCGTCGCGGATAAGAGCAGGAAAGGCAGGCCGATCGTGGCGGTTAGCAAAGCGAAGATCCGGAAAGATGGGTTCTCAGGGCCGTATGGTTTCCAGGCGATGCCAGGCAGGATCGGAAGAGATAGAAAACTTATAGCAAGCAGCCCGACATGAATTCTCGATGCCCAGCGCGAGCTCGCATAGCGGACCAGCCAGTAGGCGTATAGGTTCCCGAGCAGATACGTTATTTGAAAAAATACCAGAGTGGTTATCCAGACGCCGGCTCCGCCTCCAAACCACGGAAGAATGATCTTCGCCAGCAGGGGTTGCACTTGAAAGAGAAGAAATGCGCTGAGAAATATGGTGCCACCCCACAGGGCGACACCACGCAGATTTTGTGATGCGCCCGGAGCGTCGGCCTTAGCAATTACAGGGGAATTTTCCACAGCTGAATTCATAGGCACGTGAAGCGGAAAGCACGCCTTGCGAACGAGAACCCTACATGTTACAAGCGGCCAAGGCAAATCGGGAGCGCCAAAGATGAGAATCAACGGAAAAATTTCTGCAAGGGGCGGCGATCACGTCTCCCTGCACTTAAATCGGCGAATCCTCTTCACGAGCTTCGCGCTTATGCTTTTGTTCTGGCTTTTCGGCGCGAGCCAAGCCCGCGCGGAACTTACGACCAATGGCGAAGTTGCAGGATTGCGAGCGCAATTCGCAGATGTAAATGGCATCCGCACGCGCTACTACGAAATGGGCGAAGGCGAGCCCATGGTGTTGGTGCACGGGGAAGGGTGGTCCGGGCATTCCAGCGCGAATGTCTGGTCGAAGGACATTCCTCTTTTTGCGAAGCGGTTCCACGTTTTTGCGCCCGACAAACTCGGATCGGGAATGACCGACAATCCTAAGGACGATAACGATCTGAATATTCAGGGCGAGGTGGACCACGTCTATGACTTCATTCGACTCATGAAGCTGGGGACGGTGCATCTGGTGGGGCAGGGGCGCGGGGGCGGTTGCGCTTTCTTTCTGGCCCTCCAGCATCCCGAGGTCGTTCGGGATCTCGTTATTGTGGATAGCAACACGGCGGCTCCAGAAAGCGCCAGCACACGTGAGGAGGCCCTGAGTAATTGTCCCAAGGAGCCGGATTGGGAAGCATGGAAGTGCCGGAGCCGGGCGATCAGTTACATGCCTGACGATGCGTTTGATGACGAATATTTTATCGCCGGCAAATATATGTCGCTGTTGCCGAAGTCACTGGAAACTGCGGCGAAATTGAAGGCCGGAGCCGGCGGCGAGCTGGCGACCGCGCAGGGTTTCAATCAATGGAAGACGGAGTGGTACGAGCGCATCAGGAAAGAGGGGGTGCTGCAAGTGCCAGTGCTGATCTATTGGGGACTTAACGATCCCGTCTCGCCCGTCGCCAATGGACAGGCTCTTCATGACCTGATCGCACAGCAAAATCCGCGGGTTCGAATGATCACAGCGGAAAAAGCAGGACATTTTCTTTTTCGCGAATATCCGGACGAGTTCGTGAAAAACGTCACGGAGTTCATCGATTACTGGGCCGCTCACCCGGATGGCACGCAGATCAGCTCCAATCCGGATTCATCGGATCAAGCTCACTGAATTTGCGGACCGATTCGCGGGACGGTTCGATTTTGGGCAAATGCCGTCCGCAGCGAAAGTGGCCAATGTGAGTCAGTTCGACGGGTCGTTTTATAACCCTGGCGAGCGATTAGAAATCTGTGGTATAGTGTGGTTGCGTTTGTTGCTCTTGTAAAACCTTTAGATTTGTTTAAAGGGGCTGCGAGTTCGTACAACTCGTAGTCCTTTTTGTTTTCTGCTGAGGGCGCCCGAGAAGCATCAGATAGCTCAGTTAAATTAAAAGAGGAAAAATAAGTGAAAGAACAAGGAACAGTGAAGTGGTTCAATGCCAGCAAGGGATTCGGATTCATTCAGCGCCAATCCGGTGAGGACGTCTTTGTGCACTTCTCCGCAATTCAGGGAGATGGGTACAGGTCGCTCTCCGAGGGGCAAGCGGTTGAATTCGATGTGACCAAGGGCCCAAAGGGCCTGCAGGCAGCGAACGTTACCGCCCTCTAATCGCAGGTTACGAGTTTCCATCCCCGGCCGGGCCGGGGATGGAAACTTAATTCGAAGCTCTCCCGCATCATCCTACTTTCTCGGCTTTCTTCTCTGAGAAGCAATTCCCCACATTTTAGGCAATAGCAGCTCCGACTAGCATCAGGTGCTGCGAGAGTTGTAGACAGCCTCCGCGTCGTTGGTGCGAGGCCGCCCGTGTACGTGTAATTGATTTCTCTCAGCCAGCATTCGCCTGTACCACGGACCGAGCACGCGGTTCCAATACATCACAATGCCGGTGACGAGCAGAGCCAAAGGTACAAGCCCGAAAACCGTCCAGACGATCTTCAGCGGCAGCCAGCGAAATCTGCCGAAATGCATCCGCGCGAGCCAAGCCAAAAATTCGTCGCCGAAGCGGAAAGCTCTGGACTGGGGCGCGTCGAATAAGTCGACCAGGCCATTAAAAGGCACTGGCCAGGAAAGATAGATTCCAGAGACTCCCCACATGAAAATAAAGGCAAGCGACCAGAGGCCCAATGCGCTGTGCAGCGACCAGTTGAAGCTCCTCAGATTGGCTTTCCAGTCAATGGTCAGGCTGCGGCGCCATTTATCGATGCCCGGCCACCAGATCACGATTCCCGAGAGACAAATTGCGGTTACGCAAACTCCGCCGACGGCATTGGCGAGATGCCCGGTTCTTCCAGACAGCAGATTATCGTGGAGGTCAACGAGCCACAGGACAAGCCGGAATCCCACTCCCAGCGTATTGCCCAGGTCTGCGCCGGTATATGGATTAAACAGACGCTGCATTTTCTGCGAGCCGCGCTCCAGCCAAATTTCCGCGGGCTGATCCGGTTTCCTTGATTGGAAGACCCGATTCACCTCATAGGCGGGATGAGCGCGTTTGGCGGCTTCTGCGAGTTCGTCAGCGGTCAGGCGGGGACCTTGCCCCGCTATGATTTGCGGTTGAGTAGAGAAAGCCTTCGCCAGCTCACGGCGATAGATGAGGACCGTGCCCGTAATGCTCATCACCAGGACGTAAAGCGCGAGAATGAGGCCCGTCCAGAGATGAATCTGGAACAGCGCCTTCCGTAGCCCCACGCCCTGGGGGTGGCGCAGCCAGCGTTGCGCCAAGGTCATGTAGTTCTCCGCAAGTCAGAAGCGCGATGAGGCGCGCTCCTGAGAATGATTATTGAGATTTTCCGTAGGTTACCGTGACCTGTGCTTTTCCAAGCCCGTTCATGTGCACCATATAGCCGACCATTGCCGGACTCACCTGGTCGTCGAGATCCAACTTCGGCACTTTCAAGGCGTGTACGGTAAAGATGTAATGGTGAACAGGGCCAGGCGGCGGCGCGGCCCCGCCGTATCCGGGCTTGCCAAAATCGGTGCGAGTTTGCAGTGCGCCGGGAGGCAAACCCTTGCCGTTGCCTGCGCCCGATGGAAATTCCTTCGCGGAGGCCGGGATATTAATGACGACCCAATGCCACCATCCTGAACCGGTGGGGGCATCGGGATCGTAACACGTCAAGACGAAGCTCTTGGTTCCCTCCGGAGCACCGTCCCAAGCCAAATGGGGAGAGCGATTACCGCCGGAATAGCCCATTCCATTGAATACCTGCGCTTCAGGCATTTTCTGCCCGTCCTTTAGATCGTTGCTCGAAAGGCGAAAACTCATCCGTCATCCTCCACGGCCGTCAGTCGATTTGCTGCTCGCCTGACGAGTCTACAGCAGAGGGCGCGGTGAACGAAATCGGATTTACCAGCTACCGGATTCATGGGGCTTCGAGTAATAGGGCATAGTATTTTGGTAATCAATCGGCTGATAATTAGGAACGCAGTCGATTTTCGATTAGAATCGCCGAAGAATTCGAGGTAAGCGCGATGGATGTTTTCGATTGGCAAGCGTTTCGAGCGATCCCGCTGAGCCGCGTTCCGTATGAGCACGTCATGGTTGACGGATTCGTGAAACCGGAGGCGCTCGAGAAGATCAATGCCGATTATCCAGCCATCGAAGACACCGGTAGTTTCCCAGTAGAGGGACTCCAGTTTGGCCCGGGTTTCCAGTTGATGGTCGATGCTATGGAATCGGAGCCGTTTCGTAAGGCGTTCGAAGAAAAATTCCAGGTGGATTTATCGGGCCGGCCCACGACGATTACGGTGCGCGGGCGCTGTTCCGGCGCCGACGGCCAAATTCACACCGATTCGGTCGGCAAAATCATCACGATCCTGATTTATCTGAATCCGCTCTGGGATAACTCCGGGGGACGCTTGCGTTTGTTGCGCACAAAAAACATCGAAGACGCGGCGGCCGAAGTTGTCCCCGCTGGGGGGAATCTCGTCGCTTTTTTGCGCTCGGATCATTCCTGGCACGGACATTTGCCGTTTAGCGGCGAGCGCCGCGTGGTTCAGTTCAACTGGGTGGTGAATAAGCGCAATCAGACGATCGTGCGGCTAAGGCACCGCCTGTCTGCTTCCGTCAAGCATCTGCTGCGTAACGCGAAGTCTTCGAAGGCCAAGCGGCAAGACTAACGTGCCGAGTTCTCGTCCGAACCGGCTCCTCGCCGTGCGGCTCAGCTCCCTCGGCGACCTGGTGCACACCATTCCGGTAGTTCCCGCTCTGCGTTCTGCATTTCCCGATGCACAACTCGACTGGCTTGTGGATTGGAGATGGTCGCCACTCATGAAACTCGTTCGTGGGATCGATAAGGTCATCACGCTGCGTCCTTCAGTGTTTGGATATGTGCAGTGCATGAGAGAGGTGCGGCGGGCGGGATACTCATGTGTCATCGATTTTCAGGGCATCTACAGATCAGCCGTACTGGCATGGATTTCAGGCGCGGAGCGCCGTATTGGCCGGGATCGAAACTCTGCGCGCGAGCGCGGCGCCGCAAAGTTTTACACGGACCGCGTTGCACCTGTAGGGCGGCATGTCGCAGAAATGAGCATGAGCCTGGCTTTGCATGCCGGCGCACAACGGCCCGCGGAGATGCAGTTCCCCATCGACGTCCCTGCGCAGGAAATCAGCCAACTCCGCGAAAAGCTGCGAGGCCAAGGTGCAGAAAGCTATATTGTTGTGAGCCCAGGGGGCGGCTGGAAATCGAAGTGCTGGCCGGCAGAGCGCTTCGGCGCCTTGTGCGCAGAGATCTGGCAGCGCCACGGCGTTCGCTCAGTCATTAATCTCGCCCCTGGCGAAGCGCAGCTGGGCGAAGCCGTGGTTGCACATTCACTTTCGGCCAAGCCTATCGTTTATTGTCCAGCATTGCCGGAACTGGTCGCGCTACTGTCGCGAGCGCTTGTGGTGGTGGGGGGCGATACGGGACCGCTTCACCTCGCCGCGGCCCTAGGCACGCGCGTCGTGGCGTTATTCGGCTCTACCAATGCCTCCCGAAACGGACCATTGCCGCGCGGCTTAATCATACAAAACTCTTCCTCTCTGCCACCCAACTACCAGCGAGGGGATTATGTCCGGGGCCGATCCTATTCTCCGGAAATGTTGTCGATAACTGTGGATCAAGTGTTCGCAGCAGTCGAGCAAGAGCTGAGCAGGACGTCGCTTGCCCCTCTGCGCGAGTAAGGATCGCCCTTGGAAGATTTAGGCAGTTTGAGGCGAACTGCAAATCAAACCAGGGGCGGGACGGATGTTCGGAGCCCGCAATGTGATTGTCGAGCCTGACAGGAAACCCTCTGGCAGGAGCTCGAAGCTGAACGGAAATACGAAGTGGAATCCGTCCCAAAACCGGATTTTCTTCTCGACGCTCTTCGGAAAATAGAGTTTCACGTATTGGCCATCGACAAGGATTTTTGCGTCCCTGTAGCCAACGCTGGCGTAAGAGATTCCAAGTTCCCGTTTTAGCGCCAGCGCCACCATGCACGCCGTGGGTTTGCCAGCTTTTCCGTTCCTGATGTCCTCTCGCGTCACATTAATTTTCATATGGTTCCCCTTGATTGCTGGGCTAACCCCAGCATAGCAGGGGACAATTGTGCAGAAAAGAGTTTAAGTGTTGGTATAAAGACCGCAATTGTCCCGACTTTTCGGGACAGGCCGAATGCACTAACGTAGAGCGCTGTGAAACGACAAGCTGCGAAGATTACGAAACGCTACGACCAGGTTTCGGCTTTTATACTCACCGGCGGTGCCAGTACTCGCATGGGCAAGGCAAAGGAGCTTCTCGAGTTTGGCGGGGAGCCGCTCATTCTTCGAATCGCCCGCACGATCGAGCCGCTGGTTTCGAGCGTAACGGCTGTCGGTCCGTCCGAGCGTTACACAGCTCTCGGACTCCAAGTAATCGAGGATCAGCAATTCGGCATTGCT
>CAWDQT010000003.1:0-169934 GCA_963804535.1 uncultured Acidobacteriota bacterium
GCTCGAAATCTGCCACAGTGGATCGTCTTTGGATTTCGAACTAAAAGCGCACCCATCGTCACGGTCGGGCAGCGGAGCCCAGATCGTTGTAAGCGGCCGTCGCGTGGGCCGATGCGTAATCACAAGAGCGACCCACCAGACTTGGGAACAGCTATGGTCCGTGTAACAAAAATGAACAACATCAAGCGCGATACTCCGCGATACTCAAAGAGTGAGGATATACGATTCTCGCGAGCTAACACCCGTAGAATGAACACTTGCGCAAAAATAGCCCGGGGGTGGGGGCCTGGATTTTATGCGCTTTTTCTGAAATCCCCGAAGAGCCTGACGGGATTTTTCGCTGCTTCGATACAATGGCGTTGAAGTCTGCAGCGGCGTGCACCCACAACATGCCGCGTCGCCTCTAAGCAGAGTAACGTTGCGCACCGCCTAATGATGCGTACACATCAAAAGGAGGTTTTATGACCGCACCGGGACAAGCGGCACCCACTTCGGCGCTGCTCGAACAGCTTCGCGAGAAAGCGCGCTTGCTTCGCATTCATTCCTTGCGCATGACCACGGCAGCCGGTTCCGGCCACCCAACCTCCTGCCTTTCCGCTGCTGAGCTCGTTGCCGCGACGTTCTTCTACGCCATGAAACTCGATGTGGCCAATCCCAACTCGCTGGGCAGCGATCGTTTTGTCCTGTCCAAGGGGCACGCCGCGCCGATTCTCTATGCGGCGCTGGCGGAAGCGGGCGTCTTTCCCGTTTCCCGCCTCATGACTCTGCGGCAATTCTCGAGCGAACTCGAAGGCCACCCCACGCCACGCATTCCCGGTGTCGACGCTGCCACAGGCTCACTCGGGCAAGGGCTCTCCGTGGGGGCGGGCCTCGCGATTGGCGCCCGGGTTGGAAAATCGTCCGCGCGAGTCTACGTTTTGACGGGTGACGGAGAACTGGCCGAGGGAAATATCTGGGAAGCGGCGGAATTCGCAGGTCACTATGGCATCGACAATTTGGTCGCGCTCGCCGATATCAACGCTTTGGGTCAGAGCCAGCACACCATGTACGAGCACAATATGGACGTCTACCGGCGCAAATTCGAGTCGCAGGGCTGGGTCGCGGAAGTCATCGATGGACACGATATCGCGGCGGTTGTCGCCGCTCTGGACCATGCCCGCGCCACCCGTGGCAAGCCGTATGCGATCATCGCCCGCACGGACAAAGGCCACGGCATCAGCTTTCTTTCCGGCAAGGACGGCTGGCACGGCAAGGCCTTGTCACCCGAGCAGCTCGAAAAAGCGCTCGCCGAACTCGGGCCCGTTCCTCCGGTGCCAAAAGATGACTGGCCGCTCTTACGAACGCAAGCCGCTCCCTCCGCCGGAGCCGGATTTCCCTGCCCCACCCGCGCCCGATTACAAACTGGGACAAAGCGTTGCCACCAGGGAGGCCTTTGGCGTCGGACTTAAGAATCTCGCGACCGTAAATCCCAAGGTTTACGCCATTGATGGCGACGTGAAAAACTCCACTTTTACGGAAACACTGCAAAAGGCCTTCCCTGACCGTCTCGTCGAAGGCTTCATCGCGGAGCAAAACATGGTTTCACTGGGCGTGGGCATGGCCGCGCAGGGCCTCGTGCCGTTTATCGGCACGTTCGCCTGTTTCCTGTCGCGTGCGTACGACCAGGTGCGCATGGCCGGCATCAGCCGCAGCAGCATTAAGCTGGTTGGCTCGCACTGCGGAGTCTCGATCGGTGAGGATGGCCCTTCGCAAATGGCGCTCGAGGATTTGGCGATGTTCCGCGCGATTCCCGGCGCGACCGTATTTTATCCCAGCGACGGCGTTTCGGCGGAGCGGCTCACCGAAGAGATGGCGCGGCGGGCGGGTATCTGCTATCTGCGGACTTCACGGCCGAAGACAGCAGTGTTGTACGGCAAAGACGAAAAGTTCCCCGTGCCGGGATTGAAGGTGTTGCGGCAAAGCGCAAATGATCGCGTCACCGTGATTGGCGCGGGAGTGACGGTTTACGAAGCTCTCAAGGCTTACGATGAACTCAAGTCGCGTGGGATCGGCATCCGCGTACTCGATCTTTATTGCATCAAGCCCCTCGATACTGCGGCGCTCGCCGAGCATGTTCGTGCGACCGGCGGCAAACTCGTGACCGTGGAAGACCATTACGAGGAAGGTGGTTTGGGCGAAGCCGTACTCGCGGATCTTGCCCTGGCTGGCGTGCCCCTGACAGCGGTGCGACGCCTGGCGGTGGACCGCGTCCCGCATTCGGGCAAGCCCGAGGAGTTGATGGACGCCTTCGGAATCTCCGCGCGAAAGATCACAGAAGCGGTCAATGCGGTATTAGGCGCGAAAGTAAGTAGACCTGCTAAAGACAACGGTGAGCCGCAGTCGGAACGGGCTTTTACAAACAAACCCGCCGACTTTTAGTCCTGCGGCGGCTTGCTGGATTTCGGTGCCGAGTAAGACGTGCCGCGGAGGCTGCCGCAAATCCCACACGATCCCGCACCAGGAAAGCATCTTCAAAACGTAGTAGGTGATGTCGACTTCCCACCAGAAAAAGCCCTGGCGCGCCGAGGCCATGTAGTGATGATGATTGTTGTGCCATCCCTCGCCCATCGTCAGCAGCGCGAGCAGCGCATTGTTCTTGCTGGTATCCGTGGTGGGGTAGCGGCGCCGGCCAAAGATGTGCGATAGCGAATTAATCGTGAAAGAGCTGTGCCACAGGATTACGGTGCTGATGCAGTAGCCCCAGACGAGCAAGCCCCAGCCGCCGGCGAGAAACATGCCAACGGCGAGAATGACGGGCGGGACGACGTGGTATTTGTTCAGCCAGCGCAACTCGGGATATTTATTGAAATCGCCAATCAGTTCTGTCTTTGTTTGGTTATAACGATCCGACAAAATCCATCCGACATGCGCATACAGAAAGCCGCGCAACGTGGGGGAATGCAGATCCTCATCCATATCCGAATGGCGATGATGATGGCGGTGATTGGCGGCCCACCAAAGCACACCCTTCTGCGTGGACATTGTCGCTACAAGCGCCATTACAAATTGGAACGCGCGGCTCGTCTTGAACGAACGATGCGAGAAATAGCGGTGATACCCCGCCGTCACACAAAACATGCGGATGTAATACAGGGCCAGACAAACAATCAAATACGACCAGTGGAATTTCAAAAAGAATGCTGCGATGCAGGCCAAGTGAACAAGGAAGAATGGAGCGGAACGGAAAAGCGAGATGCGGTCGCCGGTTTTCAGAGTAATCCAACCGAATGCCATGGTGTTCCCTCGAGCCCCGGAATTGCTTTCCGGAGTTCTTTCTGAGCGCAGGGACACACGCAGTCGGGGCGCTCTGATATGGTAATGACTATGATTTCAGTGTAGGGGTTAGCTTGAGAGGCGTCAATGCAATTCGCCCGGATAAGTTGCAAGAAAGCGCCCTGACCCAACGGACAGGCGAACGCTCCTTCAGTTCGTTTTGCCTCCGAAAGTCTCTCAGCGGAAATTCAGAGTGTGTTATCTTCGCGCCCTGTCCTGAAAGGGACATACTCAATGGCTGAGAAAACAATTTTAGTCGGGGTGATCCCGGAAGCGATGGTGATTGGGCCTTCGGACCAGGTGGCATGGGTCGCAGGAGAAGGGCAACTGAAGATCGAGTTCGACCCCAACCGCTCTCCCTTTGCTTCGAACATCTTTCAGGCTCCGGCGGGTATGCGCTTGCTGAGCGGACCTCCCCGTCCCGGAACCAAGCCCGGGTCATTTCGCTACAGGCTCTGGCTGAACGATCAATGCATCGGTTCGGGAGAAATTATTTTACGGGAGAGATAAGGTTGGCTATTGTTCAACGTGCTTGCGAAACAGCCTCCCGGTCCAAATGCCAAGGCGAAGCATCATCGAGAGATCGAAGTTTCGTGACTGCAAGCTTTTAGGAACTCGACGGCGTGGTAATGCGCCTGAGGTTTTCGGCGTTCAGCTTCAACTTCCCTTCCTGCTTGGTGCGGTTATCGAGAGCCGTGCGGAAAGCCTCAAAGGCCATGGTTCGGCGCGCATTCAAAACCTGCTGCTGAATATCCTGCTGTTGCTTGGCCAGATCCGCGGGATTTGCCTCCTGGCGGTCGAGGACTCGATACACAGCCCAATTCACGCCGAGAGAAACCGCATCGGTGGTCTGCCCAACGGATAACGTGAACGCCGGGCCAAGTTGAGCGGCGCCGCCGAGATCACTTACTGATCCCGTGCGAGAGAAAAGATCGCTCGTCTTGGCCTCAAGCCCCAGCGCCTTGGCTGCTTTTGCCAAATCCTCACCGGACTTGGCGCGCTTCGCCAGTTCTTCCGCGCGGCTCTTTGCGAGATCAGTTGCCTTCTCATGGCGATAATCAGCCAAGACGCGATCGCGAACTTCGGCAAGCGTCGCAGGATGAGCGGGCTGATCTTCTTTGACCGAAATAACAACATAGCCCCTGTCGGTGTGGATGGGAGAGCTATCGTCGCCCGGGCGTAGGCGGAAAACCGTCTCGGCAAGTTCGGGCAGAGTTGCCAACCTCCGGAATGGGCTGATTAGCCTGTAGAGGCGGCGTTTGTCCCAATTTCAAATTGAACTTTTTCGCCAAATCGTCGATGGAAACGCGACCCGTCCGGCGGATCTCGGCCGAAATTTGCCCGGAAATATCCTCGGCCGCGCGCTGCGCTTGATCTTCCTGCAGGGTGCCCAGAATTTGCGGAAAGACTTCGTCCAGCGCCTGCGTACGGGCCGCCTGACGATCGATCACCTTGACGATGTGGAATCCGTACTGCGTTTTCACGAGATCGGAAACCGATCCGATGGGCAGGCTGAAGGCCGCTTGCTCGAATTCCGGCACGGTCTGTCCGCGAACAATCCAATCGAGGTCGCCGCCCCTGTCTTTGCTCGTGTCCTCGGAGTACTGCTTGGCCAAATCACCGAAATTCGCGCCGCTCTTGGCTTTTTTCAGCACATCTTCGGCCTTCTTGCGGATCTCCTCCGCTTCCGCATCAGTCTTGCCTACCGTTTTGAATAAGATATGCGCCACGTGAGCACGGTCGGGCTGTTTATAACCGTCAATGTGCTCGTTGTAATAGGCGCGAATTTGATCTTGAGGAATATTGGCATGCAGGCGAAGCTGCTCGAGATCGAGAAACGCGTACTGTACGACGCGCCGCTCTGGAACGTTGTAGCGCGCTTTATTCTTCTCGAAATATGCAGAAAGGTCGGCGTCGCTGGCTTCGATTTTGGACTGCAAATCATCGGGTTTGACGACTACGTAGCTGATCTTGACCTTCTCGTTGCGCCGCCGGAATTCCTGTTCCACTTCCGCAGGCGAAACGGTCATCCCGTCGGTAACGAGTTCACGGAACTTCTCCTCGAGCAATCCCTGACCCACTAGATCCTCAAATTCCGCGACTCCCATGCCCGAAGATGCTTCCACTTGCGCCGCGTATTGATCGTTGCCGACGAAGGTGCCCCCCGCGAATGCCGTGGGCACTAATTGCCGGATGCGGTCTGCGCGTTCCCGGTCGGTAACGGTAATCCCCAGTTGTCTGGCTTCGAGGGCCAACTCTTTCTGGAAAACCAGTTCGTTAAGGACTTGCTGCGCATATAAGGGCTCAAGGGCAGCCGGAATGGCGCCGGTGCGCTCAATACGTCCCAACTGGGCGCGAATATCCGTAACAGTGATTGATTGATTATCTACCGTCGCGACCACGTCAGCGGCAGAGACGCTGTCCGTACCTTGCCCCGGGATGAGATAGAGCAGCATGCCGACGCCGAGCAGCCCGACGATCACCCCGAGCATGATCCGGACGCCCAGATTTTTGTTATGCAGTGATTTAAACACTTTAACGTCACCTTGCTAGCGCGTAGAGAAGAGACCGACCATTGTACAGCGCGCTTTTTCCTGTCTTTAAGCCCTAATTATAGGGCAGCTCGCCCCTGTGCTCAAACGTGAAATCCCGGAAAATCAGACGCACGTGTCGCTTTGCAAGTGGGCGCCCGATGTTGCAGGCCGGAGCAACACCCTTCAGTCGTTGCCTTGCGACCCCCTATACCGTGTGCTAGATTGCAAAACTAGCGTAAAAATCACGTTTTTATGCCTGATTCGCGACAGCCCGGTTCGGTAAAACACGCCAAAGGTCCGGCCATCGAGGTCTATTGGACTGCGATCAGCTACCGCACGGTGGCCACTTACGTTTTCTTAGTGGTTATTATTCTGTGCGCAGGCGTGTACCTAGCTCGGCCCGGCTGGCTGGTCAGGGCAACGGACCACCTGTCGCACAGCTTGGGAGCTGCCCCGACCAACCCCGGCGCTTTGGCGCAGAATCAAGCGCGCTTCGTTAACCTCGATGGTAAGGTGGAAATCAAGCGCGTCAACTCGGTCACCTGGGAAAATGCCGATTACCGCACGACGCTCGATCGAGGAGATCTGATTCGCACTGGAGACGACGGCGCGGCAAGGCTCACCTTCGTGGACGGCACAACCTACACGATCAAATCAAATTCCTTCGTGACGGTAGAACAGAATTACATCGATCGCGATCAAACGACCAGCGTGGGCGTGCACATCAGTTCCGGCGCCGTGGATTTGGCTACTGGAACATGGTCATCGCCGCGATCACGCGCCGAGGTTTCTTTCGCGAACGCGCGGGCATCATTGAAGGAAAACAGCCGGGCGGCAGTTCGCACGGATCCTACTACGGCCGAAAACCAGATTACGGTTTCCGCAGGCGCGGCGGATATGCAGGTGGGCAATCAACACGTGGCCATCGGCGAGTGGGAGCGTGTATCGTTTAATTCATCGAGTGGTGCGGTGACGAAGACCACAGTGCTGGCGCCACCCGCCTTGACCTCGCCTTTAAACCTCCAGCCGTTGATCGAAGCAGATCCAAAGCATGCTACTGTGCACTTCGCCTGGGCCGCGATTCCCGATGCTGCCAGTTACAGTTTGCGTGTGAGCACGAATTCCATGTTTACGCGTATCGCCGCCGAAAAGGTGGTTACTGGGACAAGCGAAGACCTGAGCGGATTCGATCCGGGCGATTATTACTGGAATGTAACGGCAGTCGACGCCCACAAGAAGGAGAGCGCGCCAAGCGACGCCTTCAAGTTTACGCTAATCGCCCAAGGCAAGACCGACGAGATGCTCCTGGAAGTCGACGGTACGGAATTGCACGGGAACTTGGTGGAGCTGATTGGGCGAACGGAGCCCAACGCGGCGCTCATTATCAATGGAGAGGCGGTGGCGGACATTCAGCGCGACGGCCATTTCCGCTACTTCACGCAGCCGCTCTCGCGTGGCAGTCACGAGATCGTGGTGACCGGGCAGAATCGTCGGGGAGGCACGGCCATCAAGCGCGTGCCTATCGTGATTCCATAACAACTGTGTCGCCGGCAAAGGGGAACCGCGGCCGGAAACGGCCCGGGAATAAGGATGCTCAGTAAAAACGGTTACAGCCTTCGATCCGTTTTCAGCCTGTTTTCATCCGATCTGGCCATCGATTTGGGAACCGCCAACACGCTGGTATTTTCCAAGGGTAAAGGCATCGTGGTCAATGAACCCTCGATTGTGGCCATCAATAAAAACACCAGCGAAGTGGTCGCTGTAGGGCGCGAGGCAAAGGACATGCTGGGCCGCACTCCGGGCAACGTGGTGGCCATCAAGCCCATGAAGGATGGAGTGATCGCAGATTTCAAAGTTACGGAAAAGATGCTGACCTACTTCATCCAGAAGGCCCACAACCGCCGCGTTCTGGTTCATCCACGCATCGTCATCGGCGTGCCCAGCGAAATCACCCCGGTAGAAAAACGTGCGGTGCAGGATTCCGCCTACCGCGCCAGGGCCAGCGAAGTCTATCTGGTGGAGCAGGCCATGGCGGCAGCCATTGGCGCCGGCTTACCCATCGAGGAACCCTCGGGCAACATGGTCGTGGACATCGGGGGCGGCACAACCGACATCGCCGTCATTTCCATGAGCGGAATCGTCTATTCGCGGTCGGTGCGCGTGGCCGGCAATGAAATGGACGAAGCCGTGATGCACTACCTGAAGCGCAAATACAATCTCCTTGTCGGGGAGCGCACCGCCGAGCAGATCAAGATGGAGATCGGATCCGCATATCCTCTGGAGAAGCCGCTCACCATGGAGGTCAAGGGGCGCAATTTGATCGAAGGCGTGCCGCGCACTGTGACGATCGACGATAGCGAAATCCGCGAAGCGCTTTCTGAATGCGTCTCGACGATCTTGAATGCCATTCGCGTAGCGCTGGAGCGGACTCCTCCCGAGCTTTCCGCGGATATCAGTGACCGGGGCATCGTCTTAACAGGCGGCGGTGCGCTGATCAAGAATCTAGACAAACGCATTCGGGAGGAGACTGGGCTGCCGGTTTCGATTGCGGATGATCCGCTGGCTTCCGTAGTGCTGGGCACGGGAAAGATGCTGAGTGATTTCCGCCTGCTTCGCTTAGTGTCCATAGATTAGAGGGCGATTAGCCAAAGGCTCGGGAGTAAACCGCAAACCTGCAATTGTCGTTTGAGGCAAGAGAGCACGTGTCCATTCCTTCACGCCATCGATCTCTGACTCTGTTCGCAGCCGCCATTGCGGCGCAAGTCCTGCTGCTCGCGGTTCAGATCAGGCGCGGGCAACAGGTACGTTTGATTCGCGTCTGGGCGATCGAGAGCGTCTCCCCTTTGGGGCGAGGCGCGGCGTGGTCTGTGGACGGAGTTCGGGGCCTCTGGAATAACTATGTGGGGTTGCGTCACATGCGCGAGGAGAACGACCAACTCCGTGGCGAGGTCGGCGAACTGCGAATGCGCAATTCTCAATTAGAGAGCCGCGCGGCGGAGGCGGATCGCCTCGCCGGATTGCTTGGATTTCGCGACGTTCACAGCGAAGTGCAAACGCTGGCGGCGCGCGTGATCGGGGCAAGTCCTGATCCCTCCAGCCACATGGTTTTCATCAGCCGAGGATCTCGGGACGGTGTGAAGCGCGATATGGGTGTGATCACTCCGGAAGGCGTGGTGGGCAAAATCTTTGCCGTCTACCCGGATACATCTCAAGTACTTCTGCTTACGGACAAGGAAAGTGGCGTAGGCGCATTGCTGGCGGCCTCGCGCTCACAAGGCCCGGTACGCGGTTCCGGTGATCCGCTGCTCGGACTCGAGTACATCAGCAGTGACGTCAAAGTTGAGCAGGGCGAAAAGATACTCACCTCGGGCCAGGATCGGATTTTTCCAAAGGATTTGCCCGTCGGTACGGTCGTGCAAGTGCAACCGGACCGCCGCAGTCCTTTCCAGAAAATATCGGTAAAGCCTGCGGCCCGGCTGGATGGGCTCGAGGAAGTTCTGGTGCTGCTTACGCGACAGGAGTTTACATTTCGCAAGGACGCGGATAAAGCGCCTGTTCCGGTTGCGTCTGTGACTTCACCGAAACCTGCGGCGTTTCCGACGGCTCCGACGGCTCCTAAACCTGTGGCTTCGGTGACGCCGAGCAAACCGACGGCGCCACCCCCGCCAACCAAACCGGGAACTCCGCCGGCGAATCCACCGGTGCCGCCCAAGCCGGCGGCTCCCGTGACGTCGCCTAAACCTGCGGCTTCAGAGGCGCCGTCCAAACCGGCGGAACCCGAGACGCCGCAAGCCCCAGGGACGCCGGGGACGCCGGATAATCCGTGATGGCAAATTACTGAGCCGCCAAAATGGAAATTCACGCCTCATACGACCAGCACATTGAGGTTCATAAGTACTACGCCGGCACCATTTTTGGCGTGGTCATTCTGGCGCTGGCGCTCGAGGCTGTGCTGCCGGTGTATTTCCGATCGGCGGCGATCCTGGAACTTCCGCTTCTGATTACTATCTACTTCGGCCTGAGCCGACGAAATCCCTCCTCCGGACTTTTGCTGGGAATGGCCATTGGACTAGCGCAGGACAGCCTTGGGCATACACCCTTTGGAATGTATGGAATCGCCAAAACGGCGGTCGGCTTTGTTGCGTCCTCCTTCGGTTCGCGGATCGACGTGGATCATCCGATAAGCCGGTTCCTTCTGACTTTCGTCTTCTTTCATCTTCACAACGCCGTGCTCGTCCTGACGGACCGGATTTTGCTGGGGCAGCACGAGCCCTATCTGGAGATGAGGCTGATCATTGCGTCGCTGGTAAATTCTGTCGTGGCGGTTGTCTTATACCCCTTCTGGATCGACTGCGCAGAACGTAAGTTTCCCGCAACTTGTCGAAGCTTAACTTCCGTCGAAAAGGCGACGAGCGCACTCGTCAAAACAGCCACGTGTGCGGAAAGCGGCGTTTCAAGAGCCCATCGATGCCCAAAGAGCGGCCGGCTGAGGCTGAAACGAAAATCAGGTGCAAAAGTATCAGAACACGGTTGTAGTTGACGGTTCCACCTCCGGCGGCATACGCAACCGAAAACATAATGTTGAAGTTGTAGAGGGCGCCGAAAAGCGAGGAGATCCTGACCAGACAGCCCACTACTAACGAAAGCCCGATAGAGATTTCGCCGAAAGCCGAAAGATAACTAAAGAAATGGCCATGGGGGATGACAAATCCCTCGATGAACGCGCGATGCCACGCGAGCGGATCTTTTTGTATGCCGTTGAGCAATTGACGGGGCAACACATCGCCACTCAAAAAACGCCCGGAAACTTTGGGCCAAGCGACCAGAAGGAATAGAACGCCAACCAGAATGCGCAAAAGAGCGAGATAACCGAGATAGGTGGGCTGCTTGAAATTACTGGCGAGAGATGCGCCTGACTGCGATCTCATTCGTGGTCCTTCAATCCGATTTTTGGCACGCGATTTCAGCACCGAGTTTTGCTGGCTGCGTTTACAGCGATCCGTTTATGCCACTAATTTCCGGCCCGCACAATGACTTGTGAAACACAAAGCGGATGAGTAGAATCCGCGGCGAGTTCGGAAGGAGCCGCTGATGTTGAAGGCGTTTTGTTCGTTTCGGCAATTTGTTTGCTGCGACAGGGCCGTTCTGCTCGCTTGCGTACGCTCAGGCGTGCAACAAACAAACTCCTCCGTTGCTGCGCCTGTGGACGGCTGGACGGGGCAGCGCGTTCCCCAAAATCAGCCGGCAGGTCCGGCTCCGCGTCACGACATCTTTGGAATTTGGGATCCAGGGCAGGGCGGAATTCAAGCCATGGGTGCGGCGGCCATGCCAGAGGACGGGAAAGCGGAGCATAAATTGCCCTATACGCCTGCCGGCTTGGAGGCGCTGAACCTCACTAAACCGAGCAACGGATCCAGAAGCGTTCTTCCCGGAGACACAAATGATCCGGTTGTGACTTGTAATGCGCAGGGAATTCCCCGCGAAGACCTTTATGAACTCAGGACGACTCAAATTCTGCAAACGCCGGCCAGCGTTATGGTGCTGTACGAATTCGGGAAAGTATGGCGCGTTATCTGGACGGACGGGCGAGACTTCCCCAAGAATGCCGCAGCAAGGTGGTTTGGATACTCGATCGGCAAATGGGAGGACGATTACACGTTCGTCGTACAGACATGCTGCATCAATGACGAAACCTGGGTCGATAGAGCGGGTCGTCCGCACAGCCCTGATTTGCGCGTCGAGGAGCGCTTTCACCGTGTCGACGCCAATACGTTGGAACTCACGGTGACGATTACCGACCCGAAGATGTACACGAAACCATGGATCGCTCTGAATAAGCTGCCCTTCAAGCTGCAATCGTGGAATTTCGACGTCACGGAGATGCTGTGTTCGCCGCTAGAGCTTGCCCAATACAACAGATTTATTGGCAATCCGGCGAGCGACAAGGACAGCAAATAGAATTCGACGCCCCAGCTACATCGAAACGATCCCCGATAACCTAAAGTGGATAACCTTAAGTGCGCCGACGGCGGCAGCAAACAGACTGTGTTAACTTAACTTCCGCATGACAAAGAGAATTGGCGTGCTGCTCAGCGGCCGCGGTTCCAACTTCGAAGCTCTCGCTGACAGCGTCACAGCGGGCCGCATTCCCGATGCTGAAATTTCCATCGTCATCAGCAATCGCGAAGACGCGCCGGGCCTCCGGCGCGCCACGGAACGCCGCATTCCCGCGCGGGTGATCCCGTCAAAGGGAGTGGAACGGGAAGCCTACGATCGCTTGGTCGTCGCCGCCCTGAACGAAGCTCGGGTCGATCTCGTGTGTCTGGCCGGGTTTATGCGCCTTCTTTCGCCCTACTTTGTGGCGGCATTTCGCGGCCGTATTCTGAATATACATCCGTCGCTGCTGCCGTCCTTTCCCGGACTCGAATCCCAGCGCCAGGCCCTCGACTACGGCGTGAAGTTCAGCGGCTGCACCGTGCATTTCGTGGACGAAAATCTCGACGCGGGGCCAATCGTCAAGCAGGCAATCGTTTCCATTGAGCCCGGCGACACCGATGAAACTCTCGCCGCGCGCATTCTGAGTGAAGAGCACCGCATTTACACGGAGGCCGTTCGCCTCGTCCTCTCTGGCAAATTTCGCATCGAAGGCCGTCGCGTGCTGCCTACCGCCGAAGAAACCCAGGAGGAACGCCTGACCGAGCGCGCGAAGCACCGCTAGGGTCACTTCATCATCGATGACTGCATCCGCAAAAATTTCGATCCCGTAGACGAGCAGCTCACGGCGCTGCGTAAAGGTGCCGCCGAGATCATTCCTGAAGAAGAGCTGCGCGCCAAGCTCGAACGCTCTCGCATCTCCGGCAAGCCTTTGCGCGTGAAGCTCGGCGTCGATCCTACCGCACCCGACCTGCATCTCGGGCATACGGTGGTGCTGCGCAAACTCAAACATTTTCAGGACGAAGGGCATACGGCGATTTTTCTCGTCGGCGATTTCACTGCCATGGTCGGCGATCCTACCGGCCAATCGGAAACTCGGCCGCCCCTTACGCGCGAGCAAGTGCAAGCCAACGCGCAAACTTATCTCGAGCAAGTCTACAAACTCCTCGACCGTGAACGCACCGAAGTCCGCTACAACAGCGAATGGCTCGGAGGTCTGAGCGGCATCGAAATTGTGCGGCTCTGCGGGCATTATCGCCTCGCCCGCATGCTCGAACGCGAGGATTTCCGCTCGCGTTTGGCCAATAATCAGGCCATTTCGGTCCACGAACTTCTTTACCCTTTGTTTCAGGCTTATGACTCGGTCGCGCTTAAAGCCGACGTCGAATTAGGCGCCACCGAACAGAAATTCAATCTTCTGGTGGGCCGCGATATCCAGCGCGAATATGGACAGGAATCGCAAGTGGCGCTCACCATGCCCATTCTGGTGGGCACCGATGGGCAGCGCAAAATGTCGAAGAGTCTCGGCAATTATGTGGGTATAACCGAATCGCCCACACAGATGTTCGGCAAGATCATGTCTATTTCCGATGAGCTGATGTGGTCTTACTACGATCTGCTCACGGATTTTCCGCCGCCTGTGATCGTGCGCGTTAAAGAAGAAGTCCGCACCGGCGTGCTGCACCCAATGGACGCGAAGATGCAGCTCGCGCACAACATCATCGCCGGCTTTCACGGCGAAGACGCCGCTCGGAAAGCCTCCGAAGAATTTCGCCGCGTCTTCCGCGAGCGACAGGCCCCCGAGGAGATGCACCAGTACGGTTTCGCAGGCTCCCCGAGGCCGATGATCAAACTGCCTGGCTGAATGACCTGCCGGAGTGAATTGCCCTCACGAAGCGAAGCGGAGCGTCTGATTAAGCAAGGGGCCGTCGAGATCTTGCGAGCGGGCAAGATTCGACGACCTTGAGCACTCGATGAATTTCGCTCTCCAAAGGCTGACGATGGAGTTTCGCGAATAAATGGCAAGCGTGCAACAAATCTGTCATTGCGAGCGTAGCGGAGTGAGCTGCGCAGTGTCCACACTTAGAGCGAGGGTCTGCCATTTAGAGCGATAGACGCGGTCGAAGACGACAAACACAATCGCCATGATCACAAAATCAAATACGCTGCCTTCGGGACCCACCGTGCCGCCCGTCAGCCACGCCGGGCCGTGGAACGATGACGCCAGCAGATGCCCTGGCATGACGATGCCACTATCCGGCACGGAATAAAGATAAGTTTCGCCGAAATCATAAGCCGCGTGAAAACCGATGGCGAACCAGAGCGTTCCCGTGCGGCAGAGCGTGAAACAAAGAAACATTCCGATCACGAGCACGCTCAGCGCACCCACCGGCCCTTCGCCCGGATTGCGAAGGTGCACCGCGCCAAAGGCAAGGGAAAGCAGTAGGGCGGCGGGCCAGAATCCCATTCCCGAGCTCAGCGTGAATTGCAGATATCCCCGAAAGAAGAACTCTTCGAAGATTCCCACTAGACAGAAAACGGCCCCCCACTCGAGCGCATAACGGACAACATCAGAAGGCGAAAGATCCACCATACCGAACGAATATCCGCCAAATGCGCGGATGACGAGCATGAGCGCGGTAATCGCCGCAATACCCCATACGGCGCCCAGCGAGAAGTTTTTTCCGAGAGCCTGCCTCAGCAGCGGCATCCCGTAATCGCCGAAGCGGCGCTGCTCCAGGCGGGCCATGATCAGCGCGGCGGCAATCGCGCAGAGCGCCGCCAAAGCTTCTTGCGCGCCGAGTACGGAAGGCGTGATCGGTCCCGGTACGGAAAGGCGAAGCAGCCGGAGAGCCGATCCTCCGAGAGAGACAAAGAGGAGAAACAGCGCGACAAAGAGTGCGGCGCGCCAGCCCGCACGTACCCCATTTGGGCCTAGAAAGATCGATTCCAGCAGAAAGCGCCGGGTTTGGGGAGGCTCAATCTGCGGCTCTATGTCATCGGAACGCGGAGCTTCGGAGCCATTCATGAAATTGATCCTCCGCGACCGATTTGACGGCGCGACTCACTCCGCATCAGAGTCCGAAACATCCTGGGATTATTCTGCCTAGTCCTTTGAAGGCCGTCGCTCTGCGAGCCGCGCCAGCCGGTCCAGGTAGTCGCGATTTCTGCGCGCGAGCGCATGCCGCGTCAGCAGCCAATCGATCAAGCGTCCGAAGCGGCCGGGAATTTTGTATTCGTCGGTAAAGCGAATCATGGTTTTAGCGCCAGTGGAATTTGGCAGGCGCTCCAATTCCCAGCGCTCCCTGCCCTGCACTCCGTAGTCGTCTTCAAATCGCCATTCGAAAAGGCGCGGTTTCTCGAACGCCGTCACGATTGCCGTATGCGAAAAGATGCGGTTCGCCATCCTTCCCGAAATGCACACCTTGGAGCCAGCGCGAAAGTCCGATCCGCAGCCCTGCGTTTCAAACGAGCTTCGCATCTCCGGTCCGTACCAGTGCGGCATCCGCTGTGGAACGAAGAAAACGAAGACGTCCTCCGGAGGCGCCGCAACGATCTGGTTGAGAACGATTCTGGTCATCGACGTCAAGCCAATGTATCACGAGAAATCGTGCACGCAGTTCGTCCGGCGGTCGCGTCCAACTACTTCACGAATTCCGGCGACTCACCTTTGTCCCACGGATCGTATGTCTGCGCGAAAAGAATCCGTTCGTTGATCGGCGGGTGATCGTAGAACCATATTTTTACGGCTGTAGAGGGCGAAGGCTCGTCGAGATCGACTTCGCCCAGAATCTGGAAGCTTTGCGCGGCCAATTGCGGCGCATCGGGCACGATTCCGTGCACCACTTCGAGGCCATACTGATCGGCCTGATGCTCAATGTGCCGGCTGAAAGCGTTGTCGATGGGCGTGAAAATAAAATTGAAAATGAAAATGATGAAAACAAGCACCGGCAGGGAGGCCCAGTCATCGGCGCCCCGAATTTTCCACACCGCACCAAATCGCCGGAGCGCCCAGTGCAATGCGTGAAAGCCGGCAAAGAGAAAAATAAGCAGGACACCGGCCCCGAAAAGAATGCCGTTACGGATGTGATGGAGCACGTAGTGACCCATCTCATGCCCGAAGACAAAAAGAATCTCGGGCGTGGTCATCTGGGCGATCGTTGTGTCCCACACCACCACCCGCTCAGACGCGCCGATGCCGGTCACATAAGCGTTCAGCGCGTTGAGCTTGGAGCTGGCGTTCATCAGATACATCCGATCCTCGGGAATGTTTTGCCCAGCGTGCTGGACCACTCGTTCGAGTGCGTCGGCGAGTTGCGGATCAGTTGAAGCTAATGGAGTGAAACGGAAGAAAAGCGGTTCGAGCACGAGCGGCTCGACAAAAATCAAGAAAATCAGAATCGGCAGCGAGCCGAGCCAGGCATAGAACCACCAGCGCCGCGGGCTGCGGCGCACCAGCCCATAGAAAAGCCACGCGAGAACGATCGCCAGAATCAGTCCGACGATGCCGCCCTTGATGGAGTCCCAGAACCAGGAGGCCCAGCCCTGGACCGATTGTCCGTAGTAGCGCGCCAGCCAGTGGCTGCCCGCGGCCGCCGGCAAGCCCAGCAGCCCAAGCAAAATGAAAAACACGCCGGCAAAAATCACAGCCTGAAGAAAGCGACGACGGGAAATACGCTCGGCCCAATCGCGCAGCCGGGGACCTACGCCAAGTTGAATCAGGAGAATCAGCCCCACAGTGGTGAAGAGGAAATCGAGGAAATAGAGTTCGTGGCGCGAATGCGCGTAGGCGATGGCTCGAGCTTCCTTGTCAGGCGGAAGCGTGTAGGTCCTCGGCTGCTGTTGTTCTGGATTCGAGCTTCTCGCGTTTTGGCCGACGGATTGTGATTGAGCGTTACTCGAGATGGCTTGCGGACCGAAGGGCATTGCAAAAGCAGGTGCGCTCGCCCCGCAAACGACCAAGGCGATGGCAATTGTGGCCATCCATCGAGCTTTCAAAAATTGAGTCATCGTCTCGATGCTGTGCATCCGTCCGACAATCTAGTGTATCCGGTTCGTCACTGATTTGTGATTGCGGTGCGATTAACGCGCGGTCCAGCCGCCATCGACGGCAAGGCTTGTGCCGGTGATCAGGGAGGCTGCAGGCGAGGCGAGGAAAACAATGGCGCCGGTGACTTCGTCCATGCGGCCGATCCGGCCCAGCGGAATTCGGCTGAGCACCCAATTGCGAAATTCAGGGTCCGCAAAGAAGGAAGCAGTCATGGGCGTTTCGAGAAAAGTGGGAGCGATCGCGTTCACACGGATATTTTCCGGCGCGAGTTCGACGCCCATGGCTTTGGTCAGCCCTTCGATCGCATGCTTGGTCATGCAATACACGGTGCGCCGCTCGGCGCCGACGCGCCCCATTTGCGAAGTCACGTGGATGACGCTGCCGCCGCGCTTGCGGCGATCGGGATCTTGAAGCATTTTTCGTACGGCCGCTTGCGAAACCAGGAATGCAGCGCGTACGTTGAGTGCGATCATATCGTCCAAATGAGCGTCGGAGACATCCACGAAGGCCTCGGGAATATTCATTCCGGCGTTATTCAGCAAGATGTCAACGCGGTCAATGCTGGCGAAAGCGGAGTTCACTTGCTCACGTTTGGTTACGTCGCAAACAATTACGCGCGCCCGGCCTCCGGCATCGGCAATGCGTTTTGCGACCTGTTCGAGTTCGCTGCGGGTCCTGCTGACCAAGACCACCTCGGCGCCAGCTCCAGCGAGAGCATGCGCTCCTTCGGCGCCGATGCCGCGGCCAGCGCCGGTGATCAGCGCGACGCGGCCGTCGAGTCGAAACGTTGGCGGTATTAAAGTACGGTCGGACGTGGCGGGCGTGGAGTTTATCGCGTGTCTCCCGAGCTGGTCGTGACACTCACGTTGCGTTTGCCATAGCGGCGAATCCGAATATCCGCCTGCTCTTTATGTCCCCAGAATCTCTCGATTGCGCAAAGGCGCGAACAATACTCCCCGATCAGGACACTCGCTTCTTCCGTGCACTGCTGATACGTGACCGTCTTCATGAATTTGCCGACCCAGAGCCCGCCCGTATACCGCGCTGCGCGGCGCGTGGGAAGAGTGTGGTTCGTGCCAATCACTTTGTCGCCGTACGCAACGTTCGTCTCCGGACCAAGGAACAGCGATCCGTAGTTCCGCATGTGTTCGAGAAAATAGCGAGGATTGCGAGTCATGATCTCGACGTGCTCGTAGGCGAGCCGGTCCGCCTCTCGCACGGCTTCATCGAGATCCGCCACCAAAATAATCTGGCCATAATCCCGCCACGAAACGGAGGCAATCTCCGCGGTTGGAAGAACTTTGAGCTGCCGTTCAATTTCCGCCGGGAGGGATCGCGCCAGAGCTTCCGACGTTGTGATCAGGGCCGCCGGCGAAGTGGGACCATGCTCGGCCTGGCCAAGCAGGTCCGCGGCCACAAACTCGGCGTCTGCCGAATCGTCCGCAACGACAAGGATTTCGGTTGGGCCGGCGAGCAGGTCGATGCCGACTTGGCCGAAAAGCTGGCGTTTCGCCTCGGCGACATAGGCGTTGCCCGCGCCGACCACCATGTCCACCGCGGCAATCGTTTCCGTGCCGAGCGCCATCGCTGCTATGGCCTGGACGCCGCCGAGAATATAAATCTCGTCTGCGCCGGCCAGCGCCATTGCGGCCACCGTCTCGGGATGCGGCTTTCCACCGGTTGGTGGAGTGCAGGCGATCGCACGACGGACGCCCGCTACCTTTGCCGTGACAATGGTCATGTGCGATGACGCGACCATCGGATAACGGCCACCGGGGATGTAACATCCGACGCTGTCCACAGGAATATTGCGATGGCCGAGGCGAACCCCGGGCAGCGTCTCGACCTCGATATCCTTCAGCGCTGCCTTTTGGGCCTGTGCGAAATTTCGGATTTGCGCCTGCGCAAACTCGATGTCTTCAATCGTTTGGCGCGAAACGGAGGCAACTAATGAATCGATCTCGGCCTGGGACAGGCGAAAGTTCGCCGGCGACCAGGTGTCAAATTTTGCGGAAAGCTCCCGAACGGCCACATCGCCACGCATTTTTACGTCGGCGATGAATTTGGCGACGGTCTCATGAACTTGCCTGTTTGCCGCTTCGACCTCAGCCGCCGGAATGCTGGTTTTCAGATACTTCGGCATTCATTGCTCCTCAAGGCTCTCTTGGTTCAAACCGCGCGGGTTTTGATTTGAATCGTGGATGTGAGCGTCCGATGAACGGGGCACTTATCCGCGATTTCGATCAGCTTGGATTTCTGCTCAGGTGTCAGCGGCCCAGTCAAATGGATGTCGCGTTCAATTCGATCCAGCATCACGTCTTTGGTTTCGCAATCGGCGCAATCGGAAACGTGGACCTTCGAATGCCGCAGATTGACTGTGACGTCCTCAAGCGGCCATCCTTTGCGTCGAGCGTACATTCCGAGAGTGATCGACGTGCAAGACCCCAGGGCGGCGAGAAGAAGATCGTAGGGCGCTGGTCCTGTGTCCGTGCCACCCGCAGATGCAGGTTCGTCGGATTTTAGATGATGCTGGCCCGCAGAAATTTCCTGCGCAAATCCGGCGGCGCTGCCCCGAACGACGACACCTCGAACGTTACTTTTTGGGGTGGTCTCCGCCGCTTCATGATGCGACACACTCATCTAAGCCTCCGTCAACTATTTCCCGGCAATCGACCCTCGTCGTCGGCTGAGGGCCCGTAAATGCTCGGGACTTTGCCGCCCATGGGCCGGATGTAAGTGGTCAACTGCCCCCGATGGTGAACGATGTCGAAGAGCGCGATCCACAGCAGACCGCCTACTGTATCCTTCAGCAGAATCTCTTTTGTGCCCTCAATCAGCCAGGCTTGATGATTCCACGCGTCCGTCGTCCAACGTGCGCAGTTGGCGGGAGAAGATGCCGTGATCACGTTCATACGCCGCGATCATTTCCACCAGGGGGCCAAAAATGCCAGGCTCCTCCCAGCGCAAACCGCTGTACAGGCTCTTCTTGCTTTTGCAGAGTTCAATGCAGCTCTGTTGCGCAGTAACCAGCAGTGCAACCAGTTCTCCCGCGGAACGTGAGCGCGGGTGTGGCCGGTAATCGAGACGGTCCGCCGGCAGCGCTTTGAATACCCGCACGAAAGCGGGATATTCTTGTTCCCACCTCTGAATGAAGAATTCTCGATTGCCGAGCTCCCGACCAAGCGATTGTGTGGCCATTGACCAAGACTCCCTTTGTGCGTGCCTGATTCCGATTTCGCCCCGTTCACTCTGTACGTTCGGCTCTGTGGATGAAGCTCACACGCTTAATGGAGCAGAACCAGTCGTTAGATGAACTCCTAAGATACTCCTGAATAACCTTGCGATGCCAATTGAGGGCCTTAACGGCATCTGGCAGGATCGCTAATTTGCTTTTTGTGTTGAATCCAAACGCCCGCGAGCGTCTTCTAATGCTGGATAACGGGCGGATCGCCTTCTAGCAAGAACAAATCATGAAGCCACCGTGCGACCAGGCGGTAATCGAATCCGGCCATCCTGCCGCTCCATGCGCAAAATCAGCCGAACCATGGGTCCTTGCCGTCACCATCCTCGGATCGAGCATGGCGTTTATCGACGGTACCGTTGTGAACGTGGCTCTGCCCGCAGTTCAAAGGACTCTCGGCGGTACCGTAATCGACATGCAGTGGGTGGTCGAAGGATACGCATTATTCCTGAGCGCGCTAATTCTGGCGGGCGGCGCCATGGGCGACGTATTCGGGCGCAGGCGGATGTTTCTGTCAGGCGTAACCTTGTTCGCAATTGCCTCGGCAGGCTGTGGCCTGGCAGCAAATATCCGGGAACTGGTGATCGCACGCGCCGTGCAGGGATTTGGAGCTGCGTTTCTCGTGCCCGGTAGTCTCTCAATTATCAGCGCCTCTTTCGGTGAGAAGAAACGTGGCCGCGCGATTGGAACATGGTCTGGCTTCACCTCGATCGCAACAGCCGGGGGACCAGTTCTGGGCGGCTGGTTGATCGAGCACGCTTCGTGGCGCTGGGTGTTTTTCATCAATATGCCGCTCGCGGCTGCTGTGATCGTGCTTTCCCTTTTGCGCGTTCCGGAAAGCAGGGACGACACCGCAAGCAGCATCGATTGGATCGGGGCGCTGATCGTAACGGCCGGCTTGGCGGGCGTGACGTACGGATTCATAGAATCCGCTAACCGAGGTTGGAAGAGTCCTTCGGTTTGGGGGACGCTGAGCCGTCGGTTGTGCGTTTCTTGCGATCTTTCCTTACTTCGAAGCTCATGTCCGCTCTCCGATGGTTCCGCTGGGGCTGTTTCGGTCGCGTGATTTCACTGGCGCTAATTTAGTTACGCTTTTCCTCTACGCGCCCCTGGGAATTTTCTTTTTTCTATATCCGTTGAATCTGATCCAGGTGCAGCACTATTCCGCAACGGCCACCGGCGCCGCGGCCCTGCCTTTCATCTTGCTCATGTTCCTGCTTTCGCGATGGTCGGGCGGACTGGTTGGCCGTTTTGGAGCGAAGCGGCCTCTCATCGTGGGACCAGTCATTGCCGCCGTGGGATTTCTTCTTTTCGTAATTCCATCCGTCGCGGGCAGCTATTGGAAAACGTTTTTCCCCGGCTTTTTGGTGCTCGGGCTCGGAATGGCTGTGAGCGTAGCTCCGCTCACGACGGTTGTCATGGGCGCGGTGGAGCAAAAGCATGCCGGGACCGCTTCGGGCATCAATAACGCCGTTGCCAGAATCGCCGGATTGCTTGCAATTGCAATTTTGGGGATGACCATGGTGAGCGCGTTCGGCCATTACCTGAACGAGCGGCTGACGCAGTTGAACTTACCCGCTGAGGCCATCCAAAGTGTGCAATCGAACGAAATCAGACTTGCTGCTCTTACCGTCCCGCCCGGAGTAGATTCGAACGCGGCCGCTATGCTGAGAATCTTGATCGACCGCGCCTTTGTATTCGGATTCCGCCTCATCATGCTGATTTGTGCGGGGCTATCCATGGCGAGCTCAGGTTTCGCCTGGCGCATGATCGGAGCCGGCGGCGAGCGCCAATCTGTTGGCTAGATCAGCGGTCAGGATTGCGCTGCTGCACGCCGGGTGGCGGCACTGCCTGCTCATTGGGTTGAGGGTTGGGGGCAGGATTTTGCGGCGGATTCCCAGGCGCAAGCGCACCTGGGACAGGACCAGGTCCTGGTTGCGGCGCTCCAGGTGTGCCCCCTGGAGGCGGGACACCTGGCAGAGGCGGAGCTCCGACAGGCGCAGCCCCGGAGGCTGAGGCGGTAGCTGACCCGGGCCCGCCGGCTCGGGTGGAGCGGCGGTGCCGACGCCGCGGCCTGCATAAAACGTGCGATCCTCGCGCGGCGTAACCCGCAATTGGCGCGGCGTAATGGCGATCACCAGTTCGGTCTCGCTTTGCTGTTTGCTGTGGTCACCCGTGAGCGGACCAAGGAAGGTCAGGTCCGGCCACCCTGTGATGCTCCGAATTTCGCTTGTCTCAATCAGGCCGGAAAGAATGCTGGTTTCATTGGCGCGCAGCCGCACCATCTGCTCGATAGACCGATTGCTGATAATGGGAATGCTGTTCACGTTCTGGCCGGCTAGCGCCGTGATTTCGAATTGCATATTCAGCGACACTTCGTCCGGCGGATGCACGCGCGGCGTGGCGTGGACTTTCAGCCCTAAATCCACATATTCGGAGGCGGGATAGGCCGTACTCGGCGAGGTAGAAGAGAGTTGGCTATTCACAGGATTGAGAATCACGGAAACAGTATTCGACGCCAAATTCGCGACCGTGGCATCGAGTAACCCGGTGCCCGCAAAATCGCCCGTCGCCACGGCAACAGGGCTGCTGCCGACGGGGACGCTAAGGGGTGTGGCAAAGGATGCGTTGCCCAGGCCGAGAAAAACGTCGAGAGTGTTGGCCGATTCGCATACGACAATCAAGTCAGGAAATGAGCTGGAAGCGAACCTCCCGGAGACCAGAGCGGTTGGGCCCGCACCAGTAGTGAAGCTGGTCGGAGCGCCGAACGTACCGTCGCCATTGCCCAGAAAAATCGATAACGTGTTGTCGGTCTTATTCGTTACGGCGAGGTCCAAGCGAGCCATCGCTATTGAAATCCGCGGCGGCAACCGCGGAAGGGCCGTTGCCTGTGCCGACGTCGATGCGTTTGAAAAATGTCCCGTCGCCGTTCCCAAGCAACACGGAAACACTGTTCGAAGCCGAATTCGTCACCGCCAGGTCGGGTTTGCCATCGCCGTTGAAGTCGCCAGTGACGAGCGCCGAAGGGCTTTGGCCTACTGAAGTATCGATTTTATTCTGGAACGTGCCGTCGCCATTTCCTAGAAAAATGGAAACCACACCATCCGCCTGATCCAGTACAGCGAGGTCCAATTTCCCGGTGTTTCGAAAATCACCCGTGACCATGGCTACGGGAGTATTTATGCCAGTGATCGTACGGCCCGCCGCGAACGTTCCGTCTCCATTACCCAACAATATCGATATGCTGTTGTCCGTGAAGTTCGCGACGGCCATGTCGAGTTTCCCATCGCCGTTGAAGTCGCCAGTCACAATGGCGTCCGGTGCCAGACCCGTCGCGACGGTAGTCTGCGATTGAAATGTTCCATTCCCATTTCCCAATAAAATCGAAACGGTGTTATCGCCTTTATTGGCAACGGCCATGTCGAGCTTGCTGTCGCCATTGAAATCGCCGACGGCAACCGCGTCGGGCGAATGCCCCACAGTAAAGTCAGTTCGTGGGAAGCTGGCGCCGGCAAGATTGCCCGCAAGTGCAGACGTGGCGAGCTGCGAAACCGGCGCCACCAGGCTCGACGAGAGCAGCGCCAGGGTGATGGGAAAATGCTCGCCAACAAAGAAGGTCGCGGGACGCCCGTCCTCAACGCGCAGCAAAACACGCTGGGCGTGCTGCACCATACTCATTGTGCGTGAGAAATTTGCAGAGGCCCCGGGTAACGTGGCCAGGAAAATCGTGCTGCCGCCTCCAAAAGCGATGAGCGGTGGTATGGCCGCGGCAGAGATGCCCGAGGCAGCTAAAGGATTCTGCGATCCAAATATGCTCTGGATGGCCTGGAGAAGCGTGCCCGAACTTTGCGCCTGCGCTAACTCGCGAATCACGCCTGTGGGCAGAGAAAACGTGCTGGCTTTTGAGGGTGGCGTAATGCCAAGGTCAAGCGCTGCGTTCCGGTCGACTTCGAGCAAATCGACTTCCAGGAGAAACTCACCCGACGTCTGCTGCACATCCTTGAGAATCGCTTCGGCCAGCGCCACATTCGCCGGCGTATCGCGCACGGTGATGCTGTGCGTCTTCAGATCCAGTTCGGTTCGGCGCAGGCCGACAATGTCCCGAACCATGCGCATGGCCTCGGTCATCTCATCGTTCGTTTCAGCGGCCGGCAGCAGTATGGTTTTCTTGATTTCGGGATCGTAGTCGCGCCGTTTGGCCGCCGTATCGGCAGCAACGAAAAATGTCTTTGCGTCGACCGCGAACCAGAAGGTGTTGGTCTGCTCCGATAGCAGCCGCATGGCCGTATCGAAATCGACATCCGAGACGCGGAACCTGATCTGGCGATCCTGCAACTCAGGATCGAACGCCGCGGTCACTCCGAATTGCCGCGCCAGTTCGTCATAAGCGCCGTGCGCCCCGCCGTTGTAGTCGAAGTTGCGTGTGCCGGCGTTTGGTTTGACTGTCGGCAGCGTGCTAGACAGATTGTCGCCGCTTAGATTCGGCGCGGTATCCCCTTGCGCCAATTCCTGCAAGCGTTCTTGAGCGACGGTATAGGTCGGGTCTATTTGCAGCGCCGACTGCAACATGGCCCGCGCAAGTGCCCGATTACCGCTTACAAGCTGCCTTTCGGCCTGCTCCGTGCGTTCCTGCGCAAGCGCTGAGCGCGCTAAGATCGCTTTCGCCTGAATAGCGCGGTCGTCTGGCGAAAGCGTTGCAGCCTGTTGATAGGCTTGGAATGCAGTCTCCCAATCGCCCACGGACTCCGCTCGCTGGCCTTCGTCATAGGCTTGGCGCACGTTTTTCGAACCCGAGGAAGGCACAGCCGAATCCGGTGCGCCCGGAACGCCGCTCGGCGATTGCGCACGGAGGGAAACCGACAGAAACGAGGCGATTATCACCAAAAGCGCCACTCGAAGCCGTACCTTCGCCAATCGTCCTTTCCCCGTGCGGGGGACTCTGCGGCTGCCTTGGGATGCAAACATGAGCGCATATTGTAACTGCCGGGAGAGCGCGAGGCAGAGGCAAAATGCCTTGACTGCGTGATTTATAGGCACTAAACTGGTTTTTGTTACTTGCAACTGATTTGCAACTGGAACTCGCCCGGTGATCTCTTCCTTCCTGATTGCACTGCGTGAGGGCGCGGAAGCCGCTCTAGTCGTCGGCATTGTACTCGTCTATCTGGACCGCACGGGCCGTTCGCGATTGGCTCGTTTCGTCTGGGCTGGCGTAGCTTTGGCCGCTGCCTTGAGTCTCGCCGCGGCAATCGCCCTGGAACGTTGGCAGATCAGCGAAGACGGTTTCGAAGGCCTTTTGATGCTGCTCGCGGCGGTCTTCGTTGTCACGATGATCGTCTGGATGAACCGCGCTGCGCGCCATCTGCGGAAAGAAATCGAGCAGCGGATCGAGTCTTTTGCGCAAAAGACCGATTTAGCTGCCGGGCTTGGCCTCGGAACATTCGTCTTCCTCATGGTTTTGCGAGAAGGAGCGGAGCTGGCGCTGATCTTGCGAGCCGTGGAGCTTTCGACCGAAGGGGTGGCCGTTTGGATCGGTACCGGGCTGGGGCTTGCCCTCGCGATTGCCGTTGGTTTCTTCTTCTTCGAGGGCACTTTGAAGATCCCCTTGGGCCGCTTTTTCTCGGTGACCAGCGCAATCCTGGTAATCGTGGCCGTACAACTGGCGCTGACGGGGTTTCACGAGCTCAGCGAGGCCATGTGGATTCCCTCCGGAAAGCGCGAAATGGCTTGGGTCGGGCCCATTGTCCGGAATGAATATTTTTTCTTCGTGGTCATCCTGGGTGCGGCGGCGCTGCTGATTCTTCGCGAATGGCGTTCCATGCGTCTCGCAGGTGCACCTGAAGCCGCAAATGCCGCCGATCGGCGCCGAATCCAATGGGAGCAGCGAACGCGGAGCCGTTGGATGTTCACTGCGGCGGCCGTTTTCGTGATCGTGATCCTTGCTTTGACCGCCGATTTCGTCTACGGGCGCGTCTCGGCCGCGCCTCCGCAGGCCCAGACGGTGACTGCGCAGAACGGCGCAGTGCGCATACCGACAGCGGGCGTAAACGACGGCAATCTGCACTTTTTTCAGGTCGAAGCCAACAACACTTCTTTGCGTTTTATCGTCATTCGCAAGCCCGATGGGAGTTGGGGAACTGCATTGGACGCGTGCATGATCTGCGCATGGGCCGGTTATCGCCAGAACGGATCAGACGTCGTTTGCCGCAACTGCGCGTCGGCGATTTACGTCCCAAGCATCGGCCAAGCGGGCGGCTGTAATCCCGTGACATTTCCCGCGCAGGTTGATGGCAGCGAATTGGTAATCGATGTCTCTGCCCTCAGCGATGCTGCGCGTAAAGTTCCCCAGTAGGGCATCGTTCCGTGTTCGTCAGGCTCATCACAGATTCTTTTAAGAGGCAGCCGCGGCGCAAGCTGCTTACGACTGTGGCATTGGCCCTTGGCACAGCTATAGCCACGGCAACGCTTACGGTTGCATTGGACGTGGGCGACCGGCTGGCACGCGAATTTCGCAGCTTGGGCGCCAACCTCCTGGTTACTCCCGAAGCAGACACACTTCCGCTGGAGATCGGCGGTGTCGATTACCGCCCGGTAGATTCCGGCGTTTTTTTGTCTGACGCGGAGTTGGGCAAGCTAAAAACAATTTTTTGGCGCAATAACGTGATCGGCTTTGCGCCTTTCCTGGATGTCCCTGTAACAGTGACTTCGGTGATATCTGCCGGCAATGGTGCGTACCTGAAATCTTCCCCGAGCGATCCGTTCCGTACGACTCTGATCGGCACTTGGTATCGCCACGAAGTGCCGATTCCGAATGGCGGAGGCGTTTTTAGTACCGGCGTAGCCGCCACAAATCCGGGATGGCAAGTTGACGGACGCTGGTTCCGGGATGATTCCGACCACGAAGCCGTCGTGGGCGCAAATCTTTCGCGCCGTGCGGGCATTAAAACCGGACAGATGCTCGATATCCGCGCCGCGGACGCCAACGTACAACTCATGGTCACCGGCATCGTTTCGACCGGCGGGCAGGAGGACGATGCCATTCTTGCGCCCCTGGCCATCGCGCAGCAAATTTCCGGGAAACCGGGACAATACCGGCGGCTTCTGGTGAGCGCACTAACGAAGCCTGAAGATACTTTTTCCCAGCGCGATCCCAAATCCATGAACCCGGCGGAATTCGACCGCTGGTATTGTTCGCCTTATATCTCGTCGATCTCGCGTCAGATTCAGGAGCAGTTGCCGGGAGTTAGTGTGCGGCCGATACGCCAAGTTGCCGAGGGCGAAGGCCAAATCCTCTCGCGCGTCCAGTCTTTGATGTGGCTGGTGACGTTCGCGGCGCTATTGGCAGCCGCCCTCGCTGTTGCGTCCACCGCGGGAACAACCGTCCTCGAGCGCACCGCCGAGGTCGCCTTAATGAAGGCCCTGGGCGCGCGCCGCAGCCTCGTGGGCGCGTTTTTCCTCGGGGAGCAGTGGTTTATGGCCATCGTGGGCGGATTGCTCGGTTATGCGGCTGGAATGGGCCTTGCGCATGTGTTGGGCCAGCGCGTTTTTGGCGTTTCACCGAGCACCAGATTGATCCTGCTTCCCGTGATTCTGGGGCTTGCCGCAGCCGTAGCGACCGCGGGAAGTTTGCTTCCATTGAGAAAGGTGATGCGGTTAGACCCAGCGCCCGCCCTACGCGGCGAATAGATCCGCCTCAAGCGCGCGCCGCGACTGCGCTATCCAAAAATGTTCTGGCGTATTCTTTGGCGATTGCTGTATGCAAGCCGCAGCAGGCTCGCTCTGGCGGTCCTTGCTGTGGCCAGTGGCGCGGCTGTTTGCGCAACGTTGATCAATTTGGACCTGGATGCGACCGATAAGCTGACCCGCGAATTCCGCGTACTGGGCGCGAATGTTGTAATCTCAGGCGCCCAAAACGGCGATGATGCGGCCACGTTGGATGCCGGCGCTGCACAACAGATCGAAGACCTCCGCTTGCCCGAAGTCGTTTCTGTTGCGCCTTATCTCTATCTTTCAGCGGAAGCACACGCCGGAGCGAACAGCACGGCCGTGATCGTGGCCGGAACCTGGTTCGACGAAGCGGCGCGCATGAATTCGTGGTGGAAAGTGGACGGGAATTGGGTCAGCGGTCGCGATAATCGCTCCGATTGTATGATCGGGGAACAGGCGGCTTCGCGTCTGGGTCTGATTCCGGGACAAAGCGTCACGATACGTTATGCAAAACAAGAAGCGACGCTCAGGGTGGCCGGTATCATTACCGCGGGCAGTTCTGAGGACAGCCAGATATTTATCGCTTTGCCCCTGGCCCAGGAACTGGCTGGAGTGGGGCAGCGCGCAAGTGTAATTCAAGTCACCGCAACTGGTCCGGCGCCAAAGATCGAAGATGTGATCGGCCGTCTTTCCGCCGCGCTGCCAGGATTACAAGTGCGGCCACTGCATCAGCTTGCGCAAGCCGAAGGCCGGCTGCTCGAACACATCCGCGGGCTGCTTTTCGGCACAGTTTTGTTGATTCTCGTGCTGACATCGCTTGGCGTTCTGGCAGCGATGGCGGGACTCGCGCTGGAGAGGCGGCGTGACGTCGGACTCATGAAAGCGCTGGGCGGCTCGGTGCGCAGGATCATGCGATTTTTCCTCGCCGAGGCCACCGCCATTGCTCTTGCGGGCGGCATTTGTGGGTTCGTCGTCGGCATCGGTCTCTCCGAGTGGATCGGCGAACGCGTTTTCGCGGTTTCGATAACGCCGCGGTTGATTGTTTTGCCCGCCACTCTGGCACTGATGGTGCTTGTGTCGCTCGCCGGAGCACTGCCGCTGCGTTTATTGGGCCGGGTGCGGCCGTCGGACATTTTGCGGGGCGAATGATGGCTGCACTGGTCCAGGTCGAAGAGATCTCCAAAACCTATGGAGGATTGCGCGCCCTCGATGGCGTCACGTTCGATGTGCGTGCGGGCGAATGGATCGCCATCATGGGGCCGTCCGGCTCCGGCAAAACAACGCTGATCAATATTCTCGGCGGTTTGGACCGGCCCACAAGCGGCCGGGCAGTCGTTGACGGCGTCAACGTCGGAACTCTTGGCGAGCGAGAACTGACGAGATACAGAGCCGAGAAAATCGGCTTTGTCTTTCAGGGTTTTTACCTTGTCCCCTATCTTTCGGCGGTCGAAAACGTAATGCTCGCACAGTATTTTCACAGCACCGCGGATGAAGCTGAGGCGGCGGAAGCGCTTGTGCGCGTCGGGCTGGGAGACCGGCTCGAACATCTGCCCAGCCAGCTTTCCGGCGGCGAGCAACAGCGCGTCGCACTCGCTCGAGCGCTGATCAATCATCCCAAGCTGATTCTGGCGGACGAGCCGACCGGAAATCTCGACGAGGCCAATGAGCAGATCGTGCTGGATTTGCTACGGGAACTGCATCGTTCGGGACACACCATTCTGCTCGTGACGCATTCGCCGGAGATCGGTCGCATGGCCGACCGGCGGATCGAACTGGCGCACGGACGCCTGATGCACATTGTCGCGAATGTGACCTAGCGTTTGGACAACGGCAGCCACAGCGGTACGCTAGTAGATAGCCTGGAAGAAAACCAATGCCGATTCCTCTGGACGAACGAAAAAAACCTGCCGATATCAAGGTGCGCGTCTCGACCGGCGCCGGCGTCGATATCGTCTGGGCTGACCATCACACCAGCCACTACGATTTCGTCTATCTCAGAGAGCAATGTCCCTGCGCGCTGTGCAATGACGAGAGACTGAAGAAGGAGGGCTTGGCCGCGCACACCGTCAGCGGCGCGGGCGGCGTTTTGCCGATGTTCAAGCCGCGTCCGACGGCTCGCGCAGCCAAAGCCGTGGGCAATTACGCCTTACAGATCGACTTTTCCGACGGACACACGACGGGGATTTATAGCTACGACTACCTGCGGACGATTTGTCCCTGCCAGGAATGCGGTAAAGCCTTTCGCGCGCACGCAGCCGGATAACTAAACACTTTCGGAAAAGTAAACACGCGCCCCGAAAATCTGATCAGCCGCCGTAAAAGAATCCTGTATCCCGCAGGGTGAGCGGCTCCGCGTCCTGGCGAACGCCCGCTTCGACCACTTCAGCCACGAATACGGTATGGTCGCCGCCGCGCACTTCGTTCGTGACGCGGCACTCGAACCAAGCCGGCGGATCCACCAGCAGCGGAATTCCGTCTGGGCTCTTTTCAATCCGATAGCCGTTCAGCTTATCCCCGGAAAGTTCCGCGCCACGAAAGAAAGCTGTAGCCAAATCCTTCTGATCTTTTCCCACCACGTGAACGATGAACTTGCGTGAGGCCGTAACGGCGCGGTGAAGGGCGCTATCGGCTTTGAAAGCGACCATGATCAATGGAGGCGTGAACGAACTCTGCGAAATCCAGTTGATCGCGCCTGCTGCAGGACCAGAATCGTCCTGCGCCGTGGCCACGAAGAGCCCGTAAGTGATCATTCGTAGCGCTTTCTTTTTTACTGCGGGATCCATTTGTCACCGCTCCTTTCGCGGAGAAGTTCCCGAAGTTCAAGCGGACCGAACCATGATTGCGGCGGAAACCAATCCTCGAAGCACGAAGATGCCGCCCGTGGCGAGCAAAAGCCATCCAGCCCATCGAAATGGCGCCCACGCGAGCGAAAGCATAATCAATCCCCCCGCAACGAGCGAGCCTCCCCCGATTTTTGTGACCAGCCGTTCCGCCGCCACTCTGCTGAGACGCGCTCGGCTCCACGTTCCCAGTCCCCAGAGGATGACCACCACCGATAATGCAATCCACCCGGGCCGCCGAGGGTTAAAAAGGTAGCGGCCGGTAAGCGCGAATAAAACCAGCAACCCGCCCACCAGCATGAATACGAACTCATTCACGACGCGAAAAAGATTGCCAGGGCTGGCCATCGGCGTTCAGACGCGTTCGATGCGGACATGCTGCAAAGTCACGGGCGTCCGCGGGCGATCACTCGAGTCGCGAGGTAACTTGGAAATTTTGTCCGCCACATCCTGGCCCTCGACAACTTCGCCGAAAATGGTGTGGCGATTATCCAGCCAGGGCGTCGCCGCCACGGTAATAAAAAATTGGCTGCCATTCGTATTTGGGCCGGAGTTGGCCATGGAAAGCTTTCCCGGTCCGGAGTGGCGCAATGAAGGATGAAACTCATCGGCGAACTTATATCCGGGCCCGCCGGTGCCGGTTCCAAGCGGGCATCCGCCCTGAATCATGAAATCGGGTATGACGCGATGAAACATCAGGCCGTCATAAAAGGGCCGTTTTGTCTTCTGACTCGTCTTCGGATCGGCAAACTCTTTTGTGCCTTCAGCCAGGCCGATAAAATTCGCCACGGTTTGCGGCGCTTCTTTTTCAAACAACCGGCAGACGACGTTTCCCTGCGAAGTCTCAAAAATGGCGTACGTTCCGGGCGCTCGTGTCAAAGTCACCTCCCCGATGACTCTTCGAAACTACAGAACAAAATATCACGACAAAATATCGCGACAAAGTTGCGCCGCTGAAATTCTACAATCGGCGCAAATTCAGATTCCTCTCCGTTTTATTTTGATGCAAAACCTACCAGGGCGAAGCGGGACACATTCGCCTGCCAGCGTCGGAATGTTACACTACAACGCTTTGCCAGGGACGCCTGCATTCTAAGAATTCTGCGGGTGCTTGATCCATTCGGAGGACGAATCGTGCATAACGTAGTCATCATCGGGAGCGGGTGCGCCGGGCTGACGGCTGCCATTTATGCCGCGCGCGCCAATCTCAAGCCGCTGGTTATCGATGGATACGAACCCGGCGGCCAGCTCACGTTGACGACCATGGTCGAGAATTTCCCCGGCTTTCCCGAGGGCATCCTGGGCCCGGAATTGATCGAGCGCATGCGCAAGCAAGCGCAGCATTTTGGCGCGGAGTTTCGGGCCGGAGCTGTTACCGACGTCGATTTCAGCAAGCGGCCATTTCATATCAGTGTGGGCAAAGAAAACTTCCCGGCCAAAACGGTCATCGTCGCTGCGGGTGCTTCCGCGCGCATGCTGGGGCTCGATGCGGAACGCCAGCTCATTGGGCATGGCGTCTCCACCTGCGCAACCTGTGACGGGTTTTTCTTTCGCGGCAAGGAAATCGCGGTGGTCGGCGGGGGCGACACGGCCATGGAAGAAGCGCTCTTTCTTACGCGTTTCGCCAGTCGCGTTCATTTGATTCATCGGCGGCGGGAATTTCGAGCCACCAAGATCATGCTGGATCGCGCTCACGCCAACGACAAGATTAAATTCGTTACTCCGGCGGTGATCGAAAATATCTCCGACGTGGGCAAGAGTTCCGTGGAGGCCGTGTCGCTTCGCGATACGGAGACCGGCAAGAAATCGGAGTTGCTCGTGGAAGGCGTTTTTGTTGCCATTGGCCACGATCCCAACACCAAGGTCTTTCGCTCCATTCTGGATATGGATGAGAATGGATACCTCGCAACTCGCAATGGCAGCAAGACCAATATCCAAGGGGTTTTTGCCGCCGGCGACGTGCAAGACCATCATTATCGGCAAGCCGTCACAGCCGCAGGCTCCGGGTGCATGGCGGCTATGGACGCGGAGAAATTTCTGGAAGCCACCGGGCATTAAACCCACCCTGGGCGTTTTGTCAGGATCATTAATTCCCATAGCTTATCCAGGGCGGCCGTGCAATAAGCCGCGCTATTCAGGAGGAAATCTTGAGTCAAAATGATGTGCTCGGCTTGAACTCCGAATATGATAGATGGCTGGCTAGTAGGACGTCTGGATTGTCGTCCTTTGCACGCGATATAAGCCCATTTGAGCGCGTTCTGTGCCGAGCAGTTTCTTAAATCACACGTTCTACTGTCAGATCAAGACATACTCTCTGGAATAGTTGGGAAAAGCGATGACGGCGGCGTTGATTCCTTCTATTTCATTCTTAACGGAATGTTGGTTAATGATGATACGGAGCCTTCTCCGCAACAAGGCCAATCAGTGCATTTGGTATTCATCCAAACGAAGGAGGGTCAGGGGTTTTCGCCAACAGCCGTAGACAAATTCGATACGTTCACCGATGACCTGCTTGATCTGACAAAGACTCCAGACAAATACGGTCGGAAATATCACAATAAGTTGCTAGACAGAATGCGTATCTTCAAGGACAAGTATCATCAGCTGTCCTTACCTAAAACGACGATCGATTACTACTACATTACACGAAAGGATGTTCTGGAAAATCAAGGCTGCGAGATGTCGGCTAGGAAGGTACTCGCTACTGCAAAGCGCCATATTTCCAAGGCCGCGATAAATGACTTCCACTTCATCAATGCAGCTAAGCTTTATACCCAGATTGGCGTACGCGCTCCTAGGACCAAGACACTCTCATTTGCGGAAATCATAGATGCTCCCGAAGGGTGGATAGGGCTAGTTTCGCTTCCAGAGTTTTATTCATTTTTGCGAAATGAGCAGGGGGAGAGAGATGAAGCCATGTTCGATGATAACGTTCGAGGCTTCCAACGAGAAACCCCCGTTAACCAATCGATTCAGGAGACTCTTTCAACCCCAACGAAAAGTCCCGAATTCTGGCTGCTTAACAACGGCGTGACAGTACTGTCGTCCAACGTACAGCCCAAGTCATCCCGAAAGTTGGAAATCACCGACCCTCAGATTGTCAATGGATTACAAACGTCTCGTCAGATATTCGCTTACTATTTTTCCGGTCCAGCTCCTTCGGATGATAAGCGGAGAATATTGATTCGCGTAATACAAAATTCGGACGAAGATATACGAGATAAAGTAATTAAGGCTACAAATAATCAGAATCCTATGCCGGCGGAGGCTCTGTTCACCACGTTCAGGATACATAAGCAGATTGAAACTGTTTTTCTTGAGCACAATTTCTACTACGAACGACGTAAGGGCTTCTATCGTGATCAGAACAAGCCAATATCACAAATAGTGACAACCGTGGAGTTGATACCAGCAGTAATTGCAATCATGACCGACCGTCAGGACGATGCGCGCGGCAGGCCAAAAGGATACATACAAGATAGAACTAAGAGATGGAGCCTCTTCGGGCACGATGACTATGATGATGCACAGATTACGGCAGACCCGGAAGTACTCTCCAATCCGCCGTTCGACATCAGTGTCTATCTGAATTGCGTCCGACTTGTGAGGCGCATAGATCAGTTCCTGGACACACCCACTCTAAGACTCGATGCGGAAGCCAAAAGAAATATCAGATTCTATCTGGCCAAGTATGCTGCATGTGACGCCATTAGGAACGCCCGATGCGTAGCCGTAGAGATCTCCAAGATGGATGTAAATGCAATCACCGACGAATCGCTGAAGGCGCATCTTAAAGTTGTAAGAGGAATTTACCGAAGGTATGGCGGCAATGATGATGCAGGACGCTCACCACAAATGAGCGTCTCCTTGAAAAAGAAGCTATTAAAAACCTTTTCCTCTAAGAGAAATGCACACAAGAACCAAAACGGATGAGTACGCTCCCTTTGACAAAGCGATGATATCTTGACACCACAACCTGCCCGCCGTATGGTTTGCGCAACGCTTTTATAAGGCTCAACATTCCTAGTCGAATAAGGGAGGGCCGTCATGGCTCTGAACGATATCCTGAAAGCTCAGCTTGGCCGCCGCGCGCTTTTAAAGTCCTCGCTGGTTGGCGGCGGAACAGCATTGGCCGGCAGTTTGTTTGGCGGTTTGATTTCGAATCCGGCCTGGGGCGCCGATACGACCGCAAAGTATGAGACTTCCGTTGTAGAAACGGCCTCGGGGAAACTTCGTGGCGTCGTCCAGCAGGGCGTTCAAACCTTTCGAGGCATCCCATACGGCGCTTCGACTGCGGGCAGCAATCGTTTCATGGCGCCGCGCAAACCGGAGCCGTGGACGGGCGTACGCGACGCTTTCCAGAACGGTCCGACCGCGCCGCAGCTTGGCGGCCCGCCCAACGCGCTGATTTTGGGTCACCGCGCGCCCACATTTGAAAGCGAGGATTGCCTCGTGGTGAACGTGTTCACTCCGGCCGTGAGCGGCAAGCGGCCCGTGATGGTATGGCTGCACGGCGGCGGCTTCGCCGGAGGCGCCGGCTCGGCGCATTCGTTCGACGGCAATTACCTCGCTCGCTCGGGCGACGTGGTCGTAGTTGCCGTGAATCACCGGCTCAACGTTTTTGGATATCTCTATCTCGGCGGCGTCGGCGGCGAAAAGTATGCCGATTCCGGGAACGCAGGCATGTTGGACATCGTCGCGGCGCTGCAATGGACGCACGACAACATCGCGCATTTCGGCGGCGATCCGGGCAACGTAACCCTGTTCGGCCAATCGGGCGGCGGCGCCAAGGTAAGCACGCTGCTGGGAATGCCTGCGACCAAAGGCCTGATCCACAAAGGGATCATCGAGAGCGGCTCGGCTCTTAAAGGCGTTAGCCGGGAAAACGCGAATAAGACCGCAGAGAGATTGCTGGCGAAGCTGAATCTGCAGCCTAATCAAGTGGATGAGTTGCAAAAACTTCCCGAGGAAAAATTGCTGGCGGCGATTGACAATCGGGGGCAAGGCGCCGCTGGCGGCGGGCCTTTCAATTTCGCGCCGGTCGTCGATAGCAAAAATTTGCCGCGTGATCCGTGGGATCCCACGGCGCCCGAAGTCTCCGCCGATGTGCCCGTGATCATCGGCTCGGTGAACACGGAAGGCACGTTCTTCATGCCTCCCGACTCGCCTCAGTTCGCACCTCTTTACTCGCTCGATGACGCGGGGCTGAAGGCGCAGATGACGCAACGATTCGGCGACCAGGCGGATAAGCTCATCGAGCTGTATCGCAAAGAAGTGCCCGATGCCAATCCCAGCAAGCTCTTCTTCATGGCCGCGGCATTTCCGGGTGACGCAATCAAGCAGGCCGAGCGCAAATTCACGCAAGGGAAAGCGCCCGTCTACATGTACCTTTTCACCTGGGAAACGCCGGTGGAAGGCGGGAGACGCCATTCACCGCACACGATTGAGCTTCCCTTCGTCTTCGACAATCCTCAAGAGCAGCCTGACGAAGTCGGAAACGGCCCCGATCTGCAACCGTTAGCGGATAAAGTGAGTGGCGCGTGGACGGCTTTTGCGCGCACGGGCAACCCGAATACATCTCTCACGCCAAAATGGCCGGCCTACAACACGGACCAACGCGCGACCATGATCATTAACGACGAATGGAAGGTTGTAAACGACCCGCGCCATGACGTGCGGCTGGTCATGCAGAGTTTGAAAGGCCCGGCTGCTTCCTAGTTTCCAGCGGAGCAGAACTAGCGTCGAGCTGAAGCTACGGCCTCAATGTTGTCATCCCAAGCGGAGCCGGGCCCCGGCGCGCGCCGCTCTTGCGTGCGTTGGGGTGGAAGAACGAGGGATCAAGAGTTGTCATTCCGAGCGCCCGATTCTGGCGCGAGGAATCTGCTGTTTAGACCGTCAATCAAAAGCAAGGTCACTGGTGTAGCAGAACGAATTTTTGAGCTCGCCTCCCCGTCTCCACTTCTCCCGTGTACAGGTTCCCTTTAGAATCGGAGACAACTTCGTGCACATGATGGAACTGGCCTGCATTCCGGCCCGCGTGACCCGTGCTTCCGAGGACAGCACCATCGCTGCGGCGTAGCGTCCAGATCACATTGTTTTCGCCGTCTGCCACGAGTAGAAAGTTCTGACTCGGGTCTCTCGAAAATGCGAGATCGTAGGTCGAACCGTTGCCCAGCGTTTCCTTTCGCAAAAAGAATTCCTTTAGGAACTTCCCTTCCTTCGTAAACACCTGAATCCGGTCGTTCACGCGATCGCAGACGTACACCAGTCCATCGCTTGCGAGATGGACGCAATGCAACGGCGTCCTGAACTGCTTGTCGACCGCGGCGCTGGGATCGTAGGGGCCCGGATCCGTATCGTTCGGCATGCTCCCGTATGCGCCCCACATCCGTTTGAATTTTCCCGTCTCCGAATCGAAGACAATCACGCGCCGATTTCCATATCCATCGGCGATATACAACTCATGCGCCTTCTCATCTATATCCATGCCTGCGGGACGCCCGAGCAAACTCGTGTCCAAGCTATTTATCGGAGCCTTCGAAGCGTGCCCGATCTGCATGATGAATTTGCCGTCATTCGTGAATTTGATGGCCTGCCGGTCGGCGGGCCCATTTCCGGTGATCCAGACGTTGCCGGCAGCATCCACGAAGATGCTGTGCTCCGAAGCCGGCCAGTCGTAGCCCGAACCGGGGCCACCCCACGATTTCATCAGGTTGCCCGCGCCATCAAATTCCAAAACCGGCGGCGCTGCGAAGCAGCACTGGGATACAGGAGGAGTCTGCGCGGCCGCGAGGTCGTCTTTCGCATTCGATCCCGGACGCTGCAACACCCAGACGTGATCCTCGCGATCCACAGCAATGCCGCTCACTTGCCCCATGATCCAGTTATTCGGCAGTTGCTTCGGCCAATCGGCATCGACTTTGTAAGACGGGAGATGATCCTGCGCTCTTGCGAATTCGCAAACAGCGAACCCAAATCAACAGCCCCATGATCGACAGGAAGATCAGTTTTTTCGGCATCTCCACCTCGCTCGCTACTTCAAGTGCCCCACTACTTCAGGTTATAGATGCGGATGGCGTTTTCCGTCCCGATTTTCTGCCTCACCGCCGCAGGAAGCTGATTGAAGAGCCGCACAGCCGCCTGCCAGCGCTGCGGCCCGGAGCTTTGCGGGTAATGCTGGTCGCTGCCGATAACGAAGCGGTCCTGAAAATCAGTAAAGAGCTTCAGCCACTCCGGCTTGATTGTGCCTGAAGCGCCATTCGAGAGAGGCGAAGTCTTGCCCGTATCCACCGGGTCCAGCTTGATCTCCATAAAGAGATTGGGATGCGCTTCGAGCAGACGCCGCGTCAGCTCCGGCGTGCGATAGCCCGTCGTATCCCATCCGAGGTGCGCCCAAACGATTTTGGCGCGCGGATTGTGGGCGAGCAATCGCTCGAAGCGCAGCGATATTGGCGTGCAGCCGCGGCGGGTTCGGCGGAGATTTGAGCGGCGCGGGCAGATCCATATCCTGCGGCACCGCCTCCATATGGATACAGATCGGCACGCCGTGCTGCGCGGCAATATCCGCCAGCAGCAAAAACAGCGGGTGATCGGGCGGAGCAGACTCGTACGGCGTGGAAGACGGAAAATGCTCCGCGGCCATCTCGCCAAATCCCACAGCGCCCGCTGCAAGAATGGCCTCAGCGCGTTCCTTGAATTTCTGTTGCACTGCCGGACCCGCGTCTCCGGAGCGCGCCGCCTCAATGATCATGGGGTTCAGCGTGCCGCCGCCTCCCAGCAAGTAAATCTTGCCGGGATATTTCTTCGCGCCGGGCAGCAGCCGCTCTATATCGAACCGGTTCGCGTCAGCCAGCGTAAACGGCGACGGCATGAAAACGATCCTGGCGAGGTTTTCCTGCGGCATGTCGCGAATAGCGGCCTGCATGGAGCCTTCAACATTGGTCTCGTCCAAATGCGTGTGCACATCGATGTAAGGGCTGAGCGCCGCGACAGGTTTGTGTGCTGCGGACGAATCCCCGGCTTGCGCTGGCTTGGCGATGCGCATGTCCGATCTCCATCGGGACAACGCGAGCGAGCATCGCGGCCACCAGGAGTAGGCCGGCAATCGGGATCGAACTCGAACGACGCAGCGATGTCAGCTCTCTTTGCATACTGGCTCCTGAGCGGGACGGAAACTCAAACGGCAACCGCAAACAGCTACCGCGCCGGCGCATCCTCGATACGCGTCTGGTAGCTCGCGGCTTCCATCCAGTGGCCGCCGCGCTTGATCCACACGCGCGTAATGTGCACGGGATTGCCGTGTTCAGGCTGATGCTTGGAGATAAGAATGGAGGCGGTGCCCAAATCGATCACACGCATCTCCACGACGGGCATCGGCGTGTACCCGGCCATTTTGCTGCGCGCGAGATCCTCCATGCGGCCGCGCTTGGTGAGCGTCTGATCGCTATTCGAATTCGCCGCTTCGAATTCGTCCGCGACGTACATCCCCCAATTCTTCGAGTCATGCGCGACGGTGTAGGTCTGGAGAGACTGGAATCCGGCAATAACGTCGCGCTCGTTCGCGGTCTTTGGCTCGAACGGCATGGTTTTGCACGGATTCTCGCAGGCGGCGCGCGTACCCGGAGTGGGCGCCGGCGGCGCATCAAGCAGGTGCACTTCCTGATAGAGCAGCAAGCGCCAGCCGGTCGAGCGGTTCAGCCATACGTGCAAGGCGTGGTCTCTGTCGCTGTGGATCTGGATGCTCTCCACGCTGCCGTAAGTGTGCGCGGTGATCTGCGCGCCAGGATCAGTGATCGCAGGCTTCGGCATCTGTTGCAGGAATTCCCCGCGGGTCAGGGTCTTGCCGTTGGCATCGGTCCAGGTGAACCGCGCGTCCAGCAGAGTGTTCGAGCGCCGCCGCGTCTGATTTAGCGGCCGCTTCTACAAAGGCGCGGTCTGCGGCCAGGGCGCGCTGCTCAAACGCTTCTTTCTGGCCCTGTGCGGCCACATTGGGCGCTTGTTGCGCCGCGGGCAAGGCCAGCAGGCGCGAAGGCACAAGGATCGACCCGACGCCACAGACTACGGCTATAAGGGCATATTTGACCCGATAATTCATGGCTGCTCCATTTACGCGGGCATGACGCCGAATTGTAGTGCCGCCATGAGTGTCCCGGCAACCCGCAACCCAACGATAGGTCGATGCGCTTTGCCGCCTTGTGCACCGCTCGTTGCACGTCGCAAACGACCCAGAGGTATAGTGCTCTCCAGGCAGATCCACGCGATAAAAATGGGGAGTCCGATGCGGCGCACACGTCTTCTGCTTACCATGCTGATCGTTTCGGCGCCCTCGGCGCCGCTACGTGATCACGACCCCTTGATCAAGAGAAGCTCTGCCGATAGCCCTCGGCTCGGTGGCCCTTACCGGCGCAAGTTACGTCTGCGGAAGAAGGCGCTATGGAAGGCGTGCTGGTCAGCGCAAAGAAAACCGGCTCGACCATAACTACGACCGTCTTCACAGACGAGAAGGGCCGTTATCAATTTCCGGCCGCGAGACTCGCGCCCGGCCATTACGTTATCAGCGTTCGCGCGACCGGCTACGATCTCGAAGGCCCCAATGCAGTAGATATAGCCGCCAACGATCCGGTCACTCTGGATTTGACGCTCCGCAAAACGAAAGATCTCGCCGCCCAACTAACGAATGCCGAATGGCTCGTCAGCTTCCCGGGAACCGCCGAGCAAAAAGCCTCGATCCAGAACTGCTCGCACTGCCACACGCTCGAGCCGGTCGTCCGCTCGCACCATAATGCCGCGGAGTTTGAACAAGTGCTCGAGCGCATGTCTCACTACACGCCGGAGTCTTTTCCTCTGATGCCTCAGCCGCATATCCCCAGCCGTACAGGGGGAGGCGAACTCAATACAGAGCAGCAGGCACAAGCCCAGGAGAACCGGCGCAAGCAGTCCGCATACTTGGCCACGCTGAATCTCAGTGCCACTCCTCAATGGAATTACGCGCTGCAGCACTTCCCGCGCGTCAAGGGCCTCGGCAATAAGGTCATCGTTACCGAATACGATCTGCCCAAGCCCACCAGGCAGCCGCACGACGTGGTGGTCGATAAGGACGGGATGGTCTGGTATGCCGGCTTCGGCGAACCGATCCTCGGCAAGATGGATCCGAAGACCGGCAAAACCACGGAATATCCTCTGCCCGTACTGAAACCGCACACCGTGATCGGAAATCTGGACGTTGAGTTCGATGAAGATCAAAACCTGTGGATCGCCATGACGTTCCAGGCTGCGATCGCGAAGTTCGACAGGAAGACCGAGAAATTCCAGATTTACAAACTTCCTCCGGAACTCGATGGCGACTACCGCGAGATCACCTTTGTGGCCCCGCAGCACAGCCATGTGGACGGCAAGGTCTGGCTTACCGATGCCGGCAGCTACACGCAGATGCGTTTGGATCTTGCATCAGGCAAATTTGAAGTTTTCGAGCCGTTTCCCGTGCCCCGGCCCAACATTTATCAGGTTATTTCCGACACGCAGAATAACCTCTATCTCGACGTGATGGGCCGTCAGGATATCGGGAGAATTGACGCAAAGACCGGCAAGATCACTTTCTATCCTACGCCAACCGCACATTCGGCTCCGCGCCGGGGCATGATGGATGCGCAGGGCCGCCTCTGGTTCGGCGAAAACCGCGGCAATAAAATTGGAATGTTTGACACCAAAACGCAAAAGTTCCAGGAATGGGATTCGCCGGCGCCGGAATATTTTCCCTATGACGTAACGGCCGACAAAAACGGCGATGCTTGGGCGGTAAGCGAATTCTCCGACAGCGTTCTGCGCTTAAATCCGCAGACCGGCCAAATTATCGAGTATCCGCTGCCACGCTTCACGAATATGAGACGGGCATTCGCGGACAATTCCACGACGCCCGTCACTTTTTGGGTGGGCAATACTCACGGCGCTTCGATTGTTAAGTTGGAACCGTGAATATGAACTAAGGTTTTACGGAAACTTTGACCACAGCGTTTGTCCAACAGCACTGATACCCGTGGCCGCCGACTCCGGACCAATCGTTAGCCACCACGAGCAAAACATAATCGCCGGGCTCGCTGAAGGTCGCTGACGTAGTAGCTGTTCCGCTCACTCCACCCGCGCTCCCTTCGGCTTTTCCAAGTTCCACCCCAGGCTTCGCGTCAGTGAACGTGACCTCGCCGGGTCCCCGAAATTTACTCCACGTCACCGTCACCGGAGGAGTTTTCGGCCGATCCATTCCCGTAGTCCCAATCAGGGGCATCGTGGCATCGTCGGAAACAGAAACGGTAAGCGTGAGCGGCTTAGCTACCGCAGCGGAAAGAGTGGTGCTTATCGGCCGAGGCCCTTGGACCGAGCTGCCGTCGGAGAAGCGAATCACGGGTGGCGTATTTTGCGATAGTAGGCTCGCGAAAAGCGTTGATCTCCCACAGCGGATTCAGACTTCCCGGGACTGACAGGGTTTGCCCGTTGCTGATCAGCGTCCAGGTTATTTTTTTAGTCCCAAAATCCGCAGCTACAGTGACGGTGAAAAGACCCCATTGCCGCCCCGGCAGAAAGTGAGTGGGCTGGCCTTGGTCCGGACCGCCGGGCTCAATGCGGTTATTCGGTCCGACTGGAATCTCCAGATCTTGTTTCTGATTCCGGTTGTAGTAGCCGAAGAGAAGATTGAAGCTGCCGTCCTGATTCTTGAACCAGCCCTCAAAAGCGGCGGTAACGCCCTGGCCCGAATCGTGCCTCGGCTCAGCAGGCAAGCCCTGCGCTCGCACGAGCGCAGGGCTTCCCATTCCGATTACGGCACAAAGAACGATTAGTGTGGCACGCCACGCGCGCATATTCGGCTACCGGTAAACGCGTTCCTAACGCACCGGGGCAGCAGACGCTACTTGCTTCGATTTTTGCTGCGCGACGTAGGACTGATAATCCTCGTCGCTGATGAAGGTCACATTCACCCAGGCATGCGACATTTCGTCCACGGTGCGCTCGCCCCAACCGACCCACTGGTTCGGATCGGGATTATTCGGGTTGTTCACCGTGTTGTCATGCCACGCAGTGATATGCAGGATGGTGCCCGCCGGAAGCACCGGCGCGGCATCGTCGGCATAAATGTAATTCGTCATCCAGGCAAAATTGAAATGATCGACGTAGCTGAGCATCCGCGTGCTGCCATCCGGCAAGATCGCTTCCATGGACATCGCTTTCCCGCGCAGGTGCATGTGCGGCTGGAAGTTTTCGAGAATCGCCGGCTGTTTCAACACATGGAACCCTTCCGTCATCTTGACCGTGTTCGGCGGGATATCCAGCGAAAGCTGCCCATCCACGGTGGGGTTTGCCGTGTAAGACATTAGGTACGTTCGATATTTCGGCTCCTGCCCTTTCGGATAGAGGTAAATCGCCAGCTGCGCGTGAGAAGTGATCTCTTCGCCCACGGAATGAAGATGCAGTTCCCACCAGATGTGCGAGCCGGGAAGCAACAGCTTGCCCGTATTCGGGCGGTAGATATCGTAGTTCTTGCCGATGGCCCATTCCATTAACATGCCCGGGCCGTTGCTATCGGCGTCATTGCCGGTGAAGAGCGCCTTGCGCAGATCGGGTTCGTCCTGCTGCAAGCGGGCGAGCACGTGGTGCATGATCCTGCGGCCGTCCGGCGTAGCCGGCCTGATCTCCACGGCGCGCACCCAGCGCGGTTCCGTGATCGGCAGATCAGTCAGCGGCTTCCACCACACATCCTGGCCATGCGCCGCCATGGTGTAAGTGCCCGAGTCAACGACGAGGTCCGGCTGACCGAACTGCTTCGCGAGCTGCCAGCCATCCTCACTCGGCCACTGCTTGGCTGGCGGCATATCCTTTGCATTTCCCAGCGGAGCGCCTTCAGTAGCCCAACGCACAATCGTCGCGATTTGCTCATCGCTCAAAGAGAGATCGTTCTGGAAACGCTGAATGCCGACGGTCTTGTCGAGGTGCCACGGCGGCATCATGCGCGTTTCCACGCGCTGCTTCATCGCCGCCGCCCATGGGCGTGTTTCTTCATATGTGACCAGCGACATCGGAGCCATGCCGCCCGTATGGTGACAATCCTGACATTTCGCCTGGAGAATCGGCACGACGTCCTTCGCAAAAGTGACCTGCGGCTGCGACGAATTCGCAACCGCGTTTGACGCCGTCTGCGCACTGGCACTGGTCGCAATCAAGGTCGCAACAAAAAGAGCAAGAAAAGTCACGGGGAGCGATTTCCGGAAGGACATCATTGCCTTTACCTCCTCGGCCTAGCGGCTAAATTCAGAGCCGCGCCGATCTTGTCTAACGGAACGCCTATTGGGCAACAAGACTGAACCCAGTTCACCACTTAACTCCATTTGTGTCAAGCAGATATATGCCGGGGTTGATTTCGAGCCTTCGATCGATCGCGTACCGCCTAGTAATCACGCGTGTGGTGGTCGTTACCGAGTGTGGGAACCGGCAGTCTGCTTGAGTTGCTCCACTAACCTCTGTATTTGCGTTCTGGTGGAATCAAGCGAACACGAACAATCGATCTCATCTAGTTTACCGGCCGCCTGCTTGCGTTTTTCCTCCGCGGGCATCTGTGCGGCGATGCGCTGTTCGGCCTGCTCGCGAGACATGCCTCGTCCAAAGGCGGGATTCGTAAGCCGTTCCAATTGCTGCTCGCGGGTGCAAGTGACCAGAATGATCCGGTCCAGGTTTTGGTGGTAGCCGGATTCAATCAGCAATGCCGCTTCTACCACCGCAACGCCATGAGGATCGATTCGAGCAAGCCGATCCAATTCCCGATCCAACTCACGAAGGACTCGCGGATGCACAATGGCGTTCAGGGAGGCCAGCTTATCGGCGTCCGCAAAAACCACGGCGGCTAATCGTGCGCGGTCGACGCTTCCGTCGGGCGCGAGGATATGCGTCCCAAATTTCCGCACAACATCGTTGTAAGCGGGCTCTCCCGGCGCGATCAAGGCGTGCGCCATCTTGTCGGCATTGAGCACGTGGCAGCCGAGTTCGGCCATCATCGCGGCGACGGTGCTTTTGCCACAGCCGATGCCGCCCGTCAGGCCGACGCGAAGCATTAACGTCCGGAAGCGGGGCTGGCGGCCGTGGCGCCGGCCGTCTGCGCGCGCCTGAGCCGCGCAGCCTTGATGGTATTGCTCATGAGCATGGCGATTGTGAGCGGGCCCACGCCGCCGGGAACAGGAGTGATGGCGCCGGCGATTTCCGCGGCGTCCGGGTGAACATCGCCAACGAGTGCCGAGCCTTTTTGCTTGAACTGCTCGATCCTTTGCGGAAATTTTGCGAAGATTTGCGAGGCTTCGGCAGGATCGGTGATTCGATTGATACCGACGTCAATCACGGTCGCGCCGGTGCGAATCCATTCAGGCGTAACCATCGCCGTCCGGCCCATGGCCGCAATGATCAGATCAGACCGGCGCGCGATCTGCTGCAGATCGCGCGTCTTGGAATGACAAATGGTGACCGTCGCATTCGCGTGCATCAGCAGCAGGGCCATGGGCTTCCCAACAATGTCGCTCCTGCCAAGCACCACGGCGGGCACGCCTTCCGTGGCGATTCCGCTGCGCCGCAAAATCTCCATCACTCCCAAAGGCGTGCAGGCTACGAGTCCTGCTTCTCCACGCACCAGCCGTCCCAGATTCACCGGATGAAAGCCGTCCACATCCTTCGAGGGATCGACGGCTTCCAGAACGCGGCGTGCATCCACCTGGCGCGGCAAAGGCAATTGCACAAGTATGCCGTCGACGTCATCGCGGCGATTCAAGTCGGCGATTAATTGCACCATCTCTGCCGTGGAAACGCTTTCGGCAGGCGTAAAAAGCCAGCTTCGCAGCCCGAGCTTTTCGCAAGCCGCAATTTTGCTTTTTACGTAAACCTCTGATGCAGGATTGTGGCCGACCAGGACTGCGGCAAGGCCCGGACGAATTCCGGCGCGCCCCAGTTCGGCAATCTGCGGTTCCAGTTCTGCGTAGATTTGATTGCGGATGGCGTTGCCGTCGAGGATGCGCGCCGTCACAGTCTCTCCCGCGGATAATTCTGAAGGTTTATGCGGATTATTATAGCGAAAAGAGGAAGCGGCCACCGGATTGACGCTGGAGAATCACGCCAAGCCAGTGGCCGCCACGAAAAGAGCGAGCTAACCACTCACCTCAAAGGTCACTTCGTGGCCGGAAAGACGTGCGCGTCTTCCCAAACTGACGCCGCTTCCTTGCCCTTGAAGTAGTCGATGAGCTGCATAGCCGCTTTCTTGTCCGGCGCATTGGTCGAAACCCATGCCGTGATATCGACCGGCGTAGCAGCATCCGGCGGCAACGCCCCGACCACTTGGAGCCCGGCGGGAGGATTGCGGTAGTCGCTCAGATAAGGACCGACAGCGACTTCGACGTCGCCATCGGCAACCGCTTTCTGCACCCCGCCGCCGCCCGGGAAGAGTTTCACCTTCGGCTTCACTTGATCCGTGATGCCCATCTTGTCGAACGCCAGCATCGCGGCGCCGCCCACGCTTCCCTGAGCGGGATCGACCGTGGCGAGCGATTTCGCATCGAGCAGCAATTTCTTTACAGCTGCCGCACTCGAAATGTCAGGTTTCGGTGCGCTGTCTTTGACTGCGATGGCCAGGCGCACTCGGGCGACGACGGTCTGGGTGCTCTTATCCACGTTGCCGGTCTTGAGCGCCTCGTCGAAGGGAGCAAACAGCAGCGTCACGTCCAACGCGCCGCCTTCTTGCACGGTTCTGCGAGTGCCTACACCGGTGCCGTACGATTCCTGGACCTTGATGCCCGTCTTCATTTCGAAACTCTGAACGATCGCATCGACTTCCCTCTTGAGCGGGTCCGGCGACAACAGAGTGATTCGCGTTTGAGCGCGTGCGCTGGCCGAAATACCGAGCGCAAAAGCGACGATTGCAATCCACGAAACGTAATGCTTCACGGTTCCCTCCTCAGATCGACCGCTGTTCTGGCTCGGCGCTCCACGCCGATCAGCCATATTTCTGCGCAGAGACCATACCGCCCGGCGATCTAACGCGTCAACTCGAAATCGCTTGGGGAAAAACGACTGCGACCCAAGATCTAGACGATACGTTAAGTGCGCTCACCGCTTTTTAAAGAGCGACAGATCAACCGCATCAGCCATCGCTTTGTACCCGGCATCGTTCGGGTGCAGATGGTCGCCGCTGTCGTACATGGCAAGGAATCGTGCAGGATGTGCGGGATCGCGCACCACTGCATCGAAGTCGATTACACCGTCGTACCCGCCGCCCGTGCGGATAAATTTGTTCACGGCCTGGCGCTTGGTTTCGCCCTCCGGCGTGAAGTAAGCGGCCCCTTCAAATGGCGTCAAAGTGCAGCCCACGATTTTGAGTCCCTGCTCGTGCGCCCGCGTAATCATTTGCCGATGACCGCCGATGATTTCATCGGCGCTTACCGGCTGAGGACCTAAGCCGGGCTGGGTAAGCACGCGGCCGATATCGCCGACGTCATTGATGCCCAGCAAAACGGTTACGTACCCAACTCCAGGTTGCGCGAGCACGTCCCGATCGAACCTCGCCAGCGCGTTCGGCCCCACAAAATCATGCAGCACGCGGTTTCCCGCAATGCCCTCGTCGACGACGCTCAGCTTGATATGGTGCTGAGCCAATCGCTCGGCAAGCAGATTCGGCCAGCGATGATTTGTGTCCGGCGTCGAGCGCGTTCCATCAGTGATGGAGTCGCCGAAGGTAACGATCGCCAAAGTGTCTTTCGAGGACTTCACCTCGACGTCGGTCAAATAGAACCACGACGTCACCGTGTGATCGACCGGCAGATCCGCCGCGCCCGTGAAATCTCCAGGTTTGGAAATATAGTTCGTAGAAAGGCCCGCGGCATGCCAGGTCGCCTGGCCCGTCGGGCCGGGCAAGTAAAGACTCACCGCCAGGTCCGAAAGCGCGGGCACGTCGAGTTTGACACTATCGCTGACAACCAGTGCTCCGGGCGGAATGGTCACCGAGTTCGAGCCGCTGAACGTGAGCGCCCTGTCCGTGCCGGAAACGATGCCCGCGTTCATGCTGCGAAGCGCGACGTGCGCAGCCCCGATCGCGAGCGATTCCGTCCCAAATGCATTGGAGAGCCGCACGCGCACTTCGTTACCGCCGAGGCTCGTATGCACGATCAGGCGCACGGTTTGGTTGGTGAATCCTGTATTGGTGGTGTTGGAAGCCAGCGGAGCGACCGGGCTTGCGCCCCACGTGGCCACCCAGGTGTCGTCGGCTTCCTTCGGCCCGGCAAAGCCAGTCCAAGCCGCGAGACAGGCTGCAAGCGCCGCGACCGACTGCCGGCCACGTCAGAGAACGGATTCTATTCCGCATGATGAGTTCTGCCCTTTGCCAACCCTTATTCATCATCGCACCGAAACGCCGAGAGTATCTCTGTCATCGCCTGTTCGGGCAAGCTCAAAAATGGACGGAATTCGCCGATTACTTGTGGGCAACGGCCAAAACTAGGAGAGATTCTTCCCTGCGTGGCGGCGTGTCCCAGGAAACTGGACGCGAGAACTCGCGCGCCGCAAGATAAGCTCGCGCGTGCATCACTTGTGGTAACTCTGAATCGGCACTTTTCCACGCTTCTAAAAATTCTGTGTACGCCGCAGCAGCAGATGCGGTGTCGCCAGATCGCTCGCTGCTAACTGCGATACCGTAAAGTGGAAAGCCGGATCGGGGCCGCTCCAATAGGGCTTGTCTGTAAGCCTCTTTGGCGCCTTCCCAGTCTCCGACCGCCATAAGAACGGCCCCTGCGGTTTCGCCTACAGGCCGAATGTAGCTAGGTGGTTCTCGATAACCGAGCGCCTTCTCCTTCTGCGCGGCCTCTGCGAACACCTTTTTTCCATCATCGGTTTCCTTCTTGGCGATGAGAAATGCACCACGAAGTTCCAGCGACATCACGGACAAATTATTGATCAGCGGTTGCAGCAGCGCGTCAGGCATCAGTTGCAGCCTTGGCGTGCCCCCACTTACGGTGGTTGGCGTGATGGCCCGCGCTGCTGCATTATCTTTAACTCTTGCGACACTTGCCACAAGTGCGCATCGACGCGCAGCGATAATTCCTCAGCTTTCGCCAGATCGTGTGCTTCAATCGCCTGCATTCCACTCGCAAAGTCAGCCAGAGTACGAGCCAGAAAGCCAAGATTCGCCTGTTCGGCGGGCGGCTCGCTTGTCTGGAGCAGCTCGATAACTTGCTGCCAGTTTGCAGTCCGAAGGGCCACTGGCAGTAAAGGATTGAGCCGCGAAATGGAATCTCGCGAGGCATTGATGTACAGTGTGCTGTCTAGCTGGCCACGTGCTCCGGTCAGCTTCGTCGAAAGCGCAGTAGCGTCTTTTAGCTTGCCTTCCTCCAACAGGTTCGCTATCGCATACATCAGGTTATGAACATAATTCCAGTCGTCATCAGGCTGAATATGCTGCTTCTGCATGTATCGTTCATCTGTTTCCATTGAGGCCGTGAATGCCTTCTCTGCTCGTTCGTAATCGCCGACACGATAGAAGATGTGTCCGGGCATGTGAACCATGTGTCCAGAGCTTGGCGCCAGGCTGGCTAGAATCTCCGCGCTCCGCAATGCGTCTTCGGGATGCGGACTTGCCTCTAGTGCATGAATCCAATAGTGGTTCGCGGCAGAATTCTCTGGCTCATCCTTGAGAACGCTTTGCAGAATCGCCAGGTATTCCTTCTGATCATCCAGGGCCTGTGACAGGAAAATTCTTGCCTGAGTGTCCTTTGGGTACTGCTTCACGAGCTTGCGCCAAAGGTTGACTTCCCTTGAGAAATCCGGCTGTCCTTGCTTCGCGGCCTTCAAAGCGTCCTCATGCGCTGCGCTTGCGCGAATGTAGAGCCGTTCCGCCCTGCTTACATGGCCCTCCAAACCTACGGCCTTGTTCAGAGCCTGCTTCGCATAATCTTTGGCAGTGCTGTGGAAAGAAGCTTCTGCCACGTACAGCCCCCAATAACACAACGCGCACTGCGGATCGACACGGACCCCCTGCTCAAATGCCCGCGCCGACTCGTACTCCCAAAAATCGTGAAGAGGTTCAGACCCTGGTTAAACCACATTTGAGCTTCCGGACTTGCGGTAATTTTGATTGATACATTTCCTATCCCGCTCATCTTTTGCGGTATTGGCAGCTGATCGGGTGGCATCTCATCTCGCAGGCCCATCGAATGGTTCACCATCTCGGTTTGCGCTGCCGCCTGTCCTGCTTGCGCAAACACCAGACAAGCAACCACTATGCCGAAGCCGCCCGCCCTAAGTGAGAAGGACGAACGAACCTTTGTCAGCTTTTTCACAATCCCAGCGGGGATGGACATCGGATTCGAAGAAGCCCGGGTTCGTCAGTAGATGTCGTACTGCTCCCAGTGCAGCGTGGGGTCGGCTTGGATAATCACGCTCTTGCGCGTGAGCTGCTCCAGCTCTTCGACCAGCACCGCTTCGCGCGTCTTCAGCGCTTTGGCGATTTCCGGGTGTACGCGCAGAGTCAGGCTGGAAGCCTCCAAATCCGCGGCCATCTTTCGCGCTTCGGCCTGTATCTCGTAACAGATTGTCGGCACCGACTTCACCATGCCCGAACCCGTGCAGTAGGGGCACGGCTGCGTCAGCACGCGCTCGAGCGCTTGCTTGGTGCGCTTGCGAGTAATGTTCACCAAGCCGAATTCGTTAAAGGCCAGCGCCTTCGACGGAGCTCGGTCGGACCGAAGCGCAGCCTCGAGAGCCGCCATCACCTTATCGCGGTTGCGCCGCTCCTCCATGTCAATGAAGTCCAGCACGATGATCCCGCCCAGGTCGCGCAGGCGAATTTGCCGGATGATCTCCTTCACGGCCTCGAGATTGGTTTTGACGATGGTGTCTTCCAGCCGAGTGGAGCCGCGGCCCACATATTTGCCGGTGTTCACGTCAATGGCCACCAAAGCTTCGGTGTGGTTGATGACGATGTAGCCGCCGGACTTGAGCCATACCTTCGGCCGCAAGGCCTTGTCGAGTTCCTGCTGAATGCCGAACTCCTCGAAGATGGGAGCGCTCTTCGTATAGAGCTTGACGCGCCCCACCAGCTTCGGCTGGAAGCGGCTGACGAATTCGACTACTTTGCTGAATTCGTCCTGGTTGTCGATCCAAATGGCGGTGTAATCGTTGTTCACGTAGTCGCGGAGAATACGCTCCACCAGATTGAGGTCGCGATGCAGGAGGGCCGGTGATTTGCGCGGCTCAGCCTGCGTGCGGATCTTTTCCCACGTGCGGCCCAAAAATTCGACGTCACTGCGAATCTCGTCGTCCGGAGCGCCGTCGGCTGCCGTGCGCACGATGAATCCACCCGGGAAATTGCCTTTGGCTTCCGTGACCAAACGGCGCAAACGTGAACGCTCTTCGGCGGAATTTATGCGCCGCGAGACGCCGATGTGGTTGACCGTCGGCATGTACACGAGAAATCTGCCCGGCAGCGCAACGTGACTGGTGATACGCGCGCCCTTTTTGCCCAGCGGCTCCTTGGCAATCTGTACGATGATCTCCTGGCCCGGCTTCAGAACCTCGGAAATCAGTTGCGGCCTGGGACGTTCGTGCCGGTGGTCCGGACGCCGCACCTGCCGTTGGTTACGCTGGCGGCCGCCTCGTCGCATGGGCCGCTGAAAACGTGCGCGTTGCGGCTCGGAAATGCGTGCCGCCATGGGGCGTTCCGGCGCGCTCGCCGTTTCTGGAATTTGCGGCTCGTTCAATCCCGCCGCAATTTCCGGCGCAACGTTTCCCGAAACCTCCTCGTGCTCTTCCGCTTCTGCCTCAGCGATGAATTCATCCGTTTCGGCAGCGCTTTCGGGCACATGCGCAGGCTCCTCGTCCAACAGGCCGAGTCAGGTCAGCGTCGGCCTCGGCCTTGGCGCTCACTTCCTCGTGCCGCGCCTCGGCGAGCTGCTCCGCCAACGAAGTCACTTCTTCTTCCGAAAGGTCGTGATGGCCTGCGTGCTCGCCCGATGCTTCGGGGTGGGCCGCTTCGTAAATCGCGCGCGGCGGCTCCTCGGGAAGGGACTGGTATTCGGCGAACGTGTGCGAATCTTCAGCGGCGCTCGTTTCACCTGCGTGGTGTTCGCTCCACGGCTCTGCGGATTTCGGCTCTTCGTGCTCTGGGGAATCTGAAGCCGTCTCTCTCACGCTTTCAGCCGCCGGATACTCGCGAGTTTCGATTGGAGGCGGCATCTCCGCTGGCTGCGCTGACGAAATCGACGAGCTCCTGGCGAGCTCGACGCGCCGGCGTGAGGTATCCGGTCCTTGTATTTGGCCAAAGACTCGCCCGGCAGAATGACCGGTTCGTAATCAGGCGGCAATTCCTCACTAGGCTGCCCACCCGGCGGCGAGTAGGGGCGCGGCGAGGCGTATTTCGAGGGCGGCAGATCGCGTCCTTGATAACGGTGGCCCTGGCCTTGACCTCCACGGCCTTGCCGCCAGCGTCCACCTCGGCCTCTGCGGCCTTGATCGCGCCCTTGCCCAAAGCCGCCTGGGCGGCGTTCCTGTCGCGCAAAGGGTACCGGTGGACGAGGCGTTTGCCGAACGGGAGGTTGCGAGAACTCCACATTCCCCGAAACTTCAGCCTGACTTGACGACTCCTCAGAAGCGGGCTCCAGCGGCGCGCTCTCCGCTGCCCGAGATTGGTCTTGCAGACTCGGTCCTTGCTCGGAGGCCTCGCCGTTCGAAGGCGGCGCAAACACCTCGCCGCCCTGCTGCTCCATTTTTTCGACCTTTCCTTCTACAGGAGCAACAACGTGGTCGTAGTCTTCGAGATTTTCCAGGAAATCGCCGACGTACAGAAAGGCATCGCTATCCAGGCCGATGTCTACGAAGGCCGACTGCATGCCGGGAAGCACGCGCGTAACACGGCCTTTGTAGATACTTCCGACTAGGGCAAATTCTTTTTCCCGCTCGATATAGATTTCACAAAGTTGACCATCTTCCAGAATAGCGACCCGCGTCTCGTGGGGGGCCGCTGAAATTACCAGCTCTTTGGGCATGAAAGCTCCTCAGAGCGCACCGCAATACTTTAATCGGCTGCGCCCCGGCGCATCTCTGCGGCGCCGGAAGGCCGGAGAAAGTCGATTTGAAAAATCTCTCAGTCACGCGATGCACTCTAAAATCCTAAATTTACTTCTCCTGCGCCGGATCGTTCCGCAGCGCAAGAGTCAAACTCGGCCCGGGCTTAATTGACGAATCGCCTCAGGCGAACGTTCATCACCAGGCCCAGCGCCAGAAAAACAAATAGCATGGCCGAACCACCGTAGCTCATCAGCGGCAAGGGAATGCCGGTCACCGGCATGAAGCCAATGACCATGGCCACGTTAACGAGCACATGGAAACCAAGAATCGCTGCCACGCCCATCACCAAAAACATTCCCGCGCGATCCTTTGCGTGTTGCGCGTTCTGGATCAGTCGTAGCAGCAAAGCCGTGTACAGCACTAGCGTTACAAATACTCCTGCGAAACCCAATTCTTCCGCCAGCGCGGCCAGAATGAAATCCGAATATCGCACTGGCACGAAACCCAGTTGATTCTGGCTGCCATTGCCAAGTCCCTTTCCCCAGAATCCTCCTGAGCCTACTGCGATTTTCGACTGCAAAATCTGGTATCCCGATCCTTTGGGGTCCTCCTCGGGACGTAGAAACGTGGTTACCCGATCCTTCTGATAGGGCTTCAAGTGATGCCAGCCGATCGGCACCATCAATGCAGCCGCCAGAATCATCGCTGCCGCGTGTTTCCATTGAATACCCGCCAGGTAAGCGCCCACTGCCACCACGGGAACCAGCACCATAGCTGTTCCGAGGTCCGGCTGCAACAGGATCAAGCCTATTGGCACTGCGGTGAGCGCGGCAGCTTTGCATAAGTCCGCAATTGAAAGGCGCTCTGTGCGTACCTCCGCATAAAAACGCGCCAACGACACAATTATAATTAACTTGGCGATTTCCGACACCTGGAAAAACTCTCCCATCACCGGTAGCCAGCGTTTGGCGCCGTAACGCGTGTGTCCCGCGACCAATACCGCAAGCAGCGCAACGATTCCGATGATGTAGAGAATCGGTGCTTTGTCCAGCACCGAGTGATAATCCAGGCGGGAGAGCAACATCATAAGGCCGAGGCCCAGCGCGATCCACCACACTTGCTTCCAATGCATCCCTGCCAAGTGGCTCGTGTGGGTTGCCGACCAGATTTCGATCACACCAACTCCGCAGATGGCGAAAATGATCGTCAGCAGCCACCAATCGTAGTCGCGTAGTATGCCTGTGCCTTCGCTCATGGATTCATAGTGGCCGGAGGCGCCACGGGCGGAGTTGTGGAAACGGGTTGAGGCTTCGTCGGGGCCGCATCAGGTTTCGTCGGAACGCCTTCCTCGGCTACGGGCTCGGATTGGGCCGCTCGCGCCGCCGCTTGCGCCGCAAAAGACGGGGGGATTCCGGGCGGCACCGCTTGCGTAGTCAATTGCTGCGGTGCAATCTTGCCTTGCTTCTTATCGTAATAGGCTTTGACCACGTTGTTTGCAATTGGCGCGGCAGCCGATGCGCCATGCTCTCCGCCTTGCACAAGGACTGAGACCACGATCTCAGGGTTTTGCCGCGGAGCAAAACCCACGAACCACGCGTTGTCCTTTAGAGCGGCCTGTTTCCCCGTCCGCGCCAATCCTTGGTTGCTGATGACTTGCGCGCTTCCCGTTTTTCCGCACAATTCGATGCCAGGAAGTTTGGATCCGCTTCCAGTTCCTCCCTGCTCATTCACTACGCCGTACATTCCCTCGGTCACCGTGTTCACAGTGGAGTCGGAGATTGGAAAATCAATTTCGGGCGCGGCTTCGTTCGTAAGTAGAAGGTGCGGCTGGTGAAACCGGCCTCCTGTGATGATGCCGCCGATCACGTAAGCAAGCTGTATTGGCGTAACCGCGATTGCCCCTTGGCCGATCGCCACGGAAATAGTTTCCCCAGGATACCATTTCTGATGAAAGAGACGTTCCTTCCAAGCCTCCGAAGGCATCACTCCAGGCTCTTCGCCGGGCAAGTCAACTCCCGTTTTGTGTCCCAACCCAAGATTGCCGGCGTAAAAAGAGATGCGATCGATTCCGAGTTGCTTGCCTAAGTTGTAAAAGAATACGTCGCAGGAATGCACGATAGCCTTGTGCACATCCACATCGCCGTGGCCCTTCTTATCCCAATCATGAAAAACACGCCCATAGAACTCGGCCGAGCCGGGGCAGAAGACGTGATAGTCCGCTGGCACAGCCTTCGATTCCAGCATGGCCGTAGCCATCAAAATTTTGAAAACCGAGCCCGGAGCCAGTTGCGCCTGAATGGCGCGATCGAGCAGCGGCCGCTCCGGATCCTCATTCAACTGTTGCCACTCGTCTTTCGATATGCGGATCGCGAAATCGTTGGGATCGTAGGAAGGCTGGCTCGCCATGGCCAGGACTTCACCGGTCTTCGGATCCATCGCCACGACCGCGCCCTTCTTACCCACCAGGGCCTCTTCCGCCACCAATTGCAGGTCATAATCGATCGTCAATCGAATGGGTTTCCCGGGAACGGCATCTGTCTGCTCGAGCCGGCCTACTTCGCGTCCGACGCTGTTCACCACGGAGCGCCGCATGCCGTCGATCCCCATAAGGTGGTCGTTATACTGGCGCTCGAGTCCCGCTTTGCCCACGATGTCGCCCGGTTTGTAGCGCCCGCCGCTCTCTTCGATTTGTTCGGAGCTGACTTCGCCCACGTACCCGCTCGAGTGTGCCATGAAGCCGCCGTGCGGATATCGGCGGCGATGCACCATCAGCATTTCCAGCACGGGAATATCGGCGCGATGCGATTCGATGAAGGCAATGTCGCCTGGAGTCGCTTCCGGTTTGATTACAATGGGCTGGAAATGCGGCAGCGCTGTAGCAGCTTCCATTTGTTGCTTGATGTCGTCTAACGTAACGTCCAAGCCGTCAGCGATTTGAGGAAGCAGGCGTTCCACTTGCTGAGGATCGTCTCGCAGGAGCAAGACGCTGAAGGATGGATAATTGTCAACGATCACGCGGCCGTACCGATCCAGCATCGCGCCGCGAGGAGCAATAATAGGAATGGACCGAACTCGATTGCGCTCAGCCAGCTGCGAATAACGGTCTGAATTGACGATCTGCAGCTTCCAAAAACCGAGCAGCAGCAGGGCCATCAGCCCCACAATCGAATAGGATATGACCGTCAGCCGCGTCTGCGGCAGGCGGTTTTCATTTTGAAACCAAAGGGACAAGCAAACTCCGCGCCTGCTGCCCGAACCGTCCTGCTCCGCTTGCTACTGCGAAGTAGCAGTATATCGCCACGTCATTGATACGGCAAAATTTAGGGACAGTATTGGAGGCGTCTTCCGGCGCTTTGGACGCACTCGATCAACCTAACACCGGCATCTTTGGATGCGCAAGCCTTTGCCCCGGGAGGATGCCCAAACGAATAAGGAGCCGAACACTCTCTTGCCAATAAATTCAAATCTTGTCTCCGAATTATTGTGCTGCCCAATCGGAATTGTCTTTGCCAATTGAATTTCATGCTTCGGCCTCCAGCACAAGGACGGGCTGATAGGTGCGCGGGACCACGGCCTCCGCAATGGCGATGAGCTGATCCTGCTGATTGAACACGCGCACGCGCGCGGGCTTCCATTCGCCGGAATCGAGTTGCGCGGGCGCACCTTGCGGGATTTCGCGGCGGCCCGCCTGCACCTGCGAAAGCGCGACCTGAAAACGCGAGCCATGGCGCACGCGGTGTTCGATAAAAGGCAGAACGGAGACGCGGGGCAATTCCGTGAGCAGATTCGCAAGCGGCACGATCCACTGCGCAGCCTGGCCGGATTGCGCGGCACGCGCGAAATCGTCAAGCCCAATAGCGCGGTCGAGTGTGAACTCGCCGACGGCGGTCCGCACGATCTCGGCAAGATGAGCTCCACAACCGAGTTCCTTGCCCATGTCTTGCGCGAGTGAGCGAATGTAAGTGCCGGCGGCGCACTCCACGGAGAAGCGCGCCAGCGGCCCTTCCATGCCCAGAAGACGAAACTCGAATACCTCAACCTCGACCGCCTTCAGCTCCACTGGCTTCTGCTTGCGGGCAAGTTCATGCGCGGGCCGGCCGTGAACTTTCTTGGCGGAAAAAGCGGGCGGCATCTGCAGGAATTTTCCGGTGAAACCGGCCGCGAGCCGCTCGAGGTCGCCTTTATTCAATTGCGGACTGGAATCAGGGCCGAGGGCAGTGCCATCGGCGTCATAGGTGTCCGTGGCAAAGCCGAAACGGATCGCGCAGTCGTAGCGTTTGCGGCGTCCCGCGTAGAACTGCGCAAACCGTGTGGCGCGGCCTAGGAGCAGGACCAGAACCCCAGTTGCCAAGGGATCAAGCGTCCCCAGATGACCGATCTGACGAAAGCCGAGGATCCGGCGGGCCGCTTCGACCACGTCGTGCGAAGTACGTCCGCGAGGCTTGTCGATGACAAGAGCGCCGTCATAGGGAGCCGGACGCGGCTTGCGGATCATCGTAAGAACCTGCCAGAAGGGGGTACCCCCCACCCCCATTTTTGTGTAAGTGCGATTCTAAAGGAGATGGCGATGCAGCTTCGTGCGCCCGAAGCCCCCTAAACCCAATGCTTAATTCTGCCCCTGAACGTGCTGCAGTGAAACCCATTTTCGGTAAGTTCGGGGCGCGCAAAAGTGGCGTTGTGAGGTTGACGCCGCCCCGGGGCCGCGCAGGGAAAAACCGCACCCTTGAAACCGAAGGGTGCGGCACCCGAACTGCGCCGAGTTGAGTAGAAGTCGTGGGTGGGGATGCCCCCCTACTTTTTTTGCAAGAGTATGATTCTAAGCTGGTTGCGGACATACTTGTGCAAGAGTATGATTCTAAATAGGTTGCGCTGGATTGCCGGGAGCCGGCAGTTCGGAGCGAAGCCGATCCGGGCGCGGTTACTGGATCGTGCATCGCGGGAGCCACACACTGAACTGAGCACAGCCAGGAGTGGCTGCGCGACTGGGAAGGCGCACGAACTCCGTCAGCGCAAAGCGCGGGCGGACGAATTTCGAGCATGTTTCTATTTTACTGCACGAGTAAAGGAGCTTCGAGAGAGAACGACGAGGCTGAGAAAAAAGCGACAAAGGTTCGGGATGACGGCGCCTTCATGGTTGGCGCCAAGCATGCCGGTCGCAGCAATACGCTCAGGTCTCCCGCCGAGGACATCATCGGCGGGGCGACCTGAGCTACAAACGCTGACTAGTGGTCTAGTGGTCTGAAGGCGCGAAGGCGACGCCGCGGAGGACTTCGCCGGCGCGAGCAGATCGTATGGTCTCGAAATGGCCCAAGCCTTCGCCGGTCGGCAAAGTTGTTGCCGAAAGCAGATCGCTGACCTTGACGAGCTTGTTAGGGTCGGCGCCTTGATCGCCATTGGCGCTAAGCGTCGAGGTAATGGCCCAAATGGTGACAGTGCCATCGTCGTCGACACGGGCTGTCATATTGCGGCAGCCGCCCGTTGCGGGATTGAGGGACGCGGGGTAGTTCGGGACGCTATAGGGAAAGCCGAGATTCAGGCCGTCCTGCAAAACATAGATACGCACCCAGGTGCCATTCTGCAGTACCCATTTTTGCACTCCGGCAGAAGCCAAGCTTGTTGAATCCTCTACATTTGTATTTACATCTCCAGGAACTGGCGGCGTGACGTAGGTGCCATCGCCTTCGTCGCAAACATATAGCGTGCTGGAATTGGCGAAGAACATTCCAAAAGGAAACGCCCCAGCGGGCCCCGGAGACGTGCTCGCGGCCGTGTTCGGGAATCCCGGCAGGATCGTGATCGGCACTCCGGCGAGGGACGCCGCATCGCCGGTGGGCAAGGTGCCCGGGGTGCCAACCTGATAGACGGTGTTGATGCCGTTGCCACCGCTGCCCTTGCTGACGTACAGCGTATTATCGAAGATGGTGAGGCCCCGGAAGTTGGTGTCCTTGCCGGGCTTGTCGGTTCCGAACAGTAGCCTGCCAATCATCTGGATGTCAGGAGGAACTGTCGGAGCCGTGTTTGGAGTGCGCAGTTCGGCGCCGGTGGCGTTAACGAGAGCGATGCCAATTGGCGTGGTATTTAGCTGGCCTTTCGACAGATTGCCACTGTTGTCGTTCCCAGCCGTGTAATACAGACCGTTCCCGCCCTTTTTCGCCGCACGGCCATTATCGCCACTGTAGGCGTTTCCAGGCGTTATCGTGATGTGGCCGTCGGCGTCGACTTCCGCGACAGCGCGATAGTAGGCTGTGGGAACCACAGGATCGCTCACGAAACTCGAAATGACGGAATTCGTCGGGTCGCAAATGCCCGGCGTGCTCGAGGCAGACGCATCGATCAGATTTGGGACGAGTGGGCGAAATCGGACCGGGAGTATTGCCCTGTATGCCGATGCCGTTCACGTAAGTGATCACCGGGCAGCCGGGGCCGCCTCGATAACCAATAAATGTGAGGGACTTGCCGTCGACGGAGAGATTGAGCGCCAGTTCGGATTTAGAACTGAAGCTGGTCACGATCTGATCGCTGGGAATCGGCAGCGTGCCGAGGAGGTGGCCTTCCTTCGTAATGTTATCGAGGAAGATCGGTGACGATATGCCAAAGCTGCCGTCGCTACCGGAATTGTTCCATACGTTGTGCGAATCGTTGAGATTCGGGGCTTCCCCATTGTCGCTCGCAACTCCGCACGGAACTGTCACGTCGACGACTCCGCCCGCAGTGGTGGGCACGGCGACCATGGTGCTGCCATTTGGCCCTCCGGCGCAGCCCGGCGGCAAGGTTTCGCCTATAGTGACAGTGTCTGCTGTGCCGACGTACACGCTACGGGTGACTACCACACTGTTGGGAACGAAGTGGAAGTGCTCAGCGCGATCCTGATCGTCATCAGCGCGCAATCCTGCCGTGGTCAAACCGATTGCGATTGTGATCGCAAGTAAGCCTAACGTTATCGCGAGCGAAGCTCTTTTCACGTGTCTATCCTCCTGAGGAGCCTGTGCAGCAACGATAGGGAATTTAGATTTCAGCGGCTAAAGCCGTTCTCATTGAGAGACGGCTAATGTCGCGGCTATGGATTCGCTGCGCTCACCACAAGCAGCAACGACCCACAAACCTATCGAGCGGTCACACAGACGCAAGGCGTGGAGATTCGCACATCTGGAATGCCGGGGGTTTACGCTGGTGTTAAAAACGCGTGAACGATTCGAGTGTTAAGTTGGATTGGAGTCTTCGTTCACAAAAATGGGAACGCGACAAGGAATCTACACAGCGTCGGCGGTTTCGCGCACGGTTCTTCGTATCGAGGACGTTTCCAGATTCGGCAGGAAGGCCGCCAGTAATCCTACGGCCGGCAGCACTGAGCAGACCTGGTATACGAAGCGAATGCTGGTCAAGTCCGCAAGTTCGCCGAGTATGGCGGCACCCAAGCCCGCCATGCCAAACGCAAATCCGAAGAAAAGCCCGGAAACCATTCCTACTCTTCCGGGCATCAGCTCCTGGCCATACACGACAATCGCTGGAAAAGCGGAAGCCAAAACCAAACCTATGATCACGCTGAGAATTTCGGTCCAAAAGAGACTGGCATAAGGCAATGCCAAGGTGAACGGGAGGACGCCGAGAATCGAGCCCCAGATGACCCGTTTGCGACCGATTCGGTCGCCGATGGGGCCGCCTGCAATCGTGCCGAGCGCGACTGCACCGAGAAAGACGAACAGGTGGAGCTGCGCGCTTCGTACGGATACGTGAAACTTGCTCATTAGGTAAAAGGTGTAATAGCTGGTGATACTCGCAAGGTAGAAATACTTCGAGAATAACAGCGCTAATAGAATGCCGATTGACGCCGCTACTCTTTTCCCCGAAACGGGAGAATGCTCTTCCTTTTGGACCTTGCGGGAGGCGAGCAGATTCAACATGTGCTCCTTGGTCCATCTGCTCACCCAGGTGAGCAAAACGATGGCGAGCAGAACCGCAAGAGAAAACCACAGGACATTCCCTTGCCCTTTCGGCAGCACAATCAAAGCTGCGAGGAGAGGCCCGAGTGCGAGTCCGGCATTACCGCCCAATTGAAAGAGAGACTGGGCCAGGCCGTGCTGTCCTCCCGAGGCCATGCGAGCCACGCGGGATGACTCAGGGTGAAAAACCGAGGCGCCCGTACCGACCAGCGCAGCGGCGACGAGGAGCGTGCTGAACGAATGTGCTACGGCAAGTATGGCGATTCCGATGAGCGTAAAAACCATGCCCGCGGGCAGCGAATACGGCATCGGGCGGCGATCGGTGTGGAGTCCGACCAGAGGCTGCAGGAGCGAAGCCGTGCACTGGTAAGTGAGTGTAATCAGGCCTACTTGTGCAAAATCGAGATGGTAGGAGTCCTTCAACAACGGGTAGATCGCCGGCAGCAAAGAGGAGATCATGTCGTTCAGGAGATGGCAAAAGCTGATGGCCAGCAGAATGTCCAGGACTGTCTTCGATCCCCTGTCGAGGGAAGTGTCTAATTGCGTCGTGCTCACGCCATCCTCTTTGGCTTGCCTGGCATGCGATCAATGATCATTCGTTTTCTCAGCATTGTATCTCGTTTCGGAGCTCACAGTTTGGATGGGCGAATCGCTTCAAGTGGCACAGAATGAAGGGCTCTTAGCACAGAGGGCACAGGTACAGAGGCCGCAGAGGGGAATGCCTAACGCGGGGATATAGCGGCGATATAGAATGTGCGTCCGGAGGAGGCAGCCGCCCTTGCATCCCAGCACGCGCGACTTTTTTTACGGCGCGAGTGCTCGCGCTTGAGAGGCGGGCGCCGGGGACCCATTGGAGCTTTCCATTGTCGTTCCCGCATTCAACGAGGAACGACGCTTACCAAAAACTTTCCAAAGCATCCGCGCGTATCTGAAATCCCGCTCACTGCGAGCCGAAGTGCTCGTCGTTGACGACGGATCCACAGATGCGACGGCAAAGGTCGTGGAACTCTCGCGAGCCGAGTTTCCCGAGTTGCGCTTGCTATCGAACGGCCGCAATCGAGGTAAAGGCTTCAGCGTTCGCCACGGGATGCTGGAGGCTCGCGGAGAGATTGCGATGTTCACGGATGCGGATTTATCCGCGCCGATCGAGGAGGCGGATAAGTTGCTGGCGGCGCTGCGCGATGGCACATACGATGTCGCCATCGGCTCGCGCGCCGTGGACCGTGGCTTGATCGAGGTTCATCAATCAGTTTTTAGAGAACGCGCCGGCATCCTCTTTAACCAGATCGTGCGGGGGATCACCGGTCTGCCCTTCCAGGATACGCAATGCGGTTTCAAGGCATTCCGCCGGGAGAAAGCGCGAGTCATTTTTGAGCAGCAGCGCACCGAGGGATTCGGATTCGATCCCGAGATTTTGTTTCTCGCACAGCGAAAAGGATTGCGTATCGCGGAAGTTCCGGTTCGCTGGGCCCATGATCCCGCGACCAAAGTGAGGATGTTTGCCGATAGCGCAGGGATGTTCCTGGATTTGCTGGCGATTCGCTGGAATGCCGGGATGGGGCGATACGGCACGGGAGGACGTCACTAACTGCCGTCGGAGGCAGCTTATTGGCGCGCCAACTGTTACTCGTCGGACACGACGGCTTCGCACGATTTGTAAACTCAGCCGAGTATTTCGATTATTATTTCGCGGTCAGCTTGAAGATCAGAGGCGCGTAGATTGAAAGAGTTACCTTCAGCGTGACGGTCTCGGTCGTCATTCCCGTCTATAACGAGCGGGCCTACATCGAGCAAGTATTACTCCGCGTGCAGGCCGTCGACCTCGAGAAGGAAGTTCTCGTAATCGACGATGGGTCCACGGACGGAACCCGAGAACTGCTGCACGATTTCGAACAAGCGCAGGCTGCCGGTCAACGCGAAGTTTCCGTCCAGAATGGCCGAGCCCTTCTTCCTCTCGAAAACATTCGCTTTATCTTTCAGGACCGCAACCACGGCAAAGGCGCAGCAATGCGCCGGGGTTTTGAGATGGTCAATGGGGACGTCGTTATCGTGCAGGATGCCGATCTGGAGTACGACCCAAAGGATTATCACAAGCTGCTCGAGCCGATTTTCGACGGCCGTGCGGACGTCGTCTATGGATCAAGATTTCTCGGCGGGCCGCAGCGGGTGCATTATTTCTGGCACTATGTGGGCAACAAATTTTTGACCCTGCTCTCCGACATGCTCACGAACTTAAAACTCACAGACATGGAAACGTGCTACAAAGTCTTCCGGCGCGAGGTAGTGCAAAGCTTTCGCTTGAAATCGGATCGTTTCGGCTTTGAGCCTGAATGCACAGCGAAGGTCGCGAGAGGCAACTGGCGCATTTATGAAGTGCCGATCTCGTATTCCGGAAGGACCTATGCGGAAGGAAAGAAGATCACCTGGAAAGACGGTTTTGCCACGCTCTGGTACATCCTTCGTTTCAATCTTTTCGATTGAATCCGCGTGACTCACCCCGCGCCTCGACCACCTGCTGGCGAGAGCCCACATCACACCCTATAATCTTGACTGCATAATTTAGTGCCATGATTGCGAATCCGACTAGCAATGGCCACGAGTGGACGATCGAGTCTGTCCGCGAAGCACTTGCGGCAAAGCGCATCTCTGCGCGCGAGTTGACGGCGGAGTTCTGCCGACGAATCGAGCAGCGTAATCCGGAGCTCAACGCGTATTTGGCGCTTTCTCCCGAGCGCGCCTACAAGCAAGCGGATTATATCGACGGACTTGTGACGCGAGGGGAGCCTCTGCCGCGTCTCGCGGGCCTGCCGCTCGCGGTGAAGGACGTTCTCAGCACAAAGGGCGTGGTCACTACCTGCGGCTCGCGAATCCTGGAAGGCTATCGGCCGCCATTCGACGCCACCGCAGTCGAGCGCCTGGAACGCGCCGGGGCGATCGTGCTGGGTAAAACCAATTGCGATGAATTCGCCATGGGCGGATCGAACGAAAATTCAGCTTATGGCCCGGTTCGAAATCCTGTGGCCATGGACCGAGTCCCCGGCGGATCGAGTGGAGGCTCCGCCGCAGCGGTGGCGGGCGGACTGGCGGTGGCGGCTTTGGGTACGGATACGGGAGGCTCGGTTCGCCAGCCGGGTTCTTTTTGCGGCATTCCGGCGATGATGCCGACCTACGGCCGTGTGTCGCGTTACGGACTGATCGCCTTTGCCTCTTCGCTCGATCGCGTGGGGGTCTTCGCGGGGAACGTCCGCGATGTGGCCACCATCATGGGAACGATGGCGGGCAGTGATCCGATGGATTCGACCGCTGCGGCCGTTCCGGTTCCGGATTACCTGCAGGGCCTGGATGCGCCGGTGAAGGCGCTAAAAATCGGCGTACCAACCGATTATTTTGCTGAGGGACTTGATCCTGCCGTGCGGGAAAAGGTCGAAGCTGGAATCAGCTTGCTCGAGCGACTCGGCTGCAAGCGTATCCCCCTGCGCATGCCGCATACAGAATATGCAGTAGGGACTTACTATCTGGTGGCCACGGCCGAGGCCAGTTCCAACTTGGCACGTTATGACGGCGTGCGCTATGGCATGCGAGTGCCGGGCGCAACCTTGATCGAAATGTATCGGAAAACGCGTGGCGCCGGATTTGGGGCGGAAGTGAAACGCCGAATCATGCTGGGGACTTATTCGTTATCAGCCGGGTACTATGATGCTTATTATTTGAAGGCGCAGAAGGTGCGCGCGTTGATCGCCCGGGATTTTGCGGAGGCGTTCGAGCAGGTAGACGCAATTGTTACGCCGACGTCGCCCGTCCCCGCTTTCCGGCTAGGCGAACGGACGGTTGACCCGCTGGCCATGTATCTCGCTGATATCTATACGGTTACAGGATCGCTCGCCGGAGTTCCGGGCATTTCGGTGCCATGCGGGAAGACGGCTGAGGGGCTCCCTGTGGGCTTGCAGATTTTTGGCCAGACTTTCGGAGAAGCGCGAGTCTTGCAGCTGGCACATGCGTTCGAGAGAGCCGGCGGAGCACAAGTTTAGGCTGACCGGAACGTCAAACCGGAAGCGCTCGAGTCACTGTTCGGCGCACTCGATGATTTCCGCCTCTTTAAGTTGCGATAGTTCTGGTTGTTCGGAGAGCAAATTCCAATTTGGCACACGCTTGTTCAGCATTAATTTTTCCCGCGACTCCTGAAAACTACAGCGTTTGAGACGCCTCGTCTAAGTCTTTTTCTGAAGCCCCATTGGCTCAGCTCTTCATCAAAAAATCGGCGTAATGGAACGGAAGGACTATTGCTAAAAAGCAGAGTTCTGAAATACCATCGCCGTATTGAGAGCATGTTGGGGTGGAGTCAATTATGAGCAGCCTGACGATCCGATCGAGCCAGAAGATCTTTACCGAGGAAGAGGTATCCGGGCTGACCGGAATCTGCCTGGAGCATTTGCGGAACTTCACGCGCATAAGGCACCTGGGCCAAGCCGCTGAAGCTGCCGCCGAAGCGGCGGGCAGCACGGCGCACAAGTGGCTTTATACGATCTCGGATCTGACAGTTTTGACGATGGTTTGCGAGCGCTGCGAGCATTAGGCGGCACGCATCTCCTTCGTTATTCTGCAACTTAATACCCGCCGATTTGTGTTCCATTCTGGAATTGCATTCTTCCCAGATGAATTCGAACTGTGGATTGCAGCGGCGCTCAGACAGCGCTATTCTGAGCCAGTAATCGCGGCCTGCCTATGAACGTGCCAGCAACACAAAACCCCGGAAAACGCTTCAGGGTTTGGAGCTTTTCGCAGATACTCTGCGTTGTGGCAATGGCGCTGCTCGCCGTTGGTTTTGGCGCGCAGAGAGCAGGTGCATCGAGTTCCGGGCCTCAAGAACAAGTATCCCAGCCAAGCGATGGACACAGATGCCCAGCAGAAGGCGATCGCCGTTCCGCTGCCCAAAGGCAAAAAGCTGTTTCTCACCGACGGCACCTTCCAGATTGTCCGGGAATATCAACGTCAAGGCGACCGGGTGCGGTATTACAGCGTGGAACGGTCGGCATGGGAGGAAATCCCGGCGACGCTGGTGGATTGGGCTGCCACACAAAAAGCCGAAGCTGAACTGGACGCACAGCAGAAGGAATTGGCCAAGCAAATCGCAGAAAGCGAAAAAGCCGCACGGTTTGCCGGTCTGGACGTGGATACGAGCTTCGAGGTGCGTCCGAACGTCTTTCTTCCCGATGACGTGGGATTCTACGTTCTGGACGGAAACAGAATCGCCCCCATGCAGCAAGAAACGGCCGAGACGCATACCGAAAAGGGACGCGCAGTCGCAAAGATCGTGACGGGCATGCCTTTGATTTCCGGCAAGCAAGACGTGGAGATTCCCGGAAAGCAAGCAAAGTTACGAATCCACGCGGGCGATGCGGAGTTCTATTTCCGGACTGCAGACAAGCGCGAGCCGCACCTCACACTTTTGCGCGCGACGGTGAAGGGCGAAAAGAGAGCCGTCGAGGTCATCACCACAAATATTGCAGGGCAGCAATCGTTCAAACATCAGGAAGTTTCGCTGCTGCAGTGGGATGCGGCGCGAGGCCTCTACCGTTACACCGTCGATCACCCTCTGGAAGCCGGCGAGTACGCCATCATCGAAACGACGCAGGCGGAAGGACAGAGCATGTTTCTGTGGACCTTCGGCGTTGACGGGCTAAGCGACGCAAAGCCTGCGAGCGGGACGCCGCCGGCGAAGGATAAGGCGAAGAAAGATTCGCGAGCTAATTGACGGAAGAAAACTGTGCAGCGCCGTTGGGAGACTTACCGAGCGCAGCGCTCAGAATGGCGATCAGATCGGAGATACGAAAAGGCTTCTGAATGGTTTGTGCGCCGGCCTGGGCTAATTGTTCGGTTACCGCCGCGGCCGCCAATTCTCCGCTCATGAACAGAAAGAAAGGCTTGCGCTCGCCAATGCGCGTGGCGTTCGTGACCGCGGCATAAAGCCCCAGACCCGAACGTTCCGCACCGGCGCCAGCCCGCAAATTCAAATCGCAGAGCACGGCATGGAAGGGAAAACGTGCCATCAATGATAGGGCTTCCTCGACGCCTGCAGCCGTTTGCACGTTGAAGCCGCGGGCCGCAAGGCCTTCGCGAATCATTTCGCGGATGCTTTCTTCGTCGTCCACGACGAGAATCGAGTAGACTGCAGCCCCTTCCCTTGAAATTTCTTTCGAACTTGACTCCGCTGCTCCTTCCCTCGGTTCGGCCAAAAACAAAGCCGTACCCCGCGCGATCGGCAACCACGTCGTGAATAAGGATCCGCCTTGGGGCAGCGGCTGACCTTCAATCTCACCGTTATGTTCGCGAAGGATCGCCAGGCAAATGCTCAGGCCCAAACCGGTGCCGCGGCCGGGGCGTTTCGTGGTGAAGAAGGGATCAAAGATCTTCGGCAGAATCTCACGCCGAATGCCCGCGCCATCATCCTGAAAAGTGGCCACGACGCGATCGGCAGCGCGGCTGACCTGGATGCGAAGGGTCCCATGATCATGAACCTCTCGAATGGCCTGCTCGGCATTCGCGATCAGGTTGAGGAAGACTTGGGTGAGTTGGCTGGCGTCGCCCAAGACGAGAGGAAGATCGGGCTGAGCGGCAAAATCAATCGTGATGCGATTGGAGCGCAAAGAATGTTCGTGAAGCTGCAGGCTGCGCTGAATCAGCTCGCTCAAATTGAGGCAAATCTTGCGCGGCTGGGGCGGGCGGGAAAAAGTCAGGAGGCTTTGTACGATCTGAGCGGCACGGCGGGCCTGGCGATGGGCAATTTCGAGTTGCCGGCGCACGGACTCTTCTTCCGTAGAATCACGCAGAAGTTCGGTGACCCCCAGCACCGCGGTGAGCGGATTATTCAGCTCATGGGCGACGCCGGCAATCATCTGGCCCATAGCTGCAAGCCTTTCGTTCTGAATCAACTGCTGTTCCATGCGCTTGGAGTCAGTCGTATCGCGTGCCGCGGCAATGACGCCGGCGATGCGGCCGGAAGCATCCATGAGCGGGCTCGCGGTCGCCCGGAACAGGCGGGTTTCACCATCGTTCCGGCGGACGAGAAACTCGGTGCTGCCATTGGAGCATTGCCCGGAAATAATGCTATCCAAGAATGCCTGGACTTCCTTGCAACTGTGCGGTTCGATGCGCTCGCTGAATGGAGTTCCAATCAACTGTTCCGGTAAAAAGCCCAGCAATTCTCTGGAGCGCGGGCTGACGAAAGTGTAGCGGCCCTCGCGATCGAGCGCGATGACCAGATCGGGAAAGCTTTCCACGAGACGGCGCGCAAATTCCTGCTCCCGCTGCAACCGCGTCTCCATTTGGCGGCGTTCGGTAATATCCACGAACGTTCCCTGACGGCGCCGGACACGCCCGGCGGTATCCCGAATCTGAGCCGAAGCATGAAGAGCGGCAAGAGCGGAGCCATCGCTGCGGCGCAGCATGGCCTCGTGGCTATACACAACATCCGATTGTGCCAAATGGCGGCGTTCTATCTCCCAACCTTCGGGCTGAAGGAAAAATTCCGAGAGAGGACGCCCGAGCAACTCCGCACGGTTTTCATAGCCGAGCATGCGCACGAAGGCAGGATTGACATCTTCCAAGTTCCCATCGGTGTCGGCGAGATAGACCCCCTCTTGCAGGGTCTCGAACAAGTCCTTGAACCGCGCTTCGCTCTCGCGTTCGGTGGTGATATCCCGCGCGAGAACACACACACTCTGTTGAGCGCCCTCGCGGATGACCGCGTGGGTTGTGCATTGGAAGTATCTCGAGCTGGTTTCATGCTTCAGACGGATGCGCAGGACGCCGGATCGCTGGCGCCGCTCCAGCAACGAGATCAACTCGCGTAGGAGTGACGCGAGACCGGCATTGTCAGCTAACTCGACGAATTCATCGAGCCGGTGTCCCACCACTTCGGAAAATGGGCGGCCAAGCAGTTCCGCGAAGCTGCGATTAACGGCGAGGATTTCTCCCTGAAGCGAGAGCGACAGCAAAAAATCGTCAAAGGTATCGATAAGATCGCGATAGCCGCGCTGCGAGCGCTGCACGATTTCGAAGAGCTTCTCCACTTGCCCCGCAGCCGGCGATTGGGGCTGATGCGAGAGGTCGTGGACCAATCCGCGCAATTGGGCCATTTCGCGCCATCGAGAAATCGCATAGGCGCCAAAAAGACTGACCAGCAAAACCAAGCCGAATGGAAGAGCGTCCAGTTTCCACGGGAGCAGATGGATGGGTTGCCAGGAGACAAGAGCCAATCCCACAGCGAGAGAAATGAGCAGGATTACCGCAAGCAGCCAGAGGCGGCCTTCGCGAGCCGCTAATCGATCCGATGGAACAGCAGACGAGTCTGCCGAGACACTGGCATCCACATCAGAGGCAGTGCGTTGGCTGCTCGTAATAGCCATGAAACTTGTACGTCGATCTCTCCGGAAAAAAGGAAAGGCAACTGCGAGGTGACAGTCTATGTCCCGGCCGGAGACAGGCGCAACTCCTTCGACCCAGCGAATTACCTATTGATTAAGGCGAAGCTGGACGCCAACTGTCCGACCAAGAACCAACTTATGCTGCCACGCAGCGGGGCTGGGGACTATTGAGACTGCGAACTGCAAAGCCCGGCGCGTAGGTACGGAGTTCCGTGCGCGCCAGGCTTCTTTTATATCTGAAAGGCCTAGCTTTCTGCAATCGCGTCGGCATCCTTCCGCAAGAAGTCCAGTGCGGCGGCTTCTTCGGGAGTAAGCTCCGGCGCGACAACCTCCGCCTCCGGGGGTTGCGGAGGAGGAACTTCGACCAGGAGATCGATATTGCGGTAGCGCTCGAGCCCTGTGCCTGCAGGAATCAGCCTTCCCATAATCACGTTTTCCTTGAGGCCACGCAGGTAATCCACCTTGCCGGCGACAGCCGCCTCGGTGAGAACGCGCGTCGTCTCCTGGAAGCTTGCCGCGGAGATGAACGAGTCGGTCGAGAGAGAAGCCTTGGTGATGCCGAGCAGGAGCGGACGCCCCGTGGCCGGCCGGCCTCCTTCGCCGATGATGCGATCATTTTCTTCGCGGAAGCGGAACTTATCGACTTGTTCGTCCAGCAAGAACTTGGTGTCGCCGACGTCTTCGACTTTCACCCAGCGCATCATCTGGCGAACGATGGTTTCGATGTGCTTGTCGTTGATGTTCACGCCCTGCAGACGATAGACCTCCTGGATGGAATTCACCAGGTAGGCTTGCGTGTACTTCTCGCCAAGAACGGCGAGGAGGTCGTGCGGATTGAGCGGGCCGTCGATCAACGGCTCGCCGGCATGAACATGCTCGCCTTCCTGCACGTTGATGTGCACGCCGCGGGCAATGGAGTATTCCTTCTGCGTCCTGCCGTCTTCGCTCTCGACGTAAATCTTGCGCATGCCCTTGCTGATTTCGCCGTATTTGACCACGCCATCGATTTCGCTGATGACGGCGGGATCTTTGGGCTTGCGGGTCTCAAAGAGCTCGACAACGCGCGGCAGACCGCCGGTGATGTCCTTGGTCTTGGTGGTTTCCCGAGGAATCTTAGCCAGGACGTCGCCGGGCTGGACCTCGTCGCCATCGGTGACCATAAGGTGGGCCCGCGAAGGCATGAGGTACTTCTTGCGGCTACGGCCGCCGGAATCGCGCACTTGAATTGTCGGCTGGTGCTTTTCGTCGCCGGGAGGCAGCGTGACGACAAGCTGAGCCAGACCGGTGACTTCGTCGACCTGTTCCTCGATGGTGATGCCGGGCTGCAGATCCTTGAACTCGATCGTGCCACCGACTTCGGTAAGGATCGAGAAAGTAAACGGATCCCACTCGGCGAGAATCTGGCCGACGTTGACCGATTGCCCTTCGTCAACACGCAGGCGCGCGCCGTAAACGACGTGGTGGCGCTCCTTTTCGCGGCCCTTGTCGTCCACGATGACAACCAATCCGGACCGGTTCATAGCGATCAGGGCATTGTTGCGGCCGTGAACGGCCTTGAGGTCGAGGAAGCGAACGAAACCATGGCTGCGGGCCTCCACTTTGGATTGCTCGGCCACGCGGGTCGCCGTGCCGCCGATGTGGAAGGTACGCATGGTGAGCTGCGTGCCCGGCTCGCCGATGGACTGCGCGGCGATGACGCCTACCGCTTCGCCGAGTTCGACCATGCGGCCGCTGGCCAGATTGCGTCCGTAGCAGCGGGCGCAGACACCACGCCGAGACTCGCAGGTGAGCACGGAGCGAATCTTGACGCGCTCGATGCCTGCGGCCTGGATGGCGTTGGCCAACTCTTCAGTGATCTCCTGGTTGATATCGAGGATCACGTTTCCTTCGTAATCCTTGATTTTTTCCAGAGAAACGCGGCCGACGACGCGGTCGCGCAAGGGCTCTACTTCGATGCCCGCTTCCAAAATGGGCTCGACGTAGATGCCATCCTGCGTGCCGCAATCGATCTCGTTGATGATCACGTCCTGGGCGACGTCGACCAGGCGGCGCGTGAGGTAGCCGGAATCCGCCGTCTTGAGCGCGGTATCCGCCAGACCTTTACGCGCGCCGTGCGTGGAGATGAAGTATTGCAGCACGGTGAGGCCTTCGCGGAAGTTGGAGGTGATCGGCGTCTCGATAACTTCGCCGGAAGGCTTGGCCATGAGGCCGCGCATGCCGGAAAGCTGCCGAATCTGCTGTTTCGATCCGCGAGCGCCGGAATCGGCCATGACGTAAATCGGGTTGATGACGCCTTCCTTATCCTGTTGCTCGAGAGCTTTGAACATCTGCTCGGCAACTTTTTCGGTGACGTCGCTCCAGATGGCGATCACTTTGTTGTAGCGCTCGCCATTGGTGATGGCGCCGTCCAGATACTGTTGCTGCACCTTGACGATTTCGCGCTCGGTGGCCTCGACAAGGGACGCCTTGTCGCCCGGAATAACCATGTCCTCGATGCCGATGGAGATGCCCGAACGGGTGGCGTAGAGGAAACCGAGTTCCTTGAGATGGTCGAGGGCCACGACGGTGCGTTCGAGACCAAAACGCAGATAACAGTAGTAGACCAGTTGCTGAACACCCTTCTTCTTTATCAAGCCGTTGATGAAGGGCATTTCCTCGGGCAGGTTGTCGTTGAAAATAACGCGGCCTACCGTCGTGGAGATGAACTGGCGCTTGAGGTTGACGGCTTCGGTGTGCGTCACGTCCTGATCGTCGTACGCGTTGATGAGATCTATCATCTCGCCGGTGTAGCGCAGGCGGATGGGCGTCAGCAGTTCGACTTCGCCCGCTTCCAGCGCGAGTACCACTTCTTCCACCGAACCAAAGGCGCGGCCCTCACCCTTTGCGCCGGGCTTTGCCTTGGTCAGGTAGTAGATGCCCAGCACCATGTCCTGCGTGGGCACGGCCAAGGGCAATCCGTTGGCAGGCGAAAGAATGTTGCGCGAAGAAAGCATCAAAACCGCAGCTTCGATCTGCGCTTCGGGAGAAAGCGGAATGTGCACGGCCATCTGGTCGCCATCGAAATCGGCGTTGAAAGCGGTGCAAACCAGCGGATGAATGCGGATCGCTTTGCCCTCGACCAGGGTGGGCTCGAAGGCCTGAATTCCCAAACGATGCAGCGTGGGCGCGCGATTGAGGAGCACCGGGTGCTCTCGAATGACATCTTCGAGAATGTCCCACACGATCGATTCTTGCTGCTCGACCATCTCTTTGGCCTGCTTGATCGTTGTGCAATGACCCGCGGCTTCCAGTTTGTGATAGATGAAGGGCTTGAAGAGCTCGAGCGCCATCTTCTTCGGCAGACCGCATTGGTTGAGGCGGAGTTCCGGACCGACGACAATCACGGAACGGCCGGAATAGTCCACGCGCTTGCCGAGCAGGTTCTGGCGAAAGCGGCCCTGCTTACCTTTGAGCGTATCGGAGAGCGATTTGAGAGGCCGGTTGTTCGTGCCGCGCAGGACGCGCCCGCGACGGCCATTATCAAAGAGTGCGTCAACGGCTTCCTGAAGCATGCGCTTCTCATTGCGCACGATGACATCGGGGGCGTGCAGCTCCATGAGCTTCTTCAGGCGGTTATTGCGATTGATCACGCGCCGGTAGAGATCATTGAGATCGGAGGTGGCAAACCGGCCGCCATCGAGCGGCACGAGAGGCCGCAACTCGGGAGGAAGCACGGGGATCACGTCGAGAATCATCCACTCAGGCTTATTCCCGCTCTTGCGGAACGAATCCACAACGCGCAGGCGCTTGGCATACTTAATGCGCTTCTGCAGGCTGGGATCGACCTTCATTTTTTCGCGCAGCTCTTCGCTGAGCTTATCGACGTCGACGTGACGGAGAAGTTCTTTAATGGCTTCGGCACCCATAACCGCGCGGAACTGTCCCGCATATTCGGTCTGGAGCTCGCGGAACTTTTCCTCGGGCAGAAGTTCGCGTTCCTTGATGCCGGGCACTTCGCCGGGTTCGACAACGACGAAAGCTTCGAAGTAAAGAATGCGCTCGAGATCGCGCATGGAGATATCCAGCAAGTAGCCAATGCGCGAGGGCAGGCCCTTGAAAAACCACACGTGGGAGCAGGGCGAGGCCAATTCGATATGGCCGAGCCGTTCGCGGCGCACCTTGCTGAGAGTGACTTCGACGCCGCACTTATCGCAGATCACTCCGCGATGCTTCATGCGCTTGTATTTGCCGCACAAGCATTCCCAGTCCGTAACCGGGCCGAAAATCTTGGCGCAAAACAGGCCGTCGCGCTCCGGTTTGAACGTGCGGTAGTTGATGGTCTCCGGCTTGGTCACTTCGCCGTGGGACCATGAACGAATTTTTTCAGGGCTTGCCAAACTGATGCGAATGGAATCGAAATCCGCGATCAAACTGGCACGATCATAAGGGCTGCTACGATACAAGGTTTTTCCTCCCTGCCACGGCTTACGCCGCAGCACTCCCGGTTGCCCGGGAGGTGGAACTTGTCAGATAACGTTGCTAATCGGCCGCCGCTTCCGCTTGCGGCTCTCGCCTCTTCATCAACTCGACATCCAGGCACAGCGATTGCAATTCGCGTACGAGGACGTTGAACGATTCGGGCACGCCCGGCTCGATGCCGGGTTCGCCTTTGACGATTGCTTCGTAAATTTTGGCGCGGCCATAGACATCGTCGGATTTGGCGGTGAGCAACTCTTGCAGGATGTGCGCGGCGCCGTAGGCTTCGAGCGCCCACACTTCCATTTCACCGAAACGCTGTCCGCCGAATTGCGCTTTTCCGCCCAGCGGCTGCTGGGTGATCAGCGAGTAAGGCCCGATGGAGCGAGCGTGGATCTTGTCGTCGACCAGGTGCGAGAGCTTGAGCATGTAGATGTAGCCGACAGTGATCTCTTGAGCGAAAGATTCGCCCGTCATTCCGTCGAAGAGCGGAAGCTTGCCCGACTCCGGCAGTCCCGCAACTTCAAGCAGGTGGCGAATCTCCGATTCGCGCGCGCCGTCGAAAACGGGCGTAGCCATGGAGATGCCGTCCCGGAAGCTATCGGCGAGCTCGATCAAGTGCTCGTCTTCCATCGCGGAGAGCGAGCGCCAGATGGCTGTATCACCGAAGACTTCTCGGAACCAACGGCGAGCCGCCTCGGCCTTGGTCGATTGATTGAAAATACGGCTGATGCTGCGGCCGAGTTCTTTGGCCGCCCAGCCGAGGTGCGTCTCCAGAATCTGACCGACGTTCATACGAGACGGCACGCCAAGCGGATTGAGCACGATCTCGACGGGAGTGCCATCGGGCAGATAGGGCATGTCTTCTTCGGGCACGATGCGGGCGATCACGCCTTTATTGCCGTGACGTCCGGCCATCTTGTCGCCGACGGAGAGCTTGCGCTTCATGGCGATGTAGACCTTGACCAGCTTGATCACGCCGGGAGGAAGCTCATCGCCTTTCTTGAGCTTTTCCTTGCGCTCGTCGGTAATCTTGCGCAGCACATCGATCTGCCGCGAGGTCATCTCTTCGATTTCATCGATCTTCTCGATGAGCAGGGGGTCTTTATCCACGAGGCGGAGGCGCTTCAGGTTGCGCGTGGAGATTTTCTCGATGATCTCACGCGTGAGCGCGGTGCCTTTAGTGAGCAGCCGCTTGTTGGTTTTTTCGTCGTGCAAATCGGCGACGAGCTTCTGATCGTTCAGAAGACCGGTCAGGCGCTTGAGCCGTTCGTCGGTGAGGATGCGGATCTCGTCCGCGAGGTTTCGCTCCAAACGAAAGACCTGCAGGGCCTCGATGGCCTTGTGGCGTTCGTCTTTTTCGGCGCCCTTGCGGCAGAAGATCTTGACGTCGACGACGGTGCCCTCGATACCGGGAGGGCAGTAGAGCGAGGCGTCACGAACGTCGCCGGCCTTTTCGCCGAAGATGGCGCGGAGCAGCTTCTCTTCGGGCGTGAGCGTCGTTTCACCCTTGGGCGTGACTTTACCAACCAGGATGTCGCCTGGACGAACCGTGGCGCCGATGCGAATTACGCCGCTTTCGTCGAGGTTGCGCAGGAATGTTTCGCTGATATTGGGAATGTCGCGCGTGATTTCTTCGGGACCGAGCTTGGTGTCGCGCGCTTCGATTTCGAATTCCTCAATGTGGATCGAAGTGTAGTAATCCTCTTTCACCAGCTTTTCGCTGACGAGGATGGCGTCTTCAAAGTTGTAGCCGCGCCACGGCAGGAAAGCGACCAGCACGTTGCGCCCGAGCGCGAGCTCGCCGCGATCGGTGCAGGGGCCGTCCGCAAGCACTTGTCCCTGGCCGACGCGATCTCCCACACGAACCAAAGGCTGCTGGTTAATGCAGGTGTTTTGATTCGAACGCTTGAACTTGATCAACGAGTAGATGTCCGCACCGACCTCGCGGCTGAGCACGCCGGAATGGTCGGATTCGACGCGAACGATGATGCGCTCGGAATCCACCTGATCGACGATGCCGTCGCGACGGCAGATGACAACAGCGCCTGAATCGCGAGCGGTGACGCGCTCCATGCCTGTTCCGACCAGCGGCGCTTCACCGCGGATCAGCGGCACGGCCTGACGTTGCATGTTGGAGCCCATCAAGGCTCGGTTGGCGTCGTCATTCTCAAGGAACGGAATCAAGCTGGCAGCAACAGAGACGAGCTGTTTGGGCGAAACGTCGATGTAATCGACTTCTTCGCGCTGCTTCAGTACGAAGTTTCCGGCCTGACGGCAGTTAACGAGTTCGGTGGTGATACGGCCGCGCTCGTCGAGAGGCACGTTCGCCTGAGCGACAACGTAGCGATCTTCTTCCCAAGCCGACAAATAGAAGCAGTAGGGCTCTGCGGTGACGCGGCGCCGCTTGAGCTCTTCGTTGACGGCATCCACTTTGTCGCGCTCGATGATTTCGCCGGCTTTGAATTCGCTTTCACCGGCGTTGACGACTTGGACGAAATCGATCACGCGGCCGCCCTTAACCTTGCGGTAAGGCGATTCGATAAATCCGAATTCGTTGATGCGCGCATAGCACGAAAGCGAGCTGATCAAGCCGATATTCGGACCTTCCGGCGTCTCGATGGGGCAGATACGGCCGTAGTGCGTCGGATGAACGTCGCGGACCTCGAATCCGGCGCGCTCGCGAGAGAGTCCACCGGGACCCAGTGCGGACAAGCGGCGCTTGTGGGTGATTTCGCTGAGCGGATTGGTCTGATCCATGAATTGCGACAGTTGCGAACTGCCGAAGAATTCGCGGATCGCGGCCATGACCGGCTTCGCATTCACCAGGTCGTGAGGCATAGCGGTAGACATTTCCTGGTAAACCGACATTTTTTCTTTGATGGCGCGCTCCATGCGAACGAGCCCGATGCGGAACTGATTTTCCAGGAGCTCGCCCACCGCACGGACGCGGCGATTGCCGAGGTGATCGATATCGTCGACGCTGCCGATATTTTTGCGCAGCTTGAGCAGATAGCGAATCGCGGCGACAAAGTCCGAGGAATCGAGCGTGCGCGTCTCCAGCGGAGTTTCCAAACCAAGTTTGATATTGAATTTCAGCCGGCCGACTTTACTGAAATCGTATTTGCGCGGATCAAAGAACATTCCATTGAAAAGCGCGGTAGCGGTCTCGAGCGTGGGCGGATCGCCGGGGCGCAGCTTGCGGTAAATCTCGATCAGCGCCTCGCGCGAGGAGCGAATGGAGTCTTTGTCGAGCGTGCGCGAAATGACCACACCGGTATCGTCTCGATCGGGGAAGAAGATATCGACGGCAGTAATGCCCGCTTCCGGCAATGCAGCCCAGACCTCCGGCGTAAGGGGCTTATTGGCTTCGAGCAGCACTTCGCCCGTTTGGCGATTGACCAGATCGGCAACGGAGTAAGCGCCTTCCAGGTCAGCCAGTGAAACGCGGACCTGGGCGATCTTGGCTTTAACCAAATCCTTGTAGAGCGGCTCGGTGATTCTGCGGTGCGCCGCGACCAATACTTCTTCCGACCGAGGGGCTTTAATCTCGTGCGAGATCTTGCGATCCACCAAGCCTTCCGAGAGGTTCCAATGCAATTCGCTGTCGCGCAGGGTTACGCGCTCAACCTGGTAAAAGGTGCGCAAAATCTCTTCATTGGACTTCATGCCCAGCGCGCGCAGAAAGATGGAGCCGAGGAACTTGCGCTTGCGGTCGATGCGCACGTAAAGAATGTTCTTGGTGTCGTATTCGAACTCTACCCAGGAGCCACGATAAGGAATGATCTTGCCCAGGAAATAACTGCGGTTGTTGGCGGTTTCGTAGAAAACGCCGGGCGAACGATGCAACTGGCTGACGATGACGCGTTCAGTGCCATTGATGATGAAGGTACCGTTATCGGTCATCAGCGGGATATCGCCGAAGAAAACTTCCTGCTCCTTGATGTCCCGCACGTTTTTCGCGCCTGTATCGGGATCTTTGTCGTAAATAGTCAAACGAATGGTGACCTTGAGCGGAGCGGAATACGTCATGCCGCGTTCCTGACATTCGTTGACGTCGTACTTCAGTTGCATGGCTACGGGATCGCCGCACTTATTGCAGAACGTCGGCGTGTTTTTGTTGAAGGTGCCGCACTTCGAACAGATCACGTCGCCCGTCTGATAAGGATTGGTGACCACCGAAGCGCCGCAATTGCGGCAAGTGGCGCGCAGATGGTGCAGCCCCTTGAGGTTGCCGCACTTGCATTCCCAATTCCCGATGGAGTAATCGACAAAATCCAGCTGCGAGAGCCCGCGAAAATCCTGGATCGGGAATACCGACGTGAAAACCGACTGCAGCCCGGTGTCTTCGCGTTCCGAGGGCAGCAAATCCATTTGCAGGAAGCGCTGATAAGAGAGCCGCTGGACCTCGATCAGGTTCGGGATTTGGATCGAACTCTTGATCTTCGAAAAGTCCAGGCGCTCGCGCTCCCGAACAGCACTATTTCCATTGCGATGATTTCCGTTTCCATTTTCCATTCTGTTACCTCACGATACCCAAAAGGGTCAGGCCGGGACGCGCGGCGCACACACTTCCGCCATCGGTCCGGATTGGACACAGTTGAAGTTCAAATTCCAGACAATGCAGCTTCGTACGAATTCCTTTGCGCGCACGTTGGCGCGCGGGCCAGGCGATCGCGTTCTTATTTGACTTCTACTTTGGCGCCCGCATCTTCAAACTTCTTCTTGATCGCGGCGGCTTCGTCCTTGTTGACGCCTTCCTTGATCGGCTTAGGCGCACCATCGACGAGGTCCTTGGCTTCCTTCAAGCCCAGGCTAGTCACTTCGCGAACGGCCTTAATGACATTGATCTTGTTGGCTCCGACTTCGGTGAGCACAACCGAGAACTCCGTCTTCTCCTCGGCCGGCGCGGCTCCAGGCGCAGCGCCACCGGCGACCATTACCGGAGCAGCGGCTGCGGCAGACACGCCGAAGGCCTCTTCCATCTTCTTGACCAAGTCGGCGGCTTCGAGAAGCGTGAGCCCCTTGATCTCTTCCAGGATCGATTCCACTTTGCTAGCCATTTGCCTCGTCTCCTCCTCGCTAGTGTGCGAACTTTTCTGCTTTGACCGCTTCTTGCACAACCACGGCCAGATTCCGGTTTATGCCTGCGAGTGCAGTGGCGCTACGCCGCGCAGGCGACTGCAGCATGAACATAATCTTGCCAATCAACTCTTCCTTCGAAGGCAGAAGAGCCAACTGCTGAATTTCCGCGATCGATAAGACGCGTCCCTCGACTACGCCCGCTTTGAATTTAAATGCGGGAACGTCTTTGGTAACTTTCGTGAGCACCTTTGCCAACGAGACGGGGTCCACACTGTAGGCAATCGAGTTCGTTCCAGTCAGGCCTTTCAGCAGGCCTTCGGCTTGGGTTCCCGCACCCGCTTTTTCGGCGAGAGTATTCTTGACGACGTGGTATTGTCCGCCCGCGCCCTGTACGGCACGGCGAAGTTGCGTATCCTGCGCCACGGTGATGCCCTGGAACGTGGTGAGAATTACCGTGGACACTTTGGCCAGATCGCTTTTCAGCTTTTCGACTTCTTCTTTTTTCTCGCTGCGCTTTTTCATCCAGATCTCCCGCACTACGCGGCGGTGGCCACGGCCGTTTCCGCTTCCGCCAAGTCGATGCTGATGCCCGGACCCATCGTGGAGGTCAACGTAATTTTCTTGACGTAACGTCCCTTTGCAGCCGCAGGCTTAGCCTTGACCACTGCGCCCAGCAGAGCTTGAGCGTTTTCTGCGAGCTTTGGGCCGTCGAAACTCACCTTGCCAATCGGCGAGTGAATGATGCCCGTCTTATCGACACGAAACTCCACCTTGCCAGCCTTGATTTCCTTCACAGCATTGGCGACTTCAAAGGTTACTGTGCCCGTCTTTGGGTTAGGCATCAGACCCCGAGGACCCAGAACTTTTCCGAGCCGCCCAGCCGACCTCATCATGTCCGGCGTCGCGATGACGGCTTCGAAATCGGTCCAGCCCTCTTGAATTTTCTGCACCATGTCCTCGCCGCCGACAAAGTCCGCGCCTGCTTCCTGCGCCTCGCGAACCTTTTCGCCGCTGGCAATGACCAGCACACGCTTGGACTTGCCCAGACCGTGCGGCAATACAACCGTGCCGCGCACCATCTGGTCCGAGTGCTTTGGATCCACGCCGAGGTTGATGACCAACTCCACCGTCTCGTCGAATTTGGCGAAATGGGCGGCTTTGACTGTTTCGGCAGCCTCGCCCAATTTATAAGGCCGGGTCTCGACCTTCTTTCGCGCGTTAACGATATTTTTTCCGACTCTTCGCGGCATGATTTCTCCTTCAGCCCTCCACTTCTAATCCCATATTGCGCGCCGTACCCATAACGGTGCGGACGGCAGCTTCCAGGTTGGTGGTGTTCAAGTCCACAATCTTGGTACGCGCAATGTCTTCCACTTGCTTTCGCGTGACCTTGCCAACCTTGGTGCGATTCGGTTCGGCGGAGCCTTTGACAATTCCCGCGGCACGCTTCAGCAATTCCGAGGCGGGCGGCGTCTTGGTGATAAAGGTGAAGCTCCGATCATTGAAAATCGTAACCAGCACCGGGATGATCATTCCCTCGGGCTCTTTGTTGGTCTTGGCGTTGAACTGCTTGCAAAACTCCATGATGTTGACGCCCTGCGGCCCAAGCGCAGTGCCAACGGGCGGCGCGGGCGTAGCCTTGGCGGCCGGCAACTGCAGCTTAACCACGGCTTGAACTTTCTTGGCCATTTTCTGTCCTTACCTCTTATCGCTACTGCTAGCTAATTTTTTCCACTTGGGCGAAGTCCAGTTCGACCGGAGTCGAACGCCCGAAAATCGTGACGGAAACCTTAAGAGTGCTGCGGTCCGCATTGACCTCTTCTATCTGCCCGGTGAAGTTAGCAAACGGGCCATCCACAATGCGCACTTGCTCGTTGCGCTCGAAAACCAGCTTCGGCTTGGGCTTCTCTGCCGATGTGGTGACGCGATGGAGGATGCCCTCGACCTCCTGCTCGCTGAGCGGCGAAGGCGTCTGCCCCGAACCGACGAATCCTGTGACGCGCGGCGTAGAGCGCACCACGTGCCAGGTGTCGTCGTCCATTTCCATTTCCACCAGCACGTAGCCGGGATAAAACATTCGCGGTGAAACGATCTTCTTTCCGCCGCGCACTTCCATGACGTCCTCAGTGGGAATCATCACGCGCCCGATGCGCTCACCCAAACCAAATGCGGCCACACGTCCTTCCAGGCTCTCCTTGACCTTTTTCTCAAAGCCCGAATAGGTGTGGATGATGTACCACTGCTTAGCCATCGACACGCTTTTGCCTCAGTGCTTGAAAATAGTGAACAAGCGATTGAGCAGCCAGCCCACGGTGCTATCCACGCCGAAAAAGAAGACGCCAAAAAAGGCCACCGCGACAATCACCACAAAGGTCGTGACCACCACTTCGTGCCGCGTGGGCCACGTGACCTGGCGCAGTTCCACCCGCACCTCGTGCAGGAACTCGCCCCAGCGCTTCGGATGTTCTTTGATCCGTTCCCAAAGCGCGCCTGTGCGCGATTCGGGAGCATCACCTGACGTTGCCTTCAATCGTTCCGCGTGTAACGCCATCGTTCCTCAAGTTCCCGACTTCCCGTTCGGTCTGGCAGGGGAGGAGGGATTCGAACCCCCACATCCGGTTTTGGAGACCGGCGGTCTACCGTTGAACCTACTCCCCTTTACCCTGAGCAGCCGCCGGAGGCGGATGCGAAGGGCTGATTCGATCCCGTTATTTCACTTCACGGTGTGCAGTATGCTTTCTGCACGTGTTGCAGAATTTTTTGGTCTCCATTCGATCCGTATGCTTCTTCTTGTTCTTTGTTGTTGTGTAGTTCCGATTCTTGCAATCATTGCACTGCAACGTAATGATTTCGCGCATTCGACCGGCCCCTTTTGATTACTCGATGACCTCGGTGACGGCGCCGGCGCCGACGGTGTGGCCGCCTTCGCGAATGGCGAAGCGCAGCCCGCGCTCGAGCGCCACCGGCGTGATCAGCGAAATCTCCGCCGATACGTTGTCTCCCGGCATGACCATCTCCACTCCCGTCGGCAACTTCACGTCTCCGGTTACGTCCGTGGTCCGAAAATAAAATTGCGGCCGGTATCCGGTGAAAAACGGTGTGTGCCGCCCGCCCTCTTCCTTGGTCAGCACGTAAGCTTCGGCCTTGAACTTGGTGTGCGGCGTGATCGACCCGGGCTTCGCCACCACCTGCCCGCGCTCCACCTCTTCTTTTTCCGTGCCGCGCAACAGCAAGCCCACGTTGTCTCCGGCCATCCCTTCATCGAGCAGCTTGCGGAACATCTCCACGCCCGTGACGATCCGCTTGATCGTCGGCCGGAAACCCACAATCTCTATCTCTTCTCCGACCTTCACTTTGCCGCGCTCGATTCGCCCCGTCACCACCGTGCCGCGGCCGGAGATCGAAAAAATATCCTCTATGGGCATGGCAAACGGCTTATCCACATCCCGCTGCGGCAACGGCACGCTCTTATCCACTGCCGCCATCAGCTCGAGGATCGTCTTCTCCCACTGCGCTTCGCCATTCAGCGCTCCCAGCGCTGATCCCCGAATCACCGGCACCTCGTCGCCCGGAAACTGATAGCTCTTGAGCAACTCGCGCACTTCGAGTTCGACCAGCTCGAGCAGTTCCGGATCTTCCACCGCATCGCACTTGTTCAGAAACACCACGATATACGGCACGCCCACCTGCCGCGCCAGCAGAATGTGTTCCCGCGTCTGCGGCATCGGCCCGTCGGTCGCCGCCACCACCAGAATGGCTCCATCCATCTGCGCCGCCCCGGTGATCATGTTCTTGATGTAGTCGGCGTGACCCGGACAATCGATGTGCGCGTAGTGCCGGTTGGCGGTCTCATACTCCACGTGCGCCACCGCGATCGTGATGCCCCGCTCGCGCTCTTCCGGCGCGTTATCGATCGAATCGAAGGCCCGGAACTGCACCTTCGGATTATTCTTGCTGAGCACCTTGGTGATCGCCGCCGTCAAAGTGGTCTTGCCGTGATCGATGTGCCCGATCGTCCCGATATTCACGTGCGGCTTGCTGCGCTCGAATTTTTCCTTCGCCATGCTTCTCTGAACCTCTCTCGACTAACTGGAGCGGGGGACGGGATTCGAACCCGCGACCATCGGCTTGGAAGGCCGAGACTCTTCCACTGAGTTACCCCCGCCGGCCTTCGGCCACTCTGGAGCCTGGGACCGGGATTGAACCGGTGACCTCGTCCTTACCAAGGACGCGCTCTACCAACTGAGCTACCCAGGCCGAACCCGGTGCCCTGAATTTACTTCGATTCTCTCACTGCCTCTCGTTTTGAATTGTGCAGCGCTCGCGTCGTTAATTTGTCGTGTGCTTTGATACCTGGTTCGGAATTCTCTGATTTGGCCGACTCCCCCAATACAACGGTGCTGCGTGCGAAATGGTGGACGGGGGAGGATTCGAACCTCCGTAGCCCGCAAGGAGCGGCAGATTTACAGTCTGCTGGTTTTAGCCACTCACCCACCCGTCCGCACGGGAAACCGCCATCGAGATCGAGCGCGCAGTCTCTGCCCGCGAAGAGACACCCACTCGTCCGTATTATTCACGCAGGAAACAGTCTGTCTTTTTGTTGTCGGAATTCCGCCGCCCAACACCGCTACGATCCCAAAAAATCAGCTGGCGGAGGGATTTGAACCCCCGACCCTCTGATTACAAATCAGATGCTCTACCAACTGAGCTACGCCAGCGCAGCTCAAACCAAAAGAAGATAACAAAAGGGCAACTCAATTGCAAGGGCTCGTCTTGCCGCGAGCAATTCAATGCCCCAACGAATTGTTTTGAAGAATTGATTGTACAACAAGGCAGCTAGCGTCGCAAACGGAGATTCAATAATTCCGCATTGGCGAGGTAGACAGCGGTTCGAAACGCAACTTATTTAGTTTGTCAGCGAACGAATGGCTGTCTGCAGGGACAACGAAGAAAGACAGCGAAGGCGCTCTGAGGGTTCAGTCTGCTTCCGCGGAAGAGGTAAATCGGAGGTAGCGCATGGGATTCACGGGCGCATCATTGATGCGGACTTCGTAGTGCACGTGGGGTCCAGTCGTGCGCCCACTCACGCCAACGTAGCCAATGATATCGCCACGCTTTACGTGAATGCCCGGCGGAACTGTAAAGGTGGACAAATGGCCGTACCAAGTCGTGACGCCAAAACCGTGATCGACGATCACCAGGCGGCCATAGCCCGAATGCAAGCCGGCTTCGATGACCACGCCATCGGCTGCGGCTCGCACGCCTTCTCCATATTCTGCTGCGATGTCGACACCGGTATGAAATGCGCCTTCACCACTGAATGGATCAAGACGTTCGCCGAAATTCGCCGTTATGCGGCCTACCACCGGCCACAGCGTCGGGCTGAACGTCATCTCGCCCAAGGTAAGTGCCGGCACTAATCGCGGACCGGGGTTGGTTATCGAAGCGGGGTTGGCGTTCTTGGCGAGAAAGTCGAACTCCTCGAGCGTATGGTCAATGGGTTCCTGAGCCACAGCCCCTTCGCTCAACCCAAATGGGCTCGTTCGCAGATACATGAAGCCATAAGTCATAGCCACTTCGGTGGCTAGCGACTGCAGCGAGGAGAGGCGCTGATCGGTGCTCTTCACCGTGTCCTGTAGTTGCTGATATTGCTGCTGGAGGTGGTCCTGCTGGCGCACTAGCGCTTCATAGTTGCCCACCTTCAATAACATGCGGGTATAGGAGGCGACGGCGGCTGCGATGGTGATTCCGCCGACCACCGACAAGATCATCAAAAAGTGCAGCGCGTAAAGCGGAATGGTAATGCGGCGGACTCTTCCTCTGTGGTTTGAGGCAACGAACAGGGTGTATGTTTGCCGCTTCATAATCGCGTTTCGAAATTCCCGAACTGTCTGTTGCCGACGCAACAAGCCCAAATTTGCGGCTTGCCCTGGTGCCGGCGAAGATACCCTGAAAAGCTTTGGACCGCGAGCCTTGGTCCGAAAGCGACCGCCAGTCTAGAAAAGACAGTCTCCGGCGTCAACCAAATTTTAGCCTGAGATGCTCAGGGGTCAACCTGTGCAATAGGTGAAAAATTGGCCAGCTGTCCGTTAGTACCTGGTACCTTCCAAAAGTCATAGCCCAAAAGCCATAGCTAAGAACCAGAATCTCGCCGAGCGACGTTTTCCGGTGCGAGTATAATTCGTCTGCAAAATACCCAATCCGTCATTGCGAATCTTCGAAGACGAGCTGATTGAACGAATACGCCGCCGGATTCCGTCGTCCGAAGGTGGTGTGCTTCGCCTTGGTATCGGTCATGACGCCGCCGTGATTCGTCCGGAGCGCCGCGATTGGGTGGTCACGTGCGACCAGTTCCTCGAAGGAGTGCATTTTCTTGCGGACAAACATCCCCCTGAATCGGTGGGCTATAAAAGCCTCGTTCGAGCTACGAGTGATGTCGTGGCCATGGCCGCGCAACCACGCCTTTTTCTGCTGAGCCTTGCCTTACCCGCCGAACGAACCGGAGCCTGGCTCAACCGAATGCTCTCCGGCATGGCTCGGGCAAGCAGATTACTTGACCTGCGGCTCGCGGGCGGCGATACGACCCGGAGTCCCGGAAAAAATGGGCGTATAGGGCTCAATCTAATGGTGCTCGGGGAAACCGCGCGCGGAGCCAGAATGGGCCGCGCAGGCGCAAAGCCTGGCGATGAGATTTATGTCACCGGCGCTTTGGGACGGGCCCAGCTTGGGCTGGAACTACTCATTAGGGGCCAGGCCGACCAGCGGAAGTATCGGAAACTCCTCACACCGCACTATTACCCGACTTTGCCCCTCGATTTTGCACTCTGGCTAGGTCGCAATCGGCAAGTATCAGCGATGATGGATATCTCCGACGGGCTTTCGACCGACCTTGCACGGCTCTGCAAATCGAGCGGGGTCGGAGCCCGGATTTACGCAGATCAGATACCGGCAGTTGATGTTCCTGGATCGCTACAACGATCAAGAGCGTTCGATCCTCTTACCCTGGCGCTTCACGGCGGCGAAGATTATGGCTTGCTATTTACGGTTGCCAGGCGGAAGGCTTCACGAATCCCGAGGGTCTTCGGCCGCACACGGATATCGCGCATCGGCGAGGTTGTGCGTGGATCGGGAGTGAGCATCGTTACGGCGGGCGGAGATTCCTCACCACTCACGCCGGGCGGATGGGACCCCTTCGGAAAACGCTGAGGCGATGGACAAATCCCATAGAGAAGTGACGATAGACGGTAGTGCCGGTCGGCTCGAAGGGCTGCTATGGGTGCCAAAGCAACCACACGAGACCGAATTGGCTGCGGTCGTGTGTCATCCGCACCCGCTTTATCAGGGAACCATGCACAACAAGGTGGTGTATCAGACTGCGAAGGCGCTCGATTCGTTAGGCATTCCGGTCCTGCGCTTCAACTTTCGCGGCGTGGGCGCAAGCGAGGGAAGCTACGATCGCGGGCGGGGTGAGGAAGACGACGTCCGTGCTGCGCTCGACTATCTCGAGGCTCACTTTTCTGGCTCTCATCTGCTGGTAGCGGGCTTCAGCTTTGGCGCTTGGGTCGGCCTGCGCCGAGGTTGCGCTGATCCCCGAGTTGTGGAACTGATCGGCCTCGGGTTGCCAATCGATGATCGCAAGCTTGGGTTCAACTATTTGAGTACGTGCACGAAACCGAAGCTGCTGATTCAGGGAGAAGATGATCAGTACGCCGCAAAATCTCACTTCGAGAGCTTCGTCCAGACATTTAATCCCGATGCCGCGAAACCGACTCGCGTCGTTTTCATTCCCGCTGCCGATCATTTCTTCACAGGGCATCTTGACGAAGTGGCGGACGCCCTGCGGGCCTGGATGGTTAGTCGCCATCCCAATCTGAAACTCTCTCTACCTGAAAACTGAGGCTATTGGCCGCGAGGATCGGGCGGCGCTTGCACTCCGGTGGACGGCGGGTCCGGTGGGTTCGCCGGCGGCTGGGGCTGCGGAGCCGCGGCGGGTTGAGGAGTCGACGGGGGTTGTGGGATCACTGCGTTGTGCCCCCTACCCTCTTCCGATGCCTCCGTGGGTGCACTGTCTGGGGTATCCACGTGCACTACCTTGGTGAGAGCAATCTTCGCGAGCGGCTCAACGTTGGGGAAGTTTTCAACCGGCATACCCGCGAGCGCGTTCTGCATGAACTCCAGCCAGATCGGCAAAGCGGCGCGCGCTCCGGTCTCACTGCGCCCGAGCGATTTCTGTTTGTCGTCAAATCCGACCCAAACCCCGGCGGTAAGCTGCGGCGTGAATCCCAAGTACCAGGCATCGGTGAAATCGTTTGTGGTTCCTGTTTTGCCGGCAGATGGGCGGCCAAGCGCCCTGGCACCGACTCCAGTGCCAAAATTAACCACATCTTCGAGCATGGCGACCATGGTGCGCGCAATTTCAGGTGAAATGACGTCGTGCACCGTGGGCCGCGCCTCTTCGAGCAGGGCGCCGTCATAGGTCGTGACGCGGCGAATCAGATGCGCATCGATGCGAATTCCGTCGTCGGGGAAGACTGTAAAAGCCGAAACGTGCTCCATCAGATTCAGGTCGGCAGCGCCTAGCGTAATCGGAAGATAAGGCGGCAAAGGGCTGTTGATCCCAAACCGGCGCGCTACTTCGATCACGTCGTTGATTCCGATCTTGTCCGCGAGTTTTACAGCAGGGACATTGCGTGAACCGGCTAAGGCGCGGCGTAAAGTGATGATTCCCTCATATCGTTCGTCGTAATTGTGCGGAGAATAGGGCTGGCCGCCGCTCATTACGGTGAATGGCGCATCGAGAATCGTGTCGAACGGGGTCATCCCTTTTTCCAGCGCTGCGGCGTACACGTAGACCTTGAACGAGCTGCCCACTTGACGCTGCGCCTGGGTCGCGCGGTTGAACTTCGAATCTTCGAAACTATAGCCGCCCACCATCGCCTTCACTTCACCCGACCCATTATCGAGAGCCACCATCGCAGATTGCGGGCCTGGATCCTGTTCGAGCGTTACGTGCGCCGTGCTGCCACTGAGGTCCTTAATGGAAAACTGTGCGACGTCGCCCACGTGGAGCAGTTGCGTAGGAACCTTGCGCCCGGTCCAGGCAAAATCCGGCGGCATGAGGACGGCGCGATAGGGGCCGATCTTGATCACTGCCGATCTATCATCAACGGCTGTGACCAAGCCATTGACGTAATCCGCTTTGGAAATGGGCCGGTGCCAATCGTCATCGTCGTAATTCTGCAGAGAAGCGTGCTGATCGCGGATGACGTTGAGGAGATTGCCGCGCCAGCCATGCCGCCGTTCATAAGCATGCAGTCCATCTCGCACGGCGGTGTTCGCCGCGCGCTGCATGGCGACGCTGAGCGTCGTATAGACACGCAGACCCCGCTCGTGCACCGCTTCGGTTCCGTAAGTCGATTCCAGATATTTGCGGATCTCTTCCACGAAGTAAGGCGCCAACTCGTTTCGCGGCGACTCCACGTTGAGGTTGACGGGCTGCAGCCGCGCCCCGCGCTCCTGCTGCGTGGTGATCTTGCCATCCCGCTGCATCAGATCGAGCACCAAGTTGCGCCGATCCAGAGCACGGTTTGGATACATGATCGGCGAATATGCAGGGCCGCGAATGAGGGCGGCAAGCAGGGCCGCTTCCGGCAACGTCAGCTTGGCCACAGGCCTGCCAAAATAAAACTCTGAGGCCGCCTCAAATCCGTAATTGCCATGCGCCAGATAAACTTGATTGACGTACATCGTGAAGATCTGCTGCTTTGTGTAGTTGCGCTCGATCTGAATGGCCAGCAGAGTTTCCTGGATCTTTCGCCGAAAACTGCGGTCCGAACGGTCGAGGAAGAGCCCGCCGGCAAGCTGCATCGTGAGCGTGCTCGCTCCTTCGCGAATGCGGCCGCGGATTGCGTTGCGCCACGCCGCTTCCATGACGCGCGGCAGATCGACTCCCCAGTGCTCAAAGAAATGCTGATCTTCGGTGGAGGTGATGGCGTCTTTCAGGACAGGAGGAATCTGTTCCCAGGTGAGCAGAATGCGCCGTTGCAGCGCGAAATTCCCAATCTGCTGGCCATCGTCGGAATAGAGCTCGGTCACGACATTGGGGCGGTAGTCCTCCAGAGCGCGGATTTCCGGCAAATCCGTGGAGTAAACAAATATCAGGCCGGCGGCGGCTCCGAGCAGGATAACGCCTGCAAAAAGAATCGTGAATACCAGGCGTCCGGCGAGCCTGCGTCCCCGGACCTGAAGCGTAATCGAAGGGAATGGCGCCATTGTGTTCGGTCGATTCTAATCCCACCGGGACTCAGTAGGGAGAGGGAACAGCATTGTGAATTGCGACCCGCGATTTCCTGGAAAACTAACCTTGCGAATTGCCGCCGTGGCGCGACAGAAATCCCCCCAGCGTGACTGCAAGAGCCAGCGTTATGAGGACTCCGTCGACAATCAACTCATGGCTCGGTTTTACGCTGTTATTGCCGAAGCAGCCGCAATTGATCTCCAAGCCGCCCAGAGCGGCGTGCGCTAGTGCGGCCATAAACACAACCAGCAGCGCGGTGACCATCAGTCCTACCCAACGCACGCCAGCGCCAACGATCAAAAGCGTGCCCAGTCCGAGCTCCAGCCACGGCAAAATCTTCGCCATCCACTCCACAATCGCCAAGGGCAGCATCTTGTACGAATCGATTCCCATGGCAAAAAAGAAATAGTAGTCCCGCAGGTGCCACGCGCCATTGAAGTGCAGTTTTGCGTACGCTGCGTAGATGAAAACCGCGCCGAGAATTATCCGCGCCGGGATTAGAAGCAAACGCGCTTTGCTTTGCGTGCGCGGCCGCTCGATCGCAATCGGACTGGCTTGGCTCATGCTTCAGTGCTGTTGCATCAGTGCTGCTGCAAAAGATAATCGATATATTGCTTCAGGAGCGAATAATTGACGCCGCCCGGCGGCAGCGGAGTCATCTGGCCCTTGTGAAAAACGTAAATCGAAGGCGTGCCATTCACTCCGCGCGATTCGCCGAGAGCCATATCCTTTGCGATGGCGGCATCGATTTGAGTGCCTTGTGTGGCTTCGATTGTGCGCACCTTTTTCATGTCCGTCGGAGAAAGTGCGGCGGCAAGGACATCCTCGATCTTCCCTGTCGCGCCCCATTGATCTTGCTTGCTGTAGAGCGTCTCCTCGGTGGTTTGAAAGACACCCGCCATCGCCGCCGCAGTCGCCCAGCGTGCCGCTTCACGAGAATGGGAGTGCATGGAAAGCGGGAAGTCGCGGTGCACGTAATAAACCTTTCCTGCAGGTATGTACGACTGCATCAATTGACGCGCGACGTCCAAGTAGAAAATCCGGCACTGAGGACACTGATAATCGCTGAAAACCTCGATCGTAATGGGAGCTTCGCGCGAGCCCATGGATTTGAGCGCCGTCATGTCTTGCACGGGAGCGGGCTTGCTCGCGGCGGCACTCTGCCGAGGTCCCGCGCTCAGCAGTGCCGGTAAAACCAAGCCAACCAGCGCGAAGAAAACAAATTTCACGTTCAAACGCTTCACAAACCCTCCCTGGAATGGCGGCTGAACCAAATGGGAAACGGTATTGTAATAGGATGCGAGCTCACTTAGAAGTGTTTGGCTGCAGAAAATTGAGCTTTGTTGCCGGCGCGGAGCGATGCTTCGGTCCGCGGGCGCTTCGGACTGAGAGTCAGTGGTCGGCGGCCGGAATCCGGAGTGAGAAGCGCGAGGTCTTCCCAAGCCATTGATTATGCCATTGTTATTTACTGTATCAACTAACTTGACATAATCACACTCAAGGTATACAATCGCCTTCGAATCGCGCCCCGCGTCGCACTGCCACGCACGGGGCAACGACGGAGGACACAAGATGAGCAAGATTATCGGCATCGATCTGGGCACCACCAATTCCGTGGTTGCCGTGATGCAGGGCGGAGAGTCCGTAGTTATCCCGAACCAGGAAGGGGCGCGCACGACCCCCTCTGTGGTGGGCATCACCAAGACCGGGGAACGCTTGGTTGGCCAGGTAGCCAAGCGGCAAGCAGTAACGAATCCCGAGAATACAGTTTATTCAATCAAGCGCTTTATGGGGCGCCGCTACGATGAAGTCGGTGAAGAGGCGAAGCGCGTGCCTTACAAGGTCGTGCGTGGTCCGCACGACGACGCTCGCGTGGATATTTTTGGCAAGAGTTACAGTCCGCCGGAGATCTCGGCGATGATCCTGCAGAAATTGAAGACCGCCGCCGAGGATTTTCTGGGCGAGAAGGTCAGCAAAGCAGTGATCACCGTACCGGCCTATTTCAATGATAGCCAGCGGCAAGCGACGAAACAGGCTGGCGAAATAGCGGGGCTGGAAGTTCAGAGAATCATCAATGAGCCGACGGCCGCGGCTTTGGCGTATGGGTTGGACAAAAAGAAGGACGAAACGATCGCCGTGTATGACCTTGGCGGCGGCACGTTCGATATCTCGATCCTGGAAGTGGGCGAAGGCGTGGTGGAAGTGAAGTCTACCAACGGCGACACCCACCTGGGCGGCGACGACATCGATAACAAGATCGTGGATTGGCTGGTTGCGGAGTTCAAGAAAGATCAAGGGATCGACGTCGGTAAAGACCGCATGGCTATCCAGCGACTGCGGGAGGCGGCTGAAAAAGCCAAGATCGAGCTTTCGCAGACCCAGGAGACAGATATCAATTTGCCGTTCCTTACGGCCGATGCTTCGGGTCCTAAGCACATGCAGACAAAGCTCACGCGCGCCAAGCTCGAGCAATTGATGGAAGACCTGCTGCAGCGCACGGTTGGACCGGTGAAGCAGGCGATTTCCGACGCGGGTATCACAGCCGACAAGATCGACGAAGTCGTGCTGGTAGGCGGATCGACCCGAATTCCGAGGGTCGTCCAGATCGTAAAAGACCTGTTCGGAGGCAAGGAGCCGCACAAAGGCGTTAATCCGGACGAAGTGGTTGCGGTTGGAGCCGCGATTCAGGGAGGCGTGCTGGGAGGAGAAGTGAAGGACATCCTCCTGCTCGACGTGACGCCGTTGTCTCTTGGCGTTGAGACACTCGGTGGCGTTATGACCGTCCTGATTCCGCGGAATACAACCATACCGACGCGCAAGTCCGAGGTGTTTTCAACGGCTTCGGACAATCAGCCCTCGGTGGAGATTCACGTTCTGCAGGGCGAGCGGAAGATGGCGCCGGACAATCGGACGCTGGGCAAGTTCCACTTGATGGGCATTCCGCCGGCGCCGCGAGGCATGCCGCAGGTTGAGGTGACGTTTGACATCGACGCGAACGGCATCTTGAACGTCTCGGCAAAGGACATGGCGACCAGTAAGGAGCAGAAGATCACCATCACTGCTTCGACTGGTCTGAGCAAGGACGAAGCCGAAAAGATGCGCAGAGAGGCGGAGTCTCACTCTGACGAGGACCGTCGCAAGTTCGCGGAAGTGGAGGCTCGCAACACGCTCGATTCACGCGTCTACCAGATGGAAAAGCTCATCCGGGAGAATCGCGAAAAGCTCGCGGAGGGCGACGTCAAACCGGTGGAAGCGGCGCTCGAGACCGCCAAGAGTGCGCTTGCCAGCGGGAACCTGGAGAGCATTCAATCGGCTATCAAGGAACTGGAGAGCGCGTCGCACAAGTTGGCCGAAGTGCTTTACCGGGCCAGTGCAGCCGCAGGAGCTGCGGGAGGCCAGGGAACGCCCGGCGCAGCCCCCGGGGCCCAGCAGAGCGAAGGCTCCGCAGGTAAGAAGGGCGAGGGCGAAGTGATCGACGCCGAATACGTCGACGTCGACGAATCGAAGAAACCGAACTGATCTGCGGCGACGTCATGCGGGAGGCCATTCTAAAAGTGGTCTCCCGCCAAGCTTCGCACTGGAACTTTCCAGGGAGAATGAATGACCGACGGCATCAGGCGAGCGGGGCCTCCGCTGGCATTGCAAAAGCTACGAGATAATTTTTATCTGGTTCAGGTGCAGCTCACCGAGACGCCGTCGGCGGATTGGAAGCGCCTTTTTTACGATGCGCAGCAATCGCCCCCGGCTGAATTTCCACCGCGAGCCGTCGAAATCAGCGGCCACTTGCTGAAGTTTCGCACCGATGGAGCGAGCGTCGAGCAAAAGGTGGCGTGGCTTGACCGTTGGATCGAGCGCGCCAATCAGAAAGAGGCGGCGATGGGCGGACGCTTGGATGAGGAGCGCCGCCGTCGTCGGGAAGAATTATCGCGAGAACAAACTGAATTAGCCGATCTGAATACGCGCTGGGCCAAGCTTTAGAGCGGGGCTTTGTTTTCGCGAGGGTTTTCGCGAGCGAGTCACAAATATGGCGACAGCAACCAAACAAGATTATTACGAATTGCTGGGCGTGCCGCGCAAGGCCGCTCAGAAAGAGATTCGCCAAGCCTATCGAAAGCTTGCCCGCAAATATCATCCGGACCTGAATCCCGGCGATAAATCTGCAGAAGAAAAGTTCAAGCAAGTTCAGGAAGCCTACGACGTTCTCTCCGACACGAAGAAGCGGCAGATGTACGATCAGTTCGGCTTCGATGCCGAGCGCAGAACGGCCGCTCCGCCGGAACAGGAGCAGCCCGGCACGCATTTCGATTTTGGCGGATTCGATTTCGGCGGCTCGAGCGGAACGAACTTCCGCGATTTATTCGGCCAGTTCTTTCGAGGCGGTGCAGGGGCAGCAGCCGCGGAGGTAGAACCCGGCTCGGACCTCGAGTACGGAATCGAAATCGATTTTTGGGAAGCCGTACGCGGTACCGTCAAGAAAGTGACCATCTCGCGTCTCGAGACTTGCGAAACGTGCGGCGGTTCAGGCGCCGTGGGCCAGCCCCAGACTTGCGAAGTCTGCGGCGGTACGGGGCAAGTTTCTCAGGTCAGCGGCCGCATGCGTTTTAACGTCACTTGCTCGCGCTGCGGCGGCACGGGCAAGGTGCGACCGATCTGCCGCGTTTGCGGCGGCGAAGGCCGCGTACGCCGGGCCGAGACGATAGACGTCAGGATTCCGGCCGGCGTGCAGACCGGATCTCGCGTGCGTGTTCCCGGTCATGGCAATGCAGGCACTCACGGTACGCCTCCCGGCGATCTCTACTTCATTACCGAAGTGAAGCCGCACCCCTATTTCCAGCGGCGTGGCGACGACCTTTATACCGTCGTGCCGATTACTGTTTCCGAAGCGGCATTGGGCGCCAAGATCGAAGTGCCCACGCTCGATGGGCGATCGCTATTGCGCGTCCCCCCGGGGACGAGCAGCGGCCAGAAGCTTCGGCTGCGGGAGAAAGGTGTGCCTTCTGTTCGTCAGCCGGGTAAACGGGGAGATATGTACGTGGAGTTGCAAGTCGTTGTGCCCAAGCCGGTCGACGAGCGCGTACGCGACTTATTGCGCGAACTGGCGCGCTTGGAACCCGAAAATCCGCGCCAAGACCTTTTTGCTCGCGCCGCGGTTGGGGTTTAGCAACAGGAGAAGTACGTTATGCCGATCCGAACGCAAAAGAAAAGAGGCCGCGCCGGATATATGATCAGCGCGGTATCGGAGCTTTATAACCTGCATCCTCAGACGTTGAGGCTTTACGAGAGGGTCGGGCTCCTGAAGCCATCGCGATCGGAAGGCAATACCCGGCTCTATACCGACGCGGATCTCGAACGGCTGGAAGTGATTCTCACACTTACCCGCGACATGGGAGTTAACCTCGCAGGCATCGAAATCATATTGAACATGCGCGAAAAAATGGCTGAGATGCAGCGGCAGATGAAGGCTTTCGCGGAATTCGTGCAAAAAGAGCTCTCCCACGGTTTGCATTCGGCTCAGCACAAACCTTCGCAAGATGCCATGATTCATGTTCCGCCTTCGCGAGTGATCCGCGTTCACAAGTAGCGTCTCGCTCGCCTTCGATCCCAGACGATTTCTTTTTCACATTTCCGATTTTTTCCACGACGGCGATTACTTGCGCGCGAGACTGTGCTCAGCCTATGCTCCGAGTCATGGCCGAATCGCAATGTCCTTTGTGTGGCGGAACTGGCTGGCGCCTTGTCGAGCGGGTAGACGCGAATCAAAAGGCCGAGCGCGTGGTTCAGCGCAAGGATGCTACCCCGGGAGCGTCGGTACGGGCGCCCAAACTCACCTGGGCGGTACCCTGCGACTGTTCGGAAGCTGACCGCGCGACACGCAGCCTGGCCCGCGCCCGCATACCGCGCCGCTACGAGCACTGCGATTTCGAAAATTTCGAAACCGACGTCTGGGAAGGCGGTTCCGAAGGGACGGCCTGGGATCGCAGCCTGGCGCAGGCCAAAATCGTCGTGCAGGCCTTCGCACAGAATTACCCGGCGGGCGGGGAGACGGGTCTCCTTCTAATGGGACCATGTGGAGTGGGAAAGACGCACCTCGCCGTCGCCGCGCTCCGCCAATTGATGGTCCGCGGCCACGACGCTCGTTTTTACGACTATCGCGAACTGCTGAAGGAGCTCCAAGCGAGTTACGATCCCGATCATCCGGTCAGTGAAATGGGTGTGCTCGGACCGGTGCTGAAAGCGGAAGTTCTGTTGATCGATGACATCGGGGCCAGCAAGCCTTCTCCGTGGGCGCTGGATACGATTGGGCACATTCTCAATAAGCGATATAACGACAACCGAGTAACCCTGCTGACAACGAATTATCTCGACCGCCCCGAAAGCGAGTCCGCCGTTGTGCCCATGCCTTCGGGCCAGAAGATCACGACGGCGCGAGAAGAGACACTCGTCGACCGCCTGGGTCAGCGTGTGCGCTCGCGTCTCTATGAGATGTGCCGCACCGTGGAGATTTTCGCGCCGGATTATCGCCGGGAAATCCGCCACGCCGGGCGCATTCGTTCCTGAAATTGAGTCTCTCCGAAGGAACGCACCAACCCACTGGTTTCATTGACATGCAATACAGAAGCCGGTATGATCGCGCCTGATAAGCTCTTGTACCGGGTGGTTTTTCCTTCCTTGCTCTAAGCTCATGAGCAGGATTTTCCGTAAGGAAGTTCGCCGGACGAGCGGGCAAACTATTCCCTGGGAGGGCTCTGTAGGATGCTTTTCGATTACGACACGCCAGGCGGCGAGCCTTCCGGCGCTCCAGCGTCGTTTGCGACGGCTCGCTCTTCCGAGCCGGCCGCGAGCTCTGTGATTGAGCCGAGCGAGGCCGCCCCGGAGGCCGTCGGCGCGGAACAGGCGCCTACTTCAGGTGACGGCTCCTCGGCAATGAACGAATCGTCAAGCACATCGGAAGCTGCAGCTCCCGAAACTACCACCGCTCCCTCGCAGACTTCTGCTACTGATGCAACTCCGGCCGAAGAGTCGAGCCTGCCTTCTAATGAAGAACTCAATCAATTGATGGATCAGTACGCTGCGCCCCATCAGGCTCCAGTCGAAGGGGAGATCGTACAAGGCAGGGTCGTAGCCGTCGCAGATGTTGGTGTGGTCGTGGATATCGGCGGGAAAACCGAGGCACTGATTCCTGCGGGCGAATTCATGGAAGCCGATAACCCGATTCGCCTCGATCCGGGACAAGATATCGACGTTCAACTCACGGGAGAGCGCAAAGACGGTTATCTCATCGTTTCCTACCAGCGCGCCCATCGCCGGCGAGTGTGGGCCAATCTGGACAAGGCCTATCACGATAAAACGACGTTGACCGGCCGCATCGTTGACCGCGTTAAGGGAGGCTTGGTCGTAGATGTGGGTGTTCGGGCATTCCTGCCCGCCTCTCAGGTTGACCTGCGCCCCGTGCATGAGCTGGAAGAGTGGAAGGACCGCGACATCGATGTCCGCGTTCTCAAGCTCAATCGAAAACGCGGGAATGTCGTGGTCAGCCGGCGCGCAATTCTGGAAGACGAGCAAAAGTCACAACGCCAGAAATTGATGGATTCGATCGCCGAAGGCCAGGTTTTCCACGGCACGGTCAAGAGCATAACCAGTTACGGCGTGTTCGTAGACATCGGCGGAATCGATGGCTTGCTGCACGTCTCCGATCTTTCGTGGGGACGGGTCGCCAACCCGGTTGACGTTGTCCGGCCCGGCGACGAACTCGACGTGCAGGTGCTGAAGTATGATCGGGAAAAAATGCGCGTGTCCCTGGGGCGCCGCCAGCTGATGCCCGATCCTTGGACGACAGTTCCGGAGCGCTTTCCGATTGGCGCTCGCGCGCAGGGACAGGTGGTTGGGGTCGCGGATTATGGCGCCTTCGTGGAGCTCGATGCGGGCGTCGAAGGCCTTGTGCATGTTTCCGAAATGAGCTGGTCGAAGCGCAAACAGCATCCTTCGAAGCTGGTGCAGGTTGGGGATGCCGTCGAGGTTGTGGTTCTCGGACTGCATCCCGAACAAAGGCGCATCTCCTTGGGCATGAAGCAAGCTCAGCCTGACCCGTGGGTGCAGCTCTCGCAAAAATATCCAGTGGGCACGCAAGTTACAGGGAGAGTGCGAAATCTTACGGATTTCGGCGCTTTTGTGGAAATTGAGGAAGGCTTCGACGGCCTCGTTCATGTGAGCGACATCAGCTGGACGGGGAAAATAAAGGATCCCGCGGAAGCGTTAAAGAAGGGCGACACGGTACAGGCGAAGGTCCTGAAGATCGATGCTGCCAACCGGCGCGTTTCTTTGGGTATCAAGCAGCTGAATGACATCTGGGCAAACTGGTTTACCGCTCACAAGTTGAATGACGTCGTTCGCGGCAAAGTTTCCCGGTTGACGACGTTCGGCGCTTTTGTGGAATTGGCCGACGGAATCGAAGGGCTGTGTCACATTTCGGAAATCGAGGACCGTCGCGGCGGCCGGGACAAAGAAAGAGATAAGAAGCCTTCGCAACAAAACGCTTCCGTCCTGGCGCCAGGTCGTGAGTACGATTTCAAGATCGTAAAGATCAATCTCGACCAGCACAAGATTGGCCTGAGTTATCGGGCGGCTGTGCGTCACACGGAGCGCCGGGAGATGGAAGACTACAGGTCGTCCAAATCCTCCTCGACGGCAACCATTGGAGACGCCCTACTCGCAAAACGCGAGAGTCTCTAATACCAGAAGTTATGGTACTGTCTTTCGTCTGCGTAGCTCGTCTTTGGGTCTGATTTAACCGGCGGTCTCAGAATCGAAAACGCGTCACGTTGTAGCTAAAGGGCCCGGAGTTTTGGATAGGGGAGAATTGACTGCGATGAATGACACGACCATGACCAAAGCCGATCTGGTCGAAGAGGTCATACGAGCCACCGAGTTGCCCCGCAAGGAATCCGAAGCAATTGTGGAGACCATTTTCGATTCCATCATCCAGGCATTGCAAACGGGTGACAAAATCGAGATCCGTGGTTTTGGCAGCTTCCGCACCCGCCAGCGTCGCGGCCGGGTTGGCCGCAATCCGAAGACAGGCGCCAAGGTAGAAGTTCCCCCGAAGCGCATTCCTTTCTTCAAGCCCAGCAAAGAACTTAAGGATTTCGTCAACGGCAATGCTGCTGCGGCTGCTGCAGCTGTACCTCCGCAAACGCCTGCTCAATAATCTCCGCCACTATGGATTATCTCTGGACGCCCTGGCGGTATCAGTATATTGCCGGGGCCGTGAAAGACAGCGGTTGCGTTTTTTGCGCTGCTGCGCGAGGCTCATGACGATGCGCAATCCCTGATTGTCTTCCGCGGCCGCAAAAATTTCGTGATCCTGAATCGCTATCCCTATACCTCGGGGCACGTCATGGTGGTGCCCTACGCACATCAGGCGACGCTCACGAGCTCGGATCCGGAAACCCTCACGGAGATGATGGCGTTGGCAAAGCGGCTCGAAGGCGCTCTTGAAAGCCTATATCATCCCGATGGATACAATCTGGGAATGAACATCGGACGCGCCGCAGGAGCCGGCATCGCCGGACACATTCATCTCCACGTGCTTCCGCGCTGGATCGGCGATACGAATTTCATGACCACAACTGGTGAAACGCGAGTTCAGCCCGAGGAACTCACGACCACCTATCAGCGGTTGCGCGGCGCCCTGAACCCCTCAGCCGCCTGAGCGAAAAGCGGCCACGAGTCTGGAACCGCGGCTGATTCGAAGGGTGCACTTTCCCTGCAATTCCTGATCGGCAGGCCCGATTTCAGCCCGTTTTGCAATACTCCCCCGAGCCGCCGCCGCACGTGTATGCTGAATCCATGATGGAGCTGGACCGCGAGATCAAATTTGACGCCGAGCGTGCGGAAGAGTTCTTCGAAAGCTTGCCCGCGCGGCCAGCGGTCGTAGTGATCCAACCTCACGAGGCGCTAACAGGAGCTCGTGCCCTGCTTCTGCGCACGGCAGATTTGAGGCGGCGCATGCGCCTTTTGCTCTGCGAGCCGGAGGCGAACTCGAAGCGCCTGAATCTGAGGCAATACGCGGCGGCGATTCGTTTTCGGGTTACCGCTTCGAAATTCGAGCAGGCTCTGGTGCATTGGCAGCAGGCGCGGATTCTGTGGCCCACGAACTATCGCCAACGCCTGCGACTGTATTTACCCGCTTTCGTGAAGTTGAACCTGGCGAATCCCTATCCGCGCGCTTATATCACGCGACGTTTAGCTCCGTCGGGCTTGTATGTGGGCCCATTTGCAACGCGTCGCGCAGCCGAAAATTTCCTCGAGCCCTGGCTTGACCTGTTTCGAATCCGGCGCTGCCAGATCAAAATCCGGCGCGATCCGGAATTTCCCGGATGCATTTATTCGGAAATGAAGATGTGCCTGGCGCCGTGTTTCGGCGGATGCACACCGGAGGAATATAGCAGTGAGGTCAGCCGCGCCGCTGCCTTCTTGCGCTCCAGTGGAGCGTCGCTCGCGGACTCGCTTACCCAGGAACGCGAGTCAGCAAGCACGCAACTCGATTTTGAGCACGCTTCGGCCTTGCACAAACGGCTGGAGAAAGTCCAGGAACTGCGCCGGTCTGTCTCCGAACTCGCTCGCCCGGTCGAGCAGCTCCACGCGGTAATCCTCGCGCGGGCGGCAGCGGAGAATGCGATTGCAGTCTTCACCGTGCGTGGCGGAGAGATCGCCGACCCTTTCGTTCTCGAATTTGACCAATTGGCTGGCCAGCCCCGATCCGCGGAACAGATCCTTCGTGAATTGCTCGAGCCCGCTACGACACAACCAGATGAAGCGAATCCCAAACGAGCAGCCCCTGACACAGCTGCAATTCAACAATTGGAAGATCATCTGGCACTGCTGGCGCGCTGGTTTTACGGGAGTCCGCGCGAAGGCGAGATTTTCTTTCAGGAACCTCGTCCGACCGGCTGGCCTTATCGGCGCATTCTGCGCGCATGCAGACGGTTACTCTCTCCCCAGAGTAGCGAGAAACCTGACTAGCCGGTCGTTCTATTGCGATTTTACGTATTAAGATGTTAGCTTCCCGTGGAACTCGCATGCCTTTTCCCGAAGCAAAAATGGCCGACCCCGCCGAACGCCGCACCTCACGGCGTTTCACTATGTCGCTTCCTCTCACCTTGCGCTCGCATGATCCTTCAGGTCCTGCGGAAACACAGGCAGAGACTCGCGACGTTAGTTTTCGTGGATTGTATTTTTGGACTAAGGAAGAGTTCCAGGCCGGTGGTGCTATCGAATTCGTGCTCACTTTGCCCAAGGAAGTCACTATGACGCGCGACGTCAATATCCATTGTTTCGGCCGTGTCATCCGCGTCGAACCGCAGCGCCAGGCGAGCGGAGTGGCCGCACGTATTGAACGTTACGAATTTCTTCCCTCCTCGACGTAACCATCTCACCTTTGTTTCCGGCGAACCGCAGTACAATGCTTGTTCGAAAATGCCCTCAAGATCAAAACGACTTCAGGTGAAAGGTCCGCAGCCCGTTGCAGCAATTCAGACTTAAGAACACGAGAGAGCGATGACGGCGCCGCAAAAATTTAGCCAATCGCAGGTGCGCACATGCGGCGGCTGACTCTGCTCGTTAATGCCGACAATACGCTCTGGGAGAGTAACGTCTTTTTCGAGCACACGCTGGAGCGATTCTTCTCCCTGGTCGAGCCCTTCGGCTACGCCCGCGCCTATGCGCGGCACATCCTCAACGAAACCGAGCGCCAAAATATTCAGCAGCATGGATACGGAGTTCGCAGCTTCGCCCGGTCACTCGAGCAAAGCTACATGAAACTGGCCGGGGGGTTGGCGCAGCGCAGCGCCCTCGACGAAGTCGCTTCCATGGTCGCCGAACTCGAGCATACGCCGCCGCGCGTGCTCGACGGAGTGCCGGAAACGCTCGCCTATCTTTCCAGCCGGCACAGGATGATTCTCTTCACCAAAGGTGAACCGGCGGAAGAGGCTGCCAAGGTCGAGCGTTCCGGATTGCAAGGGTTCTTCGATTCGATCGAGATTGTGGCCGACAAGAACATCCGCGTGTACGGGGATTTGGTCGACAAACACCACGTGGTCAAGTCGTACGCCTGGTTAGTCGGCAGCAGCGCTCAACTGGAAATCAATCCCGCTTTGCAGGCCGGGCTCAATGCCGCCTTTGTTCCGCATGCCCCCACTTGGAATAAAGAGGATGCCGAACTGCACAGCGGGGCCGGCAAACTTCTAATCGTTTCCAGTTTCCGTGGACTGCGGGACCATTTCTGAAGCAAATCCGATGTAGTGATCCTGTGCTCCTCGGCAGGCTCCGTAGTGCTACAACGCCTCAGGCAGCGAATACCGGTTTGTAGAAGCTCAAGGCCGTGTCGCCTTGTTCCACGACGCGCGCACGTTCCAGATGACCTGCAATCGCCGGCAAATCGTTCTTTCGCCGATGCTCCGCGATAACCGAGCCGCCTCGCGCGAGCAGCTCCGATTCCCCCAAGAACGCGAGAATCTCTTCGTAGGCGCGAGTGTCTGCATAGGGAGGATCGAGGTAAACAAAGGCGACGTGCGCGCCGGCTTTGGCTAATCGTTCGAGCGCATCCATCGCATCCATTCGAAGGATTTCCGCGCTGCCTGCGAATGTCTTGCCACTGGCAACTTGCGCTGCGATGGGAATACCCAGCGACGCCAAATTTCGCGCGATCAGCGTGGTGCCAGCTGCGTGATTCTCCACGAAAATAGCTCCGCGCGCGCCGCGACTGAGCGCTTCGATGCCCACGGCGCCTGACCCCGCAAAAAGATCGACGAAAACCGCGCCTTCGACTGCCGTGCCGAGAATGTTGAAGAGCGTTTCCCGCAGGCGGTCGCTGGAAGGCCGCAAAGCTGTTCCGCGCAGAGTCTGTAGCCGGCGGCTGCGATATTGTCCCGCGATAACGCGCAACTGCCCTCCGAGTTTCAGTGTGCGGCTTCTCGCGCCGCGTCTAGCCCACCGAAGCGAGCTGATATCGCCGCTGCCAGCCTGGATCGAGCGTTTTGAAAAGGCGCAGCCGCTCCTCTTCTTCCGAAGGATTGTCGAGCAACGAAAAAGCTTCACTGCGGGCCAGGTCGAGCAGTTCGCGATCGCGCAGCGGATTCGCAATATGAAAGCCCAGCGACCCGTGCTGCCGTGTGCCAAAGAATTCGCCCGGGCCGCGCAACCTTAAATCCGCTTCGGCAATAGCAAAGCCGTCGTTCGTCGCCACCATAGTCTCCAGGCGTTCGCGGGCGTCTTCAGAAACGCTTTTCGGCGCAATCAAAAGGCACGTGCTCTTTTCGCCGCCGCGGCCGATACGCCCCCGCAATTGGTGAAGTTGCGATAACCCAAATCGCTCCGCATGTTCGATCACCATCACTGTGGCGTTGGGCACATCCACACCGACTTCGATCACCGTTGTGGATACCAGAATCTGCAAGTCGCCGCGCCGGAATGCCTCCATCACTTTCTCTTTCTCCTCGCTCTTCATTCGGCCATGCAGCAGACCGACACGCATCTTAGGGAATACGGATTTTTGCAAGCGCTCATATTCCACCATCGCCGATTTGAGCGAGAGTTGAGCTTCGTTGGACTTGGATTGCTCGATCACGGGATAAACGACATAGGCTTGGCGGCCCCTCCTGACCTCGCGCCCGACAAAATCCCACACGCCCGGCAGATGTTCCGGCGCGGACCAGCGTGTTTCGATGGGCGTCCTGCCGGGAGGCATCTGGTCGATCACAGAGACATCGAGATCGCCGTAGAGGGTAAGAGCGAGAGTTCGCGGAATTGGCGTTGCCGTCATCACGAGCACGTCCGGCGTAGCGCCTTTTTCCATCAGACGCTTGCGCTGCAATACGCCGAACCGATGTTGCTCATCGACAATTACCAGCCCCAGCCGCGCAAATTCGGCGGGCTCTTCGAGTAAAGCGTGAGTCCCCACTACAAATTTCGCTTTCCCCGTGCGCATGCGCTCCAACACTTCCTGCTTCGCCTGTCCTTTCAGGCCGCTGATCAGCAGTTCCACCTCGTAACCTGAGGCGGCAAAGAGGCGGCGGGCGGAAAGAAAATGCTGCACGGCCAGAATTTCCGTGGGCGCCATCAGGGCCACCTGATAACCATTTTCGATGGCGATCGTCGCCGCCTCCAGTGCGACGATCGTTTTGCCGCTGCCCACATCCCCCTGCAATAAGCGATGCATGGACGTGGGCTTCTCCAGGTCTGCCGCAATCTCCGCGAGCACTCGTTTCTGGGCATCGGTGGGCTTGAATGGCAGAATGCGCTTCAGCGCCTCGCGCACGCGCGGCTCGCGGACGCGAAAGGAAATTCCGGGGCGTTGCTCCGCTTCTTTCCTGCGCAACGCAAGACTCAGTTGGTAAAGGAACAGTTCCTCGAATATCAGGCGGCGGTGTGCCGGCGAACGAAATTCGTTGAGAAACTCAACCGGCACATCCGCCGGAGGAAAATGGACGAAGCGAAGCGCATCGCCGCGGGTCGGAAATTCATAGCGCGTGAGGAGTGACGCAGGCAAAGCTTCAGGCGGAACTGCCGCGAGATTTTGCAGCGCGCCATAAATGACGCGCCGCAGAATACGCGAACTGACGTTGCCGATCGCTTCATAGATGGGCACGATGCGGCCCATTTCTGTGGAATCCGCAGTCTCGGTCCCTAATAGTTCACACTGCGGATTGATCATTTCGATTCGGCCTGGGCGTCGCGGGTCGAGATCCGCTTTGCCGTGCACGACCAACTCCTGCCCGACGCGGAACCGCCCTTGCATATAACCGCCGTGAAAAAACTTGCAAGGTAAGGTCCCACTCGAATCTCGAAGGACAAGGTGGAAGATGGCTCCTCTGCCCCGGGTAAACCGTGCAATTCCGGCGTCAGCTACTGTGCCATGAATCGTGTAGGTGCCGCCCGGCGCGATCTCTGCAATCTGATTGAACCGAATGCGGTCCTCATAACGGAAGGGCAAATAAAGAAGCAAATCGGCGACCGTAAGAATCCCGCGAGAAGCCAATGTTGCGGCGCGCTGCGGGCCGACGCCTTTCAGATATTTCACTTCGGTCGCGAAACTTACATTCATTCCGGCTCTATATATACCATCGCATCTGTAGACCGTCCGCGCTTGCATTCATGCCAAGCTATGCATAGATTGGCTGCGGGGTGAATCGCCTGGCCGCCTGCGCGCCTTACTCGGAGATGCTTTGTCGTCGCCAGATTTAACTCGCGAATCGAGCCCGAATGTTCTGAGCCGGCGTGACGTGCGGGTGCTCCTTCTTTGGCTGCTCGCCGCCCTTGTGGGCGCATCTGTGGCTTACCGCTATTTTTTCCGCGCCTTTCCTGAAGCCTCTGTGGATTTTAAGGTAACGCGAGCAGCCGCGCTTGAACGCGCTCGGGCATTTGCGGCAGGACAGGGCTTTTCTCTTCAGGGCTACCAGTCCGCCATCGTGTTTAATGTCGATGACGATACCAAGACCTTTCTGGAACGCGAGGTCGGGCTGGAGCAAGCCAATCGCTTGATGTCGTCAGAAGTCAATGTTTGGTATTGGTACGTGCGCTTCTTCCGTCCGCGACAAAAAGAAGAGCTTCGCGTGCGGGTCGACCCGAAGGGCGGCATCGTCGGCTATGAACACGTCCTCGAAGAGGCGGCGCCTGGCGCGCGTTTGGACCAGAGTGAGGCATTCGCGCGTGCCGAGCAGTTTCTTACTCAAACGCTGCACATCGATCTCGTTGCTTACGCCTTCCTATCCGAGGAAGCCAACTCCAACGCACGGCCTAACCGTACCGACTGGAGCTTCACCTGGGAACGCAAAGGCTTTCGCGTCAAAGACGCACCGTATCGCTTGCAGGTCACGATTGAGGGTGACAAAGCGGGCGGCTATGCCGAATTCCTGAAGGTTCCGGAAGTTTGGCAGAGAAACTATGCACGGCTGCGCTCTTCGAACAATTTCATCGAAACGATTGCCCTGATTCCCTACGCCATTCTGATTGGCGCTGCGCTTTCGGTGCTGATCACTCTGGGCCGCCGCGGGTCGATTCGGTGGAAATGGGCGCTTGCCATTGGCCTGTTTATCACCGCTCTTTATTTTGCAATGCAGTTGAACGAATGGCCGCTCATCCGAGCTGGTTACGATACGAATGATTCTTATGCCAGTTTCGTCGCGACGGAAATCATCAAGGCATTGGTACAGAGCTTCTCGCTGGCCTTGCTGGTGGTCATCGCGGTGGCGCCGGGCGAACCGCTCTATCGAGCGGGCCAACCCAACCACCTTCGCCTGGGCAGCGCCTTCACTTTAGCCGGTCTTCGCACCCGCCAGTTTTTCTGTGCTGGGGTTGTCGGCTTGTGTCTGGCCGCCGTGCACATTGGATACGTCGTGGCATTTTATGTTGTGGGGCGCCGCTTCGGCGTTTGGGCGCCGCAGGACCTGCAGTATTCGGATACCCTCAGCACCGCGCTTCCCTGGATTTCCGCGCTTACCATCGGCATCTACGCGGCGGCCAGCGAGGAATTTTTGTTCCGCATGTTCTCGATTCGCTTTCTGATGCGCGTCATGAATTGGAGAATCCTGGCCATCGTGCTGCCGGCTTTTGCCTGGGGCTTTTTGCATTCGAATTACCCGCAGGAGCCGCCCTATATCCGGGGGATCGAGGTCGGAACAATCGGCATCGTTGCCGGATGGGTGATGCTGCGCTGGGGAATCGTGGCGACGTTGATGTGGCACTACACCGTGGACGCGTTCTTGACCGGCCTCTCGTTGATGCGTTCCCAGGGCCTTTACACGCGTATCTCGGGAGGGCCTCGTAGGTTTCGCCGCGGTAATTCCGGTCGCCGTGGCGGGGATTCTCTATCTCAGGCGCGGGACGTTCGCCGACGAAACAGATCTGCTCAATCGTGCGCAGCCGTTAGCGGAGCCCGCTACCGTCGCAGAAGAACCGCGTGCGACGCCCGAACCCGCCCTTGCTTATCAGCCATTGAATAGGCGCGCCGCCACTTTACTGGCTGCCGGAGGCGTGCTGGGACTCGTGCTGCTGTTGGCCATTAAACCGCAGACGATCGGCAGTTTCGTTCGATTCCCTTTGAATAGTCGCGAAGTCGGGCTGCGAGCGGACGATGTGCTTCGACAACTGCGTCAGACCCCCGCCTCGTATCATCGTGCGGTTACGACGCAGTATACATTCGATCCTTTGGTAAACGAATATCTTCGCCGCACTATTGGTCTGGAGGCTGTGAATCGAATCTACCGCGATGAAGTGCCCGCCGCCTTCTGGACCGCGCGCTATTTCCGCGATTCCCAAAAAGAGGAATATTTTATTGTTCTCCGGCTCGACGGAACCCTGCACTCCGTGCACCACACGCTCGCCGAAGCTGCGCCCGGCCCCAATTTGACGAAAGAAGAAGCTGAGGCCCGCGCCGAAACCTTCCTGCGTGTTTCAAAGAAAATTGATCTCAGTCAATGGAAACTCGTGGAGGCAGAATCCAGGAAACTGCCTTCGCGCACCGACCACAGCTTCGTATGGGAAGAAACTCGATCACTGAACCCTTCTCCGCCTGGAGCCGAAGCCGCGCACGTGCGGATGTCTCTGGTAGTCCAGGGAGACGAAGTTTCCGGCTATCGAGTTTTCATCCACCTTCCCGAAGATTGGGTCCGTAAGCAAACCGAGAACACTCTCGCGAATACCGCGCAGACGGTCCTTTTCCTGTCGCTCATCAGCGCTTTTGGCTTAGCTGTATTGATCATCTTTTTCCGAAATCTTAAAGGCCCCCAAATCGCAGCGGTCCCCTGGCGGCGAATTGCAAGTTGGTCGCTAGTGGTTTTGGCTGCTGCGCTGCTCAGGTTCGTTAGCCTCGAACCGTTGTATCTTCTCACGTACCGAACCGACCAGCCTTTTGCGACGTTTATTGGAAGCCTGCTGATCACCCAAACCTTGGGCGCAGTGCTCTTTTACGGGGCGGCCACACTCCTTCTGGGACTGGGTTCATTTTTTCTAATCTGTGGCTACGGGTCTGATTACCTGCCCTTCTCGCATAGCTTCCCGGGAAGCTATTATCGAGACGCAATTCTGGTAATGCTCTCGGGGTGGGCGGTGCTTGTCGGCCTTCATCGCCTGCGGGACTTCGTCGCCGTGATCTGGCCAGTCGCGCATTATGCGTTCCCGGCGAGTGTTGTAGAGGGTTTGGACGCGAATTGGCCCGCGCTCAACGCGCTCACGAGCGGGATAACGCACAGCCTTTTGACGACTGGCATCATTGCTCTCGTCTTGGGATTCGCTGCCCGCTATCTCCGGCAGAGTTGGATTCAAATGACTTTGCTCGCGGCGTTGGCCATATTCTCCGTGCCCCGATGGGGCAGTGCGGGCGATTTTGTTCAAAGCTCAGTCTTCGGTTTTGTGGAATTAGCGGTAATCTGGTGGGGCGCGCGGTACCTGGTGCGGCTCAACTTTCTGGCGTACTTTTTGCTGGTGATGCTGCTGTCCTTATCGCCCGCAATCGACGGGCTGATTCGGCAGCCCAACGCCTATTATCGGATTAACGGAGCAATATTGATCACCGCCGTCGCGATTTTGGTGGTTCTCCCACTTGTTTGGTGGCGTGCCGCAGGACGTCGCCATCGGGTAGCGGATCGGTTCGTGGTGCCTGCATAACACCTGCATAAGATAGAGGATTGCGGAAATGCGAAGCCGGGAAGAAACAGATTCGGGAATGTCAGGCGGCGTCTCCACTGCGCGTCGCTGGGCCGAGTATCTGCTGGCCGTGCTCGGCGGCAACATCATCTACCTTGCGATTGAGCCGCAGCTGCCCACTGCCTTGCGTCATCGCATGTTCCAGGTTGATTTAGGATTGGCCCTGGATTTCCTGATCTGCGTTTTTTTGTATGGCCTTATCCGCTTAGTGCGCGGCATGGGTACTCAGCGCGGCTAGGGCCTCTACTGCACCTGCCGCTCTCGTATTTCGTCAGTCTCATTTCTGCGGCGCGATCCCGGACTGGCAAAGTAAAGCAAGACCCCCAAAAGGATGAGCCCCAGCCCAATCATGAGTCCATTTGTTGTTCCCACTTGCTCGCTTTGATTTCGAAACACACTCAGAACCAGCAGCGCGGTTGGCGGCACGGTGATGCGCAATCGTGGCTAAAATCCCTCCCGGGATCCGGTAAGGTCGCAGCAGGTTGGGTTCGCGGATCCGCAAGGCAATCAGAGCTGCGAATTCCAGCAGAATGCTCAGTCCCGTCAGCAGCACGTCAAGGATGAGCAGGCGAAAAAATCCCAACGGCAAACATGCAGCCCAGGCAACGGCGCACACCAGGATGGCAACCCACGGGGCGTGCGTCTTCTTGTGGTGGCGCGCAAAAGCTTGCGGAAGGTACCCGTCTGCCGCCATGACTGCGGGCAGCCTCGTGAACGAAAGCATCAGGCTGCCGAACGTGCCCAAAGCGCCGATCATTCCGGCGGCAGCCACTGCCAGCGCCAAAATCGAACCACCAAGCACCTGCCCGGCATCCACCCAACTGCCGGTCGTCCATAAATTAGGGTCAAGCCGCGCCGCCGCAACAGCGATCACCGGCAACAGATAACTTACGATCACCAAAGTGACCGCGCCAAACATGACGAGCGGGTAGGTAGTTTGCGGCCGGTCCACCTCGTCCGCAATCGTGGAAAGATTATCCCAGCCCATGTAGTTCCACATGGCGATTACGATGCCGCCCGCCAGGTCCAAATGCAGTATTGGAGCCGATGGCGTGACCGCGTGCTTATGGGTCAAACCGATAAAGAAAATCGCCACGAAGGGTAAAAAGAGCAACGCGTTCAGCCAAATGGAGCCTTCGCCGACGGCTCGCGCTCCCAGGATGTTCCATCCCGCACAAAAAGCGATAAGCGCCAATTCGAGGGCAATAGCGCGATGGCCGCTGGCGAACTCCGGCGCAAAACGGCTCAAGTACGAGACAAAAAGCGTCGGATAAAGCGCCATCTCAAAGACGCTGCCCGCAAGCGTGAGCCAGGTTTCCTGAAATCCCCAGAAGCGCCCCATGCCCCGGCGGACCCAGACGTAGAAGCCGCCTTCGCAAGGCAGGGCTGCGGCTAGCTCGCTGACCATCAAGGCAGTGGGTATGCTCCACAGCAAAGGAGTGAGCAGTAAAATGATCAGTGTGGCGCGGTAACCGGCCTTGCCGATCAGGTCCTCGAGGCCATAAGGTCCGCCTGCTACCATAAAATAGGTGGCAGCGATAAGCGGCAGCACGAGTCAGCTTACGCCTCCTGCGCGCGGGTGTTCCGCATGCCGGTGGCGGAGGCTTGAAAGGGCGGTCACGCTTCGCGTTATATCACAATGCTCGCTAAGCGAAATAAATGCTTTCGATTCAATAAGAAGCGCATGCTTACGTTTTGCACTGATTCCCGCGTCTAAGTTAGTGGCGCTTGAAAGCTGTTTCGCGGCACCGGTTCGGCTTGCCGCTAGTTCGAGAGTTTGCATCGATTTCAAGTTATGCAGCCCGAAATGATGCAGGGATCACCCGAATTGGAAACGTTAACGAATTCCGCGACAGCTGCTGTCGCGCCGCTTGCGTCTGCAGTCTCGCCCGACACTTTCGGCCGCGGACGACCGCACACTTATTGAGCGCGCCCAAGCAGGAGATCGCTCTGCTTTCGAACTGTTGGTGCAGCGTTATGATCGTCAGGTTTTGCGGCTCGCGCTAAACGTGCTGGGCAGCGCCGAAGATGCCCGCGACGTCTACCAAGAGGCTTTCCTGAAAATCTACCGCAATCTGCGCAGCTTCCGCTTCGAATGCGCCTTTTATACCTGGATCTATCGGATCGTTACGAACATTTGCCTCGACCATTTGCGCCGCCGCCGCAGCCATCCGGAAGATCAGCCGCCCGTTCTGCGGCCGGTCTCGTTTGAGGAGCGCCACGACGGCGATTTTTTCGATCGCCAACAAGGGACCGGGACCCATTCGGATCCGGAACGCGAGGTTTTGGGCCATGAAATCGGGCGCAAAGTCCAATCTGCGCTCCAGGCGCTCTCGCCACGCGAGCGCATGGTTTTTGAGATGAGGCACTACCAGGGTATGAAGCTGCGCGATATCGGTGAGGCGCTGGGCACAACCGAAGAGACAGTAAAGAATTCACTCTTCCGTGCCACACGCAAACTGCGCACGCAGCTCGAGGGGTTGAGGTAAGCGGTCATGGTGGAAGAGCTAAATTGCTCGAATTACGAGGATCGCGCGATTCTCTACGCGGCGGGTGAACTGAACCAGGAAGATTCCGCCGCGGTTGAGGCGCATGCGCAAAAGTGCGCGAATTGTGCCGCTATTCTTTCGCGTGAAATTGGTTTCCGTAAGACGCTTGCTGTGCGTGTGCAGCCTGCAGATACACTCGATCGCTCCGATCTGCTGCTGGCGCGTTGCCGCAGTGAACTTTTCGAGACTCTGGACGATGCGGCCGCACAACCGAAGCGGTCATGGACTTCGTTGGCTCCATGGCGCTGGTTGGGCGCTTTCGCCAGACAATTGTGTTTCGTCCAGGTTGGAGTGCAGCCGCCCTGCTGCTGGTCGGAGCCCTTGCTGGTACCGCGGCTCGCGAATTGTACCGTCAGGTCGCTCTGCCAGTTGGAAATCCGGTGATCACTGTCTCCGCGCCGGCGCCAATCACCGAGCAGGAGCTCGAGACAATCGGTCGCGACGGCGTTCGCCTGGAGCCGCAGAGCGGTTCGCTTGCCCCCAAAGTCGAACTGCAAGTGCGCTCGCCGCAGCCGCGCGTCGTCCAGGGAACGTCCGATGATGCAGATATCCGGCGCGTCTTGGCTTACGTGATCGGACACGGCGGCCAATTTGACGACGGCGTACGGCTCCAGTCCATCGATGCGCTACGGCCCGCGGCTGACGATCCTCAAGTCCGTGAAGCGATGAGCGAAGCTCTCCGGCATGATCCCAATCCGGCTGTGCGTTTGAGGGCGATTGAGGCGCTTCGTGATGTTGGTTCAGCGGCGGACGTGCAGAGCGCCATTCTTGGAGCGCTCTCCGATGACGATAATTCCGGTGTGCGCATTCAGGCTTTGAATTCGCTGCTCGAGCGCATGAGAAGCCGCGAATTCTCTCGCGTGCCGCTCGATAATCGTGCCGTGGGCATTCTGCGCGACCGCATGAATAACGACTCCAATAGCTACATCCGCTCGCGCAGCGCCGACGCGCTCGGGCAACTCACGTCCATGGATGAAGACTCGGTTCCGTCAGGGGGCCGTCATCCGTGAGCCTCTCCAAACTCGCAACCTGGCCCCCGGTGATCCGCATGTACTGGGCTCTGGCGTTTGTGGCGATGATCGCTTTTGCGTGCTCGCCTGTAAGCGCGGATCAACCCGCGGCTACCTCCGGACTCTCTTCACCTGACGTAGCGCAAGGCGCTTCGAACGCCCACCAAGGCGTAATCCCCACACGGGCTGGCCTTCAACTCATCGTCAAAGCTGGCTGCGTTAATGTGCAGATCTTTACGGATGCGTCGGATTCTGTGAGCTACGTTGCGCAATTCGATCCCAGCGCCGGTCGCGTCACTCGGGATTCCTTGCAAAATTTTGTGCTAATGGCTCGAAACACAGCTCGCGGTGTCATGCTGGTCGATCAAACGCCGCGAGAACATGGTTGCCGCGGCGATCTGATTCTCCAGATTCACGTGCCTCACCACTACGACCTCAATGTTGCCGTTGAGTCCGGCAACATCGTCACTCAGGACGTTGATGGCATCGTCGCGTTTTCCAGCGGAGGCGGCGAAATCCGCGCCGGCAATATAGGCAGCAGCGTTCCCGTTAAGGCTTTCGAACATGTGCCATTCGTCGCGCGATTCGAAACGGCGGGCGGCAACATTTGCGTTGGAAATATTGCCGGTGGCCTTCGCGCTTCGACAGGGGGCGGCCAAATCTCCGCCGATGACGTGCATGGGCCTGCGATCCTGCGCACCGGAGGCGGTGACATTCACGTCGGTCACATTTTCGGGTCGGCTCAATTTACGAGTGCTGGCGGCGACATCGTCGCCAAGAAAATCGATGGCGGCGTATGGGCGGATACAGCCGGTGGACGAGTCGAAATCGGCAATGCGGCCCGATTGGCATCGGCTGCGCCGGGGATTTCTGCCGCCGGATGCAAGCCTTTCTTCAAGCGGCTTGCCTCGCCGTCCCGACGACCAGCAGGAAATTTCTGCCATGACCGACTTGATTGAAATAAGCGAATTAGGACGCTTCTTCGATGCATTCGTTTGGGGAGCCATCCGGATCGAACCCGCGGACCAGCAGAGGCGCCTCATTCACTCGATCGCGCCGGAATATCCAGACGTGGCGCGCCTTGCAGGGATTGAGGGCGACGTCACTTTGCGTATTTTGGTAAGTGAGGACGGAACGATAGGCGACATAACTCCTCTTTCCGGCCCGCCGGTTCTGGCCCGCGCTGCCATACGCGCGGTGGAGCACTGGCGCTATGCGCCGGTTCTGGTTGATGGGCGTCCCGTGGGCGTAGTTAGTACAGTCACGCTCGCCTTCCGTCTGCATCCTTGATTTGCGATGACTCTCAGGAAATGGCAATCGAGGGCCGCTCTCAGCGGCCTTTTTTATTTGAGACGATTCTTGAGAGCGCGAGGGATAAGCTTACGGCCGAACGACTACTACTTGCGCCATGGGAACCTCCAGGCGGACAAGGCGGAGCTTCGCGTCAAAGAAAAGCTGAATCTCGAGATCGGTTGAATGCACGCGCAAGACTTGCAGGCCTGCGCCTTCGACATTCCTCGTACCCAGAGATTCCACATCGATATTCCCTGGAGTTGCGTCTTGCGGGATGAGGACGGGAAAGCTCTGCGCGCCCTTGGCGTTCCAATCGTACATTCCCCCCAGAACGGCATATTGCTCGTAGAGGTTATTGTCCAGTACCACCAGCCGGGGAGAACTGAATTTGAAATCTTGCTGCGCCGGCCCTTTCGCCCCGGAAATGTTGATGGATGTCTTCGCCGTGCCGTTGTCGAATTCCACTGTGCCCGAAGCTTTCTTGTCTCCTTGCGAGTTCCAGGTGTAATGCTGCGGCGTACCATCTGCCGAAATTCTCAATTGTCCCGATGTGCGCGTTTCCGCGCTGCCCGGAACGCGGATGACCGTCTGGTCGTTCATGACCCACGCATTTCCGGAGGGCTGCAGATCAAATTCCTCCGTGCCGACCTCATTGCCCTGCTGGAGAATGCGGAACTTTCCCTTATCTGGTGTGAACGCGGAATTGGCCGCCGGCCGCGGATAAGCGAGCCCATAGTTCGCTCCAGCACTCAAGAGCAAAGTCACGAGCCCCAATGGGGCGTACCACACCGGAAGGCGAGCTTTCATCGTTTCACCTGTTGTGGAGAAAGTCCCGCACCCAAGTTTGTGAGACGTTTAGCGAATGGCGGCAGCGCGAGGATCCGTGCTACCACGTTGGCCGGATCGTCATCGCCGGGAACGCGATAATCGGCTTGCTCATAAAAGGGCAACCGCTCCGCAAGCAGGTTTCGAAAGCTCACTTCATCGCGGAAAAGAGGGCGATTATTCATGGTGGCACAGCGCGCGAGCAGCAGGTCCACCGGGCAATCCAGCCACATGACCACTGCGCCAAACGCTCGAAGTCTTTCTACGATTCCGGGTTGCGCATAGGTGCCGCCGCCCAAAGCAAGCACCATGGTATCTCCTGACTCGGCCAGCCGGCCCAAAGTCTTCTCCAATTGTTCCCGTTCGATCTCGCGGAAGGCGGCTTCTCCGCGGCGATCGAAAATGCTGGAAATAGTAAGGCCGGCGGACTGCTCGATACGCGCGTCCAGGTCCTCGAACCGCCACGCGAGTTGGCGCGCGAGGAGAACTCCTACCGTGGTTTTGCCGGAACCCATGAATCCGACTAGGCACACCAAGGGCTGATCAGACCGGTGCCCCGGGTTTGGGTTGGATTGTGGAGCGGAGGGGTGCAACACCGGCGCGATGTTACTCTCGCTTGGAGATTTTGATCGTGCCGTTAAAGGAAGAAAGCTCTACTTTGGCCCGCCCGTCGTTCATTGTTCCAAACAGGCTTTTCGCCAGACTGCTGCGTGGCGCGGGCATATTGTGGCGGTCCGGAACTACCGGCGCCTGGTTGATCACGTTTCCATACAGGGAAGTGGCCCTGACGTCAAAGGAGTCGCTGCTCGAAAATCGTACTTCAATCGTGCCGCTGTAATTCTTCAAAACATAAATCCCGCGATTCATGAAGCCGCCGTCGAAGAGGATATTTCCGGAAGAAGTTTGTACGCGCACATTGTCCATGGTGGGCTGCAGCAATTGGAAATTGCCGCTAATGGATGTGGCGTCGAACCGGCCCGCGCAACGCAGGCAAACGGTCGATCCGCCGATGCTCTTCACCATCAGATAACCTTCCACGTCTTGCAGCGCCAGGTCGGCAGCCACCGTGTCGAAAGACATGTCGCCATGCACACTGTCTACCGTCACGTTTCCAGAGTCGCTGCGAACCTGAAGTTCCGACTCTACAGGCACGCTGATATCGTAGTCGGCGCGGAGCGCATCCGGATTTGCATTGCTCGAAATCACGCGCGTAGCGACCTCGATGCGATTGCCAACCTGTTCCGTATCGACCGCAACGCTCGTGCTCGCTTTCTCACCGGCGATGAGAACCTCTTGCTTGTCCCAGGCCTTTACCTGGATCCGTCCCGTGGCATTTTGAACGGTGATCACCGGCTTGCCCTGAACGGTAAAATGCCGTTCGAAGCGCCGCGCTTGCGCGCCGGCCGAGCTGACGACAAACAGCGCGATCAGAATCGTACCGCTAACCCGGAAATATACTGCCGAACCTGCCCGGCCTTTCATTGACCCTCCAAAGCGCTACGATCCGTGGCCGTCGCGAGCAAGACGGCCTTTTGTTCATAGGCCCCGTACAAGTAATCGCGGGCCATGGCGTCATCGGGCTGCTCGCGCACCGATTTTTCACAGTCAGCGATTAGATTATCCACGATACCCAGGTTTTCACGCAACGAGCTCGCTAGTACAGGATTGCCTTCGGGCAGCGAATCAAATACTCGCTTCACATCGCCGTCGAGTGTTTTACCCAGATCAGCCGCCACTAACTTGGGAGTCGCACCGGAAATGCTCAACCGCAAGGGGAGAACGGCCGCCGACTTTGGTTCACTCATCTGATAGCCCGCCATCATCGCTGCAATGAGCAGTAAAGAAACAGAGGCCCCGGCCAGAGTCCATCGTGGCGTCGCCCCGAACCAGGCTGAGAACCAGCCACGCTGCGTGGACCTTTCTCGTATCAATCCTTCCGATTCCAATTGTCGCCGCAGCGAGTTCCACAGGTACTCAGGTGGCTCGACTTCCTCCTTGCCCCATTCCAATCCCGCTGCGCGTATGGCCTCCATATCGTTCCAGAGAATTCGGCAATCAATGCAGCCCTGTAAATGCTCGGCCGCCCCAGCGGAAAACGGACCGTCCGGCTGGTTTTCCAGCATCCGTTCGAATTGCGCGCATTGGATTGGGCTCATGGGGATATCCTTCCGCGTCGCGACCTGTTTGCGTTTCTTACTTATCCTTTTTACTTTCAATGACCGCCGCCTGAGCTGCCCTTGGCAGCTTGGCGCTCTTCGCGTGCGCGACTGCGTTCAGCCTCTTGCAACAACTCCCGCAATCGCATGCGCGCCTTATGCAGCTGTGACTTCGAATTGCCGATCGAGCAATTCATGATCAGCGCGATCTCGTTGTGTTCGTAGCCCTGAACGTCGTGGAGCACGAATATGGAGCGGTAGCCTGGTGGAAGTCGCTCGACAGCACGTTCAAGATTTACCCGGTCTACGGATCCTGAGAGCCGGAGATCAGGTCCTCCGATATCTTTGCGCGGTCCCCCGGCGTCCTCGTCCGGCTCGGTCGTTTCATCGAGCGAGGTCTCCGCAAGGGTCTTCTTGCGAAGACGCATCAACACCACGTTTACAGCCAGGCGATGCAGCCAAGTCGAAAACGCCGACTCACCCCGAAACGTTCCAATCTTACGAAAAAGCTGCAAGAAAGCTTCCTGCGTAAGATCTTCCGCTTCCGCCGTGTTTCCTACCATCCTAAGGCAGAGCGCGTACACGCGCCGATTATGCAATCTGTAGATGCGCTCAAAAGCCTCGGCGTCGCCCTGCTGTGCCCGTTGGATGGCCTCCGCTTCGCTTAGCTCGCGGACTTCAGTTGGTCTCGTTCGGGCCACCGGTCCCGTCGGGACGCATCAGGTACTATCGATGCCATCCCTGCCCCCCAAGGTTGTCTACCTACACTACTTATTATTATCTAACACGGCCGGGCGTTCTTGGCTGCCAGGTGAGTTCTGGGGAGGAGCAGATTGTTCCGTGGCTCCTTGTGCCGCCGCTTTACGGCAGGCTGGTTCCATTTTGGCAAGCACTTGCGCAGCACGCCGATTTTGGTTCAACGACGGCTTGGGAGTGAGCGACGCCACCCTCTGCCGGAACGCCGGTATCTCTTCAATGGGGAGCACACAAAGAAAAGACTTCAATATAATGGTCGTTTCGCGAAAGCTGGTGTTCAGGTCATAGTCAAGAATTTCCAAGCGCGTCCAGTGTTTCCGCCAGGAGACGGCGATGCCCTCGGTGATGTCTCGCGCTGTCTCTCGAGCTTCTCGCTGCAGGCCGGCGACGATTTCTTCCAAAGCGCCGAGCTTGCGAAAAAAACGTGTGCGGGCTCGAAATCGAACCAAAGCCAGCAGATTATTCGATCGCGATACCTGCTGGGCGCGTTCACTCCGGAAGAACCGGGGACGCAAAGGCGCCGTATTGGGAAACGTGCCGAACTGCCGGCTATGTTCATATAGGGAACGCAAAGTCCCTCGCAACCGGCCCGCCATGCGCTCAAATAGTTCTGCGAACATGCGAGCCTGTTCGCGTGCAGGTGAAAGCTTCCCCAAATGGCATAAGGTGAAGCCGTCATCAAGGGTGACGCTCAGGATTCCGTAGGAAATTTCGAGTTCGCTCAGGATAGCGTCAAAAAGGCGGTCCTTCTCCTCTGGTAGCCAGGCAACCCAATCTTCTTGCACGCTGTCCGTGCGGCGGAGCCCGCGATTGGTGATCGCATCTTCCAAACGCACCTCCTCCGGGAAATGCGATGATATCACACGTTACTAAGGCAAGCGTTTTCTTGACGCTCCGAGAAACGCATCGGTATACTGCAAGGGAAGCACAAACGGAAAGCTTCTTTGCCCTTCGAACCTCTCGACCAGTACCTCCAGCGCAAGAAAAAGCTCGCCGAAATCAAAGCGCTTGGCGACGAGCCCTACCCTCATAAATTCGAGCAGACTTCCACGCCGGCGCAGATCATTGCCGCTCACGGCCAGAGCGACGCCGCGACACTGGAAAGCCAGCGCGTAAATGTGCGCACGGCCGGCCGTATATTAACGCTGCGCCTTCATGGGAAAGCGGGTTTCGCCCATATTCAGGGCGATGGCGCCCGGCTCCAGATTTACGTGAAGCTCGATGCCGTCGGAGAGCGCACCTTTCGTCTCTTTCAGTTACTGGATATGGGCGACATCGTCGGCATCTCCGGTCATTTGTTCCGCACCAAAACGAACGAATTGACGGTCTGGGTCGATTCCCTGCAATTGCTCTCCAAGGCTTTGCTCCCGCTGCCCGAAAAGTGGCATGGTCTGGCCGACGTCGAACTGCGCCATCGGCAGCGTTACGTTGACCTGATTGTTAACTCCCGCGTCCGTGAGACATTTCTTCGGCGCGCCGAAATTCTGCGCGGATTGCGCGCGTTCTTCGATGCACGTGGTTACGTCGAAGTGGAAACGCCGATGATGCAGATGATCGCCGGCGGGGCCACTGCGCGTCCTTTCATCACGCATCACAATACCTTCGATCTCGATCTCTACCTGCGTATCGCCCCGGAGTTGTATCTGAAGCGCCTCCTGGTGGGAGGACTCGAGCGGGTTTACGAGATCAATCGCAACTTTCGCAATGAAGGCGTCTCCAGCGAACACAATCCCGAGTTCACCATGCTGGAGTTCTATCAGGCCTACAGCGACTATCGCGACCTTATGGCGCTCACAGAGGAACTGTTCGCCCATTTAGCGCAAAGAGTCTGCGGCTCAACACAAGTTACTTTTGGCGAGTACAAACTCGACTTTGGCCGCTGGCAGCGGCTTTCCATGCGCGAAGCAATTACGCAACACTGGCCTGCCGAGGCGGGCCCTCCGCCGGCAGTTGCGGATTTGGCTGCTCCCGGCGGACCGCGCGCGGTCGCCTCGCGTTACAACGAATGGCTTCAGAACGAAACCTTACGATCGCCGCAGACGCCTCCGGCACCCTTGCTTGATGTCAGTTCCATGTCCGACGGTGAAGTTACAGGGCTGCTCTTTGAAACCCTCGCCGAGCCGAAGCTGATTCAGCCAACCATCCTTTACGATTTTCCTACCGACATTTCTCCCTTATCGAAATGCCGCCCCGATGACCCCTCGCTTGTTGAGCGATTCGAGGTTTTCGTAGCAGGCATGGAGCTGGGCAATGCCTTTTCCGAATTAAACGATCCTGAGGAGCAGGAGCGTCGCTTTCGCGAACAAGTTGCACGCGGCGGCGAAGAAGTGCCGCGTGAAGTCGATCTCGATTACATCCGCGCGCTCTCTTTCGGTATGCCTCCTGCGGCTGGAATGGGCATCGGTATTGACCGGCTCACCATGCTCCTTACCAATTCGCATTCGATTCGAGAAGTCATTCTTTTCCCGCTTCTGCGTCCGCAGGCGGACGCGAACCAATGAGATTCGCCTGGCTTCTGGCAAGGCGATATCTCCGATCGCCAAACAGACCCGCGGTGCTTCGTCTCGTTACCTTACTGGCGGTTGTGGGCGTCGCATCAGGCGTGGCCACGCTGGTGATCGCGCTGGCCATGAACAGCGGTTTTCGCACCACTCTGCAAGATCGCTTGCTCGGCGTGACTGCCCACGTAACTCTTTCCCGTCCCGGCTCTGAAGCCCTCAGTAATTACAGCGAACTTGCCGAGCGCCTCGGCCGGATTCCCGGCGTGAAAGCGGCAGCGCCGGCCATCTACATCACTGTGCTTCTATCTTCGGGTGGGCGCGCTCATGGCGTCGTCGTCAAGGGAATTGATCCCGCATTGGAAGCGAAACGCAACGAGGCGCTGCAGAGAGTAGTCAGCGGAAGCGCGGATTTTGCCCCGGATGCCAATGGCTTCCAGGCCATCATTGTTGGCAAAATGCTCGCCGATGATTTGAAATTGCAGCCCAACGATTACGTTACGCTCACCAGCCCGGCCGGTCATATGACGCCGTTCGGAATGATCCCGCGGTCCCAGCGGTTTCGCATCAGCGGCATCTTTGATTCGGGCTTCTATGATTACGATGCGAACTGGGGTTTTGTCACGCTGCATGCGGCGCAGAACCTTGCTGGCGTCGGCGACGTTGCCAGCGTTCTCGAATTCCGCGTCGCTGATGTCGATCGTGCGGAAGAAATGGCCGCTCAACTCACCCATGAGGCCGGGCCTGGTTACGCCGCCACCACATGGATGGACGAAAATCGCGCCTTGTTTCGCGCCCTTCGCCTGGAGAAATTGGTCACCGCTCTGTTTATTGGTTTGATAACGTTTGTTGCAGGGTTGAATATCCTGGTGGTTCTGGCGATGACGGTGAGTGACCGCGCGCGTGATATCGCTGTCCTGATGGCCATGGGCGCGCGACGCCAGCAGATTCGCCGCATTTTTGTGTTGTTAGGAATCACTGTCGGCGCTTTCGGAACAGCCGTGGGCCTCATTGCCGGCTATTCCCTGGCATGGGCCGCGGGTACCTATAGGCTGATTCCGTTGGACCCGCAGATCTATTCAGTTCCCTTCGTGCCTTTCCAGCCTAATCCCACTGATGCGTTATGGATTACTGCCGCAGCCTTGGCCATCAGCATTGGGTCCACCCTGATACCAGCTCGCTCTGCGTCGCGCATCCAGCCCGTGGAATTGCTGCGTTATGAATGATTGCGGCTACGGATTTCTTCCGCCCTCGATTTACAGCGAACTTTGGCGTCTCGCTTGCTCCCATAGCTATGTCGCGGATGAAGGAAGCCACCCCAGGGAGAGACATCGGAGCGCTCCAGTTAGTCGCAATTATCACGAATCCAACGGTTTGTGAGCGAAGGGTGCGGCCCGCCCAAGATCACAAATCGCTAGGCGGCAGTTTATAGCCGAAAAGGGGAAAGATTTTAGACTGTGAGGATTAGAGGGCTGCCTTTTGGCTTACTTGGTTGGAGAGCAATCTTGAATCAGAATTTGGCATCAAACAAAGTGTACAGGTACCCCGCGAGCGAGGAAACTGTGAATCAGGTGCAAGAAAGTGTGGCCTCCGATGAGAGTGCCGCTTGGGAAGGGCTGACTCCCGGCGGCATCTGGCTGGAAGCCCGCTCCCTTCGCAAAGTTTACGGAACCGGAGCAAGTGCCATAACGGTTCTGGACGATATCGATCTCTCACTCAGGCAAGGCGAAATGGTCGCGATCGTCGGGCCGTCAGGTTCGGGGAAAAGTACTCTGCTGCATTTGCTCGCTGCGCTGGACACTCCAACAAGCGGTACAGTATACTTTAATGCGAAAGCGCTGGCGGCGCAGCCAAGTGATTCGCTCGCGGAGTTCAGGAACAGGCGGATCGGCTTCGTTTGGCAACGGCATCATCTGCTTCCGGATTTTACGGCTTCTGAGAACGTCGCGATGCCTTTGCTGATGCGCGGCGTCGCCTTTGGCGAAGCGCTCCGTCAAGCCACCGAGTCACTTGCTGAAGTGGGGTTGGCTTCTCGGGCCCAGCAAAGAGCTGCCGAACTGTCGGGGGGGGAGCAACAGCGAGTGGCGATTGCGCGAGCGCTCGTGACTAAACCGGCTGTGTTGCTCGCCGATGAACCTACCGGCGATCTCGACGAACTCAATGCTGTCGCGATTATGGATTTGATCGAGCGCTTGCATCAGAAACACCTGCTGGCTTCTATCCTGGCGACTCATAATCCTGTTCTGGCCAAGCGCTGTGGCCGCGTTTTGCGGTTGGAGCATGGCATTCTCCGGCCCGACGCAGCTTACCAACAGGCCCCTTCACCGGTACCCGAGGGAGAAAAGAGCTGAGCCGTGTTTGAACGCTATACGGAAAAGGCCCGCCGCGTGATCTTTTTCGCGCGCTACGAGGCCAGTCAATACGGAAGTCCGTACATCGAAACCGAGCATTTGTTGCTCGGCCTGATGCGTGAAGACAAGGCGCTGGCCAATCGCTTTCTGCGCACGCACGGCTCCATCGAATCGATTCGCAAGGAGATCGAATCGCGCATTACCATTCGCGAGCGCATCTCCACCTCGGTGGAAGTGCCTTTGAGCCAGGAGTGCAAGCGCATCCTCAACTACGCTGCCGAAGAGGCGGAGCGTCTTGGCCATAAGCACGTGGGCACGGAACACCTCCTGCTCGGAATTCTCCGCGAGGAAAAGTGTTTTGGTGCGGAGATACTGGCCGAGCGCGGCCTGCGTCTATCGTCTCTCCGCGAAGAGCTCGCGCGCAGTGCCGGAGAAAAAGTTCAGGTGAATCGGCCGAAGGAGACTTCGCTCCTCGCCGAGTTCAGCCGCGATCTCACCCAGGCGGCGCTCGAGGGACAGCTTGACCCGCTGGTAGGCCGCGAAAAAGAAGTCGAGCGCGTCATCCAGATTCTCTGCCGCCGAACAAAGAATAACCCCGTGCTCATCGGAGAGCCGGGTGTTGGCAAGACGGCTATCGTCGAAGGGCTCGCGCAATGCATCGCTGACGGCGATGTACCTCCGTTCCTCGCCGATAAGCGAATTCTTTCACTCGATCTCTCGCTCATCGTGGCTGGCACGAAATATCGCGGACAATTTGAAGAGCGCCTCAAGACCATCATGAAGGAACTGATGGAAAGCCAGAACGCCATCGTCTTTATCGACGAGCTGCACACGCTCGTTGGCGCAGGTTCGGCGGAAGGCTCGCTCGATGCCGCAAACATCCTGAAGCCTGCATTGAGTCGCGGCGAAATCCAATGCATCGGCGCCACCACGCCCAGCGAATACCGCAAGTCCGTCGAAAAAGATCGTTCACTCGAGCGCCGCTTCCAGTCCGTGAAGGTTAATAGCCCCTCGGAAGACGAAGCCATTCGCGTGCTGCAGGGCGTGCGCGAACGTTACGAGAAGTTTCACGCCATCAGCTATACCGATGAAGCGATCCAGTATGCCGTCTATCTTTCCAGCCGCTACATTCCCGACCGTTTCCTTCCCGACAAAGCCATCGACCTGATCGATGAAGCCGGCGCGCGCGTGAAGCTGCGCCAGGCCACGCTTCCTGACGAAGTGGCCGAGATGCAGAAGCGCGTGAAATTCATCACTCATCGCATGGAAACGGCCATTGCCAACCACGAGTTTGAAAAGGCGCGTTTCTATTCCGAAGAAGAACGCAAAGAAAAAGATAATTTGCGCCAGTTGCGCGAGCGTTTGAAGCTGGATGATTCGACCACGGGTATCGTGGCGCGCGAAGACATCGAGGACGTTGTGTCGCGCTGGACGGGCGTCGCGGTCACCTCGATTAAAGAAGACGAGCAGCAAAAATTGCTGCGCATCGAACTGGAACTGCACAAGCGCGTCATCAGCCAGGAAAAGGCCATCACCGCCCTGGCTCGCGCCATCCGCCGCAGCCGTGCCGGCCTCAAAGCGCCCGGCCGCCCCGTCGGATGTTTCCTGTTCCTCGGCCCCACCGGCGTGGGCAAGACGGAAGTGGCTCGCCGGCTGGCTGAGTTTCTCTTCGGCAGTGAGAAATCGCTCGTTCGCTTCGATATGTCCGAATACATGGAAAAGCATTCCGTATCGAAGCTGATCGGCGCGCCTCCAGGCTACGTAGGCTACGAAGAGGGAGGCCAGCTCACGGAACGGGTGCGGCGCACGCCCTACTCGGTCATCCTGCTGGACGAAATCGAAAAAGCCCATCCCGACGTTTACAACATCCTGCTGCAGGTGTTTCGAAGATGGTCAGCTAACCGACGGTCTGGGCAACACGGTAGATTTCCGCAACACCATTTTGATCATGACCTCCAACCTTGGCGCGCGTCACTTGCAGAAGCGCTCCTCCCTGGGTTTCCAGTCCTTAGGGGAAGAGGGCGCCGGCAAATCGATGGACGAAATGGTCATGGGTGAGGTCAAGCGAGTCTTCAATCCCGAATTCCTGAATCGTCTGGATGAGATCATTCTCTTCAATCCCCTCACCGACAGCGATCTCTTGCGCATCATTGATCTTCTGGTTGGCCAGATCAACGACACCCTGATCCATCGACAGGTGCAAATTGTCTTGACTCCGGAAGCGCGTCAGTGGATTCTCGACAAGACCTGCGGTGATCGCAGCTATGGGGCGCGGCCGTTGCGACGGGCATTGCAACGGTACGTGGAAGATCCGCTGTCAGAAGCGTTGATCCAGGGAGGCCTGCAGCGCCCGGCGACGTTGGAAATCCACGTCTCTGAAGAAGGCCTGGGCTTCCGGCCGGTCGTCGAAGCAACCCCGGTTACCCACTAGCGAATCCTACGCCCGCAGCCGTCCCTGGCGGGACCGGCGGGAGAATAAACAATTTTGGCTTGGGGGGAGCGGCCTTGACAATTGCCACGGCCGCACATAAGAATTCCTGCCTGCTTCCTTGCGTCAACATTACGAGGTTGCTGTGGCTCGTTCTCTGCCTGCTCACGCTAGGGTTGCCACTGCGAGCCCAGATCACTCCCGGCGCGCCAGTGACTCCGCCCACGCCTGAGCCACAGGTAAGTGTGCCTCCTCCTGCGCCACAGCAAACCGCTCCGAGAATCGCTGAAATCAGATTCGACGGAAATCGCCGCATCCGCACGGAAACTTTGCAGGCCCGAATTTTCAGCAGGACGGGCGACCCTTACAATGCAGACGCGCTGCGGCGCGATTTCCAGGCCCTTTGGAATACCCAATATTTTGAAGACATTCGCCTCGAGGTTCAGGACAAAGCCGGCGACCCCAACGCCAAGATCGTGACCTTTTACGTGATCGAGCGCCCCATCATCCGCCGCATCGAGTACCATGGCATCAAGTCCATAACGGAATCAGACATCCTCGATCGTTTCAAGGATCGCAAGGTAGGCCTCTCCGTCGAGGGTCAGTTCGATCCTACTAAGATTAAGAAGGCCGAAGTGGCCATCAAGGATCTCGAAGCGGAGCACGGCCATCAATTCGCGGTGGTAAAGCCGACCTACGAAAAAATCCCTTCCACCAACGCCGTGAAGCTCGTTTTCACCATTGACGAAGGGCCAAAGGTCAAGGTCGGGCTGATTACCTTCCAGGGCAATCACGCGTTCTCCGATCGCAAGATTATAAGATCCATGCACAACTCGCGGCCGATCGCCATTCCCATGTTGCTCTTCGATGTGCCCTTATTGCACAAGACTTTCGATCGCTCCAAACTCGACATGGATCTGGAAGCCGGCGTCCGCGACCTTTATCAGAGCGCTGGCTACTTCAAAGTCGTTGTCGCACCCCAGGGCCCTATCCTGACGACCGTGGACGTGAATCGTGAGGGCTTGGGGCCGCTTCCGCTCATCGGCCGTCAGCATGGCAAAGCCACGAACATCACCATCCCCATTGAAGAGGGCGAGCAATATCGCATGGGACGCCTGGTAATCCGCAGCGCCGATCCGGAGAAGGGCCTTTCACTGAAGCGCGAATATCTGGAATCGATTTTTCCCCTGCACCAGGGCGATATCTTCGATATCAGCCAGATTCGCAAAGCGATCGAAAACTACAACAAACTCTACGGCGTTTACGGCTATATCGATTTCACTGCCGTCCCTCTTCCGGATGTCCATGACGACACCAAAATCATCGATCTGACGCTCGACTTTGACGAACAAAAGCAATATTTTGTCCGCCGCATCGATTTTTCCGGGAACACCACCACCCGGGATAAGGTTATCCGCCGCGAACTCATGCTCAGCGAAGGCGACATTTTCAATAACCACGCCTGGGAGCTGAGTATTCTTCGCCTCAATCAGCTTGATTACTTTGAGAAAGTTAAACCGGAGAACGCGGATATTAAGCGCAATACCAAGCAGGGCACCGTCGATATTTTGCTCAAGCTGAAAGAAAAGGGCAAACAATCCATCAGCCTGACCGGCGGCGTAAGCGGGCTCGCGGGCAGCTTCATTGGCCTCAGTTATCAGACCAATAATTTCCTCGGTTTGGGCGAAACGCTTACCCTATCCGGGCAGATTGGCAATATTCAGAAAAGCGCGCTCTTTGGTTTTACAGAGCCCTATTTGTTCGACCGCCCGATCGCTACCGGCTTTACCGTTTCTTATTCGAGCTTCAATTTCAATCAGTCGCAGCAGGAGTCCATCCTGTTGGGACAGAAAATTCAAATCAATCCGAGTATCGAACAGGATTATACCCAGAACACTCTCGGCGGCACCGATCTTCGCCAGTTATCCTTTGCGGAAATTTTCTTTTGCCCGCCTCGGACTAACCTACGGCTACTCTCATACCAATATCACCGCCTTCAGTACGGCCTCAACCGATCTTTTTCAAGTCCTGCAATTCCAATCGCTGGGCGGGCCTTCGGCGCTCTCGGGCATTGATTCCAGTTACATCATGCCTACGATTACCTACAACACCGTCAATAATCCGATGAATCCCACGGGCGGAAAATCCCTCTTTTATTCCTTCAAACTCGAGGGGCTGGGCGGCAACGTACGGGCCATTTCGAATGTCGTGGAGGCGAAATACTTCCACCCGACCTACCATAAGCGCAACGTCCTGGCCTTCCATTTCGTGGGCTCTTTCGTCACCGGTTATAACGGTCGTGTCACGCCTCCTTTCGAGCGGCTGTTCCTCGGCGGCGAGCAAGACCTGCGCGGGTTCGATATCCGCACCGTCACCCCCATTGCTTTCATCCCCATTGCGACCTCCACATCATTTGCGTTTCAGGATCCAACGCACCTAGACATTGCCGGCAATGCCACGCTGCGCAGCACGCCCGCCATCCCTGTGATCACTTTCGAGCCTTCGTTTCCTGGAGGCGACACTTCGGGCGTCTTGAACGCCGAATATCGCATTCCCATCGTTGGGCCGGTAAGCAGTTCCCTTTTCCTCGATGCTGGCGTGGTCGGTGCTTTGCGGCAAAATCAGCTGCAGCTCAACTCAACGGGTCTTTCCAATATCACGACGCTCTTCCCCAGTTCGGCCGTCAGCAATACGCTGATCATTCAACACGGGACCAATTTCAGGCCCCGCGCTTCTGCGGGCATCGAGTTCGTAGTGCAGTTGCCCATTATCAATGCGCCCTTCCGCCTCTACTGGGCCTATAACCTGGATCGTCTCGAGCAGCAGATAGCCGCGCCCTTAACGAACTTCCAATCGACCGAGTTATCGGCGATTGAGAATTCGATAGGCCCCAGCATCTGGAATTCGCAGGTCCTGCCGCAATTGAGGAATTTCCAGGTGAATACTCAGCGGATCAACTTCTTCGAGCCCCTCTCAACCTTCCGCTTTACCGTCAGTCGGACCTTCTGAATGAATTGCGAGCGCGCCCCGGCCGGGCAAGAGAGGCCACGTACATTGGAGACAAGAGCATGAAAGCGCGGTTGGGATCGCTTTGCCTGGCGCTCGTCATCGGCCTGGTCATGGCAGGATGCGGGAGCAACAGTTCCTCGGTTACCATAGCCCTTTCGCCGACTTCGGCGACCGTCCTGCTCGGGACGAGCTTCCAGTTCATCGCGACCCCTACAGGATCGACCAATGCTGTGCAATGGAGCGTGAATGGCGTTCCCAACGGAAACGCGACCGTTGGCCCCATTAGCTCCACGGGACTTTATACGGCGCCTGTCACCCGGCCGGTGGCAGCATCAGCAGTGGCTGTTCCGGTAGTTTTTGCTGCCGCTAATGCCAGCCTTCCGAATTCCGGCTCTACCGGATCCTTGATTGAACTTCAGAGCGGGTTCGACATGACAAACTTCGCGCCGGGTAACACCATCAACATCAGCGGCAATTCCCAGCCCGGCTGGAATTCATCTTTTATCATTCAAGCTTCCGGACTTCTGAGCAACGGCAAATTCGGTGTGCAAATTGCCACGCCGCCCGGACCTCCCCTCAATGGCGTCGGTGGAACCGCTACTGCCACGCCTAACATCACGATCTCCGCTCAGGTCACGAGTACAAGTGCCATCGCCAACGCCACGGTCACGCTTGATTCCGGCATCCGCGTCGCACTCTCGCAACCAACGTGTACCATCGGAACAAACGAAACGTTCACTTTCACCGCGTCTGTTTCCGGTACCACTAACCAGGGCGTCACCTGGAGCGTCAATGGCGTCGGGACCATCGATCCCAATACGGGTCTCTATACGGCTCCGTCCACAGCGGGAACTGCCACGGTCACCGCAACCTCCGCTGCCGATCCTACGGAGAGCGCCAGCGCTACCGTGACCATCGCCACCGCCGCGGACCCGACCGTAGCCACCCTCAGCCCCACAACCGGAGCGCTAGGAGCCACCAGTCAGGACGTCTATCTCTCTGGGACGAATTTTATCTGCACGACGGCCGTGCTTGTGAATGGCACTCCTCTGCCCGCAGGCTCGCTCTTTACGCTATCCTCCACCACTTTCCTCGTAGTTCTTCCGGATACCGTCCTTTCTACGCTGCCTCCGTCGGGCACCACCACAGTGACGCTCACGTTCACCGTCGAGCGCGAGGGTGGCTCGCCACAAAATTGCTCAACTGCAACGGCTTGCCAACTGGTGCTTTCGCCTGTGCGCCCCGCACTCGTGGCGTCCACGCCCGACAGCATTCCGGCCGGAACCAGCTACCCCGGTGACTCTGGACGGAGGCTATTTCGGCACCGCCGCTGGAACTCAAACCGGAGGTTTTACCGGGTCGCCTATGGTGAGTGTCCGATTCAACGGGGCAACTGTCACTCCCACGTTTCTATCAGACCGGCAATTGCAGTTCAGCGCCCCTTCCACGTCAGCGCTCGGCCTTTATCCGATCACCGTTACGAATACTGTTTCCTGCCCGACCCCCGGAGCTTCCACCTGCGGGATGGGTTCGCCAAATGGATTCATGGCCGCCGTCAACCTAGCCGTACAGCCCACCTGCTTCTTCTCCTCCCTCGTCCAGGTTCATCCCCTACAGTCCCGGTGGGCACAATGCCAACATCCGTCGCAATCAATACGGCTACAGGTGTCGCTGTCGTCACTAATGAGGTCGAATGAAATCACTGTAGTCGGACTGGGCCACGACATCGCTCTTATCGATCTCACACAGTCGCCTGCTACCGGCTTTCATCTGCACGGAGGCTGTGGGCGCTGCTTTACCAGTACGGAAACGACTTGCCCGGCGTTGGCGCACAGAGCTTCCCGGACCGGTGGCGTCGCTGTCGATAATCTTCGCAACCTCGCCCTCGTCGCCAACAGCGGGAACTCTACACTCGCGGTTGTAGACCTCAGCGGCGCCATGCGTCCCGCCAGGCACCAGCCTGCGTCACGCCCTGCTGAGTTTTCATGCCGCGGATATAAACGGCAATCCGCTTGTCCTTGGCTCCTCAGGCGGTCGGAATTAATCCGGTCACTGGGCGCGCCCTCGTCGCCTTCTCGACTTCCTCCGGAGCTGGCGGCTCAAATGCTGGTGCGATTCTGGATATGAATCAGGTTCAGGCAGCAACGGGTGTCGTCGCGCTGCCTGCGGCAGGCGCGGCGCCCATCCTCATAAATGTTGTGAATATCAATAATGGGCCGCAACCGCATATTGCCGTGTCGGCGAAATTGAATTGGGCTTTGGCTACACCGGGAGGCACTGGCTCCCTTTCCATCGTGGATTTGGGACGCCAGACGACAAATCAAATCACTACTCTGAGCTGCAGCGCCGGAGTTGTAACGGCCAATGTGAGCACCACGCCTGCCCTGCAGGCTGGCCAGCCGGTTCTCATCAGCGGTGCGAGCCCTTCCACTCTCAATGGAATATTCCAGGCGACAAGCGTATCCAACACCAACTTCACATATCCCCAGGCATCATGCGCCTCAGGTTCTGGCGGCACCGCCGCGTACGCGTTCCCGTCGCCACCCTCGCTACTAATCCCAACGTTCGTGGCGTGAGCATCAACGATGAGACACAGAAGGCGCTTCTCGTCGATCCGACGAACGCCGTGCCGGCCTTTGTCTTCAACATCCTCGATCAGACCTCCGCGTTGGTCAATGGCCTTCCCTCAGGCGCAAACAACGTGGCTGCCGCCATGAATCCACTGACGAATATCGGCGTGATCGTAAATCACGCGGCAACCAGGCATTCATTGGTCGATCCGGTGACCCCGACAGTTGTTCTCTGCCTTTCACTACCGGACACTTCTCCCGGTCGATGTCGCCATCGATCCAGCCGCCAATACGGCGTTCATCGTCAATCAGAGGCGACTAACACCGTGAGCCTTTTTTCTCTCGGCGGAGCGTTGCGCTCGGCGCCCCAGATCGTTCAAAGCAGCTTTCCTGCGGGCTCGCGCAAACCTTCTCAGGTCAGGATCAATTCCAGCCTTGGCTCCGCCGCCATCACCGCCCGACCAGACTATAATGCTCATAGGGAGCGTTCACTACCGGCTCCGTTCCACGCCTCGACGGGGATGCCTCTCCGTCAGTTTCACGGTCCCATTCGGTTGGGTCCGCCAAACTTGAGGGAAATGACTGCGACCCTATCCGGCAGCTATCTCGCGGCGCGTGGCCCGCGGATTTACGCACTGGACGCCTCGGATACAACCGCAGGCGCATCGAATGCCGCTCCCCTGCAAGTCATTCAGGCCGTCAGCCTGGTTACCGGCGATTGCCCCAACCCTCTGCCTCAGGGCGTCGCCATCGATGCCGCCCATAGCGCAGTGGTAGTAACGGAGCCCGGCTGCAATCACGTTTCGATGGTGAATTTGGCGACCGGCTACACGGCCAGGGCGTCTTCGGCGCGACGGATCTTGCTGTCGGAACAAATCCTCAAGGTGTGGCTGTGTATCCACAGGCCGGTCTTGCGGTCGCGGCCAATGCCGGCAGCAACAACGTCTCCATCGTGGATATCGTCAATAACGCTGTGCCCACAACTTTCACGGTCGATCCCGTCCCCGCGGGCGTGGCCATTGATCTCGGTTTGGGCAAAGCCACGGTCACAGCGAATGGCGCCAGTCTGGTCGACGTCTTTCCCGTCTCTACAACCGCGCAAACGCCAACGACGATCGGCGTTCAGCAAGGACCCACAGCCGTGGCTATCGATCAAAAGGATCACGTGGCCGTGGTGGCAAATAGCAACAGCAACACCGCCAGTGTCGTGAACCTTTCTACGAACACAGTGAGTCTCACTGGCTCGATCAGTTTCCCTCAAGGTGTAGCCTTCGATCCCATAACGGGCGCTTTTTTGGTCACCTCTGCGGCAAGCAACCAGGTGATCGCCCTGAATCCCAATACGTCTGCCACGTTGGGCATTCGGGTAGGCATCGGTCCCAGTTCTATCGCTTATAATTTTGAAAGCGGCACGCTGGTGACCGCAAATAACCTGAGTGGCACCGTGAGCGTCGTCGACTTTATAGACCAAACGGTTCGAGGGGTGTTCTCACTGCCATCGTCCACCCAATTTGCAATCGATATTCATCCGCAAACGAATTTGGCCGTTGTTGCCGATACGGCGGATAATGAGGTCTTGTTGGTTCCGCTGCCGCACTAACGATGCGCATGACCATGCAACAAAAGACACTTTGTGCGGCATCTCATCCGCAACTAAGTTGACGCCTGGAAAATGCGGTCGCTATAATTCCCGACTTGTGATTTCGTGAAGGAGACAGTATGAAATTTCACCAAATGCCGAAAAATCTACGGACACTCGCCCTGGCATTGCTCTTACTGCCGGCCACGGGCGCCTGGGCCCAGACGGGCGGCGCCGCCGCTGCTTCGGGCCCGATGAAAATTGCCATTCTCAACGTGCGCCAGGCCATCGTGACCACCATTGAAGGAAAACAGGCGTCCGCCCAGCTTCAGAGCCAGTTCGCCGCGCAACAGAACGACTTGCAGAATGTGCAGAAGCAAATTACAGATTTGCAGAATCGCATCGCCAACAGTCACGGCACCCTAAGTGAGGATGAGCAGGCTCGGCTGCAGCGCCAGGGCGAGCTTTTGACCCGCCAGTTTCAGCGCAAGCAGGATGACCTGAATGAAGCGTTGAACGCCGCCCAGAGCGACATCATCGACAATATTGGCCGAAAAATGCTCGACGTTCTCGACCGCTACGCCCGCGAAAACGGCTACACCGCGGTATTCGATACATCGGCCCAGGGTTCGCCGGTCGTCTACGGGTCCAGCCAGATCGATATCACCCAGGAAATAATCCGTCTCTACGATCAGGCGTATCCTGCAAAGGCGGGCGCTGCTGCGCCATCCGGTTCCGCGGTTCCGCCGCTCCAGCCGCACAACCGAAAACGCCAGCTCCGGCCGGAACTCAGCCTGCCACCGCGCCCAAGAAGACAACGCCGTAATACGAATCGCGGTTACGACGGCCGATCTTACGACGGCCTAAACTGACCGCAGCTTGCTCGGCAAATTACTTTTCGGCAGTTGGCAAGCTGCGGTTCTATTGCTCGGGAATGCCTTCGTTTAGGCTGGCTAATCCGTTACTGTCGGGCATCAAAGTAAGCCGGAGGCTTCCCGCCGGTCCCTTGCTTTTGTAGTTCCCGGCCACTATACTGAACCTTCGTCCGAAGCCGGTCGCACATCCGAGTGGGCGCGAGCCCACTTTTTTGTTGGAGAAAACGTTCAGGCGACCGCCGGCCAGCCCATGGAGTTGGAGCGCATACGCGACGCCGCCGAACGCGCCGCCCGAACGGCCGGAGTCGAAGTGGTCGACGTCGAATGGAAAATCGGCAAGCAACGCTTTTTGCGCGTTTACATCGATAAACCGGAAGGCGTCAGCCATAGCGATTGCCAGGCCGTCAGCGAGCAACTGGGCGTGCTTCTCGACGTCGAGGACCTCGTTCCGGGGCCCCGCTACATTCTGGAGGTCAGCTCTCCGGGTCTCGATCGCAAGCTGACCAGGGCGGCTGACTTCGAGAGATTTGTCGGCCGCTTGGCTCGGATTTCGACCGTGCAACCCGTCGAGAATTCGACCTTCTTCGAAGGACGCTTGGCAGGGCACGCCGACGGCCTGGTGAAGATGGAAGTCAAAGGCCGCATCATTGAGTTACCTCTCGCCGGCATTCGCAAGGCGAATCTGGTCGTGGAGTGGTAGGAGTAAAACGGAATGGCGAATCTGCTGGACCAAATGATTGAGCAGATCAGCCGGGAAAAGCATATCGAGCCGGATATCATCGTGGCCGCTATTGAAGACGCCATGGTGGTGGCCGCGCGGAAGTTTTACAAGACTGACGAGAACCTCCGCGCCAAGTTCAATCCGGAAACCGGCCAGGTCGACGTGTATTCAGTTCGCTCTGTAGTGGACGAAATCGCCGACCCCAAAAACGAAATGACGCTCTCCGATGCGCGTAAGGTCGATCCGCATCTCGAGGTTGGCGGCGAACTGCTGATTCCCAAGCCCACCGCCGTTCTGGGCCGTATCGCCGCGCAGACCGCCAAGCAAGTCATCATGCAGAAGGTGCGCGAGGCCGAGCGCGACACCATCTTCAACGAATACAACGGGCGCGCCGGCGAGCTCGTCAACTGCATCGTCAAGCGTTTCGAAGGTCCCGACGTTGTCGTCGATATGGGCCGCACCGAAGCGCGTCTGCCAAAGCGCGAGCAATCGCGCTTGGAAACGTACAATCTGGGTGATCGCCTGCGTGTTGTCATCAGGGCCGTGGACCGCGCCGCCAAGGGCCCGCAAGTAATCGTCTCCCGCGCCGATCCGGTGTTGGTGCAGCGCTTGTTCGAAATGGAGGTCCCGGAGATTTACGATGGCACCGTGCAGATTCGCGCTGCGGCTCGCGAGGCCGGCGAGCGCACCAAAATCGCCGTGGTGAGCCGGGATAAAGACGTCGACCCTGTAGGCGCCTGCGTCGGAATGAAGGGCATGCGCGTGCAATCCATCATCCGCGAATTGCGCGGCGAAAAAATCGATATTATTCCGTATTCCGAAGATATCATGGCCTTCGCGCAAAAATCCTTGAGCCCGGCTAAGGTTACGCGCGTGCAAATTGTCGATTCGGAAAACCACCACCTCGAAGTCATCGTGGAGGATACTCAGCTTTCTCTGGCCATCGGCAAAAAAGGACAGAACGTCCGTCTCGCCAGCAAACTGATCGGCTGGAATGTCGATATCAAGAGCGAGGAAGAGAAGCGCCAGGAAATTGAAGCGCAGATGGCTGCGCTTACCGCGCCCGGCACGCCCCTTTCGGAATTGAAAGGTGTGGGTCCGAAGACCATCGAAAAAATCGAAGCTCACGGCGTCAGCAGCATAGAAAAGCTGGCCGATATGACTCCCGAACAGTTGACCGCCATTCCGGGTATCGGCGAAAAGATGGTGGAAAAAATCCAGCTTTCCGTGGCCGCCCATTTCCAATCGATCGAACAGCAAGCCGTGGAAGGGGCTCAGCCCGCCGAGCTTGAGGAACAGCCAGGCGAGGCCGAGCAGTTGGCTTCATCAGAAGGCTCCGTCGAGGAAGCAGCCCCCGCCGAGGCCGCGCCCGAGGAGTTGGACAGCTGCGGCCGAACAGCACACCGAAGTCAATCAGGAAGCTGCGCCGCAGACTCAAGCGGAGTCAGTCGAGGCTGTCTCCGAAGAAGCCGGCGCATCCGAAGACGAAAACGTGGAGCGAAAAGAGAAATCAACTCAGGAATGACGGAACCAAACCAAATTCGCATCAACGAGCTCGCGCGTGACCTGGAAGTAAAGGCCAAAGCGATCATCGACTATTTGCCCGAAGCTGGCGTCACCGAGAAGAAGACCCACTCGAGCTCGATCGACGTAGCCGCCGCCGAAAAAGTACGCGCCCATTTCCGCAAACTAGCTGACGACGAGGCCGCCGCTGAAGCGAAAGCGCAAGCGGACAAAGTCGCCAAAGAAGCTGCCGCCAAAGCCGCTCGCCTGCGTCCATGCGGCGCCAGCCGCTCCCGCGCCCGCAGCGAAGGCGCCTGCTCCTGCAGCCACTGCGCCCGCTCCAGTTGGCGCTGCGCCTGCGGCACCTAAGCCGGCTCCCGTTCCGGCGGCTCCTGCTGTTGCGAAACCCGCTGCTCCGGCGCCGACGCCGGTTCGTCCGGCTGCTGCGCCTGCCGCTCCCGGCTCGGTTCCGGCCGCGCCGGCACCACCTGCTGCAGCGCAGCCGCCGAAGCCATCGCCCGCGACCGCACCGCCCGGATCAGCGCCGCGGCCTGCAACCCCGACTCCGATGCGTCCTGCCGCGCCAGGCGCTCCGCCGCAAGGCGTTTCCCGGCCGCCCATGCGTCCCGGTACAGCGCCTGGCGGACCCGGAAGTCCAGTCGCTCCCCGCCCAGGCGCTCCTCGCCCCGGCGCTCCCGGTTCCGCGCCCGGCATTGCCGCGCGTTCCGGAGCCCCTTCGGGCGCTCCGGCACCTCGTCCCGGCGTAGGAGCCCCCGGCGGCCGCTACCCGATGCGTCCCGGTGCTCGCCCCGGATCAGTTCCCATGCGGCCGGGCAGTATGCCGCCTCGCCCTGGGCAAAGGCCCATGCGGCCTGGCGGTCCGTCGTTGCCGATGCCCGTCGTGCCTCCGCCAAAGGCGGAGCCCGGCAAGCCAATTTACGAACGCAAGCCTGCGGCTCGCGCTCGTCCCACGCTGGAGAAGCGCTTCGAAGAGGGCGAACGCAAGCTGCACCCGGTTCGCGCACGCACCGGCGTACCCCAGGGCCGGGCCACGCGCATCGAGCCCGTCGCGCAGCCGCCGCGTCCTCCGCGCGACATCACCATCACCGAAGGCATCACCGTCCGCGACCTCGCGGAAAAGCTGGACGTGCGCGCCAAGGAAGTTTTGAAAGAGCTCCTGGACCGCGGCGTTTTCGCCTCCATCAATCAGGCTCTGGACGTGGGCACCGCAACCAGCCTCGCCGAAGCTTTCAGCGGCGTCGTGAACGTCGTCTCCTTCGAAGAAGAAGTCGTCCAGGAAGTTGCCAAAGAGGAGAAGAAGGAAAATCTCCTGCCTCGGTCGCCGGTCGTTACGGTCATGGGTCACGTCGACCACGGCAAGACCAGCTTGCTCGACGCCATTCGCCAAACCGAAGTCGCCGCCGGTGAAGCCGGAGGCATAACCCAGCACATCGGGGCATCGGTCGTTTCCATTGACGGCCGCCGCATAGTTTTCATCGATACACCCGGCCACGAAGCCTTTACGCGCATGCGTGCTCGTGGCGCGAAGGTCACGGATCTTGTTGTGTTGGTCGTTGCCGCCGATGACGGCCTGATGCCGCAAACCCTCGAAGCCATCGACCACGCGCGTGCCGCCAGCGTGCCCATCATTGTTGCCATCAACAAGGTTGATAAGCCGGAAGCCCAGCCTGAACGCGTTAAGCGCCAGCTTGCCGATCGCGGCTTGATGCCGGAAGAATGGGGCGGCGATACCGTAGTCGTCGAAGTCTCCGCGCGCGAAAAGAAAAATCTCGATAAGCTCCTCGAGATGATCCTGCTCGTTTCCGATCTGCGCGAGCTTCGCGCCAATCCGTCTGCGCCCGCCAGCGGCACGGTTCTCGAATCCCGCGTCGATCGTGGTCGCGGCCCGGTTGCTACTGTTCTTGTGCAGAACGGCACCTTGCATACCGGCGACGTCTTCATTGTCGGCGCCGTGTATGGCAAAGTGCGCGCGCTGTTTGACGATCATGGCCGCCCGGTCAAACTGGCCGCGCCGTCCACGCCTGTTGAAGTCCTCGGCCTGCAAGGTATTCCCGAAGCCGGCGATCAATTCCAGGTGGCCGACGAAGCCAAGGCTCGCCACATCGTCGATTATCGCCAAACCAAGTTGCGCGAAGCCTCGCTCGCCCGCAGCGCCGGCGGGCGTATCACTCTCGATCAATTGCACGAGCAGTTGAAGAGCGGCGAAACCAAGGAATTGCCCATCGTCGTCAAGGCCGATGTGCAGGGCTCCGTCGAAGTTCTCAGCGAGCTGCTTCCCAAGCAGTCCACCGATCAGGTGAAGCTGAAGATCATTCACGCCAGCGTCGGCGCCGTTACCGAAACCGACGTTCTGCTCGCTTCCGCTTCAGGCGCCATCATTTTCGCCTTCAACGTGCGCCCCGATCGCAAAGCTGCCGACTTGGCTCAACGCGAAAACGTCGACATCCGCCTGCACTCGATCATTTACGAAGTCACCGACGAGATCAAAAAGGCCATGTCCGGCCTGCTCGAGCCCGTCTACAAGGAAACGCATCTCGGCCGAGCCGAAGTGCGCAACGCTTTCCGCATCAAGGGCGTCGGCACGATCGCCGGCTGTTACGTTCTCGACGGCATCATCAAGCGCGATGCCGAAGTGCGCGTCGTTCGTGAAGGAGTGGTGGTTTACACCGGCCGAGTCAGTTCGCTGCGCCGGTTCAAGGAAGATGCCAACGAAGTTCGCTCCGGTTTCGAATGCGGCGTCGGAGTTTCGAACTTCAACGACATCAAAGTCGGCGATCTGCTCGAATGCTTCGCCATGCAGAAGCAGATTCTCGCCGAAGCCACCGCCTGACGATCGAGCTGTGATCGTCACGTTTGTCGGGCGGCGAAAGTCACCAACAGGATGAGCTTTAGCTGCATAAGAAAGTCATCCCGAACGCGACGAGGAAACTGCTTTTCGTTTTTGCTTGTCATCACGAGCGCAAGCGAGGGATCTGCAGTTGGTTTTTCGGGTGCCCCACCCTTGTGGTTTTACAAGGATGGGAAAGAAGTGACATTTCGCCGCGCACCAAGTTTGCAAGCAAATGTTTAGGCCTGTCATCCTGAGCGGGTGTGGAATTTGGTTGCCGAAGGATCTCGCTTCGCAATGTTTCGGTAATCACTGAGCTAACTGTCATGCCTGTCGGTCTGCTGACTCTCGAAATTTTTATCCCTGACGCCCATTCCCTTAAAGACAAACGCCAGGTCTTGCGCAGCCTGAAGGACCGCCTCCGCGCCCGCTTCAACGTCGCCGTAGCCGAACTCGATCACCAGGACACCTGGCAGCGCGCTCAGGTTGGCGTCGTCACTCTCTCGAACGATGCCGCGCACCTCGAGCAATCCTTGCAGGCCGTCTTCGCGGAAGCGGAAAATTTGCTGGGCCGCGACCTCGTCGACCACAATCTGGAAATGCTCTAGCCATATGACCGTCGCTGGACATCGCCACGAACGCATCGCCGGCAGTTTTGTAGCCCAGGGTGCGCTTACGTCTCTTGTAAGCGGCCCTGGGGATTTGGATTAGGATCAGACTCAAAATTAGACGCTGTCATTCCGAGGAGCGACAGCGACGAGGAATCTGCTTTTGGTCTTTGCCATATGACCGTCGCTGGACATCGTCACGAACGCATCGCCGGCAGTTTTGTAGCCCAGGGTGCGCTTACGTCTTGTAAGCGGCCCTGGGGATTTGGATTAGGATCAGACTCAAAATTAGACGCTGTCATTCCGAGGAGCGACAGCGACGAGGAATCTGCTTTTGGTCTTTGCCATATGACCGTCGCTGGACATCGTCACGAACGCATCGCCGGCAGTTTTGTAGCCCAGGGTGCGCTTACGCTTTTTGTAAGCGGCCCTGGGGATTTGGATTAGGATCAGACTCAAAGTTAGACGCTGTCATTCCGAGGAGCGACAGCGACGAGGAATCTGCTTTTGGTCTTTGCCATATGACCGTCGCTGGACATCGTCACCAACGCATCGCCGGAGAGATCCGCCAGGAAATCGGCGCCATGCTCGCCGGCGAACTCAAAGACCCGCGCCTCTCCGTCTTCGCGACCATCACCGAAGTGCGCATGACGCCCGACCTCAAGCAGGCCAAGGTCTACGTCAGCGTCATGGGCCCCGAGAACGAACAAAGGGACACCATCAAGGCCCTCGCCGCCGCCGCCGGCTTCGTCCGCCACGAGCTCAGCGAACGTCTCCAGCTCCGCCGCGCCCCCGAACTCCTGTTCGTCCTCGACCGCTCCGAAGAGTACGCCCAGCGCATCAACGAACTTCTCCGCCGCGCCAAATCCCCCGGTACTTGATAACGAAGCTTTCGCTTTGGTTTTTGTAGCGCCAAGCTTTAGCCCGGCATTCCTTGCCTTTTCGGATGCCCACCCTTCGCATTCCGGCAGACGAGTTCTTGTAGCTCAGGTGTCCCGCGGTTTTTTGGCGGGGCACCTGAGGCTTTTTACGGTTGTAGCGGTGTGCGCCTTATCAACGGCCTTTAGGCCGGCTTCTTGCCTTTTCGGGTGCCCCACCCTTGCTGATTTTGCAAGGGTGGGATCTCCTTGACGAGCCTCGGCTCCTCGGCATACGCTTCGCGGCGCGCGATAAGCCCAATGACCACGCGACGTAAGCAATGAAATACTCCCGCCGCGACTTCATCAAAACCAGCGCCGCTGCCGGTGCGGCGGCAGGCATTTCGCAATTTGCCGCATCCCCCGCCGGGGGCACTGCCGCTCCCGTACAATCGTCGCGCTTGGAAACCTTCACCGACTGGCTCGCCGCCGATCGCGCCACGCGCAAACGCGGATTGCAGCAATGCCTCGACCGCATCCGCGAACTCGACCCCTCCATCCACGCCTGGGTCGTCGTTCAGCCCGAACGCCCCACCGCCGACGGCCCTCTTTCCGAAATTCCCTTCGGCGTAAAAGACATCGTCGAGACGAAGGGCATGGCCACCGAATATGGCTCGCCGCTTTACAAGGGCCGCGTCGGCACCGCGGACGCCGCCATCATTCGCGACCTGCGCAGCCGCGGAGCCATTCTGCTGGGCAAAACGGTGACCACCGCCTTCGCCTACCGCACTCCCGGCCCCACGCGAAACCCGCGCAATCTCGACCACACCCCCGGAGGCAGCTCCAGCGGCTCCGCTGCGGCAGTAGCCGCGGGCATGGTGCCCTTCACCATCGGCGAACAGACCCGCGGCTCGATGATCCGCCCGGCGTCCTTTTGCGGCGTCACCGGATTCAAGCCCACTTACGATCTTTTGCCCACCGAAGGCATGCTTCCCTTCGCCAAGAGCCTCGATACTCTCGGCCTGTATACGCACACGCCCACGGACATGATTGCGCTTTGGAAAGCTATGGGAAAACCCGTGGCCGGCGCGGAGCAATTTCCGTTCGCGGCGCCCGAACCCATCCCCGAATGCGATCCGGAAATGGCCAACGCCTTCCGCCAGTCCATCGCGCTTCTGCGTCGCTCCGGCATCACCATCAAATCCATCGATATTGCCGGTGACCTGAAAAAACTTGTCGAAGCCGGCGATGTCTTGGAATCTTACGAAGGCGCGCGCGTCCACGAGGCGCGCTTGAAGCAGTTCGGCGACCGCCTCGATCAGAACATTGCGAATTTGGTTCGCAATGGGCTCAAGATTCCCACGGAACGATACGACGAAGCCAAGCGGCTCATCGCCGAGAGCAGAACTCGCTTTGCGGAAATTTTCAAATCCACGCCCGTGATTCTCACGCCCGCCGCCGTCGGTCCTGCGCCCCTCGGCTTATCCACCACAGGCGATCCCAGAATGAACGCGCCTTGGACGGCTCTGGGCACCCCGGCAGTATCGATCCCCATGCCCACCGTGAGCGGCCTGCCGCTCGGTTTGCAGTTGACCGCCGACCTCGGCCAGGATTCGCGCATTCTCCCCGCCGCGCTCCTGCTCTATCAGCGCCTCACCGCCAGCCCCAAAATCTCCCCCGGTTTCTAATTTGCCAGTCGCTGCGTTTGGCGGTAAGACCTTGCCCCAAACTTACCTTCTGGCTACGGGCTTCCGAGTATTTTAAGAAAGCTACACGTCTAACCTATACTTGTATTAGAGTACTGGTCCAAATTAGGCATTTTGGAGAGTTTGGTGACAGTCTCGATCACAACTATACCAGCGCCGTATAGGTCCGGGTTCGCCAGGATCAAAAGGTTGTCACCTGAGGATCTAAACTCTTTGGTAATGGCCTTGGAGAATGCGCCCACCAGCGGTCGGCTGAAGGGACTGGTGGCCGCGGTCGCGCAACTCGTGCCAACCCTGAAGCGTCAAGATGTCGATAGCATCTTAAGAGTCTCTATTCTCGCTGTCAGTACTTGTAACTGACGAAGAGACACCTTTGTCTGAGAACCTCTCAAACCTTACTAGCGCGATGCAGGCAAGTGGTAATCCCGAGTTGGCCCTTTCAGATCAGGAGAGAATCGAATTCGAGAGAAGGTTAGAACGCCTGCTAACAATCAGGAAAGTGGCTCTGGCTTCGAAGGTTCGAAGGCTCGAGCTTGAGTATCCCAACACTTTCCACGATGCCATGATTTTTACTGATATTAGACCGGTGTTCGATAAGCCGGAGGAACGTCCTGTGGGATGTTCAGTCTCACACACAATGAGGATTACTTACCATGAAGCCGGTGAACACAAAGAGTTTTACGTCGTGATGGATTCCGATGATCTAGAAACGATGAAAAAGGTTCTTCAGAGGGCGGAAACCAAGGCATCGAGCGTAAAATCGTTCCTCAAAAATTCTAATCTCATCGATTTGTCATAGAGTAGAAAGGATCGCGAATGACAGTTTCGTACTGCCCGCAAATTAGACCTGTTGACTGGGGCGAACCCGAACCTTCTCGCTCGGAATGGCTCAGACGTAAGAGCAGGACCGTTGAGCAAGCGAAGCTCGAACTTATTGATGAATTGGTGTCAAAAGCCCTTGCCGTCGCGCCTGAGGTCGCTCTTGAGCAGAGGTTTCGTGAACAAGCGGATAGGTGGGATGCAGAGACAAGGCACCTATCGTCTCCGACACAAAAGATCGCACATCAGAGTCACCAGGCAATTTTGGGAATGGGTCCGGATGTTGTTCCTCTGCTGTTACGTGATTTAGTTCAGAACCGAAGAGAATGGTTTTGGGCACTCAGTTATCTCACACAGGAAAATCCTATCAGGCGAGAGGACGCCGGAAAGATGGATAGGATGATAGCTGCCTGGGTGAACTGGGGCCGACAGAGAGGTCTCCTCTAGAGGTGCGGCCCGTTTTTCGTCCTGCCCAGGATGTTCGGGCCGATATGGAAGCCGCTTTCCCCGGTCTCACGACTGTGAGATGGATCCCCAAGAGCCCCTTTGATGACACATACCAATGCATCGCCTGGGCTGCGGGTGATACTTCGCGCAAGTGGTGGCCAATCAACATTCCGCCGCTCTGTTATTGGCCTGCTAACGTGCCCTTCGACGAAACTGTCAGCGGATTCATTCAGGCATTTGAAACGTTGGGCTATCGTGCGACTCAAAACCGCGCTTTTGAATTTGGACACCAAAAGGTGGCGATCTATGCAAATGCTGTCGGCGTGGTGACGCATATGGCGAGGCAGCACTTCTTCGGTCGTGGATGGCTGAGCAAGCCAGGTAACCTTGAGGACATTCTTCACCCGACCTTGGAGTGCATTGAAAGCGACCCTTCGCAAACACTAGGATATGGCACAGTAGCCCAAGTCTTAGAACGGAATTGGCGGGCTGCGGCCAGATACGGATTATTCCGTTCTTGGTGGGCGGCATTTCGATTCTGGATATTCCGCACAAAGCGGGCCTTGGGTCTGGCCTAATCAAAGTTGCTTTGTTCGTTCATCCACGCTCATAGCAACAGTGTCCGCCGAATGCAGTGCGATTTGAATGCCACCGCACCCCACACGCAACGTGCAGAAAACAGCACTTGTTGGAGCGGCGAGTCATTTGTAATCGCGGCTTAAAAAATCAAGAGGTTGCGAACGGGCGGAGTGACAACGTTTATCGAACGAACGTCCGGCTCCGAAACTCGTGATTCCGAATCGGAGACATCCTTAGTTAAAGCTCAGCTCCATAACGCGGCGGATTCTAAAGCCCCCAAATATGTCCGCGTAGTTTCGCGGCTCCGGAGGTATTCGGCACACGTCCGACACGTCGCTGCCCATTCTCCGGTCTGTAGGAGTCGATGTACCACCCCTTGGAAGGTCGAAAGGGGCTTCATCTCGGAGGACGAAAAACGAACTCCTCCAACAGGCGGAAGGCCATATGAGCGGCGCTGCTAACGGCGAAATTCTGAAAGAACAGTCCCGCGTCGCGATTCGACTCGGGATAGTAGAAGGTTGAAATGGCGGCAGAGGCCAAATCGCCACCGAGGCTTGAGTAGTTCGGCTGTGAGTGCCCGTTGTCTCCCTTGGTGATCAATAAGTTGGAGATTGCATGGATAGCACGGGACTTCTTTGTACCCGTGCCCTGATAGAAGTAGCGGGGATCCTGGTGCAGAAGCGATGGCAGGACAGCGCCGCCAATCATGATCTGCGTGAAGCTGTTGGCGTAGTTTGCACTAAACCGCTCGCTGAAGCCCTTCGCACCCTGAACGTAATTGGGCGTTTTCGTCGCCTGTCCGACTCCGGCAAGAATGGCGACCCTGGCCACGGAAAATGGGTCTGTGGCGAATCTGAAGGCGAGACTGAATTTAAGCTTCGCACTAAGCGGCGCGAGATTGGGACCATACACTTGGAAAAAATTGGGGATAATGCCAAAACCGCGCTGCTTCTCCTCGATCTTGACCTGCTGAATGGCGATCTCATCGGAACTCTCGGGGCTCACAGTAACGGTCGTCTGCACCTCTTCAATCCGGAGTTTGCTAACGTCCAAGATTTTGTACTGGCCCGGGTCGAGGATGAAGACGGGGGATGCCCAGTCTGCAAATCCCGTGGCGCTGATGGCGACGTGATAAGGGATTCCCGGCTCTACATCCCGGATTTCAAAGAACCCATTATTGGTCGTCGCTACCGTGCGGCGATCGCTGGCGATAGGGCCTTGGAGAACAACGGTGGCACCAAGCACCGGGTCGTCGTTCGCATCGGTTACAGTGCTTACAATGCTTCCTCGCAGTGGAGGCAAGGGACTCTGGGGCTTGTTTGGTTGCTGGGGCTGATTTTGCTGCGGTGAAGGCCCCTGCACTTCTTGAGTGCTGGATCTCGCGGCGGGATCGCCGGGCACCGAGGGTGCCGTCGTTTGCGCAAGCGCGAGGGAGGCAAAGGCGGGCAAAACGAGAATGAACGTAACTGAAATGTGCCAGAGTTTTGTCACTTTGTAATGTGATGCCTTATCGACGACGGGAGGGTTACGTGTCGCTCCAATCACGCTTCAGAAAGGCGATTCTCACCAACCCATCTTAGGCTCTGCTGCACTCGTTTCCGAACCAAGAACAAGTGCGATGTTGACTCCTGATCAACAGCCTGCTTGGCAGCTGGGTTTTCGCGCCCCGGCCACATTCCGAAGCTGAATTGTGAAAGGTTAGACACTCAGGAATTGTTGCAAGGCGTCGAATCGGAGGGGATTTTGACATGATTCTAGAAATCGCAGGTGTCTCGAATAGCACAGATCTACGTTCTGCAAGAAACGCTATTGTGGATCGGTAACTTACGACTTCTAGCGTCTGAACCCGAGTCACGGAGCACTCGGAAGTGATCCTTCCACCTAGCCAGGCCGGGTAGCGTCACTGGCAGGGATTTTCGGAATGTGGCGCGTCTCACTACCCCACCAGCATCTGGTTTGAGTTGAAATTTGGGCCAAATCATCCATCTATACGAGGAGGTTTGACCATTCTTTGCGGCGTTTGAGCTTTGCCTGTCTTTCTGGCCCAGAGAACCGGTCCGAGGGCCAGTTTTACGTTCCGTTACAGGACGGTCGCGACGAGGGAATTGGGTTGTGGAGTTCGTTAAAATTGCGACGTGGCAAAGCAGCCTTGCGCAAACCGAGCGGAATGGCGCCTGCTGGGGAAGGCCGCCGTGCGTCTATCGTCGTATTACCAGCTTGGATGCGATTACGGAACCGCACTGATGATTTCCTGGGAAAATGGCGGGGCCGCTCCGATCTACCTCTGTGAAAGTCATGGCAACCAGGTGGGACCCTCACGCGAAAATGGAGACGGTGTGCTGGCGACGACGCCTCCATCGGTTCGCAGCAACCATGCGACAGAACAGCCGAAGAGCCCTGCTCACCCGGCCCCTCCCTCGGATGCACAAGTTGGATTGGAAAAGGAAAATTTAGCCGTCGCCAAGGCTGCGGCTTTCGAGCTTACCTCCGCCGATTCCGCAAAGGTTTTGGCGGATGAAGCTCTTGGGAATATGCCGCGTGAAGACTTCGAAGCGTATGGAACGGTTTTTAAGCGCGCCAGGCCCTCCACGGCAACGGAAGAAACACAAGCGGAGTATTCAAATCTGGTGCACTTATGTTCCCGTTATGCTGAGCGATGCAGTTATGAGGCGACGGTGCACTGTCCGAAATGCGGGAAATGGTTCTGTGACGCTCATGCCGAGGACGGGAACTGGCACCCCTGTGCCCTCACTATCAGAAAATAACCACATACTGACAATAGGGTCCCGAAAACCTGATTCTCGGGTTGCTCCTTAGTTTTGGGAGATTGGCTGGTCGCCGGATCGCAGAGTCGAATCGACAATGCCGATCTCCACTCGGCTATTGGCTGCTCGCGCTTTGGGATTGCTGCCGCGAGCGAGCGGTTTGGATTTGCCAAAACCCTTCGTGCTGATGAGGCTCGCATCGATCCCTGCCTTCACTAGGGAATCCCGGACAGCTCGGGCGCGGCGGGCTGAGAGTTTCAGATTGTAATCCCTTGTGCCGACATCATCCGTGTATCCGTAAACATTAATGGAATACTCCTTGAGCGTCATCAGGGCGCCTACGATGCGATTCAGGGTGCCTCGATATTCAGGCGCAATGTCCGATTTGCCGGAAGCAAACCGAAGAGACTTCCCTCCGAGCGTCGTCACCAGCCCAACTGCGGTACGGTGGGTTTCGGCAATTTGTCCGAGGAGCCGTTGCAACTTCTGAAGCTCCTCGTCGCGCTGCTTGCGATATTCCTCTGCTTTCTGCGCGGCTTGATTGGCCGGGTGTTGCGCGGCTGCTTCTGACCGAGAAGGCGTTTGCGCTTGTACCGCCGACGTTGCCTGGGACTCGTTTCCTTGGTCGGGGCGCAGCGCGGCTGCCTGGGCACTGAGGGCCTGGGAAGCCTTCTGATCAAGAGCGTTGACTTGTTGCTCTGCGCCCTGGAGGCGGCGGTTGAGCTGCTCGGTCTGACGGTTGAGGTGCACCACTTGCCGGTTCAAACGCCTGACCGACCTGAGAAGCCAAAGACCAACAATTGAAGCAAGAACCAGGACAACCCCGGCCGCAGTCACTCCAAGAACGAACGACCCGACCTGCTTTGCCTCTTGGCAAAACCCTCATAAGCGTGTTGTGCGATTGGGTTAGACGGCCCGTCGGCCAATCCTTTTTCCTGAATCGCCTGCTCCTCGATTTCCGACAATGTGCTCGCCATGGATTCAGTCCTCCCTAGTCAAGCATTTGGGCCGCGTTAATCCATTTTACGGGAGGGGTGGGCAGTACATCGGAAAGCGACGCGTAAATTGCTCAAGAATCATCTGTACGCTGGTACAGGCCAACTTTGTTGCCTTTCGTTCCGGGTCGCCTACCCGCTTACCACAGGTTTCGCCCAAGTGTCTGTAGCGGGCTCACGCGTATACTCTCGTCCTCGGGATACTGGATTTTCAGCCATCCGGAAATCTGTTCCGGCGACCAGTCCAGACGTTGGTTCCAATTTTATGAGTGGCTAAACCTGCGACATCGACCCTTGCCAGGTGCGTGACCGCTCCGTTTAGCTTGCGCCCGTCGTGGCACGCCACGCAAAGCGCGCAAAGAAAAAAGGCGGCGGGTTCTATCCCACCGCCTTGTCGGAATTAAAGAACGGAGAAAGCTTCAGTTGCCCGCCGGCACCGCCGCGGCGGTGCGCCCGGGGTTCTTCGGCATGCTGATGTAGCCGGAGATCTTGTCCTTACTTACCGAATTGACGACGAATTCGTCAGCCTGGTGAGAGCCGTTTTCGTAGAACACGATGGGTTCGTTCACGGTGCGGTCTTTCTTTTCCGTGCTGAGGTCATCCACCATCAACGCGACAGTGAACTTGTTCTTCTTGATGTCGACGGAGCGCAACTGCGCCGAGATGTTGCCGATCCTTTGCGGCTTGTTGCGGCCGGTGATGGTGAATTCGACGTAGTCGCGCTCGCCCGAGCGGCGGAGCACGTCCACTTCGTCATGGTTGCGCGCGATGAGGGTGCCGAGTTCGCTGCGCGCCATCTTCAGGTCGTTCTTGGTGCTGTCGAGGTCGCTCTTCACCACGGTCACCGTGCCGCTGACCGTATTCAGGTCGTCGGTGCTGGCCTTGGTGGCCAGTTGGGTCTTGACGTTGGTGTCGAGGTTCGCGATCGTCTGTTGATTGTCTTGGCGGGTCTTTGCCGCTTCCGTTCGGGCCTGCTGGAGCTCACCCTCGGTCAGGCGAAGCCGCCTGGTCACTACGCCAAGGTCGCTTTGTGCGGCGGTGTTTGAGGCATCCTGGTCCGTGAGCCTCTTATCCAGTGCGGCGATTTTCTGCGCATTCTCCAACTGTTCGGTCTTCGTTTGGGCGCTGTATGCCTGCTGATTCGCGACCACGGTATTGTAGTCATACCAGGCGAATCCCAACTCCCGCTATCCCAACGACGGCCACGATTGCCAGTGCTACTGTTATCAAGCCCGATGTCTCGTACGCCGGTTCCACATTGTCATTCATGATTTCTCACCTTTCGGAAAGGAATTCAACTGCCGATCAGAGTTTTCAAGCTTTGATTTTCGTTCAAGCAATGAATCCCCTTACCTTGTTCGACTTTTGCACTTCGTTTTCTAAGGACTGCTCTGTTGGAACGGCGAGAGGTGAAACTGAATCCGGACCTCCGTAGTGGTCCCTGTCGTCACTATCTCGCTGTCTGTAGAAACATGGTAGGTGCAACGAAGGCGGGTGTCTGTGCTCTTCAGCACGTACTTGCAACCCGCGGCCCGTAGCTCAGCTGGTTAGAGCAGCGGACTCTTAATGCGCACGAGGTCATTCGGTACCAGCGCGCACCGAACCGCAGCACGCCTACAATCGCTAATGTCTACGCCACCTCCTATGAGATATCACCGCCGCAGCATCGCGTGCGCGAGCGAAGGAAGTAAAAAAACCAACTGACACCAGAACTGACACCGGCAAATCATCCAAGTGAGTTTGTTTTTTGGCCCGCTTAGGAGATGGGCTCGCGGACCGGCAGGCAATTTGCAAAAAGGGGTTCTTTTCTTGAGGTGCATGAAAAAGATCCGTATCTGCGCTCCAGCAAACGCTAGGGCGTTTGAACGCTAGAAAATCTAAGGGGATTCCTTCAGATTTCTCCGTATACGTAAAGTATCCTCCTACGGTGTTCTACCCGTCTTTCCCCGAAGATTCACAGTATTTACCTGATCTCACCTCAAGCAGAATCATTCGTCGATTTTCCGCTGATTGCAACAACGCGGTTCGCCGGCATCCTCTTCGTTCGAGGGCGACTGCGTCTGAGGCGCCGGACAAGCAGAACCCTCGAGGGAAGCGCGTGAGGCGAAGTGTATTTTCGGTGTTTTCAAGCCCCGAAATAGGTAGGGGCGGAACTTACACGAAGTAATGCAGTGACGACGTAATGAGTCTGGGGTGCCTGATTCAGAAAAAGGTACGTACTGTCTGACGTAGAAAGGAAGCACAAAATGGATCGCGATCGACCACTCTCGATGTGGGTCATCCCTGCGCTCACAATAGTGATTGCGCTCTTGGCACTGCGCCTTCTGGCTGCTCCTCCAGTCGCTCATCTCCACGGGTTTGAGAAAGAGGCAGCGGGACGGTTCGATTCAGGATTGCATTTCCAGTCGACTGAGATAACCCCGGCAATATCAGGTCGTGGCAATGAAGGTCAGACCATAACGCGCGCGGCCTACGCGAAACTGCCGCTTAGCTTTGTCCCCAACACGGGTCAGATGGACGCGCGCGTCCGCTACTCGGCGCAGTCTGGCGGCAGGAGCTTTTACTTCACGACGCGCGAGGCAGTCTTCTCTTTCGCGGCGAAGAGCAAGGGGCTCGTGTTACGGCTCGCTTTTCTCGACGGCAATTCGCGGACTGCCATCACCGGCCGGAAAGAAGCGATCGGCAAGGTCCATTACATCATCGGGAACGATCCGTCCCGATGGCACACGGACCTGCCGACCTATGGCGAGATCGTCTATCGGGACCTCTGGCCGGGCATCGATCTTCTGTTTCGCAGTGACGGCGGGCAGCTGAATTACGAGTTCCTTGTCAGGCCAGGCGCTCATGTGCGAGACATTCGTCTCGCCTACCGCGGCGCCGAAAAGCTATCTATCGATAACGCCGGAAACCTGATCATCCACACTTCGCTCGGCAACATTACCGACACAATGCCCACCAGCTATCAGTTGATGGACGGGAAACGCGTGCCGGTTGCGAGCCGCTTTGCCCTCCAAGGCCGGGGAAGTTCCAAAACCACCTACGGGTTCGCGGTCGGAGCCTACGACGCGAGCCACGCGCTCGTCGTGGACCCCGGCCTCGTGTATTCCACCTACTTGGGAGGCACGGCGAGACGCGGGCAGAGGCCATCGCCGTCGACTCTGCGGGCCAAGCCTACGTGACGGGCAATGACCTACTCGGCGGACTTCCCCACGACCGCGGGCGCCTATGAAAGGATGTATAACGGGACAGGTGGGTTTGCCTTCGGCAGTGGCGATGTCTTTGTAACCAAGTTAACAGTAGCGGCAGTGCCTTGGTCTACTCCACATATCTTGGGCGGTAAGTCGGACGAGCCAATATTTGGTCGCGAGCATCACAGTCGACTGTGCCGGTAACGCATATGTGACGGGAACAACGGACTCGCCGGATTTTCCCACGACCCCTGGCGCCTTCCAGACCAGCCTCAAAGGCGTCGAGGACGTTTTCGTGACGAAACTGAGCAATAGTGGAAGCGATCTCATCTACTCCACATCCTAGGGGGCTCAGGGTAAACGAATGGGACTATTATAGCAGCATTGCCGTCGATTCCGAGGGGACGCCTACGTGACAGGGTTCACGAGTTCGCTCGACTACCCCACAACTCGGGCGTCCAGACAGACGAACAACGGCTTAGGCTTCGACCATGCGTTTGTCACCAAGTTGAACAACATCGGTACGGCTTTGATGTATTCCACGTATCTGGGTGGTAGCGAACGAAGACGATGCCTCTGGCATTGCCGTCGACGGGACGGCGGGCCATACGTCACGGGATATACCTACTCCACGGACTTTCCCACCAAGAACCCGGTGCCATCAGCCGATGAACCAGGCACGGCTAATGCCTTCGTCACGAAATTGAGTGGGGACGGCAGCGAGTTGTATATTCCACCTACTTGGGCGGGAGTGGCTTCGATGTCGGGCGGCAGCCATCGCAACGAGATTGGTCCGGCAAGGCGTACGTAACCGGGGGCGCGAGCTCCATGAATTTTCCCATCAACCCCGAGTGCATTCCAGAAGACGCTCGGTGGGGGTGCAGACAGCGTTCGTCACAAAGTTGAACCCGAGCGGCAAGCCTTCCTATATTCAACGTACTTGGCGGTGCGGCAGATGAGCAAGGTAATGCCATCGCCATCGATTCCGCTGGTCAGTCGTACGTAACCGGCTTCACAACCTCGCCGAACTTTCCTGTTACCGCGGATGCCTATACAGCAAACGGTGATGTCGTCCAGCAGGGATTGTACGGTGATGCCTTCGTAACCAAGTTCAACTCCGCAGGTAAGCGCTTTGGTTTACTCCACGTACTTAGGCGGTACGATCGACGAGTTTGGCAATGGCATCGCACTGAGCCGATCGGGAAAGGTTTACGTAAGCGGGTCAACGGACTCCACGAATTTCCCCACCACTCCAGGCGCCTATCGATACAACGTACAACGGGTGGCATACTTCCACCGGTGATGCGTTTGCGACCAAACTCGACGTGCCTACGGGTGAAGCCGGTTGTGACAAAGCCGACGGCGACGGTGAGGCCGATGACCAAAACTCAAGCAGAAAGAGCCACTTCCATTTCCATAAGAAGTCGTCTTGTCCGGATCAAAACGATAATGAGGACGACAATGTGCAGGCGGACGATGATGGTTCGGGTCCACACTTCCAATCCACCTCAGTCACCTCAGCAACCTACACGGTTGCCGACCAGAACCAGGCAGTGACGATGGTCGGCACCGGCCTCCACAATGGCCTGCCGGTTAGCTTCACAATGCTCGCCGTGAACTACGGCGATGTTGCTCCTGGAGTTTTCCAAATCAACTTGACCGACGGTTACAGCTTCATCGGAAGCGTTGTGAACGGCGTCATAGTCATCTATTGAAAGGAAAGGCTCGATATGAAAAAACTAATTAGAGTCCTGTCCGCGATGGCGCTTTTGGTCGCGATGGGTTCATTTACCCAGGCGGCTGCTCCCCCCGGACCCTTCTTCAACGGATTCGAACACAACACCAACGGCTGGTTCAATGGCGGGGATCGCGCCATTGTCCGCCAACCATCCGGCTACATGAATGGCGCGGGCGGGTATGCGAATGGAATCCAGTCCGCTGATGGCAACTGGCACGCGCGGCTACCCGACCTCACCTCTTGTACGCAGAATTGCGATGGGCCTTACACAAATTGGGGTGGCTACGGCTCGATGTTCCCGCCGGGTGGCTACTTCACGCAATTGGACATTTATCTCGACACGGCGTGGGCCGCGATGCATGCCGACGTTCGTTTCGACTGGATCTCGGCGATCAATGACAACACCGGCGCCTTTCTGAGGGATTTCGTTTTCAACGTGGGCACGCTACCGACTGGCTTCATAATCCAGACCAGCACCAATTCGACTCGATCTGGCGCTAATCCCTATTTTCCGTGCCCCAGCCCGAGCACAACGCCGAATACGTGCAGACAGCCAACCATGATTAGCACTTCCGGCTGGTACACTTTCCGGCACACGTTTAGGGACAGCGCGGGCACCTTAGCCGTCGACTTTGACATCTTCGCGCACGGGAGCAACACTCCTATAACGCATCAGACGATCTATGCCGATTCGATGTCGATCGTCGGTGGCAATCGATACGGTTGGTTCTCGAATGAGGAAATTCCTGATCTCGCCATCGACAACAGCCTGCGCACCGGTGTTTGTCGCCAGGGTGACGGAGACGGCGAGGTAGATGACGAACAGTCCGGCAACATGCGCCACGTTCATTTCCACAAGAAATCTTCTTGTGAGAACCCAAGCGATACCCAAGACGACAACGTGCAATCATTTGATGAGAATTCGGGGACGCACTTCGAGTCCAACGCATTCACCTCATCAACGTACTCCTTCGATGAAAACAGCGAAACCATTACCATTCTGGGCACCGGTTCCCACGATGGGTTGCCCGTTGGCTTCACAATGGTCGCCGTCGACAACGGCAACCTCGTCCCCGCCGTATTTACCCTTATCTTGACTGACGGTTACATCATCACGGGAAACGTAACCAACGGTACCGTCGTACTCCAGTAAATGCGCGCGCAGAGCTTTCCGGAGCGAGATGACCGGGGAGGTGAGAAGCGCACCTCCCCCGATTCGTCATCGATGCACACTTTAGCTGCCGCGGAGCGGCTGGCGGCGGCTCTGCCGGAAACTCGGTCTGACACTAAAACTAGCACCGACGCGAAAGCCAAATTTCAGCTGAAACCGGATATTTGCAGTAAGTCTTCTCAGGTAAGATGTTGCATTATATGCGGGCCCGTAGCTCAGCTGGTTAGAGCAGCGGACTCATAATCTGTTGGTCCTAGGTTCAAATCCTAGCGGGCCCACCAACAATACATGCGATTGGGCGCAGCAGTGGAAGAGCAGAAGTCCGAAGACGGCTGGCGAATGCCAGTTCAATTCTTTGGCTTGTCGGCGTCGGCGCCAGCTTTATCCCGCTTTTCCTGATCTTCCTTCGACAACTGGCCGGCATAATTTCCGGAACCAGCTTGCCGCGAGTACCGCATTACGACCGTGCCGTCGGCTCTCTTGATCTGGTCGACTACGCCGTTGGGCACGCCTGACTTTGCGGGGCGAAGAGTCAGAACAATTTCGTCGCCGGGCTTGAACGTCTCTTTCGTCCATCCGTCATCAGCCATCATCGACTCTGGAGAGGCGACTTCGCCCGTCCACTGCACCGTCTTGCCGCTATCGTCCTTGGTGGTCCAAGTGAGCAAAACGTGGGGATTTCTCCAAAGATATTCCACAACCGTGCCCTTGAGCGTCACCTCGGTTGCCGACCACGCGGCGTTCCCGTGATGTGCCAGAACCGGCGAGGCCAAAATCGGCAACAGAATGAGAGCAGCCAGAACCCCTACGATGAGCATCGCTCGCGACATGATCCCCTCCTCTTTTTCGCACCTGCCACTAAGAGATTCCAGGACAAGCCCTACTGTTTCGGAACCGTGGGTATCGTACTCTCGTTGTTAAACCGAATACTGTCAGATGGCACGCAGAAATTTTCCGCCATCTCCGTATTCGGAATGAGTGTCACCGTCCCCGTCGTCGTCCAAGGCGCCGTATACACCTTGGAGTCGGTGATCGTTAGAGTCACCTGAAGCAATCCGTAGTTGACCCGCTTGTAACGTTCCTCGATGCGCATTTCGTCGCTATGCGGAAAGCCGCCCGGTTTACCGTTTCCATAACGCTGCACCGGAGTTGGAGCGATCCAGGACCTGTCATCGTAGCCATTCGACTCTACAACGAAAGTATCTCCTTCCCACCTGCCCACGGCATATCCCATGTATCGCGGAATCGGAGGATTCGGCGGAAGTTTGCGCCCATCCGTCCAGATGTCGCGCCAGGTATGACCCCACTCAAAAAACTGCAACACACGGTTCGGCAAGGTTGCGAATTCAAATCCGAAATTGAATGTCATCAACCGCGGCCAACCCATAGGGTCACAAATATTCTCAGGATCCTTTGAATTCCATTGCGGTGAGTCACTTTGGTCAGCCTCGAATAACTTCTGTCCGTAGGAAGTAAAGGATGGGGCCGCCGCCACATTCATCGGAATCCCATTGACCGTCAGGTCCTTGGGATTGCCGTTCCAAACTCCGGATATGTCGTGCGCATCGAACGGGCGCTTATCGACGTTCGCCTTCTCGCGGTCGCGCGCCGCATAAGCCTCATTCTCGCAGTGCGCACAGGCCTTCCACCCCGGGCCCGGCGTAACCAACGGCACTTCCAGACCCGGCCTCGCAGGCTTTGCATCATTGGCTTGCCCGGCGGCTCCCTGCTGCGCGAATGCGACCGGCCTGAACATTAACGTCGCTAACAGCGCGATGCTGACAACCGCAAAATTTTGCATCTTGCCCTCTTTCATCGGACGGGTAGCCCACCGGATCAACCGCGATGCCAGATTGTACGCCAATTTCTCCTGCGAGAAATGGCGGAAAAGATTCTCGCCGGGCGCGTCACTAAACGGTTTCCCGTCAGCCCTGGTGACCTGCGAATCTGATCCGACGATCACCCTCGGTCACACTACAGGCTGGCAGCGTGGCTTGCCAATTATGGCCGAAGCAAGGTGGTCGGTTCGATCGGCGTCAGCGTTGGAGCGGCATGATGAACAGTGTGCGCAGGCCGGCGTGAACGCTTTGGGCGCTCAGTAATTTATCTCGTGCCCTTATACGCGCAGCTCAAGGGCAATGCCCCGCACTGCAGCCGCGTGCTCGCAGATCGTGGATGTCCTTAAGGTCATGCGGAATGAAATCGTCGCGGTTGGGCATTTTGACTTTGGGCAGGCTCGCAGCGTCGATCACCTGCGTTTCGGGGATGATCTCATTGCGGTTGAGAATGAATGCCGTCAGAGCGTAAACGTCGCTGGCGCTTAGCGACCCCTGTTGCTTCGGCGGCATGGCGCGGTTGATGTAGTCCCATATCGTGGTGGCAAAGGGCCAGTAATTGGCAAGAGTCCGTGAAGGTGTAGGAGTATTGAGGGGCGCTCTGCCTCCCACCAGGCGCGGTGCGAGCTGGCTGCCTTCACCGGCGGGTCCGTGGCAGACGGCACATTTTTCGCTAAAAACCTTCTCGCCTTCCTTGGCGGTGCCGCTTCCTGGCGGAAGCTCTTTGCCCTCCGGTCCGATCGATTGGTTCCAAGCCTGCATTTCTTCCTTGGTAGGCGTCCGTCCCACATTGCTGTAGCTTGGCGTTTGCGCGAATGCAGCAGCACATGCCGCGAGGCTATAAACCGTGAGCGCCAAACAGAAATTAAAGTAGCGCATTGCTGACGCTCCCATCGCGGTTCACCTTCCATGGCTGAATGCCATTGAAATTCCCCATATCTGCCGTAGCAGGAGGCAGCTGGAAATAATCCATTCCGACCCCCCAGAATTTGGCGAGGTCGCTCAAGGTCGGCTGAACGTGCCCTTTGTCATCGGTGCAGCGGGATTGGAGCACTGCTTCCTCGCCATTCCAACTCCAAGCCAGGCCAAACCGCGTGTGTGCTTTGGGCGCGATCGGCTGTTGAAGCTGCGCGTCTTTCCACGTTCGGCCGCCGTCCGCGGAGACTTCGACGCGGCGAATGGCACCGCCGCCAGACCACGCCAGCCCGGTAATTTCATAGAAGCCGCGCGCGGACAATTGCTGTCCGCCGGAAGGCCGCGTGATCACCGATTTTGGTCCCATCTCCGATTCGAACCAGCGCGACTTGCCGTCCAGGCGCGGGCTGGGATACTTCGTGCTTTCCATCATGGCCATATAAGGTTCGTCGACCACGTAAATCCGCCGGACCCACTTCACGTTGTTGATGCCTTGCCAGCCCGGCACCAGCAAGCGCAATGGATAACCCTGCTCGGGCCGTAGCGCCTCGCCATTCTGGCCGTATACGACAAGGCAATCATCCATGGCTTTCTCAAGCGGAATGCTTTTCGAGTGCTTGCCCTCTTCAGAGCCTTCGGCGACGATCCAGCTCGCGCCTTTTTGTACGCCCACTTGGCCCAGTAAAACCGAGAGCGGCACGCCGGTCCAGATGCTGCAACTGGTGAGGCCGTGAGTTTCCTGCACTGTGGCATTGGGAGCTTTTCGCGGCTCGCCGGTAGGGCCAGACGTCGCGCTATTGCCGTGGCATTCGAGGAAATGCAGCCGCGAGACCGAAGGCAGACGCTTGATCTCATCCAACGAGAAGATCAACGGCCGGTCCACCATCCCATGAATCATCAAGCGATGCTCGCGCGGATCGATGTCCGGCGGTTCGTGGCCGTGGGAGATGATGAAGTGCAATGCCGCCGGGGTAATGATCCCGATGGAATCCTGAAGCGGCGAGCGGAACCCGTAGTCGCGCCGCGCACCGGGCACAATAGGCCACATGGCGATGCTGCCGATACGCGCGTCCTTTTCGAAATGCGAACGCTCGCCGTAAGCGTGCAAGGCTTCCGCGCCCGCCGCGGGTGTATCGGCGGCAAAGAGATTCTTGGCTGGGGAAGAAATTGCACCGGCTGCCAAGCCGGCCAGCGCGGCGCCGTTTTTCAGGAATTGTCTGCGAGGAGAACGCTTGGAACTCATCTTTGCCTCCTGACTGCGCATTTCATCGGGGCGAAGGAGAAAGAACGATGCGACCAAAATTCCGCCTCCAGGCCCCAAATGTCAAGAAAATTGAGAGTCCGTTCTGTCGGTGGATTGCGCTTGTCGGGTTCTACTTCTGAACCCGGCCTGACATCGTTAGGGAAGGTTCTGACCGCTCAGGAATTCATCAACTTTGCGGAAGAGGCTCTTTTGCTTATGGGAGCTTTCTTCCATAACTCTTGCAGTTTCGAGAGAAGGCCAGCAGTCGAATTGCTCGCCGACCGGTCCAAGCAGGCACGAGGTTTTGCCCTCGTCTGCGTCATAGTATCGGCCGGAAATAAGCAAAAGCTGCCGCGAATCGGTTCCCAGGGTGATTTTCTGCGGTTGCTCGATGAAGTATTCGTCGGAGTTTCCCGAGTTCGTGAGCGTTGCTCCCGAACGTCCCGGTTTGCCTCGGGGCGGCTGTACCAGTACGTAATTGATCGGGAAACGCCCTTTTTTCCGGTTCGGATTCGGGGAACCGCAGCGCCACCACTGCGCCTGATAAGGGTCGCCATTGCCGTCAAAATCCACGGCGATGCTCTCCAGCTTATGACAGCCTTTTAAGATAACTTTCGCTGGCACACCTTGGCGCAGCGTCAGCTCGTAATCGTTCTCTCCCGATCGCAGGTTCGCGCTGAAGGCCAGAACAAAAACGGCAATTAAAATGGTCCCAAGACCCCGCCGCATAGCGGGGGCAGGATATTCAAATGACCCTCCCGAGTCAACCTGGATTAATTGCAAAACGTAGTTTCGAGGATCTTGGGGTGTTTTCCAGAGCTTCAAATGTTATCGTCGTCGCCCTCGAATGTTATTGTCTCGGCACCTAACTTTTTGTCTGAGACGCAAAAGTTCCGGCCAAACTTCACCGAATTCTGGTAAGTTTACGCAGCCGCAGCACGAATGCGGATGATAATTGAGATACGATGCGGCAAAACCGCATTGAAGAAGGCGGGCTGGCATATCAGTGGCGAATTGGCGAAACAAAACGGAACTGTTTACTTTGTCAGAGCCGGAGCTTGCTCCGAACGATCTCGCGCTTGAGCCCCCCGTTCTCCAACCTATTGTCGACACAACCACCTGGTCTGCCAGCGATGCAGCAATTGTCTGCGCCTTCGCCGCGGGGGCGTTCCTCGTTCATCTGCTGACTGCCAATCGTTACGGCTACTTTCGCGACGAATTGTACTATGCCGCATGCGGACAGCATCTCGCCTGGGGTTACGTCGATCATGCTCCGCTGGTCGCGGTGATCTGCTGGTTCGCGCGGCGCCTGCTGGGCGATTCGCTTTACGCGATTCGTCTTTTCCCGGCGTTATCGGCGGCAGCCAAGGTGTTGTTTACTGCGTGGATGGTCCGCGAATTTGGCGGGCGGCGTTTCGCATACCTCCTCGCCGCCGCGGCTGTCTTTTTCTGTCCGATTTACCTGACCATGGACAGCTTTCTTTCCATGAACTCCTTTGAGCCGCTTTTTTGGATGGGCTGTGTGGCCGTCGCTATGCGCATAGCCAAAGGCGGTTCTCCTCGCCTGTGGTTGCTTTTTGGCGTGATTGCGGGCGTTGGCATTCTGAATAAACATTCGACCTTATTTTTTGGCTTGGCATTCTTTCTTTCCCTGCTGATCACGTCCGGCACACGCTACCTGCGCAATGTCTGGATTTGGGGCGGGGCGCTGATCGCATTTCTGATTTTCCTCCCGAATCTCTTGTGGGAAATCAGGAATCGCTTTCCTACCATCGAAGTCCTCGAGAATGCCGCTCGACTCAAAAATGCGCCTGTTTCCTGGTATGCCTTTATCGCGGAGCAGGCCCTGCTCGTTCATCCTTTAGCCTTTCCCGTGGTTCTGGCGGGACTGTGGTTTTTTCTTGGCAGCAAAGAGGGCCGCGCCTACCGCTTTCTTGGATGGACCTATCTTCTTTTTCTCGTGCAGATGATCGTTCTGAAGGGCCGCATTTATTACGTCGCGCCGATCTATCCCATGTTGTTTGCCGCGGGCGCCGTATGGATCGAGAGCTGCATTGAGGAGCGGCATTGGGAATGGGCTCGGCAAGCCATTTTAATTCCGCTAACCGTCGGCGGAATCGTTGCAGCGCCGCTTGCGTTGCCCATCCTTCCGGTCGAGGCGGCGGCATCCTATTCCAATTTTTGGGACATCCACAAAGTGCGCGTCGAAAATTACGACTCCGGTAAGCTGCCGCAATTTTTCGCCGACATGTTTGGCTGGCCCAATCAGGTGAAGTCCGTCGCGTCGGTTTATAAGGGTCTATCCCCGGAGGATCGGGCTCAATGCGCGATTCTTGCCGCCAATTACGGTGAAGCCGGCGCCATCGATTACTTTGGTCCGTCTTACGGTCTGCCGCGGGCCATCAGCCCTCACAATAACTACTATCTGTGGGGACCCGGGTCTGGCTCGCCGGATGTTGTAATCGCCGTCGGCATGGACAAAGACAAACTAGAGCTTCTCTTTGCGGATGTTCAGAAGGCGACGACGATCCTTGATCCTTATGCCGTTCCCGATGAAAATAATCTTCCCGTATACATCTGCCGCCATCCGCGCGTGCCACTTTCGGGCGCCTGGCCTTCGCTAAAATTCTTCGGCTGAGGTTAGTGCAAGCGAGGTTGCTGCAAACGAGGTAACTCAACGAAGTTCAGTGCAGGGACGTCGCGCCGAGCAGGCCCTTGTCGTACATCGCCCCATATCTCAAGTATTGATGCACCGGCTCTCGTGGATAACTGATTTCGACCTTCTCGATTTGCGAATTCTTGCCGAACGTGGCCGCCACTTCCGCATTGATTCCAGCCCAATAGGTAGGCAAGTTGAGCTTTCGGTAACGCGCCAGCACCTGGTCGCGTAGCGCCGGGTCGAAATGGAGCCCGTAGCGATCGACCAGAGCCTTGATCGCCGCATAGTCTCCTTCCGCCTTGATGCGCATGAGCTCCGCCAATAACATGCCCACGCCTTCGCGCATCTTCGAATAGTCTTTCACGTGCAGGTAAGTCTTGCCGCCGCGCTCGATGCGTTCGATGCCGCCGGTCTTATCCATCACGTAAAAGGCAATCAGTTGGCGATCGCGCTCGTGGTCTTCCTCGATCGTGTCTCCGACCCGAATACGGCGCAACTGAGTGAGCGGGGCCAGCGCTGCGTTGTCGTACATGGCTTTGGCGACTTCTTCCTGATCCGTAATCAGGCCCAACTCCTTCAGCTTGGGATCCCAGACGTTCCACAGAGCCATCAGATCCGCTCGGGCCTCTTCGAGCGTGGAGAAATATTCCTTCAGATAAGGCTCGGCTCCTCCGGAGACTTTATCGCTCAGCTTGCCCGAACCGTGGCCGATCACTTCGTGCAACGCAGTCATCAGGTCTTCAGCCTCGATGCCATACTTCTTGTTCCTTGCAATTTGCTCGGGCGAGGCCGCGAACTCCTCGATCGAAGATGTTCCAGCAGCCTTGTCCAGCGTGCGGCTGCTTCCAGTAAAAAGAAAATTCTTCGTTCCATACTTTTCGTGAATCTCATTTTCGTTCGGCAGGTTATCGCCAATCGTGGTGACGCTGAAATCGCCGGTCTCGATGAGGGTTTCCACGGCCTTCACCACAGGCGGCTGGAAGCTTTGCTTTTTGTACTTGGCGTCCCACGGGGCTTTCTGCTCGAAATAACTCGCGTTGGCCGCGAGCTTGGCCATGGCGGCGGTGACCTTCTGGTCGGTAACAGTTACAAAGCTCTGCGAACTTCCCTTCGCGCCCCGCGCATCGCGATAAATTTCGATGAAGCCATTGGCGAAATCGATTGTGGCGTCATCCCGCACCCAGTCCGCGCCGAACTTCAGCCAATCGTTGAAGTCGCCGAGTTGATAGAAGCGGATCAAATCGCTGATTACCTGCGCCTGCTGTGTGTCGGCGAATGTCCGGGCTTTTTCCAGGCACTCGACTGTCTTCTTCAGATAAATCGCGTAGAGGCCAGGAGGAACTTTGCCGTCCGCACTGCCGGCTCGGTACACCAGTTCGCGCAATTTACCGTCGCTGGTCCTTCACCACTCGGGAGTTCAGCCGGTGCTCTTCGTGAAAGTCCTTAAGATCAGTGAGGGTGAGCCCCGCGTAGAAGGTGTTCGAACTCGCTTTCAGGATGTCCTCGCCGGGCTTGGGATTTTTCGCCGTGCTCATCGGCTCGAAGGCGGGATCAAAGAACGACGCGCGAAGATCGTCGAGTTCCTTGTTGAGTTGCGCGGGCGTCAAGATCGGCGGCAAATCACCATAGGCTGTCTTCATGGCGCCATTGCGCTGGGCCGTCAGGGCGGCCTGCTTTAGTTCATCGGCCGTGAACGTCGGCACGAACTTCTGCGACGTGTTCTCGTTGTGATTCCCGCGGTTGGCCCAGAATAGCTCGGCAAATTCGGTAATGCGGGCCGTGGTTCCTGAATCAATTCCGGCAGGGTGGGCCACGATTTCCTCGAGCAGCCGCTTCTGACGGAGACCAAACGGCGAGAGCTGATCGTAAATGATAGGGTCAATCGCGATGGACGCTTGCGTAAGCCAGTACGCGAGCGCTTTCTGCTGCGGAGTTAGCGTATCGAAACTTTCTGCCCTGACTTGGACGAATCCAGTGTCACCAACTCGCGCCACGAGCGGACCCGTCGTGTCGCCTGCCCCCGATGCGGCCGTGCCAGTGGAAGCCGGCTTTTGGCTCTGACCGATCGCCCGAGGAAGGAACATCGAACAACAGAGCAGAACAGCTATTCTCGCGTTCACACTCGCCTCCTTGAGCCGCGGTTACTCATGAATGTCTACTCATAAAATTGGTCTCGGCTCACGCTTTGGGCCGCAATGCGCCGGGGGTCCTCGAAGAGCTTCGCGGCAATAGCCCCGAAAATAAAGCCGCCAACGTGGGCCATGTAAGCAACTCCGCCGCCCGACTGTGCTGCCACAACAGAGCCGACCTGGCTGAACAGTTGTATCAAGAACCAGATTCCGATCAGCACGGACGCAGGGATCACCGTAACGGTGATAAACCAGCCAAGCAGAAGCAGCGTGCGAATCTTGTCTCTCGGATAAGTGATCAGGAAGGCACCCATCACCGCGGCGATAGCTCCGCTGGCTCCCAGGTTCGGAACCGTTGAGCTACTCATCGCGGCGATTTGTGCAATGGACGCTATGAAGCCGCCAAGCAGATAAAACGCCAGGTAGCGTATCGGCCCCATGGCGTCTTCGATCTCCGGACCGAAGGCCCACAGAAACACCATGTTCCCGATAATGTGCATCCAGCCGCCGTGCATGAACATGGCGGTCAGGATGGTTATCCAATGCTGGCCGGCCACAATATTGGCGGGAATCACCGCCCACTGTTGTACGAATGGCTCGCCACCGGCTAATTCAAGAAGGAAGACGACAACATTAATGACGATAATCGAGATCGTGACAACGGGACGATGTACGGGACGCCGGGAGATATCGCGTAAGGGGATTCCCACTGGATGCGCTCAGCGCGTTTTGATATTTCGTTAGATTACTTCAGTTGTGGAATCGAGTCGGCCTTTGGCGGTTGCGGCACTGATTGCACGAACGCGTAGATATCCGCTAATTCCGCGTCCGACAGCACTTTGCTTGTATACGGCGGCATCTGATCTCGCGGCGAGCGGACTTGAAAGGCAAATACCGAGTACGGAAGCGGCGACGGTCCCAGTTTCGGGCCGGTTCCCGCGCCCCCCTGCGCCTCGCGCCCATGGCATTCGTAACAGCCGTCAGCCGTATACACGGCCTTGCCATTTTTCGCGTTTCCCGCGGGAGCATTATCGGCTTTTTGCGACGCGCTCGCCGATTGCGCCCCGCCCTCCGCGCGCGCCTGCGCCACCGCAACCGAACGGGCGGAAACAACCGACAGGGCCACAAGCGTCGCAATCGCCATCACGAGAAAGATCGAGCGCTTTTGCATGTCGGCTCCTTAACGGGGTTGCGTGACCGTATCCAGAAGTGCCGGTTCGCCGCGCTTCACTGCAGCGACCGCCCTCTGAAGCGCCGGAGCCAGGTCTTTCGGATCGGTGATCGGCCCTTCGGCGTACCAGCCCATGCTCTGAGCGAGCTTCGAGTAATCGATATTCGGATCGAGAAGAGTTGTGCCGATACCCGCATTGGCGATGCCGCGCTGATGCCGGTTGGCCATGCGCTGCAGGTGCATGACCTCCTGGTGATAAGCGCGGTTATTGTGCATCACCCACAGCATCGGGATGCGGTGATGCGCCGCCGTCCACAGCACTCCGGGCGCATACATCAGGTCGCCGTCATTCTGCTGGTGAACGTACAGCCGGCCATCCTTCCGGTGAGCGAGCGCGGCGCCCACCGCGGACGGCGCCTGAAAGCCCACGCCAGCCGCACTGGAAAGCCGGGTACGTTGATAATATTTTTCGTAGTTCCATTCCGGGCCGGCAATGCCTCCCGCCCAGTTTTCGTTCTTGACCGCCGCCCAAACCTCGGCCGACAGCCGCGCGAGGCTAATCGGGCTGGCGTCCCACGCATACGTCGCATCGACGCGCTCTCGTTCCAAAGTCTTCTGGCAAGCTGCGGCAAGTTTCGCGCCTCGATCCTGGAAAGCTCTCTTCCGATCGTCCGTGGTGAGCCGCTTGATCGCCTCGGTCAGCGACGGCAGCGTGACCTCGGGGTCGGCGGCCATGGTCAGATCCATTTCCTGGAACCGCTCGAAATCCTGGTAATTGCTCTTGAGATAGAGATCGCGAGTAGTAATGCTGATCAGCTTGGCGTTGCTTCGCGTGATTGGCTGAGAGCTGCGGTGCAGTTGATCGCGGTAATTGTGCAGGGCGCCCCAGAAATCTTCCACGTCCATCCCGAGAATCACATCCGCATTCGCGATCAATCCGCGGCCGCCCCCAGATTGATTCAGCGGATGACGTGACGGCAAGTTGCCGCCCTGATCGATCACCGGAACCTGCAGCGCTTCGGCAAATTCGATGAACTGCTGCATGCCGGCTTGCGAGCGCGCCACGTGTCCCGCAATCACCACAGGATTCTCAGCCGCGACTAAAAGGCGTGCCGCCTCCGCTACCGAACCCGAATCTCCCTGCGGAGCCGCATCGAGCGTGAGCTTCGGTATACGTAGCGAAAGATTTTGGGAAATAGGCGACTCCTGTAAGGTGCTATCGGCCACCAAAACGACCGGCTCCCTCGGCGGAGTCATCGCGATCCTGTAGGCGCGTACCGCGGACTCGGCGAAATGCGGAAGCGACGCAGGCACGTCGTCCCACTTCGTGTAGTCGCGGACCATCGCCGCCGCGTCCTGCGCGCTGTGGTTCCATTCGACTCCCGGACGTCGCTCCACCGCGTCAACAGTGTTGCCAAGCACTATAAATACGGGCGCCTTGCCCGCCCAGGCGTTGTAAATTCCCATCGACGCGTGCTGCAATCCCACCGTGCTGTGCGCCAGCACGAGCATCGGCTTGCCTTCAACGGCGGAGTAGCCTTGCGCCAGAGCAACCGACGACTCTTCGTGGCAACACGTGATGAATTCCGGATTCTTGTTCCCGCCATAGTTGATCAGCGATTCGTGCAAGCCACGAAAACTCGAGCCCGGGTTTGCGGCAACGTACTCGAACCCGAGAGACTTGATCACGTCGACCATGAAATCGGAGCCGGTCCGATCAGCCACAAGCGCGTTGACTTCAACTGAAGGATCCGCCTCCTTCGGCGGAATTGCCGGCGTCGCGGGCCGAGCCACCAAGTTCTGCTGCGCCGCAGCCGCCACTCCAGTGCTTGCGACCCAAGTCGCCACACCACCTACCGCTGCGCCCTTTAGGAATTTGCGACGATCGACCAAGCTCTTCTTGGATTTCTTCATGGCTGGCATCTCCTCTTCGGCTCTGTACGCATTCCCGCAGATCGTATCGAGGGGTCCCTAAGCTTGCGGCATTATACCCGAGTTTGCCTGCACCGGGCACATCCTGAAGCCCACGGTTTAAACGTAGAGCCGCGGCCTTCAGCGGGGCACGGTCTCAGGTCAGCCACCGATCAGGCGCGTGCTTGGGGTTCAACGATCTTGACGCGCTGAAGTCGCGATTCAACGGGGTCCCCGACGCACGCCGCCCTTGCGTGCGTTGGGGTCCTAGGCGTATGGTTTGGGCAAAATCCAAGTTGGTCCAGGAGGCATCGATGCGAGGAGTAGCCGTATATCTGCGCGGAGTAACTCTGTTTGTAGCGGGAATCGTTGTCGGCACGATCTTGATGCAGTCCGGTGCGGCCCAGGAGAAAAGGACCGGGCTCCGGCTCAATCACGTGGGAATCGCCGTCAATGATTACGATAAGGCGCTCGACTTCTACACGAAGGTGATGGGCTTCAAGATCGCGTTCAGGTTCCCACCGAGCCCCGACGGCAAGCCAACCACGACTTACTTCCAGATCAGCAAAGACACGTTTTTGGAAATGGCGCCGGCGAGCGCCCAGGTACCGGCGGGCTTCACGCATATGGGCATTGAGACTTCGGACATAAAAAGCACGATCACACAGCTTCGCGCCACCGGCGCCCACGTCGAGGACATGCGTGTGAGCGGCCCGACCAAGGCGAATCTGTCAAATATCTACGATCCCGATCACATCCGCATGGAGCTGATCGAGCTCACGCCCGATTCGCTCCACAAGAAGGCCGAAGACTCCTGGAAGTAGTCGGCGCTCATGCCGACGTAGCGCCGCGGCCTTCAGCGCGGCATCCTGTGTTGCGAGACGGCGGCCATTAAAACGGCCGCGTACATTGTGCGGTGGAGACAAAATATGCCTAAGAGTTTTGCGATCTCGGTCCTCATCATATTTATCGTGTTGGGGTCGTCACTATCGGCACGATCCCAGGGCGCTCCCGCAGCCAAACAGGCGGCGCAAAACGGCCAGCAGGCGCCTTCATCTGCTCCGGCGCTTCTCGACGGTTGGGGCCGGCCGGTAAAGGACGCGTCGAAACCCGGCCCGGCTCCGCGCCACGATATTTCCGGCATTTGGGAACCGGCTCGCGGCCCAGGCGACGGAATCATGGCCTGGGGTCCGCGCGATATGCCCTATGACGGGGCTCCTGAACACAATCCGCCTTACACGCCGCTCGGTTTGGCGACGCAGCATTCGCACAAGCCCCTCGAGGGAGAGGAGAGAGTTCTCGAATCGCTGAGCAACGATCCGCGAAACAAGTGCGATCCACTTGGGATTTCCGCGGGCGGATTTCTATCAGGTCCGCCATACGCAAATCCTGCAGAACGAGCAACAGGTGGTTGTCTTGTATGAATTTGAGAAAAGGTGGCGCGTCATCTGGACCGACGGGCGCGAGCTCCCCAAGGAGGTTCCCCAGCCCCGCTACTACGGATATTCCGCGGGCAAATGGGTGGACGACACCACGCTCGTCGTCGATACGATCGGCACGCAGGGCACGGAGAAAGTCTGGCTGGACGAAGCGGGCCGCCCTGCCAGCGATGCCATGCACGTAGTGGAGCGCTTCCATCGCCTGGACCACGATAACCTGGAGCTCACCGTCACCATTGACGACCCGAAGATGTATGCAAAACCCTGGGTGGCCATGAAGTTTCCCATGCGCCTGCAATCGCCCGATTTCGACGTCGTCGAGATGATGTGCATACCCTCCGAGATGGAGCAGTACTACAAAGACTACGGCGACCCCGCCAGCGGCGTAGAGACCAACGAGAAAAAATAAGTTTAACAGTAGCGCTTGGGGTCCGAAGGTTTAACCGTAGAGCCGCGGCCTTCAGCGCGGCATCCTTTCGGCTTGGGGTCCGAAGGTTTAGACCTAGCGCCGCGGCCTTCAGCGCGGCATCCTGTGTTGCGCGATTATGGCCACGTCCGCTGACTTCCGGCGCAAAAACCTGCGGCTTGACATCGATCATTATCGCGGCCGCAATGTGTATTTTGTCACGCTCTGCTTCCATGATCGTCGCCGCCTCGGGACAAATCCGCGCCTCGCCTCGTGGCTCATCGCCAGCTTGCGAAAACACGCCGCGGTTTGCGCGTTTTTTATCCACGCGTATTGCGTCATGCCGGACCACATGCATCTGCTGGCGGCTGGGACCTCAGAGGAAAGCAACCTGATCAAATTGGTCGAATCCTTTAAGCAGGAAACCGCCGCTGAGTTTACCCGTCGTACGCATCGCCGCCTCTGGCAATTCAAATACTACGATCGCATTCTGCGTGCCTCCGATGCACTCGACCGCGTCGCTTGGTATATCTGGATGAATCCAGTGCGCAAAGGCCTTTGCCGCACTCCAACCGATTACCCTTTTCTCGGATCGCTCACCGAGGTGGGCACAAAACTTCTCAGAAGCGCATTCGTCATGCCATGGTCGCCTCCATGGAGGAGAACCAATTCGAGGAGTGCCGCGCTGAAGACCGCGGCGCTACGCTCAAATCTTAAGAGGCGTTGCGAAGCCCGAAAAAAACATGGCACGCGGCGCGGCACGTTCAGCGTCTTAGAATTAAATGTAGCGCCGCGGGCTTCAGCGCGGCAAAGATGGCAGCTAGCGCGGCATCCTTTCCGCCTGGAGTCCGAAGGTTTAGGCGTAGCGCCGCGGGCTTTAGCGCGGCATCCTCCGCTTGGGGTCGGAAGGTTTAGACGTAGCGCCGCGGGCTTCAGCGCGGCATCCTTTCGGCTTGGGGTCCGAAGGTTTAGCCGTAGCGCCGCGGTCTTTAGCGCGGCATCCTTTCCGCCCCAAGGGTGAGGGCGTTTATTCATGAATGTCGTGATCTTCGGCGCGACGGGCATGGTGGGCAAAGGCGCGCTCCTCGAATGCCTGGACGATCGGCGCGTTGAAAGCGTGCTCATCGTTGTGCGGCATCCCAGCGGGCTCAGCCATCCAAAGCTGCGCGAAATTATCCATCAAGTTTTCTTCGACTTCTCCGGCATCCAGTCGCAGTTCGCCGACCGTGACGCCTGCTTTTTCTGCCTGGGCGTCTCGTCTGTAGGCATGAGCGAGAGCGGCTATTACCACCTGACGTATGACCTGACGGTCGCGGCGGCAAATGCCATCGCGGCGGCCACGTCGCAACGGCTCACCTTCTGTTACATCTCGGGCCAGGGAACGGACAGCACCGAGCGCGGACGTTCCGCGTGGGCGCGCACCAAAGGCAAAACCGAGAATGCGCTGCTTCGGCTGCCGTTCAAAGCGGCCTACATGTTTCGTCCCGGCTATATCCAGCCGCTTAAAGGCATCCGCTCGAGCACGCGCTGGTACCAGGTTATGTACAGCGTCCTCGGGCCGTTCTATCCCCTCTTGCGTCTGCTGGCTCCGCGCTATGTGACGACCACCGCGAACCTCGGCCGCGCCCTGATCCAGGCCGCCGCCGGCGGATACCCCAAGCAGATTCTGTTGACCGACGACATCAATCGCCTGGGGGCTTCTTTAGGGCCGCGAAGCTCCTGACTCTCGACCGCGAAAAGCGCATCCTGTGGGTAGCCTTTTCGCGCAAGAGACGTTCGCGGCGGCCCATCACCCCCCTACCATTTTTGCGTAAGTGTTCATTCTGCTGGCCTTACGCGTGCGATTGGTGCACGTGCCGCGCGGCCCGGATTTGGTGGGCAAGCAGCCCACTCGCAGGTGAAACCGAGAACTCTGGGAGCCGATTGACTGGCCCGAGCAACGGAGCCGCTGGTTTGGACCGACGCGGCAGGGGCGTAAGCTCCGCGACGGCGAGCTCCGCGATAAGGACGGAAGGAACGAGGCCGCAAGGGCGCTTGAGAAGGACGACAGCGCAAGGACGTATGCGGTGGGGAACGGCCAGGTCAGCCGGGAGGAATAGTGCGCTCTGATGAAAAACATGCGCGGACTTCTTTGCACGGCGAAAGCTCGTCCTGTTGGTGACGTTTCGCCTTAGGATAGCATATTATCATATAGTTATCAATGGAATTAGTCGGTAGCTTATTAGTATTGGAGGCAGCAGCGCGATTGTTCGAACGATCTTATTTGTTCGAACATGTTGCGTCGTTCGAATAGCTGCCAGAGGTCTTCAGAAAACCCTTCCGTCAGTAGGGGGCTGTTCACCGTTATTGACGAGTCGGGTTAACTTTGTAATTGTCTCTTTCTTTCTCGGTAAGCCTGATCGGAACCCGGCCGGTTTTTGCGGCCTTGACGAAGAATCGGTTCTTCCAAAGCACTTCTTTCCGGATGATGTCTTTTCCGTTGGTGGCTCGGGTATGGGTTTCGATCACTTGCCTTCGCCAACCGCGTTCCTTGGTCAGGTAAGAGTTATAAAGTTCGTTGCTGTATCCACTCACCAAGACCATACACTTGGCTCTGAGACAAAGTTTCAGCAACTCCTCATGAAATTCTCTGTGATTCGCATCAACTTTGTAGCCGTGATCGCGAACCATGAAATATGGAGGATCGAGGTAGACCAAGGTAGCGGGCCGATTCAGGAACATCTTGAAAAGTTCTCGTGCGTCCCGATGCTCAACACGAACTTGTTTCAGACGTTCCACAACTCTTCGTAATCTCTCCGGCATCGAATTCCATCGACTAACCCGCGCCTCATGGCCGTTACGGACGTACGATTGCGAATATGAGAAGCCGCTATGTTTGATCCCAGTTTCCCGTTTCCCAATGGCTCCATTCACAGTCATCATGGACGCGACCAGGAACCTTCGTGCTTGTTCTAATTTGTTTCCGCTTCCGTTTTCCCTGTACGAGTTCTCGAATTCGGATCGTGCGTATGGCGTGAATTCAACGAGGCGGATAAGCTCTTCGGCATGTTCACGCAATTGTTGGAACACGGTCACAATCTGCGAATCTGCGTCGTTGATAATCTCTATCGGGGCTGGCGTCTTTGCCATGGTAACCGCGGCCGAACCGCAAAAGGCTTCAACCCAGGCGTTATGGGGTGGGAGCATTTTCGCGATGGCTAGGGCCAATCGTTTCTTGGCTCCAAAATAACCGAAAGGACTTGTGGCGGCAGGTGAGACATCAGCTGTTCCTGGGGTCGTGCTCAAAACTCTTTCCGTGAGTGGTTGTGTCGCCATGGCTACGCCGACACGGGCTTGCCTTTCATGTCAGACTCCACAATCAAGCCCTGGGGCGCTGTCTTGAATGTTGCGTTTCCCAATATCGAGTTCACGGGGTCATGGACCAGAATGGGTTCAACTCGGGCAGTCCCTTTCTTAACATCAATGGCACCTTGGAAGTAAATCCAATAACGCTTTCCCAATATCTTTGCAACTTTGATCTCGTTATCACTCCAGAAGAATCGCATGTCTCGTCCTTTCGTTCCTTTGACTTCTATGAAGCGGTCATACGCGATCGTGGGAGATGATGAATCGAACGACTCGATGTCGTAGCCCGCGTTCACGCGCAGATTGCTGATTCTCCTCACGCAGCGAGCTTCGACGGCGTAGCCCATCTTCATGAGCCTACGCATCTCAAAAGCTTTCACGAGGTTTTCGCCGAGCTTTCCGACTTCTTCTTTTTCCTTGAGGACTTCCCTAAATTTCTCCTCGGACCAGCCCACACCCTCCGCCAGGAATTCAGCCACCGTCCCGGTATAATCTGTCCGCACTTCCCATCCGTCATCTCGGGGCTCAAGCAGACCCAATTGACGTAAATGCTCCGCAGTCCATTCATTTGGCAGGGCAGGACTGTCATATAAGGACCAGCGCAAGACATCGGTTCCCAATCCCGGCGAGAACACCTTCAAGATAGCCATGGCCTCTTGGCGCAGAGCTCCGTGCAGATAACAGGTGCGCAGCAGAACCCGTTTCTGTTCATCGGAAAGATCGTATTGAGATGACGGATTAAGCTCGACGAAACCCATGCCTTCATCTGTGAGACTGATGGCGTTGCCATTGATAAAGAGAAACCCAATCTGGCCCGCAAATTCTATACTGAGTTGGTGTTCGGGGATACGAGCTTCAATTACGGTTGCTTTGCAGCGTTCGACCACAACCTCGACATCAGCAATTCCGTGTGCGTCTCTGAGTTCCTTTACGGCCAACAGGACCCGATTCAGTTCCGCAAGCTTCTCGATCATGGCTGAGCCTGCGTTTCGACTGGGACATCACGCTGTAGTTGCTGAATCAGTGCGGAAAAGTCTTGATCCTCTTCGCTCTCTTCGCTGAATTCACCTTCACCATAGTCCAGGCTCATGACAGAGATGTCATCATCCAAGAGCCTGCGCATACGCACTTCTTTTTCCGTTAGCCTCTCGTCAATCACTTCATCAATCGTGTTCTGACCCTGGAGCAAGTAATACTGAACTTTGTCGCCTGGGTTCATGCCGACTCTATGGATTCTGTCCAGAGATTGCATGTAGTGGGCAGCGTTAAAGGTGCGATCCAGATATATGGCATGGGTGCAGACTCGATGCAGTGACACTGATTCTGCACACGCACTTGGGTTGGCATAAGCACCGGGTACTTGGGAGACGTGCGAAACTCGCCAATGATCTTCTCCCGATTGAATTCCAGGTCTTCGTCTTCATCCTTGGGTACGTCGCCATAAATGATGCGAGG
>CAWDQT010000004.1:0-109953 GCA_963804535.1 uncultured Acidobacteriota bacterium
TTCGGTGCAATTGGGAAGGGGAAGGAACAGGGAGAATCGTCCGTAAGCGACACCACGGAAACGATTTAGATTCCTGAATCGGGTAGTCCCGAACCAGGTGCGCTACCAGGCTGCGCTACGCCCCGACTGAGTGGTGGAAACTCCGGCTTTAGCCGATTCCCGCTGAGGTTTTCCATACCCACCTTATCACGCCACCCTCTTTTTTCGTAGAGCGGGCCGGTTGAACGTTCATTTTTTATTTGGCGCGATGTCGAGGCAGAACTCAGCCACTGCTCGATTTGATCGTGGCCTACCACGCCCGCTTGCTGCATGACCGGACGGCCCCCAGAAAAAACGATGAAATTACGTATGCCACGCACGTTGTAACGTGCGGCAATGTGGGATCTTGTCCACTTATTTGATGGCGATCGGATTCGTAGGGGATCCAACTGCTCGCGTGATTGGCAATGGCGGCGCGCAAAAGAAGAATTCGTAGACGTGGTCCTGCGCGCAGTCGAGCGCAAGGTCTTTCACGTAAAAAATCTCGCCCATGCTGATGCCAATCATGGGAATCACGACCCAATGCCAGGGCTGGCTCGCAACCGTCGATTCATTGGGCCGCACTTCGCAGCCCCACGTATCTGCACAAATCGCCGCCAGATCCTTGCGGCGAATCCACTCGGCGGTTTCAAACCGCAGGCCAGGAGCATTGCCGCCGGCGTATCCTCCCCAATCGCCGGAATCGAGGCAGCGCTCCATTTGTCCGGTGCGCACGATCACGAAATCGCCACGCCTGATCTCGACGCCTTGCGCGGCGGAGCACTTCTCAAGCTCATCGGTTCCGATGCCGTAGCCGTCTTCGAGGAAAGGCACGCCTTTGAACCGCGCGACATCGAGCAGTACTCCCCGGCCAACCATTTTGTCTTTCGTCTTTTCGATCCCGTTTTTGTGGGCGCCCTGTGAATCGACCAGGCGAGCGTCATAGCCATTCCACATTTTCTCGCCGAAGAAAATGTGCCCGAGTGCGTCCCACTGCGTTCCGCATTGCAATGGCATGGTGACCATGTCGTCCGCATAGCGCAGGCCGATGGATTCCTGGCGTCCCGCGACTGCATCGACGCCGGAGGTCAGCATCGTGTGTATGGGATTAAACCGGTTGCCCCATAATCCATTCTGCGGCCCTTGATTATCGAAATTCAGAGCCAGTGAGAAAACTTTTCCCTTGCGGATCAGGCGCGCCGCTTCGACGATATCCTTCGGCGACACGTTATTAAGGGTGCCGATTTCGTCCTCCGGTCCCCAACGCCCCCAATTGCTCAGCCGCTTCGCCGCAGTGTTTATATCTTCGAGAGTGATTTTGCCTTCAGCAGTTCCCATCTCAGGCTCCCCCGCTCCAGATTTCGACAAGCCGATGTCACCGCAAGAAAAGTGAATTCGCCCTGCCACTTATACCAAGCATCCAAAGGAGTTGGATGCTAGCGATGCCTTCCGCCATTGAAGATTACGCCTTGATAGGGGATTGCGAAACAGCCGCGCTGGTCGCGCGCGACGGCTCGCTCGATTGGCTCTGCTTGCCACGTTTCGACTCCGGCGCCTGCTTTGCCGCATTACTCGGAAATTCCGAAAATGGCCGCTGGCAAATATCGCCAATTGGCAACGCGAAAGTGCGCCGCCGCTATCGCCCTCGCACTCTGATTCTCGAGACGGAGTTCGAGACCGAGACAGGAACCGTAACGCTGATCGATTTCATGCCCTTGCGGAGCGGGAATCCGGAGATTGTGCGGATGGTGCGCTGCGATCGCGGCAGCGTTCGCATGCGCATGGATCTGGTCATACGTTTCGATTACGGGCGCACCGTGCCCTGGGTTACCCGGCAGCATGACGGAGCCCTGCGGGCCATCGCCGGACCTCATCTTCTGGTTCTGCGTACGAGTGTTCCGACGAAGGGAAAAGGTCTGAGAACTGTGAGCGAATTCACGGTGACGGCGGGCAGCGAAGCCACGTTTGAGCTCACCTACGGAAGCTCCCACCAGCCAATGCCTCCCGCCGATCGACGTGGAAAAATCCCTTCGGGAAACCGACGAGTGGTGGTGCAAGTGGATCTCGCCATGCAAATATCGCGGGCGCTTTGCGGAGGTCGTCGAGCGCTCTCTGATCACACTCAAGGCGCTCACATATGAACCGACCGGCGGAATCGTGGCGGCTCCCACAACATCATTGCCCGAAGAACCGGGCGGCCAGCGAAATTGGGACTACCGCTTTTGCTGGCTGCGGGATGCTACCTTCACGCTCCTAGCCCTGATGCATGCCGGATATTACGAAGAGGCCAGCCGCTGGCGCGACTGGCTGGCGCGGACCGTAGCCGGGAGTCCGGATCAACTCCAGGTGCTCTATGGCGTCGCCGGCGAGCGTCTCATCATGGAATGGGAGGTGCCTTGGCTCAGCGGCTATTTCGGCGCCTCGCCCGTACGTATTGGCAATGCTGCCATCGCACAGGTGCAATTGGATATCTTTGGAGAACTCGGGGACGCTCTGCACCACGCGCGCAGCATCGAACAAAGTAACCGGCACGCTCACTTTGACCTTCAGATCGCGATTCTGAAGCACCTTGAGAAAATCTGGCGGGAGCCCGATCGCGGAATATGGGAAGTTCGTGGCCCGGATAAGCATTTCACTCATTCCAAAGTAATGGCCTGGGTTGCCTTCGATCGGGCCGTGAGAAGCGCCGAGCAATTTGGAATGAAAGGGCCCGTTGATCAATGGCGGGCCAGGCGAAAAGAGATTCACGACGCAGTTTGCCGTCTGGGATTCGATGCCGAACTCGGAAGCTTTGTGCAGTCCTATGGCTCGAAAGAAGTCGATGCCTCTCTCCTTCTACTGCCGCTCGTCGGTTTTCTTCCGCACTCCGATCCGCGCATCGCAGGCACGGTGCGGCAGATTGAGAAAAAGCTTTTGCGCGAAGGCTTCGTCCTGCGGTACGAAACGGAGAGAGTTGAAGATGGGTTGCCGTCCGGGGAAGGCGCCTTTCTAGCGTGTAGTTTTTGGCTGGCGGATAATTACAAACTCATGGGGCGGGATGTTGAAGCCCAACAGCTTCTGGAAAGGTTGTTGGCGCTTCAAAATGACGTCGGGCTGCTCGCTGAGGAATACCATCTCAAAAACAAGCGACTGGTCGGGAATTTCCCGCAGGCTTTTTCTCACGTAGCACTCATCAACACAATCATCAATCTCTTTAGCGAGACAGGACCAGCCCACCGGCGCTCACGTCCTCACGAGCAAGCCGGAGAAAGAGCCTGCGCCCCCTGACGTACCTGTACGCTGACTTACTCGACCAGCTCAGCAAGACAGGAGGCAGCGCTGTGCCGCCACAGACTCATTTGCCTGTGGCGGCTGGAATTTGTCGGCTAGCGAATTGCCTGTGACAAATCGGTCCAGGCGCTTTGGTTACTCCTGCACCTCACTTTTAGCACGACGCGGTTAGATGGGGTTTTGGGATGGGCTTCTGTTTCTGCGGTCACCAAGACCCTGAATTTGGACGATGAGGTCGTCATCTTCAGGTCGCCTTTTTCGTTGTCGCCTACTTGCAGGACTCCCTGATTCTGCGGAGCTCCGTCCTCCGGTCGATCCATACCACGTATTCATTCGCCGGAGGGGTGAGAAGTGTCGGCCGGGCCAGATGATCGACCTTAATCGTCATCTCGGTATTACCGCCAGTTTTGTCGCCCTTGACGTCAACAGACCCAGTGGCGCCAGGCGTAATGGAAGTCGCTTGCAGCGCGTAAGTCTTCGCCCAAGCTGTCACGCCTAAAGCGAGCATCGCGACAGCAACGAAAACCAGCACGTAATATCCTTTTTGTCTCATCTTAATGGCCTCCAATCGGCTCGGTTGATCTCGATCCCCATTGGGAACCGGCGCCATCGCCAGATCCGGCGCTGGCTGCCAAAGCCGCTCCTCCCTATCATCAACTTTCCCGCTTGCCCGGAAATACGACATGTGTGGTAGCCAAACGAAAGACTCCTAGTAAGTACGGGCGTGAAACCGGGCATACGGCCCTCTGCGTTCCCGATCGGGGTATCCCGCTGAGGGGATGATAGTCCAATAGCTAGAGAAAAAAGGGGCGCACAGATGTGTCGAAGATCAGGACCACTTTGGGGTGCGACTAGACTTTCGCGATCACGTAACCGGCATCCCGCGCTTGGCGCCGCAGACGGCGACAAGCCCACTGCGCCTTTCTTTCCCGTTCAAGGCCGGGCGCAGGACTTTGAAATCAGCACCGGCTTGACTTACTACTTCACCGGCGCGAAATAACTCCTCAGAAGAATTCTGAGAGCTATCAGAACTTCACCATCGAGCTGCGCGTGAGCGTGCTGTTGCTGGTAACGACGGCCGGTCCGCCCTTGAACATATGCCAGGCCGCGTATTGCTCCATGTACGTGTCTTCTGACGACAGGCAGTCGACCGGCACGATCACCTTGTAGCCGCGCTGTGCCAAGCCAGAGCCGGTACCAATGCCCACGCCTTGAAACGAAGTGCCGCAGATGATGGCCGTCTTGATCCCGCGCGCTTTGAGCTTCTGTTCGAGATCTGTGCCCATAAACTTGTCTGGGCCGGCCGTGCGCGCCCATTCGCCATCATGCGGCGCGAAAGATTGATCGAGCATGTCCGCGGGTGTAGCTTTTTCGCCGCCGACCAGGCTGTACCACACCATAACTCCCGCAGCTCGCGCGCCGTCGTGCAGTCGCTTGATGTTGGGAACGGTAGCCATGCAGCGCGGGCGGACGCCGCAATTCTGCTTCATAATGTCCATAATGAGCAGGGCCGTCGTCGAAGGTTCCACCGTCACCGGTTTGAGCTCGGGTTTCGGCGGCGGTTTAACGGAGTCCCACTCGCTGACGATGTCGTCCGCCAAAGACGACGCAGCAAATGCGATCATGAGCACTGCGGCTGCTATCGTCGCTCCGCGCAATAGATTTCGTATTTCTAACATCGTTTGCCTCCTTCGTTTCATCCGAGGCGATCCGGTCAAGGCTCGGCTCGTATCAGCGAGCGTTTCTCGTTCCCGGCCCAGAACCCCATGCACGCTTTGCAGCACGGGATTCTATCAGTAATTAATAAGGTGGTCGCGGCGCAGCCTAGCCGCGCGGACCGGCCTCCGCCGCTGCCGCCGGATACACCGGAAGCGTGACGTGATCGCCAAACGCGGCCTTCAGGCCCTCGACGGCGCACTTCTCGTCCCCGCCGATCTGCTCGCCTCCGCCTCCAACGCCTAGCGAGCCGATCATCTGGCCATCCACAACGATGGGAACGCCGCCCGCATTCGAGAAAAGATTAAAGTACGTGGTTTGCCGCGCAGTGTTCCCCGGATTGTTCTTGAGGTTCGCGCCGATTGCTGACGTGGGTTGGCGCGTCTTCAGTGAGGTTTGCGCCTTCAATAGCGCGGTCCGGATGTTGTTGTACGCCTGGCCATCCATGCGCTCCATGTGTACGAATTCGCCGGCATTGTCGAGGATGTAGATGGAAGCCGATCCGCCTTTCGATGCCGCCCAGTCCCGGCATCCCTGGGCGATCTTTTTTGCCGCGGCGAGCGAAATCTGGTTGCCGTCAAATACGGTGCTCGCAGCCTTGCCAGTCAGCACGTAATCGGCTGGCAGAGCCGACTTGGGTGGTGCGGGCGCGGCAAATTTGGGAACTGGCGTCTTACTGGCGTTGGGATTTTCACGCGGCGGAACATCTTCCACCAGTGGCGGCACAGACGGTCCGAAGACTTCTGTCAGCGCTTTCTGGCCGCAAATTTCGTCGCTCCAGACGGGTGGACGTGGCGCCGAGCCGCCCACTCCGACGAAGCCAATCATTTGCTTATTAACCACGATGGGAAGCCCGCCGGAATTCGCAAACTCGCCGATTTGTATGAACTGAAGTTCTGCCGGCGGATCCTGGATGACCCGGTTCATCAGGAGCTTGCTTGGCGCGCGAAGCGCCAGCGCCGTGCGCGCCTTCATCTCCGCCGTGATGATATTGAGATAGCCTTGGCCATCCATGCGATCGAAGTAGACATGGTTGCCATCCTTATCGAGTACGATGATGCTGATCTGCACGCCTTGCGCGGTGGCGGCTTTTTCGCACGATTCCGCGATGCGCTGCGCCGTGGCCGCATTGATGGTAGTGAAATCCTGAATCTTTTCGGCGGATTTACCAGTCACGATGAATTGCTCCGGCACGTTTTGAGCAAACGCCACGCTGCCCAATGCGATTGCTGCGCCGACCGCCAACCCCAACGCCAGTCCTAGTCTGCTGACGACACGAGCTTTCATTTTTGTCCTCCCCCAGAGGTTTTGTCGCACAAGTCTGCTCCTCTAGCCAAATAGTGTCAATTCGCCTTGGATCAATTTCATGATGGAGTAATATCTTGGGGAACTTCGGCCACAGTTAATAAGACGGAATGCACCAATTTTTTGTTACGCGGCGCCTGTGGAGTTTTGATCGATGAGTCCCTCCAATCCGAAGCCCGGTTCAAAGCCCGACCAAAAACTTGACCCGAAGCTCAAAGAGCTGCTTTCGGAAATGGAGCGCTTTGGCATCGAAAATGACCAACGCGAAACCGACCGCAAGCGCAAGATGTTGAACCTCGAGCCCGAAACCGCGGCGCTGCTTCATATTCTGGTTCGAGCCACCCATCGCCACAGCATATTGGAGATCGGTACATCGAACGGCTACAGCACGATCTGGCTGGCGCACGCCATGCGCGCTGGGACCAATGGCCGAGCTCGTAAGCATCGAGCGCAACCACGCAAAACTGGAAATGGCGCGTCAAAATCTCCAGCGTGCAGGCCTGCTCAATTCTGTAGTGCTCTTCGAAGGGGAGGGCTCGGACGTAGTCAAAACGTTAGAAGGGCCTTTCGATTGTGTGTTCTTCGATGCAGACCGGATCAGCGCGCCCAGGCAGCTCGATATTCTAATGCCGAAGCTTCAACCTGATGTTCTTTTACTCGCGGATAACGTCCTCTCGCATCCCGAAGAGGTTGCCGATTACCTGAGCGTTGTTTCTGGCCTCGCAGATTTCTCCTCTGTTACCGTACCGGTCGGAAAAGGGTTGAATATTTCATATCGCCAAGGCAAGTAGCCGGTCTCACGCCGCGGTTGCTGTATCCGAAATCCTCCTGCGAGGTCACGGCTCTCTCCCTAGCATCGCCAAAACTGGTTGACAAGCACCGCCTAAAATCGTAATAAGCGTGTACAAGAGCGGGGCTCGAAGTCAAAGATCGAAAGCTCGGGGTAATTCTCTAGATCGAAACGAATATCGGCAAACCCGATTCGCGCCGAAGCTTCTGTCCGATTCAATCTGAGCCCGGAGGCGTGCCATGGGGAAAAATGCGTTGCGTACGCTGGTTGGCGGTCTTGCCTTCTTCTTCGCTGTGCTTCCTGTTGTTGCGCATCATGCGTTCGTAGCCGAGTACGACGCCAGCAAATCGACCACACTGCAGGGCGTGGTGACCAAAGTCGAGTGGACCAATCCTCATGCCCGCTTCTACATCGACGTAAAAGACAAGAACGGCAGCATGGCCAATTGGAACCTCGAGCTCGCCAGTCCTAACGCGCTTCGGCGGCTGGGCTGGACGAGAGACGCCATTAAAGTGGGCGACTCCGTCAGCGTGTTGGTCGCCCCAGCCAAAGACGGAACCAAAATGGCCAACGCCAGAACCGTTACGCTGGCCGACGGCCGCAAGATGGTGGCCGGATTGTCGCCCGATCAGCAATAAGGAGGCGAACGTGAGAAACGACCTCGCTCGCTCGATCTTCACCGCGTTTTCTCTGGGAGCCCTTTTTTTCCTCTGCTCGTCTCCAGCTTTCGCCCAGGGTCAGCCTGAACCGTCCGGCGTGAATCCCGCGGGCGGAGGTGTCCCCATGCGCAGCCTGGAAAAGCTCAAGGCCAAGTCGTCCGGACCGGCCCCGCGCGCCGCGGATGGAAAACCAGACCTGTCTGGAATCTGGGGGCCGGACCCCAAGATGATCGGCGACATTGCAGTCGCCCTCAAGCCTGGCGAGAAGCTCCCATTGCAGCCTTGGGCCGTCAAGCTCAGCAAGGAGCGCCTCTCGAAAGACGATCCCAACGCGAGTTGCCTGCCCTCTGGAATCCCGCGCCAGTCTCCGTTTCCGTTCAAGATTATCCAGACTCCCAAGCTGATCGTCTTCCTGATCGAAGGAAACGTACACACCTATCGCCAGGTCTTCGTGGACGGCAGCACCCATCCCAAGGACCTCGATCCCAGTTGGTTCGGCGATTCCCGCGGCAAATGGGATGGAGACACGCTCGTAGTAGACACGGTGGGATTCAACGACAAGTTTTGGTTCGATGGCATCGGCCATCCGCATACCGAGAAGCTTCACATAATCGAGCGTTATCGCCGCGCCGATGCGGGTAACTTGAACTACGAAATCACCATCGACGACCCCGGCGCTTATACCCGGCCTTTCACGCTCTACGGCCATTCGCCCTTGCTTCAGAACACCGAAATCATGGAGTACTTCTGCATCGAGAATAACCAAGACGTCGCCCATATTCTTGGCAAGGGTACTCCGGCCAAGGAGTAGCGCCCGGCATGAGTAATTCGAACGTGTTGTATACTGGAGAGTGGAGAGTAGAAACCCGGATATGCGGAGGCGCGTCCCTATGTTGCCCGCCTGTTTAGCTCAATTCTAGGCGTCAGCATTACAATCATTGGCGTGGCCCTTTCTGGAAAAGCCGCCAACCCGCCGATCCCCCCGGCTAAGCTGGACGCGCCGCTCGCCGCCGCGGCCGGCAAGCAAACGGCCGTGTTTGGTGGCGGCTGCTTTTGGGGAACTCAGGCCGTCTTCGAGCGCGTCAAGGGCGTGCTCAAGACGACAGCGGGCTACTCCGGCGGCTCCGCCGAAACCGCCACTTACAGGCAAGTGATCACCGAAACCACCGGTCACGCGGAATCGGTCGAAGTGATCTACGATCCTGCCCAAATCACTTACGGGCAACTCCTCCGAATCTTTTTTTCCGTGGCTCACGATCCCACGCAACTGAACCGACAGGGACCCGACGTTGGCACTTCGTATCGCTCCGCCATCTTTTACGTGAATGAAGAACAAAAGCGCATTGCGATGGCATACATCGCGGAGCTCGACGCCGCAAAAGTCTTCCCATCTCGCATTGTTACGGAAGTCAGCCCGCTAAAGGGTTTCTACCGGGCCGAAGACTATCATCAGGATTTTGCGCTAAAGAATCCCGACCATCCCTACATTCAGGTCTGCGATCTCCCCAAGATCGCGGCGTTGAAACAGCAATTTCCCGAACTCTTCGTCGACTACAAAGGCAGCCACTGAGCCATAGCTTGGCCGCTCGCGCCAAGACCATCGCACCGTTAGAGATTCATGAGCCTGGCCGTTCCCGGCTATCGCGGTGATTGTCGGCGGCTCTTCGGCTCCAACCACTGCTATACTTCCGCGCCAGGAGGGACCCAAAATGATGCGGAGAATCTTGGTACTTTTGTGCACGTTCACGGCCGGAACAATCGTGGGACACTTCGGCATTTCTTCGATCAGGTCGCACCTCGGCGAACTTAATGTAGTTTTCGCTCAAACACACAAGCCGCTGATGATCACTCACCTCTACACGGGTCCGGACAATCAGACTCATGCCGAAGAGGTCGAACTGAAGTTCACTCCCGGCAACCCCGCGGAGGTCTCCAAAATGATGCCGATAAGCAGCGCCGAACTCCATCGAACAGCGGGCGGCAGCGTGGACGATTGGCATCGTGCGCCGCGCCGGCAGTACGTGATCACGCTGAGCGGCCATGGAGAGGTCGAAGTTGCGGGAGGGAAAAAGGTATCCATGGGGCCAGGGCACATCGACCTTGTAGAAGACACGACGGGCAAAGGCCACATTACGAAAGTTGTGGGCGCGGAGGATCGAGTGACGCTTCAGCTTCCGCTGGCGGATCAGTCGGGTCGATAGGGCTGGCCGATAGCTTTGGCCGAAAATGTCGTCGGGAACGCGCGACAAGGTGTATTATGGCGCCATTCTCGAAGCGAAAATCCTGGTCAAGAATATGAAGAAGATATGTGTGATAGCCATCGCCGGGACGCTGCTGCTTTCGTTCCACGTCTCGGCGCAGAACGCGGGCTCGGACGCTAAGGCAGCGATCGACACGGCGGTTGCTGCCATGGGCACGGCGGCGCTGCAGTCGATTCAGTACAGCGGCACTGGATCCTTCTATGCGACGGGGCAGGCCTACGAGCCCGGAGGTCCGTGGCCGCGGTATACGCTCAAAAAATATACGATGCTGGTGAACTACACCGCGCCGGCGATGCGGCAGGAGTTGGTGCGAATCGACGACGAGAAGCCTCCGCGTGGAGGCGGCGTAGGAGGATACAACCCGGCCACCTTTCAAGGCGGGATCAGGCCCGCACCTGGCGACATGGTCGAGAACCAGAACACCGACGGACACGCTGAAGCGGGTGCGGTGCGAATTTGGCTGACGCCCCACGGCTTCCTCAAAGGGGCTGCCGCGAATGTGGCTACCGCAAAGACAACGACCATGCATGGGAAGAAGGCCGTGTCTTTCACCGCGTTCGGCAAATACAACGTGACGGGGACTCTCAACGCTGAGAATCTGGTCGAGCACGTCGAAGCGCTGATGGATGTGCCCTACACCGGCGACACGCCCATGGAGGGAGTCTACTCGGACTACCGGGACTTCGGCGGCGTGAAATTTCCGATGCACATCGTCATGAAGGAAGGCGGTTATCCGACACTGGACCTGACCGTAGCCGACGCGCAGCCAAATAGCCAAGCCGCACTCGATGTGCGCGGCGCGAACCCCGCCCAGGGCGGCGGTCAGGCAGCCAGGCCCGAGCGTCATGCCGAAAAAATTGCAGACGGTGTGTGGGCTTTAACCCCTGGAGCTGAAGGAAGCATTCTCGTCGAGTTCAAAGACTACGTCGTCATCGTTGAGGGACCCGGAAACGATGCCTATACGATGGCGACGCTGGCACAAGTGAAGACCATGGAGCCTAACAAGCCGATCCGGTACGTGGTCAACACCCACCACCATGCCGATCACGCCGGGGGCCTTCGAGCCTATGTGGCGGAAGGCATTCCCATCATCACGCATGAATCGCACAAGAAGTATTACGAAGAGCAGATTTTCAAGAATCCCCACACGCTCAATCCGGATCGGCTGGCGCGCGAACCGCGAGCGCCGATGCTGGAGACGATGAAGGACAAGCGTGTGTTGACCGACGGCAACATGACGATCGAGCTCTACTTAATGCCAAACCATCTCCACGCCGTAGGCTTGGTGATGGCGTACCTCCCAGCGCAAAAACTGCTGATTCAGGCAGACTCCTACATACCCCGTCCGGGCGCGCCGCCACTGCCGGCTCCGAGTCCCTACACAATCAACCTGGTCGACAACGTTACGCGCCTGAAGCTGGACGTCGCGCGGGTTGTGCACATCCATGGCGGCGTCAGCCCTTATAGCGACCTGGTGGCCGCGGCCGGGCGACAGTAGCATTCGACGGTTGTTCGGGGGCCCACGTCGGCGGACTCTCATGCGGCATTCTTTGCACGAGGGACACTGGGTTGTACACTTGCGCCGGCTTTGAAAGCCAAGTCTAGCGTGCAAGGGGGCACCGTTATGCGACGAGTGTGGTGGATCGGGTTCGCGCTGTTGCTGATCGGGCCGCTACTGGTTGCGGTGCCGGCACGCGCGCAAGCGGATTTGACGGGCGTGATTGATATTCATGCCCATTCCGATCCCGATAGCATGCCGCGTTCGATCGACGCGATCGACCTGGCGAAGCTCGCGAAACAGCGAGGCATGCGAGGGCTGGTGCTGAAAAATCACTATGAGTCCACCGCTGCGCTGGCTTACATCGTTCGCAAGGAAGTGCCAGGGATTGAAATTTTTGGCGGCATCGACCTGAATCGCTCCGTCGGCGGGATCAATCCCGCCGCCATCGAGCGCATGGTGCTGATGAAGGGCGGGTGGGGCAAGGTTGTGTGGATGCCCACGTTTGACAACGAGAATCAGGTCAAGGCCAGCAAAGAAAATCGGCCGTTCGTGGCGATTTCCAAAAATGGCCAATTGCTGCCGGAAGTCGAGGAAGTCATCCGGCTGGTGGCAAAACATCAACTGACGCTCGAAACCGGACACTCCTCTGCCACCGACGGCCTCCTGATCGTGCATGCGGCGCGGCAAGCCGGAGTGCAACACGTGGTGGTCACGCACGCCATGGCCGATCCCATTCGCATGACCATTCCGCAAATGCAGCAGGCCGCGCGCGAAGGCGCTTACATCGAATTCGTCTATGGCGCGACGATCCCGCCAAATAACGGCACGCTCGCCGCGGTAAGCATGAGCGACTATGCGAAAGCGATTCGCGCCGTGGGCCCGCAATTCTGCATTCTGTCCAGCGACCTCGGACAGCCGGGGCGTCCCCTGCACCCCGACGGACTTGCTCAATTCTTTCAGGCGCTCCGCAAAGAGGGGATTTCCCAAGCGGATATCGACCTGATGTCCAAAACCAATCCAGCCCGGGCTTTAGGACTTCAGTAAAAAGTAGCGGCTATTTTTTGGGAGCTACTACGGGGTCGGTGACGCTCTTCTGAAAGTGCTCGTATTCCGACATCGAGCAAGCGTACGCATCGTCGAAGCCGCCGTGCTGCAACTTGAAGATTTTTTGTCCCGCCCACGGTTTTGTGTAGGCCTTCGGGTCGTCGAAGATCAAATCCAACTGTAGCGTGTCGTGATTAATGCGCTTAAATTTTTCGACGAGATGCATCTCATCGCTATGCGGGCGGCCCACGTGATCCAGCCAGGTTTTGTCATTAAAGCCGATACTGTCGACGACCAAAGTATCGCCCTCATATTTCCCGACTGAGTCTCCCCACCAGGTGGGATCGGGGTCCTGACGATGCGGACGGCCCATCAGGATAGGGCGCCAGGTCGGCCCGTATTGATAAAGGATGTAAACAATATCGGCAGTCTGAACGAAGCGGAATTGCGTGGGAACAAGGTAGATCCGCGGGACTCCGATGGGATCGCAGTACTTGATGCGCGGGTCCGTCGTATTCTCGAAGGTCGCGCGAGGCCCGCTTTCGGGCCGTTCGGAATTTAGTTTGGCGAGCGCCCAAGGTTGATAGGGCGTGTCGTCTTGCGGCGTGCCCGTCTTTTTCTCGCCGCGATCGGAAATGATAAAGCCTCCGCCGCCACCGCCGAGGGGTGCTCCCCAATCTCCAGACAAATCGGGGACCTGCGCCTGAGTGCCGGACTTGGAGTTTGCCGGTGTCGAAGTTTGAGCGCCTGAAGCGGCAGATAGGGCGACCAACGCCAGGAGTACAGCTGCGGAGTGCAGTAGAAAATTTCGCATGACGACTCCTTCACTCACTCTTGGGGGGTGTATCCCGATCCGGGTAGGCGCGAAGTATCTTCCCATCTGGGAGTGTCACTCTCTGTATGATTCCAAAAGGAGAGCCGTTCTTGGCAGCATGAAATTCGATCTTCACCACGTCGCCTGCTTGCAGCGACTTCCGGACCCATTCTCGCGGCGCCAGCATGCTCGGAGGAGGAGCCTCGAGCGTCCAGTGTTCCACGGCGCCCTTGTCATTCGTCGCATCGAAGCGAATCTGGCAATGCGGATTCGTCCACTCGATCTCCGTGATCGTGGCCTTCTGAAACATGGTCATCGTGGTCATGTCATATCCGGCATTGCCATGGTGCGCCATGACGGCGCTCGTCGCTAAGAAAAGAAGAGCGGCGAAAAAGCTGGCTACTTTCACTTAAGCACCCCCAATTTAGCGGTCATTCAGTGATGGCCCGATAGAGTATACATCCGGCGGCTTTCTGTCGAGCACGGCGGATGGCATGGGAGCCTCAGCTCTCTCGCGCTGGCGTTCCGCTCGCTCGCGATGAAATCTGGAGTCGAGTAACGCGAGGACGATATCCCCGCCGCTGATTCAGCATTTGGCGCTCTGTGACCGATTTCCACAGATCGGCAAACAGACCTCTATATATTGTACCTTTGGCCTTGACACCACAATTCCCTGGCCGGAGAATCCGATCACCCAATTTGGGCGCGGTCGATTTAAATGCGAGGGAGGCTGCGTGCGCTATCTGCCAGGATGGACCGTGCAGTGCATCAATCCTGAATGCCAGGCTCGGGGACATTGGTTGCGCGCCGACAATGCTCCGGAAGAAAATTGCAGCAACTGCGGCGAGCATCTGCACAACGTGCCCCCGCCGCTGAGCCCACAGCTTAGGCTGAGGCCGCGTCCTCTGACGACTTACCGACCGGCCCGGCGCGCTCACTAAAAGAACGAGCCGGGGGCGGACCTTCTCTCTCAGCGCGGAATTGTCTCTAGCGACCTGTCGAAATTCCACGATCCTATGCTGGCGGGCTCCCATTAACGTGTCGCCGGAGCGGGCTCTCATCTTGAATTCGGCGCGATTGCTTCCGGGAGCCCAGACATCGTAGCCGGCGGGGTTTCAGGAAAAAGAAGAGCGGCCGGTGGGGGCCCGGCCGCTCGTGGCATGGGGTTTTGGAAGGAATGCAAGACGCAACCTGCGGCAGCAGCCGGACTGACCGGCTCAGAAGCCTCAGCGATAAGGGCAGGTTACCGTGAGGCCCAACTCACCGCACATCACGTCCAACACGGGTACATTTTGGCCTTGGACCTGTTTTGGGTCTATGGCCCAGCAGATCTACAGGCCCGGTACGGAAGTACTTGGCGCTAACTCTATGAAGTGGCGTCCCTTACATCGTTGTCTGCCTGACTGGCAGCCTTTTTGGCTTCATTCTTGGGATCCACGTCAGGCTTCAGCTCCTGGATCGCCTTGCCCAAGCTGACGGCGTTAGATCCCGTCATTTTGGCCTGCAGTTCCGAAAAAGGAATGCCCAAGTTGTGAGACACATGCACCGCAGCTACAAACTGCCCAAAGTTCTTGAAGCCGCTGGCATCTGTCTTCAACGTTGAAAGCGCATTGGGCCCGGACAGGCCCAGCAAGCCTTCGAGCTTCATGGATAACTGCGTATTGTGGTCCAGGACGCTGCCCGGATTCCTGCTGGTCATAACGGAAGGCGCCGAGTGCTCCGAGACGGGACCATTGCCGGCGCGACTCAAATCGCCTCTTCCTGGCGCATCGGATGGCCCCGCCCCAGAGGGGCCGAGGGCGGCACCGCCGCCGTGGCCATGCTGGGCGTAGAGTGGAAAAGCATTCGAGCACAGCGCGAGGGATAAGCCCAACAGCGAGATCAGCATGCAGCGTTTCATTTGTAAGTGCCTCCAGTGATCAGGTTTTCAGGGACGAGTAGCTTTGCCGAGCAATTCTGTCACATTGACGCCGACGCCAAAAGAAACCGTATCCAAGCCGTATTGCGCGCTGCGCGTGTACCCAACGTCCAGGTCCAGATAGGACTTTGGGCTAACTAAAAGACTCGCGGAAAATCCGTCGTCCTGCGTGAGGGCAGCCGCACCTGTGGTCTGATAAGCATTCTCAAATGGCCTGCCGCGAGAGGCAGATCCCGATTTACCTGGTGAACTGGCAGTAATGATGCGACTGGTGATCGTCTGCGTGCCCCAGGGAGCGATATCGTAGCCCGACAGGGTCACATTGACGGCACGCGTGATCCTCAAGCGAGCGCCACCTTCGAAGTGAGCGAGAGGACCCAGGGTTGCGAAGGGACGCAAAAAATAAGGCGTATCGGTAACCGAATTGGCCAAACCTGCGTCCACGAAAGGGGTGAGAATCCCGAAGGTGCGGTCGAAGCGATTGCTCCAATCGAACGTGAAGTGGCCCGTGCTAAAGCCTTTCGATGTCTGCCCGGTGGGAAGCGTTCCCGTTAGTCCAGTGGCATAATTCACAATCGGCGCTTTCCAGACGGCTCGGACGGTCAGAAAGATGTCCCCGATCCCGCTGGAGAAAGTCGATGTGGATGGGATCGCCGTGTTCGAAGCGACCGTCGAAGGGACGCGGTCGAAATAAATCGGGATACCAGCTCGAGCGCTAAAGTGATCGGTGAAATAGTAAGTGGCCGATGAGTTCAGGGCCATGACTTGCCCGTCGGCATTGGTATCGCCTGCAAAATATTCGTATACAACGAAGCGACTCGGCTGAACCGCCGCGCTTGGGGACGATTGCGCTAATGCCGTCCAAGGCGCTGAGCAGCAGAGCATAACGAGGAGAAACCATCTTGTGAAATCGCGCATTAGACCTTTGCCAAATCCGAGCGCTTCTGCAAAACTCCTAACAGAAGACGCGGCTAAACGGCCCTGTCAGTATTTAAGTGCGTGCGTCCTCAAAAGCTTAGTGGAAATCGAGTGCTTTCTGCACCTGTCCAGTAGGGCGGAAAGAGTCTAGGTTTATGGCCTCACTCAAATTGCGCGCTCGCGGCAGTGATTTTAGGCATCTAAACGCGGGGATGCGACGATTCCGCTTCAGACCGGCAAGCACATGCGGCCGCGGCGCTATTGCTTTGCCGCTCGTTGGGCTAATAGCGGCCGTCGGGCTAATGGCGGCTGTGCCGGCGAGAACCGGAGCACCGCAAAAGCTCGATGGGGGGGACAGCGGCGAGAAAATCGGAGCGGGCGTGATGGACGATCCCGAACTGCTTTCCGGATTTCAGTTGCTGTATCAGTTGAAATTCGACCAGGCGCGGGAAGGATTTGCCAAGTGGCAGCAAAAGCGGCCGGCAGAGCCTCTGGGGCCAGCGCTCGAAGCCGCTTCCGATCTTTTCGAGGAGTTCTATCTCAAAGGCGTGCTTACTTCCGAATTTTTCCTCGATGACAACCGCATGCTTGGCGGGATCAAGGATAAGCCTGACCCCGAGCTCGAACGCCAATTTGCCTCGGCAGTGCAGCGCGCTCAAAAATTGGCGCGAGCGCGCATGGCCAAACAACCGAAGGACCCGGATGCGCTCTTCGCTTTGACGCTGATTGGCGGGATGCAGGCCGACGATTTCTTTTTGATCCAAAAGCGCCAGCTCGATAGCATGCGCAGTTTGCGCGAAACGGAACGTAATGCCCACATCCTGCTTGGCGTGGCGCCGGATACGGACGACGCCTATCTGGCGCTGGGCGTCGCCAACTACGTCATTGGCTGTTTGCCCACCTATAAGCGAGCAGTCCTGTGGATGGGTGGAGTCCACGGCGATAAGACGCTCGGCATGCAGCAGGTCGCGCGAGCAGCTGCGAGCGAACATGCGCGCTACTTGCGGCCATTCGCGAGATTGATGCTGGCATTGGCCGCGTTGCGAGAAAAGGATCCGGATCTGGCGCGCCTGCAACTTCAGGAGCTGGCGCTGGAGTTCCCGGAAAATCCGCTATTTGCGAAAGAGCTGGCGAAGATTACTCCTGTGATGACCGGCGTGTCATCGCACGATACGCCCTGAGCGTCTGGGCTCCGATGTTGGGCGCCCCGCCCGACAACGCTATACGAAGACCTTAGATCTAGCGAGATTCTGCCGCGCTGCGGGACGCTGTCTCCAGCAGCTCTTTGCCGGTAAACAGGGCGAAGTAAGGATATTTCGCGCGCAGCTTTTCTGACCCGCCCGCTTCGCGATCGATGACGCTGAGCACCGCGGCGACCCGCAGGCCAGCCTCCTCCACAATTTTGAGCGCTTCCAAAGTGGATTCGCCCTTCGTGCAAACATCATCGATGATTACTACATCGCGAATCTTTTTTACGTCGAGACCCTCGATTTGTTTCTCCAGGCCGTGCGCTTTGGGCTGCTTGCGGATCAAAAAAGCGGGCATTGGCCGGCCTTTTCCTTCTTTTGAGCGCAGATAACTCACCGCGGCCACAGCCGAAACGATGGGATGCGCCCCGATGGGAGGTCCGCCGATGGCGTCGGCGCGGATTCCGTGCTCTTCCAGCAGGTCGAGCACCGCGTGCGCCGTGAGAAAAGCTCCCTCCGGATCGAGAGTGGTAGGCTTGCAGTCGAAGTAGTAGTCGCTCTCCTGACCGGAAGAGAGCTTCACTTTCCCCCACACGATCGACTTGCGCTGGAGCACATCTTTCAGACGTTGCTTGTAATCGCTGGCCAAATCCATTCTCCGCGGTTGGTTTCAGTGGCGACACTACCATAATTTCGTTCGCTTCGCGCTGCAGCGCCTTGACCCTGCCGGAAACGATTTGTTAGCGTTAGTGTTTTCTCGCTAGCAGCAAAATTACCCATGGATAACATCCAAGTCACTCTACCCGATGGCTCACAGCAGGAAGTGCCCCGCGGCACGACCCCGGCGGAGATCGCCCGCAAAATCTCGCAGGGGCTGGCCCGCGAGGCGCTGGTGGCGCGCGTGGATGGGGAGCTCATCGATCTTTCGCGGCCGCTGGAAGAGAACGCTTCACTCAAAATTCTGACGTCAAAGGATCCCGAATCCCTGCAGGTCTTCCGGCATTCCGCGGCACACCTGCTGGCCGCCGCCGTACTGGAGCTTTTTCCCGACGTGAAGCTCGGCATCGGCCCGCCCATCGATACCGGATTTTTTTACGAATTTCTGCGCGAGCAGCCGTTCACGCCGGAAGATCTCGCCCGCATCGAGAAAAAAATGCACGAGATTGCGGCGCGCGACGTGCCCAACGAGCGCAAGCTTGTTCCCAAGGCGGAGGCTATCGAGCTTTATAAGAATTGGAACCAGAGCTTCAAATGCGAGCTGGTGCAGGAAAAAGCCGTCGAGCCGATGGTGTCGTTTTACACCACCGGCAAATTCATTGATTTCTGCCGCGGGCCACACATTCCCAGCACGGGCCGCATCCGCGCCTTCAAACTGATGAACGTGGCCGGCGCCTACTGGAAGGGGCAGGAAGGCAATCCGCAGATGCAGCGCGTCTACGGGGCCTGCTTTTTCACGCAGCCGGAACTGGACGACTACCTGCACCGGCTGGAAGAGGCCAAACGCCGCGATCACCGGCGGCTGGGCACGGAACTCGATCTTTTCAGCATTCAGGAAGAAGCCGGGCCGGGCCTGATCTTCTGGCATCCCAAGGGCGGCCTGGTGCGCAAGCTGATGGAAGACTGGCTGCGCGATGAACTGCTGCGCCGCGGCTATAACCTCGTCTTCACGCCGCACATCATGCGTTTGGATCTATGGAACACCAGCGGCCACACGAATTTCTATCGCGAGAACATGTTTGGGCCGATTGAAGTGGAGAAAGACGACTATCAGCTCAAGCCCATGAACTGCCCCGGGCACATTTTGATCTACAAATCTCGGATGCGCAGTTATCGCGATTTGCCGGTGCGGCTGGCGGAACTCGGCACGGTTTACCGCTACGAACGCTCGGGCGTACTGCACGGCCTGCTGCGTGTGCGCGGCTTCACGCAGGACGACGCGCACATTTTTTGTATGCCGAGCCAGATCGAATCCGAAGTCGAAGCCTGCGTGGATTTCGCTTTTGCAGTGATGAAGACGTTCGGATTTTCGCGCTACCAGGTGGAGCTTTCGGAATGGGATGCGGCGCATCCGGAAAACTACGCGGGCTCCCGCGAAGATTGGGAACGCGCCACACGCGCGCTTTCCTCGACGCTCGAACGCATGAACATTCCGTTCAAGCGCATGGAAGGCGAAGCCGCTTTCTATGGCCCGAAGATCGACGTCAAACTGATCGACGCCATCGGCCGTCCGTGGCAGCTCACCACCGTGCAGTTCGACTTCAACTTGCCCGGGCGCTTTGGCCTGGAGTACGTCGGTGAAGACGGCAGCAGGCACCAGCCGCTAATGGTCCATCGCGCTCTCTGGGGCTCGGTGGAACGATTCTTCGGCATTCTCATCGAGCACTATGCCGGCGCTTTTCCGCTGTGGCTCGCCCCGGTGCAGGTGGCCATTTTGCCGGTAAGCAACAAATTTTCGGACTACGCCAAGGCCGTCACTTCGGAACTCGGCGCCGCCGGCATCCGCGCCACGCTCGATGACCGCAACGAAAAGCTGCAAGCCAAGATTCGCGACTCCGAAATGCAAAAAATTCCTTACATGGCCGTCGTGGGGGGCAAAGAAGCCGAAGCCCGCACGGTTTCGGTCCGCCATCACGGCAAAGGCGACCTGGGCCCGCAGCCGCTAACCGAATTTCTCGCCAAACTCCGCGCTGAAGTCGACGCCCGCACGATTTCCTGAATTTTCCTCAGGCTGAACTGCGGACCTGCCGTTTTGCGCCGTGCTAAAATTCAGGCACACAAGAAAGGAATGATGCGCTTTGGACCCTTTGCCACAGACGCGGCGTGAACGGAAGACCGGCATACTGCCTTCGCAGGAAATTCGTGAGCTGATCGCGAATGGGAAAATTCGCTGCGCCACCGAAATTCCCGACGCCCAGATTCAACCCGCCTCGATGGATTTGCGCCTCGGAACCGTTGCATATCGCGTGCAGGCCAGCTTTCTTCCGGGCCGCTCTGCGACACTCAGGAACAAAATCGAGGAGCTGAAAATTGCCGAGTATGACCTGAGCCGGCCGACGCTGCTGGAAACGAACGCTGTTTATGTGGTGCCCTTACTCGAGAGTCTCGCGCTTCCGCGAGATATTGGCGGCAAAGCCAACCCGAAAAGCACCACGGGACGGCTTGGATATCTTCACACGCCTCATCACCGATGGCGGCTTGGAATTTGAGCAAGTCCTGAAGGGATATGCCGGCGACTTATACGTCGAAATCGTACCCCGAACGTTCCCGATCATTGTGACTTCCGGGACGAAGCTGAATCAGCTTCGATTCATTCGCGGCAATCCATTATCCACGGACGGAATTCTCGAACAATTGGCTGAAAAAGAGCGGCTCGTCTACTACGAAAATGGCGAAGGCCCGGCGGAGGCAGTGATTGAGCGCGGCCTGAAAAATCTCGTGTCCAGCGAAGGCGGAGATCAGCAGGCCATTATCGATCGCGGTTTGCGGACGACCACGGATCTTGAGGGCAAAGAAGATTCGATCGTGGCTTATAAGGCGAAGAGACATTGCCGTCCGATTGATCTCAGCAAAGTGCGGGCCTACGATCCCGCGGATTTCTGGGTGCCGATCCTCAACCCGAAGTCAAAAAGAGTCGTCCTCGATCCCGGGGATTTCTACCTGATGGCGTCCAAGGAAAGATTCTCCGTACCGCCTTCCTTTGCCGCCGAAATGGAGCCCTTCGATCAATCGATTGGCGATTTCAGCGTCCACTACGCGGGTTTTTTCGATCCCGGATTCGGATACGGCGCGTCAGGCGAAATCAAAGGCACAAAGGCAGTGCTCGAGGTGCGCGCGCACGAGGTCCCAATCTTACTTGAAGATAAGCAAATCATCGGGCGGCTCATCTATCACAGAATGGCGAATGCTCCGGAGAAGCTGTACGGTCAGGCGATTGGGTCTTCGTATCAGCAGCAGGGGCTGGCGCTGAGCAAGCAGTTCAAGCCCGTCGAAGCGGCGCGTTCCGCCGTGCCCAAGTCTTAGCGGGCGCAAAAGAAAAGCGGCCCAACTTCCCTCTTTTAGGGCCTCTCTTAGGGCGCAGGGCCGCTTCGCATCTCAAACCTTTGATCTCTCTCTTACTGTTCTTTGCCTTCGTTCTTCAGGTCGTTGAAGGTGACGTTGTCTTCGCAAATCATTTCCGTGATTTTCCACGTCGGGTTCGAACTCGAGCTCGCGGAATCCCGACCACGTCTTGGTATAGGTCTTCGGGTCATCGATGGTGATGTCCACCCGCAGCTTATTCTGTTCGGGGCGGGTGATGCGCTCGATGACGTGCAGCTTATCGGAGTGCGGCAAACCGGCGCGGTCTATCCACGTTTTGTCATTGGAATCGACCGTATCGATGACCAGCGTATTCCCTTCCCACCAGCCTACGGAGTGCCCCATCCACCAGGGATCTTCGTCTTTGGGATGCTCGCGGCCCTCATTGGTATAAATCTCGCGCACAAAGTGATTGAACTCATGGAGGAAATAAACCACGTGCGGAACCTGCACGATCTTCGTGGGGAAGGGGTGAACCCAAATGCGCGGTACGCCGGTCGGGAAGCATCCGACTTCCTTGCCGGTCGTCGGATTCACCATATCGGTCGAATCCGGAGTGGCGAGTGGTCCCCAGGAGGGCTTCGTACTCATGTACTGCTCTTTTCCCCACGGCGTCATCAGCGGAACGACGTCTTTATGCGAGATAAACGAATATCCGGCATACTCGCGCGCGCTGGGAGGCATTTTCGGCTCCCACATCCCGGAAAAATCCGGCTCGCCCCAGGCCGTCTTGGGAACCTGCCAGGCACCCTTAGAAGCGTCGGACTTAGCGGCTGCCGGTTTTCCCTTTGCGGGTCCCGAATTTCCGGAATTCTGCGCGAGCAGTGCACAGGAGCACGCCAGCACCGCCACCAGCGCAACAGACCAATTCAATAATCGACGAGGCATCGCTGCATCCTCCTCCGCCTTACTTCGAACGCGCGACTTGCACAAAGGAATAGGAATCAGCTCTGCCCTGGTTGCGGTGGCGGCCCGAGAGGAATCTCCTTGCCGTCCGCGTCGAAGATTTGGCGCAGATTCAAAACCTTGACGCCGTTCTTGGCAGCGTGACCGGTAACTTTGATCGTTTGGCCGGCGTGGAGCTTGTGCCCGTTCCATCCGTAGTGAACCAGGTGATTGGGCGCCGTCATCTCTACGGACCACTTCGTGACGTTCCCGTTATCGTCCTTGGCATCAAGGGAAATCAGCGGATGCGGCTGAATGAACTGAAAGTCCGTGATGGTTCCCGTCAGCGTGGTCAGGGTCGAATTGTCATACGCAGAAGCGCCATGATGGGCGAAAACGGGCGCCGAAAAAGCGACCAAGGCCAGCGACAAAACCAGAGCGAACGAATATTTGGACATTCCACAAACCTCCCTATTCCGCAAACCTTCGTTCCACAAACTTGAAGATAGTGTGGATTTTCCCACCGCCCCTGGGTGAGAGTCAATCCGCGCTAAGCATGAGCGCCCCGGAGATCCGTATCCGGCTAAAAATTTCGCTTTGCCTTTCGTGCCCTTCGGCGCATCCGATGAAAAGCAGGCCGGCGCCGCTACGGGTCATGTTTGGTCCAACCATCAATCGGTAGGGACAATCCCTGGAGGAATGATCGTCCGGGATAACCGTGCTATACTTTGTGACCCTGTCGTAAGGAAGTACAGCCGGACGCCTCAGGCGCCGCTGCGGAGGTGGGTTTATCGCTGAGCGAAGTTTTCGAGCCACAGAACGCACCCGGGTAAACGAACGCATCCGGGCTCGGGAAATTCGTGTGATAGATGACGAAGGCGGGCAATTGGGCGTTATGCAGCCCTTTGAGGCAATGCGAGTGGCCCGCGAACGGGGTTTGGATTTGGTGGAGATCTCGCCCAATGCGGACCCGCCAGTCTGCAAGATCACCGATTACGGAAAATTTCTTTATCAGACAAATAAGAAGGCGCACGAGCAGCGCAAACACCAAAAAGGTACGCAGCTCAAGGAAGTAAAGTTCCGGCCGGCCACCGCCGAGCATGACTATCAGGTTCGGAAAAACCAGATCATCAGGTTTCTGGGCGAGGGCCACAAAGTGAAAGCCATGATCTTTCATCGCGGCCGTGAAATGGCTCACCAGGAAGTAGGCCGCGCCAAGATGGAGCGCCTGCTGAAAGACATAGCCGATCACGCATTGGTGGAGATCGGACCGCGTATGGAGGCCAACATATTGATGGCTCTTCTTGCGCCTAAAAAAGGTGGAGCGCCTGCGCGGCCGTCGGCAACGGCGGGCGTGAGTCAAGCCTTGAAATAAAGGACAGTCTGTGGCGAAAAAGCAAAAGAAACGTAAGCTGAAGTCGCATCGCGGCGCTGGGAAGCGATTCAAGATCACCGCCAACGGCAAGATTTTGCGCATGCATTCCGGCAAGCGGCATCTGCTGGGAACCAAGCTCCCGAAGCGTATGCGCCGCCTGAAAAAGCTGGCGCAGGTCGATCCTGCGGATGCGCCCCATGTGCGCAGAATGTTGCCCTACGGCTAGATCTTTTCTGGTTTACGTGTGCCTTAGGTCTAATTTGGGATTCTGATTTTGTGCCAGGCAGCGCGTTATCCGCCACGGCGGGCCTGCCGGCCAGTGGCTGCGGTCAATCGAAACTGAATCTTGATTGATCGCCGCCAGATTGCTCCGCTGCCAGTTTTAACGCAGCCGAGCAAATACCTCAACACGCCGTGGAGACGCTCGACACCGTCGTTGGCTGTCTGTCTCGCCGAATCATTTGCGCCCTATTTCCGGCGCAAAATCGGCGTCATCAGGCCTACGCCGTTTCGCGTGATCTCCGCGCAGGAGAAATGCAATGGCCAGAGTAAAACGTGGCACCAAGCGCCGCGCGCGCCGCAAAAAATATTTGCGCCGCACGAAAGGCTTTTTCCTCACTAAGAGCAAGCTCTATCAGTCGGCGCAGGAGGCGGTCAACCGTGCCGAACGCTACTCTTATAGGGATCGCCGCCAGCGTAAACGTCAGTTTCGCCGCTTGTGGATTCAGCGCATTGGCGCCGCAGCGCGCTTGAACGGGCTTTCCTACAGCGAACTGATACACGGACTAAAGGCGGGCGGCGTCGACATCGACCGCAAAATCCTGGCCGATATCGCGGTGCGAGACGCCGTGGGATTCGCGAATATCGCCGCCCAGGCGAAACAGGCGGCTGGTACTCCCGCTTGAGCGCCTGAAAGCGACATTCTAACTGGCCGCGCATCTTACCGAAACTCGCCTTGACAACGTTTGTTCTGCAAGGGGTTGGTAGGACGCGGCAGCGCCTTAATGACAAACGATCCTACAACCCAAACTCTCGATCAGCTTGGCATCAGTGGCGATTCGCAGGTAGAGGAACTTTTTCATGGCGGTGCGTCAGCAGTTCGATAAACAAACTGCTAGCGCGCCCGAGGATGAAGTCGGTTGGAGGATGAAGCGAGACGCCTGGGTTGGCCGGAAAGCCGGAGTGCTGACGCGCATAACCGAGAACTGGCTCAAAAGCTCCCCACCGCCGCTAAGACGTACGGTCGGGCGCTGCCTTAATGATCTGCGTAGCCATGTTGAACGGCGTCTCGAAGAGATGGGTGCGGCGGTTGCAAACGCAGCGGAGAGCGCAGCCCTTGCTCGCGAGCGCGTTGACCTCTCGTTGCCGGGCGTTATTCGGCCGATTGGCTCGCGCCACCTGATACGGCAAACATTCGAAGAAATCGAGCGCATCTTTCTTTCGCTTGGTTTTGCCGTCGTGGAAGGCCGGGAGATCGAAACGCCTTATTACAATTTCGAGGCGCTGAATATCCCGGAACATCACCCGGCGCGCGACATGATGGATACGTTCTATCTCGATCTTCCGCCGGGATCGCAGCCGCATCTGCTGCGCACGCACACCTCTCCTATGCAAATTCACACGATGGAGAAGCAGCAGCCTCCCGTGCGCATCATCGTGCCGGGAAAGGTTTATCGCCGTGATAATCCCGACGCGACCCACTCCTACATGTTCCACCAGGTGGAAGGCCTCGCGGTCGATTCGGACATCACCTTCTGCGAATTCAAGGGCACAGTCGAATATTTCGTGCGCGAATTCCTGGGCCCGCCGCCAAAACGCGCCTGCGCCCGAGCTATTTTCCGTTCACCGAACCTTCCGTCGAAGTCGATGCGACCTGCTTCGTCTGCGGGGGCAGCGGCTGCAGGCTTTGCAAATTTTCCGGCTGGATCGAGCTGTTCGGCGCGGGCATGGTCGATCCGGCCGTCTATGGCTTTGTGAATTACGATTCGAAGCGCGTCTCGGGCTACGCTTTCGGCTTGGGAGTCGACCGCCTTTCGCAACTCAAATACGGAATCGACGATGTGCAGCTCTTCTTTCAAAATGATGTGCGCTTCCTGCGGCAATTTCCCTGACGCGCAAATGTCCTGACGCACCATGAAAATCCTTTACGACTGGCTGAAGGAGTTCGTGGAAGTCCCGTTTGCTCCTAGAGAGTTGGCGGAACGATTGTCTCTGGCCGGGATCGCGGTCGAAGGCGTGTCCGAAACTTCCGCCGGCCCGCTGCTCGATCTCGACCTCACCATCAATCGCCCTGATTGCCTCGCGCATTACGGCGTGGCGCGCGAAGTGGCCGCCTTGGGGCGAAACGAGCTGAAGCCCGTGTCCGTAGCTCTGCCGGAAGCCGGCGAGAGCGCCGCAGCGCTCTGCGCGCGTAGAAATCGAGTGCCCGGAGCTTTGCGGCAGATACACCGCACGCGTCTTGCGCGGCGTGAAGGTGCAGCCGTCGCCCGATTGGCTGCGCAAGCGGCTGGAGGCGCTCGGGCAGGCTTCCATCAACAATGTGGTGGACGCCACCAATTACGTAATGCTCGAGCTAGGCCAGCCCATGCACGCCTACGATCTGGATCTACTGGCGGAACGGCGCATTATCGTTCGCCGCGCGCGTCCCGGCGAAAAGATCCGCACGCTCGATGACGTTGAGCGCACTCTGTCGCCAGAAGTCTGCGTCATTGCGGACGCAGCTCGCGCGGTGGGCATCGGTGGCATCATGGGAGGAGCGGAAACCGAGATCGGTTTCGCAACGCGCAACGTGCTCCTGGAAGCTGCGTGGTTTGATCCGATCTCCATTCGCCGTAGTTCGAAAGCGCTGGGGCTGCGTACGGAGGCATCCACGCGTTTTGAGCGCGGAGCCGACCCGGAGATGGCCGAGCTAGCCTCGCGACGCTGCGCGGCTTTAATCCGCGAATTAGCCGGCGGGCGAAGTACTGGCGGGAGTAGTGGACGTCTATCCGGCGCGCCGGGAACCTCTTGCGCTGGAGCTCTCGCGCAAAGAGATGCTGCGCGTGATGGGAGCCGACGTGCCTGACCGCGAAATCGAGGCGATTCTCCGCGCGCTCGGCTTTGCTCCTCAGCGTATTGATCAGCATATTGATCGAGCGCGCGGCTCAGCCGATGCACCACTCGCACGATGGCAATGCCGCCAGCCCTCCTGGCGCCAGGACGTCACACGCGAAGTGGATTTGATCGAAGAAGTCGCGCGGCACTATGGCTTGGACAAGTTTCCGCCGCGGCTGCATCCGGCCAAACAGCCGGCGGCGCGATTGCCGCACGCCGAAGCCGAGGACCGATTGCGCGAGCGGCTGATCGGCCTGGGCTATCGGGAGATCGTCTCCATTCCGCTGGTGAACGAAGCGGAAGACGCCCTTTTCCGGCCCGGGGACGTAGTACCCGCTCGCGTGGCAAATCCTCTCGCGGAAGACGCCTCCCTGTTGCGCTCGAATGGCTTGGTGAGCATGGCGCATGCGCTGGCGTGGAATTTGAACCGCGGCCAGCGCGATTTGCGGCTATTTGAAATCGGCCGCGCTTATCGCCTGCTGAATGACGCGCCCGAAGAGACGCGCATCGTCACCATCGGCGCAACCGGCTTGGCGCGCCAACAAGGCGTCGCGGAATCTGCCCGGGAGTACTCCTTCGCCGACCTCAAAGGCGATCTCGACCAAATTGGTGATCTTGCCGGCGGCTTCGAGATGGAACGGCGAAACGCTTCCTTGGCAACATCCCGCTCGCGCTGGGAAACTCCTCACTGGCACAAGGATATGTCGTTCACGTTAGCGGGCCAGCAATGTTCACGCACACGATCCCGGGAGGCCCAGACGTCGGTGGGCCGGAGAACTCGCCACAGCGCGTGGCTGACAAATTCAAGCTGCGCCAGGATGTCTTTCTTGCCGAATGGGCGCTTGATCCGTTTTTCGCAGCATACCAGCTTCGCGCGCGACAGCCGAAAATATCAGCCGATTTCGCGCTTCCCCGCCGTCGAGCGCGATTTCTCGCTGATTCTCACAGACGGCACCACCTTCGCCTCAGTGCGCGAGGCCATTGCGGGCTTGCGAATTCCCGAAGTTATCTCTATCGAGGCCGTCGACCTTTTTCGCGGACGAAATATCCCGCCAGGAAAGTTTTCGCTGCTGGTCCGGGTCACATTTCAAAGCCAGGAAGCCACGCTGACCGAAGCTCAACTGAACGATTTTTCCTCGCGCATCATTTCCACCTTGCAACAGAAGTTAGGTGCGGAGCTGCGTTCGGCTTAGGCGCAACCGCAACCCCCGAGTCCCCCGTCGCGCATTGATGAACACCTTGCCCTGGCTTAGCCGGTGTCGCACAATAACGCCGCCCTAGCCGCGCGGTTCATTTGCCGGGAGGCGTGCAAGGATGAAAGTCGAAATTTACGATCAGGTTTATAACGTCGCTGGGGACCTCGAGCCCTCTTATGTGGAGCAATTGGCCAAGTATGTGGATCTACGCATGCGCCAGGTCGCCCGTGGGACTGGAGCAGTGGACTCGGTAAAGGTCGCTGTGCTCGCAGCTTTGTCCATTGCCGACGAACTGCACAATCTGCGGCAGAACCGGGAAAAAGACGAGGCGGCATTGCGAGCAAACGCCGAACGTTGCCTCAAACTGATCGATCGCGCCCTTCAGCAAACTGCCTGAGCGCACAAAGACACGCCAGCAGGGAATTCGATTTGACGGTCGTCCTTGGACCGCTAGAATGTACGAGGAGTAGGCCTGCAACGCGCGTGATTGGTGCGAAGATCTTTTGAACCAATGCTGGATCTCTGCGGTGCCCGGGTCAGACGGCCTGTGCGCATGGCCCGCAGCCGGGCATGCCTCGGTTGCGGGAAAGCCTAAAGGCCGGCGCAGGGCGCCCACCTTATAACAGAGGTTCAGGATCTAGCTCCACACGGCGGAGTGGACCGCTCCTTCCACCTCACATCCATGCGCATTTTGTTTATTGGGGATATTGTAGGTTCGCCCGGGCGGCGTATCGTGCTCGAACGCCTGGAAGACATCATCTCTAATGAACAGGCCGACCTCGTGATCGCCAATGGCGAGAACTCGGCTTCCGGCTTCGGCATCACTCCGCGGCTGACCGAGGAACTGCTTTCCGCCGGAATCGAGGTGCTTTCCGGAGGGAATCATATCTGGGACCGCAAGGAGATTCTGGACTTCATTCCGCGAGAGCCCCGGCTGCTGCGTCCCGCTAATTTCCCGGCGACGAGTCCGGGCAGCGGGCTCTTCTGCGGCATGTCCCGTCAAGGGACGCCTTATGCCGTCCTCTGCCTGCAAGGGCGCATCTTCATGGCGTCAAACGATGATCCGTTCAGCGTCGCCGATCGCGAATTGCTCAGGCTGCCACCCGAAACCAAGGTCGTCATCGTGGATATGCACGCTGAAGCCACCAGCGAAAAGCAGGCCATGGGCTGGTATTTGGATGGACGTGTCACGGCCGTCCTCGGAACACACACCCACGTGGCTACTGCGGACGAGCAAATCCTGCCCGGCGGAACCGCCTACATCACGGACGTAGGTATGACGGGGCCGCACGATTCCGTGATCGGGATGGAGAAAGGCCCAATCATCAAGCGCTTTCTCGACGGACTGCCGGCCCGATTCGAAGTCGCCACGGGCGACATCCAAATGAACGCGGTGCTCATCGAGGCGGATTCCGTCAGCGGCCGGGCGGTATCCGTGGCGCGGCGCCGCTATCGCTTGGACCATTGATTCGCCTCGCACGAGCAACCTAATGCGGGCGCCGTCGCATTATATGCACTGACAGTGAAACGCATCGCCCAAATTCTCCCGCTGCCCCTTGCCATCCTGTGTGCAGCCGTCTTCTCCGGCGCGCTCATGCACGCTCAAGAAGACCCGACCCTGGATGCGGCTCGACGCCGATTTCCTGACGTCGGCGCTGGCTTTCGCGCTATCCGCCGCGGTCCAGACGGCGCCTACTACGTCCTGGCGCCGCTCACCCCTTCTGATCCTGCGGCCCCTTCTAAACGTGCTACGCCTTCGAAACGCTCTCAGCCGTCTGCGCACTCTACGCCTGTCGTGCTTGTCTTCGACTCACAGGGAAGAAAACTGCGGCAGATTCCCGCGCAGCCTCGGCCCGGCGAACTTGTCTCTCCCAGTTCACTGGATCTCGACGCATCTGGCCGCGTGTACATTGCCGATCAAAGCGCGAACACCGTCAGCGTCTACACGGCTGACGGGATGCCTTTCGCACATTTTCGCGTTCCTGAACCAACCCAAATTGTCGCCCTTCCGCGCGATCAGTTTGCCGTGTGCAGCGGCAATTCCGAGCGCCTGATCGCCGTCTACGATCTGCACGGCACCCTCGTGCGTGAATTTGGCGAGCCAGCCGACCTGAGCGACGACGCCGAACTGAACCAGCGACTCAACGGGGGGCATCTGGCCTCGGACAAAGCCGGCAATCTGTATTTTGCATTCCGCTATTTGCCGGAACCTACGGTACGAAAATACGACTCCAATTCGGGCTATCTGCTCGATGAACTGACGCTTACCACCCTCGAGCTTCAGCCCATGGCGCAGTCCGCGCGCCAGGAAATCGCCCGCGCGGGCTCGGGGAAGACAGCCTCTCCCCACGAGATCATCTCCGCGTTGGGAGTCGATCCCGAAACTCAGGAAGTCTGGCTGGCCCTGGGGAACTTGTTGATGCACTTCGATAACGCTGATAACAATACGTCTAGCAACCGTATCTATACGACAGATCGCGCGCGCATGGTGCCTGATTTCGTGTTCGTCGAAAAAGATGACCTGCTCTTAGGCAATTACCCGCTTGGAATTTATGAATTTCCCCGGTCTGGCAAGAAAAAGTAAGCGTTGATCCCGCCGCTTGTTCGAAAAGACTGGAAATTCCAAATAATGTTTGCTCACTGGCGTGCGAATTTCATGTCTGTGGAAATCCTGTGCATCTCCTGTGCAGGCTTCCTTGTATGCCGCGTTATTTTTCCCTTGCCGCGCGCGACGGCTTTCGTGGACAATCGGACCTCGTCGGTGCTATGACGCGAAGGTCTTGTAACACCCCCGGCCACCCTCGCGACACTGGCAAATCAGGGGAACGCTAGGCCGGAGTCCTAGGCTTAAAAACATTTAAGCTTGGTGGGGAGCCGCTGGTGCGGCATTTCCACAGTATTTCCACACCTTGTGGAAATACCACGCCCTCCTATTGGCGATTGGTTAACAAATGAATTCTTGGGAAAAGATCCTGCAACACATGGAACGGCGGGTAAATCCGCACAGTTTTGCCACTTGGTTCCTCCCCACCAAGCAAGAGGGGGCAGACAATGGCACCGTCGTGGTCCGGGTTCCTTCGCGTCCGTTTCGAAAGCGCCTGACCGAAACCTACGGTGAATTGCTTCAGGCTGTCCTGGTGGAAGTCGGCATGCCGGATGTGCAGCTCAATTTCGTATGCAACGAGCCGGAGCCCCCTTCGGCCATGGCCTCGCCGATCAAACAAGCACGGCTCGATTTCGATAACGTAGACCATCAACTGAATCTGCGATACACCTTCGACTCGTTTGTCGTCGGCGGATCCAATCAGTTCGCGCACGCAGCCGCGCGCGCCGTCGCCGAGGCTCCGTCAAAAGCCTACAACCCTCTCTACCTCTACGGCGGCGTGGGGATGGGGAAAACACATTTGATGCAGGCTATCGGTCACATGGTGAAGGCGCGCAACCCAGGCCTCCGGCTCACTTATATCAGCGCGGAAAAGTTCACCAATGAGGTCATCAATTCCATTCGCTTCGACCGCATGATCACTTTTAGAGATCGGTTCCGGTCTGTTGACGTTCTTTTGGTTGACGATATCGAGTTTATTGCCGGCAAAGAGCGCACTCAGGAAGAGTTCTTTCATACTTTTAACGCGTTACACGACCTGCAAAAGCAGATTGTGCTGTCTTCCGACTGCCCGCCCAAAGAAATCGCCGCCATTGAAGAGCGCCTGCGTTCGCGTTTCGAATGGGGATTGATCGCGGATATTCAGCCGCCCGATCTGGAGACCAAGATCGCCATTCTGCAGAAGAAAGCCGACACGGAACATTTTCAGCTGGCGGATGACGTGGCTGAATACATCGCGCGTTCAATCAAGTCCAATGTGCGCGAATTGGAAGGCGCTCTGACGAGGCTGGTCGCCTATTCTTCACTCACCGGCGCGCCCGTAAATCTCGGCACTGCACAGCAAGCTCTGCGCAACATCATCGCCACGCAAGAGAAGAAAGTCACCATCGAGCTGATCCAAAAGCGTGTCGGCGAGCAGTTTGGCCTTCGGGATCAAGACCTCAAGATACGTTCGAACGCCAAGGCCATCGCGTTTCCCCGCCAGATCGCCATGTATCTGGTAAAGCAGCTGACGTCCGCTTCGCTGCCAGAGATCGGAAAACAGTTCGGCGGCAAACATCACACCACAGTCCTGCACTCGATCAATAAGATTGAAAATTTGCGCCGCAACGACAAAGATTTGAATCGCACCATCAGCCGTCTACTCGACACCCTCGGCTAAATAAACGACGTTTCAGTTCATCATCGACTTTCCGCGCGCGCCGCGGCAAAGCCATGGCGACCCTTTCCTCCTGTGCCGGAGTACACCCGCTGATTTCTGCTCTTCTTGCCCAATGAAAACACTGTGCAAACGATGTGGGCGGTTTGCGGCGGCTGTGGAAAGTTTCGTCGCCCAGAACTGGCCTATCCCTATTTTCCACCGGCCGCGAACACAATCCTCGATTTCGTCCACAAGACATAGCGCTTAAACTAGGGGCCTTGCGCGGATATCCTCGTCTCCGCGTGTACGGCTACTACTACTATCTTTATACCTTCTTTAAAACAGGGTAGAGTAGCCGGTTTGAATTCGCGGTTTACCGCGGAGGAAATCGTAGATGGAATTTTCCGTTAAGAAGTACGATCTGCTGGGCGCACTCAATCTCACGCAAGGCGTCGTCGAGCGCAAAACCACGATCCCCATCCTCTCGCATCTGCTGTGTGAAGCCAAAGGCAACAGCGTCACGCTGACAGCCACGGACCTCGAGCTCAGCATTCGTACTTCGTGTGAGGCGAAGGTAAAAAAAGAGGGCGCCGGCACGATTCCTGCGAAGAAGCTGCTCGAATTGGTGCGGTTGCTGCCCGAAGGTGAAATTCGGTTTCGCCTGCTCGAAAACCACTGGGTGCAAATTACCTCGGACCGGCGCAACTACAAGATGGTGGGCATGTCCAAGGATAATTTTCCGGCCATTCCAGTGTTCCCTCACGCGCTCGTGACGATACCGGCGGGAATTCTCTCGTCCCTCATTGCCAGGACCGCTTTCGCGATTTCCATGGAGGAATCTCGTTACACGTTGAACGGCGCTCAACTCACTCTGAAGCCCGATATGATCGCCATGGTCGCGACGGACGGTCACCGTCTGGCTCTCGCCGAAACCGATCATTCTTTCGCGGGTCTTTCGAACGAGACGCGCCCTTTGATTCCCAAGAAAGCCATGGCGGAAATTCAACGGCTCGCCGGAGAGGCGGGAGAAAACGGCCAAATTGAATTCGCCAGAGACGACAGCCACTTATTTTTTCAGCTGGATTCACATCTGCTGATCTCTCGGATTCTCACCGGCCAGTTTCCCAATTACGAAGCCGTCCTGCCGCGCGATAACAACAAGAAAATTGTGCTCGAGCGCAACGAATTCAATGACGCCGTGCGGCGCGTCTCGCAATTGGCCGATCAGCGTTCCCACGCGCTGAAATTCTCCGTCAGCCAGGAAGGCGTAGAGCTTTCTGCTTCAAGTCCGGAGTATGGCGAAGCCACCGAGAATATAGAAAAAGAATATAGTGGCGATCCGATTTCGATCGGCTTTAACGGCCAATATCTGCTGGATTTTCTCGCCGCAGCTCCCGACGGGCCCATCAGTGTGGAGCTGAAAGACGAGCAGTCTGCCGGTCAATTGGTGCCGTTGGCGGACGATCAGTATCGGTATCGCTACATCATCATGCCCATGCGCATCTAGTTTTTGGCCTGAAATTGCGTCAATTTGCGGACAAACTTTTGCTTCCCTGGGAAACGACTCGAATCCCCACCACGACCCTGTGAATATGGCGTAACCAACTGCGGAATAAAGGCTTAGCTTACAATAATAATCTCGCAACACCTTGAGAAAAAGGCTCAAATAGAGTAGAATTCTTTTGGGCATTCACACAAGTTTTGGGTCTTCCGGAACGGCATTTTTAGCTCTGATCTGTGCCTTGGTTTTCTCGTTCGCGCCAGAACGAGCGGGTGCGGTCAGATAAACATAGTCTTCGCCGCGTCCGCTTTCGCACGACGAAAATCCGGACGGGATGGAGCAGAAGCGCCTCTGGTTCCCGAATCGAAACCAGGATTGCACGTCAAGGCGGAAAAAACCGTTCTGCGGCAGCCTTCCCCTCCACGGTTAGTCAGGAGACGCACACAATATGGCTGAGAAAGAGACGGTGACCGGCAAAGCTGCGGGCCATCGGTACGACGCCACCTCGATTAAGGTCTTGGGCGACCTCGAGGCGGTGCGCAAGCGTCCGGCCATGTACATCGGCTCGACCACTGAGCAGGGTTTGCACCACCTCGTTTGGGAAGTGGTGGACAACTCAGTCGACGAAGCCATGGCCGGCTATTGCGACGAAATCAACGTCGTCGTTCACGAGGACAACAGCGTCACGGTAATAGACAACGGCCGCGGCATCCCCGTGGACATGCACGCCACGGAAAAGAAGCCCGCCGCCGAAGTGGTTATGACCGTTCTTCACGCCGGCGGAAAATTCGATAGCGACACCTATAAAGTTTCCGGCGGCCTTCACGGCGTGGGTGTGTCTGTTGTCAATGCGCTCTCCGATTGGCTGGATCTGGAGATCTGGCGTGATGGCGAGGTTTGGGAACAGTCCTACAAATGCGGAGTTCCCAAATCGAAGCTCGCCGTTACCGGTAAGACGCGCAAAACGGGGACCAAGATCACGTTCCACCCCGATCCCAGCATTTTTGACAAGACCGATTTCAGCTATGACCTCCTCGCGCAGCGCTTACGCGAGCTGGCCTTTCTGAACAAGGGCCTGAAGATTACGCTTCAGGATGAGCGCAGTGACAAAAATACAGAGTTTCGCTTCACCGGCGGCATCGTGGAATTCGTCAAGCACCTCAATCGCGGCAAGCAGGCGCTCCACGATTCTCCGATCTACATCGAAGGCAAACGCGATAACGTCGAAGTGGAAATCGCGCTGCAATATAACGATAGCTACGCCGAGAACGTTTTTTCTTTTGCCAACACCATCAACACCGTTGATGGCGGCACGCATCTTTCCGGATTCCGTTCCGCGCTGACGCGGTCGATCAACAACTTCGCCAGTGCCGCGGGTATGCTCAAGGAACAGAAAGATAGCGTCTCGATCACTGGCGATGATGTCCGCGAAGGATTGATCGCGGTCGTATCCGTGAAGTTGCCCCAGCCTCAGTTCGAAGGACAGACCAAAGGCAAGCTCAATAGCGACATCAAAGGCCAGGTGGAGCAGCTTGTCAATGAGCGGCTAGGGGAATACTTCGATAAGCACACCACCGTCGCGCGCCGCATTATCGGAAAGTGCATTGACGCGGCCCGGGCGCGCGAGGCGGCCCGCAAGGCGCGCGAGCTTACGCGCCGAAAATCAGCCATGGATTCCGGAGGCTTGCCCGGGAAGCTGGCGGATTGCCAGGAGCGCGATCCCGCCAAATGCGAAGTCTTTATCGTCGAGGGCGAATCGGCAGGCGGGTCAGCCAAACAGGGCCGTGACCGCCGCTATCAAGCCATTTTGCCGCTCAAGGGCAAAATCTTGAACGTGGAGAAGGCGCGCTACGACAAAATGCTCGGCCACGAAGAAATCCGCGCCATCATCACGGCGCTCGGAACGGGAATCGGCAAGGACGACTTCGACGCCAGCCGCTTACGCTATCACAAAGTGATTCTGATGACCGACGCGGACGTGGACGGCAGCCATATTCGCACTTTGTTGCTGACGTTTTTCTTCCGTCACATGAAGGAACTTATCGAGCGTGGGCATATCTATATCGCTCAGCCTCCGCTCTATCGCGTCAAGCGTGGGAAAATGGATCGCTACATCCGCGACGAGCGCGACTTCTCGCAAGAGCTGATGCGGCGCGCCACCGAGGACCACATCGTCAAGGCCAAAGAGGGCGTCGCCCTCGAAGGCGCCGCGCTGACCAGGTTCCTTCTCGATGTTCAGGAATATGACCAGATCGCGGCCAAGATGCTCCGGCGGCTGCGGGAACGTGCCCTGGTGGACTTGGTCGCGGCAAGCGATCTCGAGAAGAAGGCCGATTTTGAAGATAAGAAGGAGCTCGAGAAACTCCTGAAAGCCATCGAGAAAGCCAAGCTCAAAGTGGACGCAAAGATCGTCTACGACGAGGAGCACAGCCTGCACGAAGTGGTGCTGGGTAATGGTTCCGGGCCGTGGGGGCGAATTAATTGGGCGCTTGCTTCCAGGCCCGATGTGGAAGCGGCTGCGCACACTCGGCCGCGCCATATTCGGCTTCCGATAAGCCGCCATTCACGGTCGTCGCGCAATGGCGACAAAGTGACGAAAGAGAATGCGGCTGCGGTGCTCGCTTTCGTTCTCGAGGACGCGAAGAAAGACTTCACCATCACGCGGTTCAAGGGCTTGGGCGAAATGAATCCGGATCAGCTCTGGGCCACCACCATGAACGCCGAGACCCGCACGCTGCTGAAAGTGAAGCTCGAAGACGTGGTCGAGGCGGAGAAGATGTTCACCACGCTGATGGGCGAAAACGTCGAGGAGCGCCGCAAATTCATCGAAGACAACGCCCTCGATGTCCAGAACCTCGATATCTGAGATTTAACAGGCGCACCAGAAAGGAAGCCAAAGGCAAATGGCAGAGGAAAAAACGCCAGCCATTTTAATTCCGGTGGATATAGAAGCCGAGATGAGGAAGTCCTATCTCGACTACGCCATGAGCGTGATCATCGGACGCGCGCTGCCCGACGTGCGCGACGGCCTCAAGCCCGTGCACCGGCGCATTCTTTATGGCATGCACGAGATGAGCCTGACTTCCACGCGCCCCTACCGCAAGTGCGCCAAGATCGTCGGCGAGGTCCTAGGCAAGTTCCATCCGCACGGCGACGCTCCTGTCTATGACGCCCTGGTGCGCATGGCGCAGCCTTTCAGCATGCGTTATCCGCTGGTGGATGGGCAGGGCAATTTCGGCTCGGTCGATGGGGACCCGCCCGCGGCCATGCGTTACACCGAAGCGCGGCTCGCGCGCATCAGCGAAGAGTTGCTGGCGGATATCGATCGCGAGACCGTCGATTTCACTCCCAATTTTGATGAGACCGAGCACGAGCCGGTCGTACTTCCCACGCGCGTGCCGAATCTGCTGGTAAATGGCGCCACCGGCATCGCGGTGGGCATGGCCACGAACATTCCTCCGCACAACCTGAAGGAAATCATCGACGCCACAGTCTTGATGGTGGAAAAGCCGGACGTGTCGCTCAAGGAAGTGATGAAGCTCGTTCCCGGTCCTGACTTCCCCACAGGCGGCTACATCGCCGGCCGCGATGGCATCGAGCAAGCCTACAAAAAAGGCCGCGGCAGCTTCATCATGCGCGCCAAGGCTTCCATCGAGCAGGTCGGCAAAGACCGCGAGAATATCGTCATCACCGAAATTCCCTACCAGGTGAATAAGGCGCGCCTTGTCGAGCGCATCGCCGATCTCGTGCAAAGCAAAAAAATCGAGGGTATCTCCGACGTGCGCGACGAGTCCGATCGCGAAGGCATGCGCGTCGTTGTCGAAATCAAGCGCGGCGAAGAAGCCCAGCTCGTCCTGAACCATCTCTACAAGCTCACGCAGATGCAGGAATCGTTCGGCATGATCCTGCTGGCGATCACTGGCGGCCAGCCACGCGAAATGGGCTTGCTCGAGTTCTTGCGGCTCTTCCTTGAACATCGCCGGGAAGTGGTGATTCGCCGCACGCGCTACGACCTGCGCAAAGCCGAAGAGCGCGAGCACATTTTGCTGGGGTATCACATCGCCGTCGATCATTTGGACAGCGCCATCAAGATTATCCGGGGTTCCGCGAGCCGCGCGAATGCGCGCGAGAATTTGCACGCCTATTTTTCTAACAAGTCGGTAGAAATCATCTCCGGCGCGCGTGGGGAGAAGAAGGAAACTCTCAAAGGCGTCAAACTCGACGCCAAGAAATATGGACTTTCCGGTGATGTGATCGGCCTCAGCCTTATACAGATTGACGCCATCCTGGAACTGCAATTGCACCGTTTGACGCGCCTTTCCATCGACGACATCCTGAAGGAACTTGCTGACATCCGCGCGAAGATCGCCGAGCTCAAGGAAATTCTGGCCAGCGAGAAAGAAATTGAAGCAGGTAATCGTCTCCGAACTGCAGGACGTTCAGAAGGAATTCGGCGATGGCCGGCGCACGCAAATCGTCGACGCTGTGGATGAGATCAAGGTCGAGGACCTGATCGCCGATACGGATATGGCTATTACGATCAGCCACGCGGGATACATCAAGCGCACGCCGGTGGAGGTCTACCGCCATCAGTCCCGCGGCGGAAAGGGCCGTATCGGCGCACGTACGCGCGAAGAGGATTTCGTCCAGCATCTCTTCATCGCTTCGGCGCACAGTTATATTTTGCTGTTCAGCTCCAAGGGCCGCGTTTTTTGGCTGAAGGTCTACGAAATTCCCGAAGCCGCGGCAGCCACGCGCGGCAGGGCCATCACCAGCCTGGTGAAATTCCAGGAGGACGAACACCTCACCGCGCTCGTACCGGCGCGCAATTTGGAAGAGACAGGCCGTTACGTCTTTTTCGCCACGCGTTACGGCACGGTGAAGAAGACCGAGCTCGCGGAATTCAGCAATCCGCGGCCTTCGGGAATCATTGCCATCAATCTGGATGCCAAGGACGAATTGATCGGCGTGAAGCTCACCGACGGTAAGCAGATGATCTTTCTCGCCAGCCACGAAGGCCAGGCCATTCTTTTCCGCGAGACGGAAGTTCGCGCCATGGGCCGGCAGGCCGGCGGAGTCAACGGCATGGATCTCGGCAAGGACGATTACGTGGTCAGCATGGATGCCGTGAAAGTCGATTTTGAGATCATCCGCAAGGAATCGAAGAAAGAAACGGAAAATCTCGACGAGCTCGAAAACGAAGCCATCAAGGATTCGCTCACTTCGCTCATGCTCACCATCTCCGAAAAGGGCTACGGCAAGCGAACTCCGCTCGCCGAATACCGCATCACCTCGCGTGGCGGCAAAGGTGTGATCAATCTAAAGAGCACCGACCGCAACGGGGCGGTAGTCGCTGCTCTGCAAGCCAGCGAAGATTCCGACGTGATGATCATCACCGAGTTCGGAAAGATCATCCGTGTGCACTCCAATGAGATTCGCGAGGCGGGGCGGTCCACGCAGGGCGTGCGCCTGCTTCGCCTCGACGATGAGGATAAAATCGCCGCCGCCGCTATTCTCGAAGAGGAAAGCAATGGCGCCGATGTGGCTGGCGGCACCCCAACCGCAGCGCCGGGCGGGACCAAAGAGGAAGAAAAGTCCTGAATGCGTTTATTACGCGCCGGGTGAACTGAGATAGTAGCCCGGTCGCGAGCGCACCATCAGTGCGCGCCGACCGCCCACAAGCACTCGAATTTCGTGGTATCCCGTAGTGTTTGTCCCCGTAGGACGGTAGCTGAGCGTATATTGCGCGTGCAGCTCACCGCCCACCTCGTCAATGGCCTTCTCGATCGAAGCATCCTTCACGGTGGATTGGTAGAGGCCCCCGGTCGCCGCTGTCGCCACCTCCAGCGGACGTTCCTTGACAGCGGCCTCCGCGTGCTGCACCAGCCACGCCGCTAATGCCATAAGATCGATATTCCCGGAGCGCTGCTCTTCTGTGGTGGGCGTTTGGGGTGTGCCTGGAATACCTGGCTGCCCGAATACGCCTGGCGGCGTTGCGGATGGCGGAGAGCCGCTCTTTTGCTGGCCGCGAGCTTCGGCAGCGGTCGTCGAAAGCCCCACGGAATAGATGGTGATGTTCTCGAGCTGGGCATCTCTCAAAACCTGGCCCAGCTTTTCTTCGCTGCCGGAATCAACCGCTTCGGCGACCGTGATGATCACGCGCCGCCGCGCCGCCGGCCGGTTCTTGAGCATGCCCACTGCGCTTGAAAGCGCGTCATAGAGTCGCGTTCCCGACGTGCCTGGCTTCAGATTATTGATGCTCTTTTCAATGGCGTCATGGTCCGCCGGTGAAATCTTGCAGATGATTCACCTGGTCATCGTAGCCGATCACCGCCGCGTCACCATTTTCGCCGACGACGGTCTCGGTAAACAAAACGCCCGTTTTGCGAAGCGCCGGGAGCAGCGCTTGGATTCGCGAGCTCGTCTCCATGACGATCACAACGGATAGCGGCGCGCCTCCCATATCGAACCCTTCGAGCTTCTGTTCCACGCCGTTATCGAAAATGTGAAAATCCTTTTCGGCAAGGTCCAGCACCAGCTCACCTTTGGCATCCCGCACAACGACGGGCGCGTTCACCAGATCCACGCGCACGCGTATCGACGATTGATCGAGCGGCTTTTGCGACGGCGACTGCGGCGCCTTCTGAACCGCCTGTCCCGGTGTTGGAGGAATGGGTCCGGAGGGAGCCTGTGCCAGCGCGTAGGTGCCCGCCAATAATGCGAATCCTGCCACCCCCGCCACCAGTGGCGTTATTTTGTGTCCTCGTGTCATAGCTTTCATGTTCCGCCTCCGCCGCACTGGTCCTTTTCGCCCTGTTACAAGTTTACTAGATTGGACGCCTGCCGAGCCGCTTCCGTTGGATTGGCCTTCCCGCCTCACGTAGAATGATGGCTCGTCTAATTTCCCTCTGGAGGATTCATGGCTCGTCGTCATCAAACGCCGCAGCAGCCCGCCTATCGCGATGCTCTCTTCATGGAAAGCATCGCCGCGCGGCCGGTGCGCATTCTTACCGAATATCTCGACCCTCTTGTTCGATTGCGGCGCGAAGAGGTCGGCGACACTATCGTTATATTTGGATCGGCGCGGATTGTCGGGCGTGACCGGGCCCTGGCCCATCTGCGGCGCCTGAAGAGTCTCAAGGGCAAGCAAACGCCCCGTCGTCGCCTGGCCCTCCGCGATGCTCGCGCGGCTCTGTCGATGTCCCGCTATTACGAAGAGGCGCGGGAGCTTGCACGCCGCATCACTGCATGGTCCCTCACCCTCGGCGAACATCCACGCCGTTTCGTAGTCTGTTCCGGCGGCGGGCCCGGCATCATGGAAGCCGCCAACCGCGGTGCCGCCGAAGCCGGCGGCAAAACGGTCGGCCTGTCCATCGAACTGCCGCACGAGCAATGGCCCAATTCCTACATCAGCCCGGGGCTCAATTTTCAGTTTCATTATTTCTTCATGCGCAAGCTGTGGTTCGCGCAACTCGCCAAGGCACTCATCGTTTTTCCCGGCGGCTTCGGCACCATGGATGAGCTTTGGGAAATGCTCACATTGATGCAGACGGGTAAGCTGCAGCGCCGCAATCTGATCCTGATTTACGGCCGGCGCTATTGGAATCGGGTAATCGATTGGCGGGAGATGCTCAATTGGGGCACTATCAACCGGCGAGAATACAATCTTCTGCAGTTTGCCGATAGCGTCGATGAGGCCTTCGAGCGCATCCGCAGCGGCCTTGAAGAGTTCCAGATGTCTCCGGATACGCTCTTCTCCGAGTAGGTCAGAGCACAGTACCGCGAAGCGTACATGCGTCGCTAAGTGAGGCCCGCAGCCAAGGGCCGGACCCGGGCACTCCGGATCCGCCCTTTTTTAGTTCAGGATTCCGACTGCTTCCTCTGCGAAAATCGCCTCAAAGCGTCGCTTTTCATCGCGGTCGTGCACCAGCACGATGGGAGCGACCTGCAGCGACTTGCGGCAGGTCTTGCAAGTGGCCGCTTCCCCATGTATGTCCTGCAGGAAGCCGTCGATGAAGTGATATTCCGCAAGCGCCCGACGGGCCGCTTTCATTCCTTTGTGCCCGCAGGATGGACATACAAATTCCACCGAGATCTTCCTGCGGATCCCGATCCAACGCGGCCCAACCCGTGTAGCGAACCCCTACGATCTCTTCCAAATGAGAAGTGCGATTCATGGCCAAAGTCCTCAATTCTATGATTAACGACAAACGTATAGATGCGAACTTTCGAAGAATTGATGCAGCTTGCTGGTGGATTTTTAGCTCTCTCTTCTAATTCGAATAGTTAGAAGAGGGTGGAGGAGAGGGTTGGCCGGTGAACATCCCCTCGGATTCTGAGTTCTAAAGTAAAGGTTCCCCGGAGTACTTGGCAATGACCCTTCGGGCCTCATCTCGAAGCCGCAATACTTCCGCCAAGTCGCGTCCATTCGAGGCAGCGGAGGGGACCAGGGCAGGACAGACCGTCACAGTGATTCGCGAGGGCTTAGGCAGCCAAGTGCCATCCCGCAGGAAGCGGCGGGCGCCCCGCAGGGCTACAGGGACGATCGGCCTTCCGGTCTTGACCGCTGCCCGGAACGCCCCCGATTGAAAGGGGCCCACGCCGGGTTGCGCTGTAAATGTGCCCTCCGCGAAGATAAATAAAGATTCGCCTCGAAGCAGGGCCTGCTCCATTTGCTCCGCCAGGCGCGACCGCTCCCGCAGCTTGCCGCGCTCGAAGGCGAAATGGCCGATTTTGCGCAGAAAAGTCCCGATGAAGAGCATATCGTTGATTTCGTTTTTAGCCACAAAGTGATAGTTCGTTTCGAATAGCGCCATCACCACCAGCACATCGCTATAGCTGGTGTGATTGCTCACGTAGACGCACGCACCATAAGCATCGATGTGCTCCCGTCCTTCCAGATCAATCCGGCAGCCGACGAGCCAAAAATAAAGTCGCAGAGCCATAGTGGTCATCCGCGCCGCCGGCTGTCCCTGCGGCATCAGGTGCAGTATGAGCCAAGCCAGCACCACCCAGATCAAAAACACCGTCGCGGCGTAAACCCCGTAAATCGTCTCCAAAACCCGCCGAAAAAGCTGCCGCTCGCCGCCGACCGCTTGTACGTTGGCATCATTCTCAACGCGCGCCCCGAAGATGGTTTGGCCCGCGTGCAAGTCGGGTTCACCAGAATTCCGATCGCGAGCACTCAACTGTTTGGCGGGAGGCTCTTCGACGGTGTCGGCCCTTTCGTTGCCCTGTGCCCCGGCGAGTGCCACGATGACATCTTCCACAGTCTTAGCTTCCGCAATAGCAGTCTCGGGAATCGACATCCCCAAGTCCCGTTCAAGACGCGACAAAAGCTCCACGCGCTCAATGCTTCCCAGCCCGAGGTCGCTATCCAGGCTCGTGGATGCCTGCAGCGTTGCGCTCGCCGCAGGATTGCCTAATTCGCGCAGGAGGTCGCGAATGATCCCGAAGACCTGAGCTTCGATCCTGGCGCGATCCGAACGGGGGATGAGGGTGGCCACAGCCGGATTCTACTCAATTACACGCTTTTCTGTTTGCACCCGACGGAGACCGGTTTCTAAATAGGCGATACTAGCCGGGAAGGGCAAGGGAGACCCGTAAAACACCGTTTTGGGTGCGAATGGCCAATTGGATGTGACCTGTGGCTCGATTTTGCGATCTCGGGCCGCACTGGCAAACTGCTTTAGAAATCTGGTGGGTATCTCTTTGGAAGGAATGATGATGAAGCGGGTTGGGAAGCTGCCTACGACTTCGATCTCTCGGAGCCGTCGTCCCCGCAGCGGCTCCCAACCCGGCCACGATAATCGCAACGGTATGCGATCCGGCCAATGGATCACTAGCCCCAACAAAGAGGTACCGGCGTTTTAGTACGACTGGTGCAGTCGGGCGGAGTTCGTGTTACTTGGGGGAGCCACTTCGTGCCGTACGATGAGTCAGGCGCAGTGTCACGTTGGCTTCACGGCCTGCAGGGACCCAGACGTTGTGTTCCCACTCCGAAGTCATCCCCAGGCCCTGGGCGCGCACCTCGTACAAGCCCTGCCGAAGGCCAGCGATCCGGAAGTGCCCGCTCCCATCCGCTCGCACGGCGTGCGGTGCCCTGCCGTCCGCTGTTTGCCAAAATACCTCCGCGAATGCCACTCGAGCTCCCTTGCCGCTAAGTACAACTCCATCCAGGGCGCCTTCGACGCTTCGGCTGTGCGCCAAAATTGGGGCCAGCAATAAAAGAAGGGTTAGCGCGGCAAAGCGAAGCTTGCGCACGGCTCACCTCGAATCAGCTTCTAGCCATTCTACCGTGCCTCAGCGCAGGCGAGTCAGCAGTGGGGCTAAACGATTAACTGCTCGTAAGGCCACACGCTGCAAGGCAGATCCCGGCGACAGAGTTGCAGCCTTTCCCCCGTATCGGTATTGTTGCCCCTTCTTAGGGACGCACCTCGAACAGGAGACTTGATGCCGCGCTACCTCACGCTGCACACGCTCGCTTGCCTCACCCGCCAAGGCGCCACCCAGCTTACCGAGCGCCTGTTTTCTTCTGGCCGCATCAAAGCGCGCCGCGTGCAGGTAAACATGATGGAAGGGAAGATGCTCGTCGAATTCGAAGCGCCCGATCGCGAGACGCTTCAAGCGTGGCTCGAATCACAGGCCTTCCATTACGAGTGGCTTATGCGAGTCGAATTCGAATCTGAATCGGGCACACTCGTGCCCGTATCTTGAAGACCCCGTATCTTTAAAACTTAGGATCGTTAATCTTTGTTGGCGAAAATGCTGGGATGTTCGCGCCGGATCACGGCGATCGCCTCTTCCGGCGGTCCTACGCGCAGGTATTCGCTATATTCCATACGCTCGTGAATGTTCAAGCTGAAAAGAAATTTACGCCCATCGAAGTCATAGCCATAGCGCGACGGCATCCACAGGTTGGGCTCTACCTCGCGCTGCTCGAAACTAAATTGTCCCCCGCGATAGAGCTTGGCAATGAGTCCCGCGCCCCACGAAACATCGTCGGTCAATTGCGCATCGGCCCGGATGAGCTGCGCGCTCGATTCGTCCACCCACGCTGTGCCTCTGCTGTGCGCGTAAAGCACGGCGTATCGTGCTGACGACCGATACGTCGGATCGGGCGTAAACGTCAGCTTCACCACTGGGCGGCCATTAACCGAGACGCGCCCTGCCCACCGAAAAATAAATGCCTTCCCGATGGCACCAACCATATCGGCCCGCTCGTGCATGTGCCGTGCTGTTTCGTAGAAATTAGGGATGTGCGGGTCCCGTCCATTGGCTTCAGCAAGCAGAGCCTGGGCCGCGCCATGCCATTGCTGTTCAAGATAGGCCGCATCGCTTGTTTTGCCGTCGCGCTGCAACTCTACCCGAATGATTCCCTCACCTGCCGGGATGACCCTGGAAACGACGTCCCTGTCGGGCTCTTTGTTACTACCGTGGAAGACGGAATGTTCGGTGCGCGCGTATTGGCGGAGCAGAAGATCGTTACGCCGTTGATTTTCAACGGCCTGATTGACGAGATCATGAATCTGCTGCGCCGTGAGGGGTGTTTCGGAGTAGTTCCCGTCTTCATGCTCCGGCTCGCCTGGAGGTAACGCCGCAGGCCAGGCAGCGTAGACAGTCATCCCCGCAGCCAGAATGGCCAACAAACCGAAGCCAACCTGTATACGTTGCCGCATCCTGATCCTCACCGGGTAGGTTTCCCGGCGGCTGGGTGGGTCCTGCGTGGTAGTCTGCCCCATTATCTCACTAAGCCGCTGGGACCGAAACCCATCCGCGCCAAGACTGTGTCGGGAGTCCAAGCACGGCAAGGACCGTTCTCCCGACGGCTGGGGCTGCCCCTACTATCTTGAGATGATAGGGCAGGAAAAGCGGACGCCCCACAGGTTCCACATATGTGGCGAGCTTGAAATGGCACCACAATATGTAGACATTTTGAACAACATTCCCTCAAGACTTTGTGCAAATCGCTCCGCTTTTCCCTTGACAAGACTTTGCCGCACCGCTATCGTGCAAACCCAGATTCGGGAGACCACGGCTGTGCCACCGGATTGCGTTAGGCTCCGGTAAACAGCCAGGCGCCAGCCCGGGTTCACCGAGACAACTAGACAAAACCGCGATGTTGGCGCGTCCAGGCGTGGGCGCCCCGGAATCGGCGGTTTCGAAGGCGACAGCCACCCCTCCAAAATAAGGGTGGCCTTTTTAGCTTTTTGGGCGTCTCGAGCCTGATCTGAGGTCGTTCGAATCGAGCGGTTTCCGCCGGAGAAGCGGAAGCAGCGTCCAGGCGGATCGCTCGTTTGCTTGGTAAAATATAAGGGTTCCCATCCCGCGGGAACCCCAACCTGCGCGGAGGCGAGATGGCGGAACCCCAGATGGCGCTCCAGAACGACAATCCGGTAATGACCTCGACCACACCACAAACGCGTCCAAAAGTCGGTTTGGACTTTAAGCGCTTTTTTACCGATGGGCGTGTTTCTCCTTTCGATGCTGTCGAATGGGAAAGGCGCGTAGCCCAGATCGGTAATGAAAAGGGGCAGGTGATCTTCCGCCAGGAAAACGTGGAGGTACCGAAATCCTGGTCGCAGACCGCAACGAATATCGTTGCTTCGAAGTACTTCCACGGAAAGCCGGACACGTCGCAGCGTGAAGGCTCTGTGCGCCAGTTGATTAGCCGCGTAGTCGACACAATTGTGGATTGGGGCGAGATCGGCGGTTATTTCGCTTCGCCTGCTGCCCGCGATGCCTTCTCTGACGACCTTACCCATCTCCTGGTCCAGCAAAAAATGAGCTTCAATTCGCCTGTGTGGTTCAACGTCGGCGTGCAGGCGAAGCCTCAATGCTCGGCATGCTTCATCAACTCGGTCCAGGACGATATGAAATCGATCATGGACTTGGTGAAGACCGAAGGCATGCTCTTCAAGTGGGGCTCGGGCACGGGCACAAACTTTTCCGCGCTGCGCGGGAGCCGTGAAGCGCTCTCCGGCGGTGGCATTGCCTCCGGGCCGGTGAGTTTCATGAAGGGGTTTGACGCTTTTGCCGGCGTGATCAAGAGCGGAGGAAAAACGCGGCGCGCCGCCAAGATGGTCATCCTGAACGCCGACCATCCCGACATCGTGCAGTTCGTGGATAGCAAGATGCGCGAGGAGCGCAAGGCGCACGTGCTGATCGAGCAGGGTTATGACAGCTCGATCGATGGCGAAGCGTATAGCTCCGTCTTCTTTCAGAACGCCAATCATTCCGTGCGTGTAACCGACGAATTCATGCAAGCCGTCGAAGCGGACCGCGACTGGTGGACCCGCAATGTTACCGATGGCTCGCCCGCCGAGAAGCTTCGCGCCCGCGATCTTTTGAAGAAGATCTCCGAATCGGCCTGGCATTGCGGCGATCCCGGAATGCAGTACGACTCCACCGTCAATCGTTGGCACACTTGCAAAGCTACGGCGCGCATTAATGCTTCGAATCCATGCTCGGAATACATGTTCCTGGACGATACGGCCTGCAACCTGGCTTCGCTGAACTTGATGAAGTTCCTCGGGCCGAATAGTACGTTTGACGTCGAGGCTTTTCGCCACGCCGTCGATATCACCATTACGGCACAGGAAATTCTGGTCGATAATGCAAGCTATCCGACGCCCAGGATCGCCGAAAATTCTCACAAGTTCCGCCCGCTCGGCTTGGGCTATGCCAATCTGGGTGCGCTGCTGATGTCCCTGGCCCTGCCTTACGATTCCGAAGGAGGCCGGGACATGGCCGGCGCGATTACGGCCATGATGTGCGGCGAAGCATATGCTCAGTCAGCTCGCATTGCCGAGCGGCTCGGTCCATTCCCGGGATTTGCCGTCAATCGCGAGCCTATGCTGGACGTCATTCGAATGCATCGCGATTCTGTGCGGCCGATTAAGCCCGAAAATGTACAAGCTCCTCTGCTGGCGGGAGCGCGCCAGGCATGGGACGACGCTCTCGCGCTCGGCGAACGGCATGGCTACAAGAATTCGCAAGTCACCGTACTCGCGCCCACCGGCACTATCGGCTTCATGATGGATTGCGATACGACCGGAATCGAGCCGGATCTGGCTTTGGTGAAATATAAGAAGCTCGTGGGCGGCGGCGTCATCAAGATCGTCAACAACACGGTTCCGCAAGCGCTGATGAGGCTCGGATATTCGCCCGAACAGAGCTCACAGATAGTCACGCACATTGATCTCGAGGGCACGATCGAAGGCGCGCCCGGCCTCAAGCCGGAACACTTGGCCGTCTTTGATTGCTCGCTGGCTCCTGCTGGTGGCGGCCGGTCAATTGCCTGGCAAGGTCACCTGAAGATGATGGCCGCCGCGCAGCCCTTCCTCTCCGGAGCGATCAGCAAGACCATCAACATGCCCGAGGAATCCACGGTTGAGGACGTCATGCAGGCATATACTGAATCCTGGAAGTTGGGATTGAAAGCCGTGGCCATCTATCGGGATAATTCCAAGCGCACGCAGCCGCTTTCTGCCGCCGGCGCCAAGAAGGAATCCGCCGCGGCTGTAAAAACCGAGGAATCTGCGGCCGCTCAGCAACGGGAGCTTTTCCTGCCCAACGTGCACCGGCGTAAGCTGCCCAGCGAGCGCCAGTCGCTCACCCATAAGTTCTCCGTCGGCGGGCATGAGGGATACATCACCGTCGGCATGTACGAAGACGGGACGCCGGGTGAAATCTTCATCAAGATGTCCAAGGAAGGCTCAACGCTCTCCGGCTTCATGGACGGATTTGCGCTGTCGGTCTCGATCGGATTGCAATACGGCGTGCCCCTCAAGGCGCTGGTGGATAAATTCATCAATACGCGCTTCGAGCCATCCGGCTATACGGGGCATAAGTCGATACCCTATGCAAAGTCGGTGCTCGATTACATTGGCCGCTGGCTCGGGGGAAGGTTCATTTCCGCGGATTATCTGACGCAGAATGGCGAGACCGCCGCGCCTCCCGCCATGACGGCGCCGATCGTTAGCTCTTCCGCCGTGAGGGTAGCCGTTCCGGAGGAATCGGTGCGTTCCCAGGTTGCCCTTGACGGCGCGCCTACCTGCGCCGAATGCGGCATGCTTATGACGCCAAACGGCGGCTGCTACAAGTGCGAAAACTGCGGTAGCACGTCCGGCTGCAGCTAAGCCGTTCGAACAACTCGATCCGGTCTTCAAGTAATTGCTAAATAAAGTAATGCGCGATCAGGTGGGATCCTTCGAGGCTAAAAATTAAAAGGGGCCCACGCCGGGCCCCTTTGTTCCACCCCATAATGTAGCAACAACCTCACCCGCCATTCCTGCGCTCCGTCAGCAGGAAGCATTCCCCCCGGGAAACAGTGCCATTATGGATGCACGCTCCATGCCAGTTTTCATGGTTTCTTTATAACTTACATAACTCATGCAGTATGATGCAGTTACACGAGTATTACTGAGTATTGCTTGCGAAGCCAGGCGCAACATCTATGGTTTTTCACAGACCAAGCTCGGAGATACTACGGTCTTTGGGAGGCTGTGCAGTACGGTTCCTCACGCTCCAAGCGTCGACTTCAGGACGTTCGCAAGCCGCTCTGCCCAGAGCTGCACGTCTTCGGCGCGCTCGGCTTCGACCATGACTCGGGCTTTCGGCTCAGTGCCCGAATAACGCACAACCACACGGCCCGAGTCTCCCAATGCTTGTGTAGCTTCTTGCAGCGCCTGCGAGACTTCAGCAACGGATTCGAGCGGTGGTTTTGCGCGCACCTTCACGTTCAAAATGGTTTGTGGGTACACCGTGAAACCGTTCATAAGCCGATCCAAAGGTCCCAGAAGGGCAACCATACTCGCGATTTTGAGCGCAGTAAGCAAGCCGTCACCTGTGGTTGCGTCATCGAGGAAGATCACGTGTCCGGATTGCTCGCCGCCGAGGTTCGCGCCGCTGCGCAACATCTCCTCGAGCACATAGCGGTCGCCGACGGGCATGCGCACGAGCGCAAGGCCCTCGGCCGCCAACGCGCGCTCCAGACCTAGATTTGCCATGGTAGTGCCCACGACGGCGTTGCCCTTTAGTTTTCCCGTGGAACGCAGATAGCGCGCCGCGATGAGCAGCACACCGTCTCCGTCGACGACGCGCCCCGAAGCGCTCACAAACAGGGCTCGGTCGGCATCCCCATCAAAAGCCACGCCCAATGCCGCACCCGCTTCTGGAACGCTTTTTTGCAAGCTCTCCGGATACAGGGACCCGCAGTTTGCATTAATGTTGCGCCCGTCGGGCTTGACGTGAAGCGCGATTACGTTTGCGCCGAGTGAGCGGAATAGGTCCGGGGCCAGCGAGCTGGCTGCGCCATTGGCGCAGTCGAGAACGATCTTCAGCCCGGAGAGACTCGCTCCAGGAAGCATGCAGCCACGCAGGAATTCGAGATAATCCTCATCCAGTTTTCTGTCCGGGGTAAGCCGCAAGGCCGAGGCAGGCGGCCGGCCATTCCGATGCCGCAGAATCTCAGTTTCGATCCGTGCCTCAATTTCATCCGGGAACTTCATCCCCGACCCCGCAAAAAGCTTTACTCCATTGTCGTGGTAAGGGTTATGCGAAGCTGAAATTACCACCCCTGCCGCAAATCCTTCCTTGCGAACCAAACAGGCCACGCCGGGAGTGCTAATGACTCCGGCGAAGGAGTTGCTGATGCCTTCCTCAGCAAGCCCGGCGGCAATCTCCGAAGCAATATGGGCACCCGATTCGCGGGTGTCGGTGCCGATGAGCACTCGCGGATGTTCATTTCCTAAGCGGATATAGCCCCCAATGCTGCGGCCGATCCAGTAAAGGGTCTGGTCGTCCAGGGGATATTCGCCGGGTACGCCCCGGATACCGTCCGTTCCAAAGAGTTCTTTAGGCATTCTGAAAGGCTTGGTCTCGCGCTAAAGGGTTCGCGAGGAGCGTAAGCCGAGCAATCGTAGCACGATGATTGGATTATTCGGACGCCCCAGGGGGTGTCTTTGCGGGTACAAGGGAGACCTGGAACTCGGCCGGGGCCAGGCGTACCACTTCGGTTCCATAAGGAATGTCCACCATCGTGGGCGAGAGCCTAACTGGAACTTCCCCTGAAGGAGCCGTAGCGAGGTCTACACTAAGCGTTAAGTCAGCCGGCGTTAGGCGACGAAGCAGCCCCGAGCGCCCGCGAAGCACCACGCGCACGACATTCGGAGGTACTCCACCAACCGCAAGTCCTTCAGGTACGTTGACATAAAAGACAGGCACGTTATAGCCGACCTGCGCGAATGGTTCGGAAGTGTAAGTGGCCCACAGAAAAAACGAAATCCCCAACGCGATAAGTTTAAGGCGCAAATTATGAAGGAACACTCGCCGAAGGATTCGCATCACTCGGCTTTCCCTGTGACGCGCGCGCCTGGTGCGGGCGCCGGCAAGGCCAACGTCGTGCGGAAACGCCGGAACAGATTGGCTAACCGCTCGGTTAGCTGGTCCACGCTTAATCCCAGCTCGATCGTTCCGCCAACGGCCAGCGAAATAGCCCCAGTCTGCTCGGACACAACCACAGCCACGGCATCACTTTCTTCGGTGACGCCAATCGCCGCCCGATGGCGGGTTCCGAGCTGAGTGGAGGTCAAGGGGTTCAGCGTAAGGGGCAAGAAGCACGCTGCCGAAGCGATCCGCGTCCCCTGCACGATTACCGCGCCGTCATGCATAGGCGACCCGGGGCGGAATATGGAGAGCAGCAGGTCGTAGCTCAAGTTGGCATCCAGCGGAAGACCGCTCTCGATGTAGGTTCGCAGGCCCACGTCGCGCTCGAAAGCGATTAACGCCCCAATCCGATTTTGTGCAAAGTATCCGGCGGCCAGTACCACGTCATCGAAAGAGGAGCCGGGGCTGTTCGAAGAGAAACGGGCCAACGAAAGGTTGCGCCCAAAGCGGTCGAGCGCGCGGCGGATCTCCGGCTGAAAGAGCACAATCAGCGCAATCGCCACGTAAGGCAGCAAGGTGTCCAGCAGCCATTCCACCATCTCAAACTGCGCCCGGCGAGCACCTTCATACAAGATAATGAGGAGCAGGATGGCAACCAGCATCTGCATGGCGCGGGTTCCACGCAGCAGCTTCAACATGTAGTAAATCAACATGGCGATGATCAGGATATCCAACGCCGCACGCACGCTAAGGCGCGAGAACGGATTGGAGATTATTACGGCGATCATCGGCTTAGAGGCTTACGGTAGCGCAGCAAGGTCTTGGCGAGCAAGTCACGTCCGCAATTTCCAAGAGAGTGGTGATGCCCGTTACAGGTCTAAATTTCGGGCACTGGCTGGCCGCCTGATTCACTTTCCAGTTAGGCTGGTAACGATTTCCGCAAGATCTCCATTCTGTTGGAAAAGACGAATGGCGGCGATTCCCGCCGCGCCGGCGTCGCGGCACGCACGCGCATTTTCGAGTGTGATTCCGCCAATCGCAATTACCGGGATCGACACCGCACGGCAGACTTCAGCCAACTTTCCCAACCCTTGCGGAGCACCAAACTCGACCTTTGAAGGCGTCGCAAAAAGCGGCCCGAAGAAAAGGTAGTCACTGCCTTCCTCCGCCGCACGAATGGCGCCGTCCAAAGAGTGGCAAGAAGTGCCGACCAGAAAATGTTCAGGTCTTCGGCCTCGCCGCGCATCCACCACAATCCGCACCGGCAGCGACTTTTCCCCCAGGTGTACGCCCGCAGCGCCCGCGGCCCAAGCCACATCGCATCGGTCATTGACTAGAACCCTTACACGATTTTTTGCTGACGAATTATTACATGCACGGATTGCGGCACGCGTAAGGTCCATCAGGTTACGTCCCGGCAAATCTTTTTCGCGGATTTGAACCCAATCAACTCCCGCCCGCACCGCACTCTCAATGTGCTGCGCCAATGCCGCTTCACGACTCTGGCCCGCTGCAATATGCAGCGACTGGCGGTCCGTGACATAGCACAGAATAAAGTTATCCGGGGCTTTCAAAGATCAGGAGCCTGAATGGTCTCCCGCGGGCGTTTGACGGCGCAACATTCCTGCGGCCACGACGATATCGAGCACGCCAAGTCCCGTGATTACTCCGCGCACGGATGGATGCAACATGAAGGGCCGAAGGCTGGGATAGTGGCCCAGGAAGTAGTTGCGATCCCACAAGCCAAACCACGGGAGAAACAGCAGCACGACGCCTACCTCGAAAAGAAAAAGCGTGCAGAGAACGCGAATCAGCCGTGCCAGGAAGGAGCGCGCGTTAACGCTCGCTTCCGAGTGAGGAGAGTCGTTCGGCAACGTCGCGGTAGTCAATGTTCATGCCATAGACTTGCGAGAAGCTCTTTCGGGCGGCGGCCATGTCGCCAGCGAGCTCTTGCGCTACTCCTAAATCATACCGCAGAGCGAGGATAGTTTCTTGATCCAGTCCGGGCATGGCTAAAGCGCGCTCGTACCAGGTGGCGGCGATGGCCGGTTGGCCCTTTTCCATGAAGGCCAGTCCCAGCAGCGTGCAGCACTGCATAGCGTAGCGGAAGGCTTGGCCCTTACTGCTGCCTTTTGCCACTTTTTGAAATTCGCTGATGGCCTCTTCAATCAGGCCCATCTCCCGATACGCGATTCCTAAGTTGTAGTGGGTCTCCAAATCTTCATCTTCTGCTCCGATTTCGCCAACCTCGGATCTGAATTGATCGAAAATCTCACTGAGCGGACTTGTTTGCTTATCGGAGGTCTGGGACGACGTCGACCCAGATTCCAAAACTTCGTTCGCACCGGGCCGGGAATTGCTAACGTGACCCTCGCCCAGGCCCTCCTTGAGTGACGGCAGAGCGGCGTCCAGATCACTGGAGAGTGCCTCCAGGAAGTCTTGCGCATTAGTAGGTTCACTCTGGGGTTGCTCATCAGCAACTGGTGGAGTCTCCAACTCCAAAGTGAAATCTGCGTTCGAGGCACCCCTTGAGGGAGCTGGTTTAACGGGCTTCTCCAAAGAAGGAGTCCGGTCACCTAAAGCAGCAAATTCCGGCACGGCTGGTTCGCGGGTGCCCGACGAATTGACGGATTCAGCCGCCCCGGCTGGTGCTTTCTCGATTTCGCCATCCAATTCCGTCGCAAGCGCGGCCCATTCTTCCGAAAGGTCCAATTCATGCACCGCGGATTGAGCGGTTGGCTGCGCGGGAACTTCCACCACTTCTATTTCCTCTGCTTCCACTGGCGCGGTAGCTGCAGACTGATCGGCTTCTTCCGGCTCCGGTTTCGGCTCAACCGAGAACTCCCGAACTGGGGACTCTTTCTTCGCAGGAGTTTTGGTGGTAGCCGCTGCTTCCGTCGTGCGTGCGGCCTTTTCGAACCGACGGCGCAAATCGGTGAAGCGTTCGGCGGCAGTTAAATTCCCGCGCTCGGTATGAATTTGCTCGAGCTGGGCGGCCAATTCCGCCGTTCGTTTCTCGTCGCCTGCGCCTACATAATGGTCCAGCAATCGCTCGAGCGTCTGTGCATGGCCCGGCACTCGCTGCAAGACCACCTCGAGCATATCGATAGCCTTTTGAGTAAGGCCGTAACTCGCAAATAAATCGATGTCGGTAAGCGACTGAGCGACAAACCGCTCCGTTTCCTCATCCAGGTGAGGCTCTGCGATTGGCTGCGCAGCAACCGATGGTTTAGGAGGTGCTGGCGGCTCCTTTTCGGAGAGTACCGGCTCCGCGCGCGGCGGCTCTTTCTCAACGGGCTTACTGTGCGCTTTGCCTGCGGTTTTTCCCTTCAGCTTTTCGTATTCGAGGCGCGCCGTTTGATTCCCGGGATCACGCTCCAGGATGTCTTCATAGACCTGCAAGGCACGCTTTCGATCTCCAACGGTTATACAGATAGCCGCCAGTTCTGCAAGCGCCTCAGGCAAATGAGCGGAATCGTTCGCGTGTTTGTAAACCTCCACGAGCCACTCGCGGATCTCGACCTTGTCCGGCAGGCGCCCGCCGGCGGAGGTGAGAATATGCGCCAGGGCTTCGTGCTCGCCTTTCTCGAGCATGGCGGCCCGAATCAGATCGATGAGCGGAATAGCGGCCTCGGGTTCGCTCCCCTGAATCACCTTTACAGTTACCTGGCGTAAGGGCCCCAAGTTGGCCGAATTACTAGCGAAGAGCTTGGAGGCGAGTTCGATCGCCGGCTTTGTCTGCTCCTCCTGCAGATATAGTTCGATCAGCAGCTCGGCAGCATCTACCCGAGTTTCCAATTCCGGCAGGGACTTGAGAAGCGCAACTGCCGCCGGATTTTGTCCAGTCGCGCTCAGGGCGCGCGCTTTAATCGTCAAAACATGCGCATCCTTCGGATCGATCTTGAGAGCGCGATCGACGTACTTGATCGCTTCGGCATGATTGCCATTATTGTGCAGCTGCTCAGCCGCGCTCCGAAACGCGGAGGCCGCCTCGCCGGGCTGATTCATGGCCAACGCCAATTCGGCCACTCGGGTGAGCACGCGAAGATTATCCGGCTCTGCCTCCAGCAGCTTGCGAAGCAGAGCTGCTGCTTGTGGCTGGCGGCCTGCACGCTGGTGCAGCTCGGCCAGTTGCAAATAGATCGGCCGCGCCTCGCTGAGGACTCCTTGCTGGACGTAGAGCTCCGCAAGCTTCTCGACCGGCCGTGTTTCCTCTGGCGCTAATTTAGCAATCTTTTTATAGATGGCGATCGCCTTGGTAACAAACCCATCGGCGAGATAAATCTGTGCGAGCCGCTCAAAATATTCCAAGGCTTGAAAGGTCTCGCCCTGCCGGACATACAAATCGCCGACAGTCATCAGCGTTGCCTGATCCTTCGGTTCGTTCTTGAGGATCTGCACGTATTCCTGAATGGCTTGGGCGACCTTGCCTTGATGGAGGAGTTTTTGCGCGTTTGCGACGAGCTTGGACTTATTGTAGGCCATCTGCGATTTCTGCGTGCCTTCCGCGCCTCGCCGCGCGAATGCCTCTACGGCGGGCACCCTCCCCTGCTTTGGGCCGAATCCTCACGTGCCACACGCCTGAACGGTTTACTACACGCTCGCGCAAGCTGCCGAGAGCTGATTGCTCGACGATAAGCGCTGAAGTATCAGCAGAATTTACGCTAGCACGCGACTCTGGACCCGTCAACGAAACGCACGTTTAGACGTTCGCGCTAGTCACAGGGGGGCAAATCCAGGCCAAAGGTGGTCACTTTGTTGTCGTTGGGAGAAGGGAGAGGCAGAGTTTCTTGCGTTGCGTCCGCCGCCCAGCAGATCGCATTACGCACTGGGGCGAACGAAAATCGGTGCAGCGGCGAAGGGCCATGAGTGCGCAGCGCCTCCAGGTGAGCACGAGTAGCGTACCCTTTGTTCGAAGCCAAGCCATAAACAGGATAAATCTCGTCGAATTCTCGCATCACCGCGTCGCGCGCAACCTTGGCTAAGATCGACGCTGCGGCAATGGAAACAGAGCGGGCGTCTCCTTTGATGAGAGGCTTCTGTTCGACCAGGAGATCGAGGTGCATTGCATCGATGAGGAGAAAATCCGGTTGTACGGAAAGCTGGGCAACCGCGTTCACCATCGCCTGCCGGCTGGCCTGGTAGATGTTATAGGCGTCGATGCGGCTGGCATCCACCTGGGCCACGCACCAGGCCAAAGCGTGCTCGCGAATTCGTTGCGCCAAGACTTCACGTCGCTTGAAAGGGAGCTTCTTGGAGTCGTCGAGTCCGACAATACGGCGCCGCGGATTGAGGATTACCGCGGCAGCAAATACAGGTCCGAAAAGTGAACCGCGGCCTGCTTCGTCCAGACCGGCGATGCGCTGCCAGCCTTTGTGCCGCGCAGTGCGCTCGAACCTTGAGGAACAGAGCCGCCGCATCGGCGCGGATTCTAGCATAGCGTCTGCAAGAGAACACGCGCCTTGCGGCGAGAAGACATCAGATGTGCCCTACTGGTTCAGCTCTTCTCGACCGGCTCTGCGACAGCTTCGACAGGCCGTTCCGCGCGACGGATGCGTGCCGCTTTGCCTTTGAGTTGGCGCAGATAATAGAGCTTGGAGCGGCGAACGCGGCCCGCCTGCAGAATTTCGATCGAGCTGATCATCGGGGAATTGACGGGGAAGATTCGTTCGACACCGATGCCAAAACTGACGCGCCTGACCGTAAATGTTGCCCCTGCTGTTTCGCCGCGCCTGCTGACCACAACGCCTTCAAACGGTTGCAGGCGCTCCTTTTCCCCTTCCGCTTCCTTCAGCCGAACGTGCACACGCACGGTATCACCGGGGCGGAATGCGGGGATATCTCGGCGAGCCTGGTCCTGACGGACCTTCTCAATTATGCGACTCATATGTGATTCACCCGGGCAGACCCGCTACGGTGGGGCCAGCGCCACAGAAGTCCCGTAAATTATAACGGAATCCCGTGATCCTGCACAGGCCAAATTCGCAATTTGGCCGGAATTATGACCAAATCGTCCGGGCTAGGAGTTCGTTCTCGAGAGAAGGTCGGGGCGGTTGCGACGGGTTTTTTCTAGGGCAACTCGCTCACGCCAACGCCGAATTTCTTCATGATTGCCGCTCAGCAGCACCTCCGGTACCCGCCAGCCGCGGAAGTCCGCGGGACGCGTGTAGTGCGGATAATCGAGCAAGGCAGGAACCCGCCACGTGTTCTCGGTGAGTTGCTTTTCATCCGCTGGTGTTTCCGGCCGCTCATCGCGTGCCGCGAAGTTGCGCCCGAGCGAGAACGATTCGTGTAACGATGAGGCCTCATTCCCCAATGCACCGGGCAACAACCGGGTGACCGCATCGATCACCAGGGCCGCCGCGAGTTCTCCGCCCGAAAGCACAAAATCGCCGATGCAAATCTCATCCGTTGCGAGGTGCTCTGCCACGCGTTCGTCGACGCCTTCATAACGGCCGCATAATAAGATCATCCTCTCGAGACTTGCGAATCGCTGTGCGGTCTCCTGCACGAATATTTTCCCAGAGGCCGAAAGCAGCACAACGCCTGTGTCATCCGGTTGGTTCGGCGAACCGTCTCGTTCCTGTTTGCGACGCGCGGACTCGCTCAGGATTGTTTCCACAGCTAGGAAGAGCGGCTCCGGCTTCAACACCATCCCTTCTCCGCCGCCGAAGGGACGATCATCCACCGTTTTGTGCCGATCCTGAGTGAACTGCCGCAGGTCGTGCACGCGAATATCGATCAGACCCGATTCACGCGCGCGGCGAACAATTCCATAATGCAGAGGCCCGGCGAAGAATTCCGGGAAGATCGTAACGATATCGAACTTCATGTGAGTGGCAACTGTATTTGGAGCTTCTGCATGAGAGTACACCGACTTAACATTCACTGCTCAACTAGCATTCAATTCTCGCAGACCTTCGGGCAGCCGAACTTCGATGCGCCGTGCTGCGGTGTCGATGCGAGTACAGATTTCGGCCGCTAGCGGAATGAGCAGTTCGCCGGCGGGTCCGGCCACGACGAGGTTCCAGGATTCCGGCAGCCGGCTCCGTTGCGCTTCGCCAGCTCGCTGCACCTCTTGCACGGTACCGAGCGGAGCAGTCGCGCCATGTTCCCAAACCCGGCAGCCGACCAGGTCCGTATGAAGTAACGGCCCTCTCCGAGGCGAACGCGCTCGTCGAGCGGAATCTGCACCTCGAGCCCGCGCAGAACTTCCGCGTCCGAAATCGTTTGAACTCCGTCGAAGTGAAAAATCGCCTGGCCGAGATGTATGCGGCAGGAAATGATCTTGGCGGCACGAGGAGCGCCGCGCTCGCCTGCCAGCCAAACCTCTCGCATCCCGGTGAGCCGCTCAGGGAAATCCGTCAGGATTTCGGCGGCTACCTCGCCGTGCCGGCCCCAGGGACGCAAAATGCGCGCGAGGGTTAGCGGCGCGAACGGTTCTGGGAGCACTTACTCGAGAATCTCAAGCGTCAGGCGCTTCTTGAGTTTCATCCCAGCCGCACCGAGGATGGTGCGGATGGATTTTGCCGTTCGGCCTTGTCTTCCGATCACTTTGCCGAGATCGGTTGGGTGAACTCGAAGTTCCAGAACTGTAACTTGTTCACCCTCCACAGCGCGAACTTGCACTTGTTCAGGATTATCCACGAGCGCCTTCGCGATGGCTTCAACCAATTCCTTCATGGGCCCTCCGCCATTCGCAGGATCAGCAGTCAGCAGGAATTTTCGCTTGCGCCTGTCTCGTCACACTGCACGAAGGATCCGCTGCCGGGAACCTTCTGAATTATGAGATGAGAGACCGGACTTTCCGGGGTGCTACGCTGAGGCGGGCTTCTTGGCTACCAGGAAGCTGCGGACGGTGTCGCTGGGTTGCGCACCGCGAGCGAGCCAGTATTGGATCCGTTCGGCATTCAGCTTAATTGCTGCCGGTTTCTTGAGTGGGTCGTAGGTTCCCACAATTTCGGTGAAACGGCCATTGCGGGGTCGCCTTTTATCGATCACCACGATGCGATAACACGGCATCTTCTTTTTGCCATATCTAGCCAGGCGGATAGCGAGCACTCGGTAATTCCTCCCTCAAATCATTGTATCCCGGAAGTACGGATTCGCCAACGCTGCATTCGACGCGCGAGTTCGGCATGGCGAAAGCAGTCGATAGAGTGATCGTTGACCATTCCCGCGGCCTGCATGAAGGCGTAGCAAATCGTCGATCCGACGAAGCGAAAACCACGCTTTTTCAGCGCCTTGCTCATGGCGTCCGATTCCGCGCTGGTTGCGGGAATATCCTTCAAGGAGCGGCGGGCATTGATCTTCGGCTTGCCTTCAACAAATTGCCAAATGTAACCGGCGAAGCTGCCGCATTCCTTCTGTACGGCCAAAAAGGCCCTGGCATTGCCGATGGCGGATTCGATTTTCAGGCGATTGCGGATGATCCGCTCATCGCCGAGCAATTTTTTGATCTTTTTGTCGTCGTAGCGAGCGATCTTTTCCGGATCGAAATTGTCGAACGCGGCGCGAAATCCTTCGCGCTTGCGAAGGATGATCTCCCAGCTCAGGCCGGCCTGCGCGGCATCCAGAACGAGAAACTCGAAAAGCTTGCGGTCATCCTTGAGTGGCACGCCCCATTCGCGATCGTGATAGGCAATCGAGATAGGACTTGAGGGCCATGCCGCACCGGATTCGCGTGCGAGCGCGGGCCGGGGCCGTCGCTGAGCTCATTCTTCGGCCGCCTCCGCGCCCCGCCTTCCTGCATCTGCTTCAGCGCCTCACGCGCCTTGCCCATTCCGCGCAAACGTCCCTGCGCCGCCAGAGCGCCGTATTGCTTCATCATTTTGCGCATCTGCATATATTGCTTGAGCACTTGGTTCACTTCCTGCACGGAAGTGCCGCTCCCGCGCGCGATGCGCTTGCGGCGCTTGCCATCGATCAAGTCGTGGTCGTCACGTTCCGCCTCGGTCATGGAGTTAATGATCGCCTCCACGTGCTTCAAGCGCGATTCGTCAACTTGCGCGTCCTTAGGAAGATTGGCAAATGGGCCGACTTTGGGAAGCATGCCAAGCACCTGTTCGAGCGGGCCCATCTTGCGAACCTGTTTCAACTGGTCGCGAAAATCCCCCAGCGTGAATTCGCTGCGGCGCAGTTTCCGCTCGAGCTCCGCGGCCTTTTTGTGATCGATGGCCTCCTCGGCGCGCTCAATCAGCGTGAGCATGTCGCCCATGCCGATAACGCGAGAAACAATGCGCTCCGGATAGAAAGCTTCGAGCGCGTCGTATTTTTCGCCCACGCCTACAAACTTCACCGGCGCGCCGGTCACTTTGCCGATGGAAAGCGCAGCGCCGCCGCGCGCGTCGCCATCGAGTTTGGTGAGGATGACTCCCGTCAACCCCAGGCGGCGATGGAATTCGCCGGCCGAACGCACCGCGTCCTGTCCGATCATGGCGTCAGCAATGAAGAGGATCTCGCTGGGCTGCAGTTCGCGCTTGAGATGGCCGAGCTCGGCCATTAAGTCGTCGTCGATATGCAAACGTCCGGCAGTATCGACGAGGATCACGTCAGAAGCGGAGAGTTTGGCTTCGCGGATCGCGCCTTTTGCGATTTCCAGCGGTTTATCCGTGCCCGCGCCGGGCCAAAGACTGATGCCCACCGCCTTTGCAACTTGCGCGAGCTGTTCCCGCGCTGCGGGCCGGTAAACGTCGGTGGAGACGACCAACGGCCGGTGCCCATGGCTGCCGAGCCACTTGCCAAGCTTTCCGGTGGTCGTGGTCTTGCCCGAGCCTTGCAGCCCGACAATCAGCCATACGGAAGGCGGCCGCGAGGCAAAGAGCGGCTTCGCGTGCTTGCCGAGCAGTTCCAGCAACTCGTCGCGGACGATCTTGAGGATCTGCTGATCGGGCGAAAGTTGCAGCAGGACTTCCGAACCGAGCGCCTTGGCGCGGATGTGGGCGAGCAGTTCGTCCGCAACGTCGACGTTGACGTCGCCATCGAGCAACGCTTCGCGAATCCCGACCAGCGCGGCGTCCATGTGCTCTTCGGTGAGCTTGCCCTGGCCGCGGAGGTTCTTGAAAACGCGCTGGAATTTCTCTGTGAGGTTTTCAAACATGATTTACGACTCTAGCCTCATTCTAGGAGACGCTTACATCGCGGTCAATTGACGTCGGGACGCTAGCCGGATGCGACGGCGTTCAGACGACAAAAGCTAAAGTTAGACTTCATGACCACCCCCCGCCCCCGGGTTTTTTTGCAAGAGTATCATTCTGTGATAGTTATGCTCAGAGCTCTTGTGCAAGAATATCATTCGAAGAGGCTTACATCCGCTGTTCGTCCATTCCTTGCGCTCAGCGACGCTTCCTCTGCAATTCCTGTGCAAGCGTTGATTTCAGGACACTTAGCTTTCTCTGTTGGGGCGCCAAGCGTTCGCGCAAGACGGCTCGGAGTTTCACCAACCGTTCCGTCACTCGGCCCGCTGTTTCGAACAGATACCGGCGCTGAGCGCGGTTGATAAGCTCCCGGGCCGCAGAATCAGGCGCCCTTCGGCTACAGGGACGCGGCAGCGCGTAGTGAGACATGATTCGTCCGCACAACAGGCGTATATATTTTAGCGCGGACATCAAGCATGGAAACACTGACGCCCGAGTGGGCGGAGTACGAATTACTGGACAGCGGGGAGGGCAAGAAGCTCGAGCGCTTCGGGGAATATGTGCTCGTGCGTCCTGAGCCACAGGCGAGGTGGGCGGCGGCGCTGCCGGCGGGACGATGGCAGGCCGCGGATGGCGAATATGTGAAAGCGGCGAATGGGCCGCGGGGCGAGTGGAAATTCCGCAAGCCGATTCCGGCGCGATGGGCGATGCGGCGGGGGAATTTAAAATTCTGGGTACAGCCCGCGCCTTCGGGTCACGTGGGAGTGTTTCCGGATCAGGCGTGCCATTGGGACTGGATCGCGGAGGTGACGAAACGAGCAGCGCGACCGGTGAAGGCGCTGTGCTTATTCGGGCATACAGGATTGGCAACGCTGGCGGCAGCCGCGGCGGGGGCGGAAGTGACGCACGTGGACGCTTCGCGGAAAGCGGTGGCATGGGCGCGCGAGAATCAGAGTTTATCGGGGCTAGGCGAGCGTCCAATCCGATGGGTTGTGGAAGACGCGCTGACGTTTGTAAGGCGAGAGGCGCGACGCGGGAATCGATACGACGCGATGGTGCTTGATCCGCCGAAGTTCGGGCGCGGCCCGGCTGGCGAAATGTGGAAGTTGGAAGAGTCGCTTCCGGAGTTGCTGGGCGCGTGCGGGAAAGTGCTGAGCGCATCGCCGGTTTTTATTTTGCTGAATGTGTACACGACGGTGCTAACGCGAGGGCGAATCGAAAAAGAAGCGGAAGCATTGCGTGCCTGGCTGAAAGAGATGCTCACGAATTTTCGGGTAACGATCACTGCCGGTGAATTGGCGTTCGAGGATGCAGCCCGGCGAAGAATTTCCGCTTCGGTTTTCGCGAGGGCAGCAGTGATGAGGGAAACTCTCGGGGCGCGTCTTTTTGCAGAGTGAAGGGCGGGGATCCGTGTCGGTTTCTAGGAGTATTTCTTTATCTCCGCGCCCTTAGGAGGCCTTTTTCTCAGGCCTCTAATTGCCTCTTTCATTTCCCTTAACACATTCTCGTCCTGTATCCAGAGCGTGAATCCAACCCCTTCCGCATCGGACCCCGACAAGTAGCCGGGGCCTCCTCGGACAGCGGAGCACGTTCCACAAGAACACGGGCGATAGACATCCAACCGTCGATTCCGCTCGCCCTTCCAAATAATAACCCTAGCCTTCATAAGCACCGCTCCTCAGTGTTCTATTCTAGAACATTTTCTAACTAAGACAAGCTGTATCCTCCGCGCGTGATCAAAAGGCATACCCCCAAAAACATCATTGGGAGGCGTGTAGCCGAGGCACGGCAGCAGTGCAAGCCAGCACTGACTCAAGATTCGCTTTCCGGGAAGCTCGCCCGAGTCGGTATTCAGCTCGATCGAGCTGCAATTGCGAAGATCGAAAACAATTATCGCCGCGTGCTCGATTACGAAGTAAAGGCTCTGGCCCATGTGTTGGGCGTAGAGGTTAGTTGGCTACTTGGGGATGAGGGATGAACGACCCAGCGTCTCAATTACGCTCTGCGACGCGGCGAGCTAAGTCGGACGTCGCCAACAAGCTCATCAGCATGTTTCTGCACGAACTAAGCCGGAAGATCAGTCAAGACTGGAAAATTAGAATTGACAGCGAAGAATACGCTCAGCTTGTTAGAAGCCGCTTCAACAATCATTGCCCCTACTGTTCTTGCGATTTAACGAATACGGCATCGGTAATTGAGCATCTCGATGGGATGAATCGCTATCGGACAGGCCTTCACGTTCCGGGTAACGTCTAAGCAAAATGAATGCAAAGCGCTAAGGGACCTTAGCAGGATACCCTCACGGCCAAAGCCTGCTGCGCACGTTTCGCGGAAGAAACGACCCTAGTCGCGGCTTCAACTCCCGCATAAGCGATAAGCAACAAAAGGATGGGTTCAATGGCGTGCCGGTAGCGCACCTGGCTGAACGTTACATAATAGGGCAAGGGATACAGTAGAAGCGCACCGAAGAACATTTGCCAGGCGTGCACATTTCGCCGGTGCGCGACCAGCAGGGCGGGCAGCAACAGAAACGATAAAACAGCAAAGCTGGAAGGCATCCAGTACCAAGCGACAGGGGCGCGATAGTCCATGGAGCTTCCATCCCAGAAATAAGCGACGCGCTTGGCGGTTAGAGTGATGAATTCCCAGGGGTAGTCACGCACGAACTGAAACGCCAGTTTCTGCTTGGACTGGACGTAGGCTATTTCTCCCATCCTCATATAGCTGGCATATTCCTTGGGATTACCGGTTGGATGCGTACCACTCTCGCCGCGTCCTAAGCTTCCGTGGTAATTCCCCAGGGCGAACTCAACGCCGAAGTTACTGCGCAGGAAAACCCACTGTCCGAACGCGGCACGGTTACGTAACAACCAAGGAGAAATGACGATCAGGCATGTTAGGAGCGAGAAGAGGGCCGGTTTGAGCCATTCTCTTTTGCGTTGGTACAGGTTGTAGCCGCACCAAGCTAGCGAAACAGGGAGAAGAGTGACCAACGCCGGATTTACCAACAGAGCAAAACCCCAGAGCGCCCCGAAACCAATCCAAGCCCTGCGAGCAGGCGCTTCCGGCAGGCACAGCGCACACCAGAAAAGAAGAGCAAAGAGGAGCGTGCTCAAGCTTAAGTCCCACACCCAGGTGACGCTCCACTTACTGAACCAAGGAAACACAATCCATGTCCAGGCAGCCCAGTGCCCGGCTCGTTTCCCCACAGTGCGGCTAGCAATTCCGAGTATTGGAATAACCGTAAGTGCGGAAAACAAGCCTTGCACCACAAAAATGAAAATGAAGATCGGCGCTGCGGCTTTCATGAACGCCAAGGCACGGAATATGAGCGCGAGAAAATATGGATATATGGGTGCGAGCCAAGCCGTCGCCCCTGTATATTCGTCGTGGAAGGGCGAGCTAAAGCCCCGTCCTTGCGCAATCGACCGTGCAATATTCGCAACTTCGCCAAAACCGCAATAGTCATCGATTCGGTCGAACCGGTAGGTACCCAACAGCAGCATGAACGAAAGGCGCACGGCAAAGCAGACCAACACCAGCCAGAAAAGCGTGGACCATCTCCAAGCTCGGATGCCAGCAGAAACAGGGGGATCGACACGCTCCCGAGGCTGCACTTCCAACACGGCCGTTACCATGTTCTCCATCCGCAGATCGCGTGGATCTCCGTGCCGGAGAAACACAACCAGCAGTAGAGAAGAATCTTCTCCTCGGGGGAAACTTCGTGTTGTAGGGCGATCCCCACTGTCCTGCAGTATGCTTTTTTTCGGGTGCGAAACTCGATGGTCCCATCGTACCGATTTGGTAGCTGCGTGCCTGATCTACAAAGTCCCTCTGCCACGGATTACTCTTTCAGAAATTGCGCTTTGCTTATAATCGTTTAGTCTATTTGTAGTATTGCTGGAGATTTTGGTGGCTTGTAGTGTTGCTCGAAGCCGTGAAGAGACACCGCGAAAAGCGCTCCGGGCGCCGCTACCAGGTTCGCTGGAAGCTCCAGGGTAGGGGCATTTCATTCCTGGGATTTCGGCAGGGTGATGAAGAGGCCCTTCAGGGACGAGTCCTAAATATTAATCGACGGTGGGCTTTGCTTATTAACCGAACAGCCGATCGAGAAGTCTGCTGTCTTGCAGTGTGAGATCTTCCCCGACGGATCGCACGTCGGAATTCCCACGGTTATGGAAGTCCGATGGATGCGACCGAATCCTGATGGGCCCGGCACGACCGTGGGCTTGCGTTTTCTTATCTAGCCTCCTGCACCGATCAGCTTTGAATCAGACACACGCGAGTCTCTAATCAAATCAGCTAGGCAATCCGTTAGCTAATCTTGTTACGCGTTAAGGGTAATTGACGCGATTCCTTCCGAAGCTTAAACACGAAGTCAGAATATCTGGCAATCGGTAGAGCACCTGCAAGAACAGGCCTGAGAGACAGAAGCGGAAATAGTCGAATTAAAGGAGAGTAGATGAAACGAGCATTACTCGCAGCCGCAGTACTTATGTTGTCGTTTGTCACGGTATCGGCCAAGGCTCAGACCGTCTCGTTATCTGGCGCATTCGTGTTCAACAGCAACTCCCAGATCACTTCTTGGAACGGCAGCGATCCTGCCATCCGCCGTACCCATGAGATGGGCGCGGTAGCTCAACTCCAGTTTCGGGGGCGGATACGGCTCGGCTATTGATGTCCCATCCCAGCTTGGCTTCCTGAATAACGGCTATCTCTCGCCCTGTAACCTGATTCTCATCGAAGACTGGACCACGGGAGATGGCACGCACAGCGGAGACATAACCGTGTCAGGCAGCACCACTTGCCCCTATTTCACAGGCGAGTACGGCAGCTACGACAACAGCAACAATCGCCTCGATGGTTTCAGCGTCATAGCGACTTACGTAGCACCTGACATACCATCTGCCGATATGGAGATGTACCACGTATTACATTGACGGACTAGAAGGCGGCAAGGGACGGTTACAGAAAGCAGATACTGACCAGCTCCACCTCCGCGCAACCTGGACAGAAAAGCGAGGTATGCTCAATTCGACACCAAGCATACGCTCGCATGCCGGTAACTAATTGCGTTGATGGACCGCAGGGTCGTTACGGAAAGAAGTTCTGCAATGGAAGGCTAGCAAGAACGGGTTGGCGCGTGACCCGGTAATCCACCCTCGACTGCCGGAGTAACACGTGTGGTAAAGTTCATCTTTGCTCTCAGGTCAAATAAGACAAACAGGTCCCTCAGCATGCAAATAGGCACGCTTGCAGCGATGCAATACGCGGAAGGCGCATTGACGGAGAAAATGCACCGTAACTCCTGGCCTGCAGGGGCGGGATTCATCCTGGCGGATACGGAGTGGAAGCCACTCTACGCCAATGCGGAAGCCAAGAAGATAGTGACCTACCCTGACGCACCCCGCACATTCCAATCGGCGTGGGCCCTCGTGGCAAAAAGGATCTTTACTTTGAACGGCAAGCAGAATCTCTCTTCCGCATCTACTTCTCACGTGGAGTTCGTGTCCGGCAGGAGAAAGTACGTCGGCCTGGCCATTCCCCTGGCTAATTGGCGAAGACTACCCGCCGCGGCGGCGGTGGCGGTAGTGCTGGAACGAAGCGGCGCAGCTTCACAGGGTGCTGCTGAGTTGAGTGAGTCTTTTCACCTCACGGAACGCGAACGGGAAGTCGTCGAGCTCTTGATTCAGGGGCTCACGAACAAGGAGATTGCTGGGCGGATGAACATTAGCCCCAATACCGTCAGGGCATTCATCAGGATGGTTATGGGCAAGTTGGGAGTTTCGACACGTTCCGGGATAGTTGGGATCGTGTTTCGCGGCATCTATACTGCAATCAATCACCGGACTGCAATCAATCACCGGCCTTGAGCCATTCATACAAGGACGCTAGGATTTTTCCGTCCGTATCCGCTATTCCCTCGGGCGCCTTGACCGACCCGGGTGCGTCGCTTACACTCAATGTTTTACTGCTCTACGCGATAAACGTAGTGATTGCGGCTCCTTGTGTGGCGCGTTCGGATCAGAAATCGGGAGCCTGCTGTGAGGAGCATCATTGCCCAAACGCACCTTTCAACCCAAAGTGCGCCGGCGCCATAAGACGCATGGCTTCCGCGCCCGAATGAAAACCAAAGGGGGCCGGAAAGTTTTGGCGGCGCGCCGTAAGAAGGGTCGTCATCGCCTCACGCCCATTTAAAACTTCTGGTGCGCCGCAGGATTTTTCTCGCGCCGCGCGTCTGGTACGCCGCTCCGAATTCGAAGCAGTCTATCGCGGAGGCGGGCGAAGATCGTCGGCGCAGTTTGTGATTTTTTATCGCGCTAACGGCGGACCGCAAAGCCGGTTTGGCATCAGCGTGAAAAAAGCGCTCGGAGGCGCGGTGGTGCGCAATCGAATCCGCCGTCGCATCCGCGAAATCCTTCGGCGCAATATTTCGGAGATCTTCCCGGGATGGGACATCGTAATTCATCCGCGCACGTCCATGACGCGGGCTGCTTTCGCGTCGATCGAAGCGGAGCTGCTCGGGCTGCTGCGGAATCTTCCGCGTTGAAATTGGACACACTGACTTTGGCTGTGCCTAAGTTGGCGGAGCCAAAGCGCGCCGCAGCAAGCCGCGCGGCGGTTTGGTTTTTGCTGATGGCTATTCGTTTTTATCAGGCGGTTTTTGCCCCTGTGATGCCGGTGGGCTGCAAATTCTATCCTTCCTGCTCGCGATATGCCGCCGAGGCGATCGAGCGTCACGGCGCCATTCGCGGAGCGGGGCTCGCGCTCGCGCGGTTGTGGCGCTGCCGCCCTTTCACGCAAGGTGGTTTCGATCCCGTTCCGGACGATCTCTCGCATAACGAGGTGCAATTGTGAGAGAAATTTCGGACCACGCTCGCGTCGCGCTGGCATTCGCTCTGGCGTTGCTGGTGATGGTGGGCTGGTATTTTTTGAATCCGCCGAAGCCACAGCCTCCGCCGGGATCGGCAATCGCGCAGCATGCGACCAATGCGCCGGCCGGCGCCGGAGCCCCGATTACGCAGCCAAATCAGCCCGTAGTGGCGGGCTCGACTGGCGCGACGTCAGTTGCTCCGGTAGTCGCTGCGGGCGAAAAGAACATCGTAGTTGAAAGCGATCTCTACCGCGTGGAACTTTCGAATCGCGGCGGCGTGGTGCGCAGTTGGCAGCTGAAAAAATATACGGATGAGGGTAATCCGCCGCGCACACTGGATTTGGTGAACGCCGATCTCGCGCGGCAGACGGGCGGCTGGCCGCTTTCTTTACAGCTTACGGACCAGCAACTCGAGTCCGCCGCCAATCAGGGTCTTTACGTCGTCAAGGCTAATTCGGATGGCCGCGCTACGGGCACCGACAACACGATTACGGCTCCCGCGCAGGTGGAATTTCACTGGAGCGATGGCCGGCTCAATGTCACGAAGACGCTGAAATTCGATCGCAGTTACATCATCGGAGTCGAAACTTCAGTTCAGCAAAACGGAAGTCCGGCAAGTTACAGCGTCGCCTGGCGCGGCGGTTTTGGCGACGTGACCGCATTTCGCGCCGCCGTGCAGACGCTGGTTTTCGATGGCCGCGATGGCAGCGTCAGCACAATTACCACCAAAAACGTCGGCGTGCCTAACCAGCGCAATGTGCCGGCCGAAGTGCCGGGCACGTTCAGCGCAGCGGGCATCGAGGATCTGTACTTTGCCGCCGCGTTTCTTCCCGCCGAGCCGCCTGCGGGCCAGCCCGTTCCTGATGTACTGACGCTTTCCGCCCGGCAGGCTACGCACACGCTGCAGAGCGACGGCAAGACGACCCAGGAGATTCTGCCAGAAATGGCGGTGGGTTCGACCACGCCAGGGCCGCTGGCACTGCGGCTTTACGTGGGCCCCAAAGATATCGACCTTCTCAAGACCGTTCGCCCGCCACTCAATGGGCTGGTGCAGTTCGGCTGGTTTGGAGTCATTGCCGAACCGCTCTTCTACGTTCTGCGTTGGATCTACCACTACATTCCGAACTACGGCTGGGCCATTGTGGCGATGACGGTTGGCATCAACATGCTGCTCTATCCACTTAAGGTGAAGAGCTGGCGTTCCATGCAGAAGATGCAGAAAGTGGCGCCGGAAATCCGCTCGATTCAAGACCGCTATAAGAAATATTCCATGCGCGACCCTCGCAAACAGGAGATGAACAAGGAAGTGATGGAGGTGTACAACCGCGAGGGCGTCAATCCCATGGGCAGTTGCCTGCCGCAAGTGATCCAGATGCCAATCTGGTTCGGGCTGTATCGAATGCTGAACGCCACGATTGAATTGCGGCACGCACCGTGGTTTGGCCCTTTTCACGACCTCGCCGGCCGGGATCCTTACTTCATCTTGACTATCAGCATGGCCATACTGATGTACGCGGCGCAGAAGATGACGCCCATGACCGTCACCGACCCATCGCAGCAGCGCATGATGACGCTGATGCCGCTCATGTTTACGGGCATGTTTTTCCTGATTCCGGTTTCCAGCGGCTTGATTCTTTACATTGTCACGCAAAATATCATGGCTGTGCTCCAGCAGTGGCATCTGAATCGCAGTTCGCCCCTGAAGGCGTCTCCGCCTGTAAGGGGCAAAAAACAAGTGGCACGCGCGGCGCTGAGTAAGTAAGTTCGGCCATTAGGTGCTTCGGAGAATCAGCCCATGCCCCCCAGCCTCGTTCGTGACGGCAAACTCGACCGTGAAGCCGCCGCCGCGGAAATTCGCCACTGTCTCGACACGATCCTGCGCACTGGGCGTTTTCACCTGAGCTATCGCGTGGACATCGCGCCAAAACTAGCGGACGACGATCTGGAAACCGCCGAGATTGCTGTAAATTTTGACGGTCCCGATAAGACGCTGCTGCTGGAGCGCAACGGTGAGTTGCTCAAGGCACTGGAGCACATTGCCGTCCGCTGGCTGCGACTCGAACCTCAACTCCACAATCGAGTGCGCTTCGATTGCGGAAGCTTTCGCGCTTCACATATCAACGAATTGAAGCTTTCCGCGGAAGTGGCCGCCGAGCGGGTCCGCCAGACCCATGAGCCTTTTCGCTTCCAGCCCATGGTGGCACGCGACCGGCGCATCGTTCACCTCGCACTCAAGGATCAACCCGGAGTGCGTACCACCAGTGAGGGTGAGGGTGAGATGCGGCAGGTGGTGATTTTTCCCGCCGATTCGAAGTAGTTCCATGCGGCGATAGCGATCTCGCCGTACTTTTTTCGTTAAGATCCGCTGACGGACGCCGGTCTACTCATTCTTCACGCAGGCGCCCTTTAGAAAGAATCTTGCCGTCGGGCGCGAAGACCACTTCAAACGTGAAGTTGGTGGACCGCCCGACATCACCGCGTGACGCAGCCCCGCGCTGTCCGTAAAAACGCAAATCGCTGATTTCCACCACGTGTTTGCCGTCGCGTTCCAAAAATCTGAAAAGCGGAAAGCGCGCAAACCACAAAAACGTTTGTACCTCGCTCAATCCGCGCGCCGATTCTATGTACTGGTTCGAAGGCGACTGCGGAAAGAAGTCAATGTGAAACGGTTCGTCTCCGAACTGGGCGAACTGAATGCGATAAATTCCGTCGGGCGTTTCGATGAGGCCGGCCCAGCGCGCCAGCGAGGGGGGCAGCGGCAGTGCGGCTATATTCTGAACATTGAGGTGCGCTTGCGTGGCAAATTCGGACACATTCTGGAAAGCTGAATGGTGCAGCGCCGCAGCGAAGCTCACATACGCCACGGTCAGTGCAACTCCTATGCGGCACCACTTTGCGCGTCCCGCGCGCGAACCGCTTCCATGCCTGAGCGGCAACAGGAAGAAGCAACCCAAAGCGCCAGCTATGACAAACGACGCTCCCGTCGGAAAGGGAATATCCAAAGGCCGCACCAGGGGTCCGATGACAAAGGCGGCCGCGGTGAACAAAGCCCACAATGGCAGGGCGCGTTTCCAGCTATCTTTCAGCGGCCGAAACGCCCAGGCAGCCACTTGCGGCATGAGCGCCAGCGACGTGAAGGTAAGATCCACTATGAAAATCCAGTCCCAGGCGACTCGCGAGTAATTGACTGGACTCCACAGCATGGTGCCAAAGTTCGTGATGACGTCCAGGAAAATGTGGCTTCCGATCGCTACCAGATAAATCGCCAATAGGTCGCCGAATTCGGGAGAGGGCCACCGCACGCGGCGCGCCAGCCACCACGTGATCGCGGTCAGCGTCAGCGCCCAGACAGGCAACATCACCACCGAATGCGTGATGCTGCGGTGCCAGGTCATGATCGCGAGATTGTTGTGCGCTAGCGGTCCGGCGAAGACGTCGATATCCGGAAATATCGCTCCGGCCGTGCAGGCGAGAATTGCAATGCGACCGGCGGTCCGAGGGGGCTCGTTCCAGGACATCGGAGCGCGCGAAGGTTCTCCCGCAAAAAAAGCTTTGCCGATCAGCGCGCCGACAATGCCATGCGTGATTGTGTCCATCAGGGAGTGAGCGAAGTTCGGCGCCGGTCGACGGGCGGCCAGACTACTTGACCTCCATCAGCGGAGATCGCTTTTCCAGTACCCGGCCGATACGGCGCGCGGAAACTTCGCGAGCGGCCAACGCGCTCAGCGCTGCATCGGCTTGCGCTGCTTCCAAGGCCACAAGAAGCCCGCCCGAAGTCTGGGGATCGAATAGAAGGTTTTGGAATTCCTCGGGAACCGACGGCCGAAAGGCGACGCAATCGCCGATGAATTGGCGATTATTCTTGAGTCCGCCGGAATAAAAGCCCTCGCGCGAAGCGGCGATTGCACCGGGAAGATATTCGATTGCGGCGTGATCGATCTCCAGAGAGACACCGCTTCCGACGGCCATCTCACGCGCATGGCCGAGCAGAGCGAAGCCAGTGACATCCGTGACGGCGTGAATTGTTCCCGGATTTCGTTCGTCGACTTCGGCCAGCGCGGCGGCCGCGTCACGATTGAGGCGAGACATCGTGGCGGTCGCTGTTGCCACCACCGACTCCGCAATGCGCCCCTGTTTCAAGCCGGTCGTGATAACGCCAGCGCCAAGCGGCTTCGTGAGGAGCAAGGCATCGCCGGGCTGCGCGCCTACATTTCGCCAAACACGGTTAGGGTCAATCAGGCCCGTAACCGCGTAGCCGAATTTCATGTCGTCGTCGCGGATGGAGTGGCCGCCAATCACGGTGCAGCCCGCCTCGTCCATCTTTGCCAAGCCGCCGCGTAGAATCTCCTCCAGGATTTCGAGTGCGCCCTTTTCAGGAAACGCCACGATCGAGAGCGCCGAAATTGGCCGGCCGCCCATGGCGTAAACGTCGCTGAGGGCATTGGCCGCGGCAATCTGGCCAAAAGAGAAAGGATCATCGACGATGGGCGTGAAAAAATCGACCGTCTGCACCAATGCGACTCCCGAGCTCAATCGATAAACGCCGGCATCGTCGCTGGTCTCAAATCCAACGACGACATTGTCATCCACTTGCCGGGGCAGACGACGCAAGACCGAATCGAGCACACTCGGGCTTAACTTAGCGGCGCAACCGGCCGCCTTTACTGTGGCCGTAAGTTTCACTTGATCGAGCACGCGTTCTCCCGCGGTCGCATTTTTGATTATAGCCGCAATCGGGCCTGAGCCGCCCCTCTGGCCGCTCCCAGGGCGGCTCCTCCTATTGCCTCTATTTTGTGTCGGAGACGTCACGGGAGTAACCGATAGAGGAAATGTCAACGAGGGACAGGTCTAGTTCCCACTGCTACTGCCAAAATGAGAGGCAAGCTTCCGCAGCGCGGTCGTATCGATATCCCGATGGCGGCCTTTATTGACCAGTGCGACGGAGCTTCTCGGCTCAGATTCTAGTTTGGAGGCATCGCCGTGATCTTGTTGATCATGAAAACTGAAGGGCGTGGTAAGTGACTAGGGATATTGTGTTGAAAGTGATAGCGTTACTTGTGACGTTAGAGGAGAAAGGAGAAGGGAAAAGGAGAAAAGAGGACGAGGGACAGGTCTAGTTCCCACTGCTACTGCCAAAATGAGAGGCAAGCTTCCGCGGCGCGGTTGTATCAGATATTCCCAATGGCACGCCTTATCGGCCAGCGCGCCGGAGCTTCTCGGCTCAGATTTTAGTCTGGAGGCATCGCCGTGATCATTCCGTTGAATCATGAAAACATGCAAGGGCGCCGCTGGCCCTACGTGACCATCGGGATCATTGCCTTGAACGCGATCGCCTTCCTTGCCACGCATTCGACCATCGACCGTGAAACCAAGGAGATGGGCGAGGTTCGGGAGCACATCCTTCTTTTGGCGGCGGCCCATCCCGATACTCCCATGAACGCTACGGAGCAGAAATTAGTCGAGAACTTCCGCCATTCCCAAGCCAAGACTTGGGATTTACTGGCCTCGCCCGACCACACGCCGTTAGACGCTTGGGACGTGGATATGCGCACCTGGACGGAGCCGCGATGTGAAGAAGAGATGACTCGGCTGGGCGCGCAGCTCGATCAAATGCAATCGGAATCGGTGCTCGGGCGATATGCTTTTTATCCATCTCGACGCGTCCCCATCAGTTATTTGACAGCCAACTTTCTGCACGGCGGTTGGCTGCATTTGATCTTTAACATGTGGTTTCTTTGGCTGGCCGGCGCAATACTCGAGGACACCTGGGGCCGGCCCTTATATACGGGTTTCTATCTGATCTCAGGCGTGGCGGCGCTTTGGGGATATGCGCTCGTTTATCCCAGCGGCATAATTCCGGTTATCGGCGCGTCCGGTGCAATTGCTTCTCTTATGGGCGGGTTTCTCGCGCGCTTTCCGAAAACGAAAATTCAACTTGGGTTTTTCTATTGGATTGTGCGGCCCCGTCTCTATCGTTTCCACGCGCCGGCTTATGCTGTTTTGCCACTGTGGCTTGGTGTTCAGCTTCTCTCCGGGGTGATGGCAGGCGAAAGCGGCGGAGTGGCCTATTGGGCGCACATCGGCGGATTCGGCTTTGGGCTGGTGGCGGCACTAATTTTGCGCTACAGCGGCGTCGAACAGCGCGCCGACCAGGCTATCGCGGATAAGGTGGGCTGGTCTGCTGATCCGCACATCGTCAAGGCTACTGACCTGCTCGAAAAGGAGCAATTCGACGCCGCTATATCCGAGCTCAAGGCGTTGATCGCGGAGAAGCCTGCTTCCATCGACGCCTATGAAATGCTGTCGAGCGTTTACTTTCGAAACGGAGATACGCAATCCTATCTGCAAGCCATGGAGACTGCGTGTCAGCTTCACCTGAAGGTCCACAACGCTGAGGCCGCTTGGCAAGACTACGAGGATTACGTGAAAGGCGGCGGCACGAAAATGCCGGCTGCGAGCTGGCTCGAACTCTGCCGTCACGCTGAAAGCATTCAGCAATGGGACCGCGCCGCTAGCGAATACGAGAAGCTCGCTGAAGCCTGGCCCCAGGACCGCAGCTCTGTGCTCGCATTGATCTCCGCCGGACGAATCCAGCAAAGACAACTCAGTCAGCCGCAGGAGGCGCTGCGACTCTACATCGCGGCGCAGAATTCGCCGGTTCCTCACCAGGATTGGAATGAGACGATTCGCAAAGGCGTGGACACCGCCATGGGAAAACCGAAAGCGAGCACGACGGAGCCTGCGCCCCCGCCGATGGCTGGTTCGCTGCAGTCCTAAATTAGATAAATTAAATAAGCTTCTGGCTGCGTGATTACCCGGCTTGCGCGGTGCGGATGGGGATGGTTACCGTTTTGGTCGCTTCCGATGGCGCAATAACGTGGCACTCGCCGTCAAAAATTCCGCCTGGCTCGATGACCAGACAATGCGAGTGAATCTCGCCGGTCGCGGTGCCTTTTTTGTGAATCTCCACTTTTCCCTTGGCAAAGATTACGCCGTTGAAATGTCCTGAGATCACAATGTCGTTGCCTTCGATTTGACCCTCCACGCGCGCCTCGTCGCCCAAAATCAGCACATGCGTGGAAATGATGAGGCCCTTCAACTCACCTTCGACGCGGAACGTGCCGGGGCACTCGAGCGTTCCTTCGAAGCGGACGGATTTATCGAGAAACCCGGTCCATTCGGGGACATGTTTGGACTCTCGCTTCCGAAACTTCCAGGGCAGAAATCACCTCAGAAATTATTGTGCGAGCGTAATTGTTTCAGAGCGTGGCATGCGAGCACAAGGCTCGCGGCGTTAATACTACAGACTGTAGTGTTCACTTTTGGATAACTAGCCGATCATAGAGCCAGACCAGCTGAGAATCCTCGTGATACTCGATGGCCAGTTCGCCAGGCCGATTCTTGGTGGGCTGACGCAGGCGCACGCGCATTCCCAGCATGTGTTCCATCTCCTCGATCGCCGCGCGCGTATTCGCATCGAGCTGCGGTTCGGCGGACTCGGGAGCGGCGGCGCGTGTGCGCCGAGTGCCGCTTCGTTCCAACTGCCGCACGGTCATCCTGCCGCGGGCCGCGCGTTGCGCGAGTGCAAGCCGAAGCTGCGGGTCAGCGATCGAAAGCAGCGCCCGGCCATGCCCTGGCGAGAGACGCCCATCTTCGACGAGATCAAGAATCTGCTTTTCCAAGCGCAGAAGACGCGTGGCGTTGCCAATGGTGGCCCGGTCTTTGCCGGTTTTTGCGGCTACTTCTTCCTGGGTCAAATGAAATTCGCTCATCAAGCGCTCGTAGGCGCGCGCTTCTTCGATCGGGTTGAGGTCCTCGCGCTGAATATTCTCGACTAAGGTTATCTCGAGCGCCGCTTCATCGGTGACTTCGCGGACGACCGCCGGCACACGGCTGAGGCCTGCTCTTTGCGCTGCGCGCCAGCGCCGTTCGCCGGCGAGAAGCTGATAGCGCGATCCGATTCGCCGCAGCACCAAAGGCTGAATGATCCCGCTTACCTGGATCGATTGGGCGAGTTCCGCCAACGCCTCTTCGCGAAAATGAGTGCGCGGTTGATAGGGGCTCGGCTCGATCAAATCAATGTCCACCAACTGTGAGCCCGTAACTCCTGGCGTCGGCTCGACGTTCGTCGGACGGGAAATCTGGTTACGTCAGCTGGCTGAGGATCCGGCTCACGAATGAGCGCTCCCAGCCCCCGCCCCAGCGCGTTTCTGGCCATTAGCAATTACCTCCTTTGCGAGTTGAATGTAGGCCTCTGCACCTTTACTATGAATGTCGTAGAACATGATCGGCTTGCCGTGACTGGGCGCTTCCGCTAACCGTACGTTTCTTGGAATTACGCTCTCGAATACTTGAGTTCCGAAAAAGCTTCGGAGATCGGCAGCGACTTGACGCGACAGCGTGGTCCTATCGTCAAACATGGTCAGCACGATTCCCTCGACCGCTAGATCAGGGTTAAGCGTCCGCCGAATTCGCATCAAGGTATCCAGAAGCTCCGAAACGCCTTCGAGCGCAAGATATTCACATTGAATCGGGACCAGGACAGAGTCACTGGCGACTAAGACGTTGAGAGTGATCAGATCGAGCGTTGGCGGGCAGTCAATGATGATAAAGGCATAGTCCGAACGAATTTGCTGAATTAACTCTTTGAACCGATATTCGCGATTTTCGGCGGTGGCGAGCTCAACGGCAGCTCCGGCCAGATTCCTGTCAGAGGGAATAAGATCCAACCCTTCGACCTGGGTCTTTACGATGATCTTGCTTAACGGCTCGCCCAGTGACAAGGCGTGATACAGGGTCCGGCGGGAAGGATCTTTCTGGAACCCTAAGCCCGTCGTGGTGTTTCCCTGTGGATCGGAATCGATCAGGAGAATAGGTTTTTCTGCTAGTGCGATCGAAGCGGAGAGATTAATTGCCGTTGTAGTCTTACCTACGCCGCCCTTCTGATTGGCCACAGCAATTACGCGCGCCAAATCTTCTCCTTTAGTGGCCGTGCTTTTGGGGCGGCAATTTAGCAAAGGCAGAGCGAATGTGCAAGATGTTTCGCGTGGCAACATCTTGCGAGGCCGGTTTGGGCGCCCATGCGGCGACTCTATTTGTTCCACGTGAAACAATTTTGCGAATGAAAGCCCGTTCCCCGCGGTTCGAAGACTCTCCCCAGACAAAAATGTTTCACGTGAAACAAAATCCACACGGGCTACGGTTTAGGCGTACCCATGAGAAGAACGCGCTGGCGGGATTCGGGAATTTTGATCGGTAGAGCCCAATTCCAGTACTTTACTCTTGTCAGCAGATTTGAATCCTCGGTCCCTAGCCATAGAATCACGTGCCCCCCGGGTTTCAAGACCACCTTGGACCAGAGGAGCAGCCTCTTATAGCCGCCGAGCGCCCTAGAACAGACGAAATCAAAAGAACCGGGCGCAACGTGGAAATCCTCATAACGATTGCGCACGACGTCCACTCCGGGTAACCCCAACGCAGACTGAACCTCCCTCAAAAACGCGCATTTTTTGATATTAGGCTCCAACAATGTGACCTGTAGCTCGGGGAAAGCGATTTTCAGAGGTAAACCCGGGAATCCGGCCCCGCTACCAACGTCGGCGAGCCGACCACGGCTCATGGGCAGGAGTGGGCCGGCAAAGATACTCTCGCCAAAATGCCGCGCTACGACTTCTGTATCGTCCTGAATGGATGTCAGAGGGATCGTTTGATTCCACTTTGTCAGCAATTCCAGATACTTGGCTAGGCTTGCTAATTGTGAATCAGTGAGTGCCTTGCCGCCGTAAGGTAAGAGAATGTGGGCGATTTCGTCGCGAGAGAGGTTTTCGTTTGCATTTTCGTTTCTTGCCATGGGTGCGTTAAGAGGCCTCGAATCAAACCACTGATTGCCTCCTTACACAAGTGCCATGAGTTCCACGCAGGCGTTGACACGGCGCAAAGCTCCGACATAATGTTGGCAACTTCATGAAGATTCTAGTAATCGGAAGCGGCGGTCGCGAACATGCGCTGGTTTGGAAGCTCCGGCAGAGCCGCTTGATCTCAAAGATCTGGTGCGCTCCCGGAAATGGTGGGATTTCGCAGCAGGCCGAATGTATTCCGGCTAATTTGGCGAGATATACCTGCGCTTGGCGATCTGGCAGAAAGGCTGGGGGCGGATTTGACCGTTGTTGGCCCCGAGCAACCACTCGTCGACGGAATTGCCGACGAATTCGACCGCCGGAAGTTAAAAATTATCGGCCCTTCGAAGAAGTGTGCGCAATTGGAAGGCAGCAAAATCTTTGCGAAGGAGTTCCTCAGTCGGCACGCTATACCGACGGCAAGTACTTACGGCGTCTTCGCTTCGGCTCCGGACGCGATAAAGAAGCTCCAGACTCTGAAATACCCGGTAGTTCTTAAAGCTGACGGCCTTTGCGGGGGAAAAGGGGTTCTGGTCGCGAAATCTTACGGCGAAGCGGCCGACTTCGCGGATCGTGTTCTTGAAAAGCGAGAATTTGGAGAGGGCAGCGGAAGGCTGCTCATCGAAGAAGCGCTGGAGGGCAAGGAACTCTCCTTTATTGTGCTTAGTGACGGTCGCGATTTTGTGCCATTGGTGCCGACTCGCGATCACAAGCGGGTGTTTGACGGGGATCGCGGCCCGAATACGGGAGGTATGGGTGCATACTCCTGCGATGGAATCGTGTCGCCAGCAATGGAGGCCGACATTCGGAGGCAAATTGTTGAGCCAACCTTCACCGCGCTCGAACGTGATGGCTGCGCTTATCGCGGCTTCCTCTATTTCGGGCTAATGCTAACGTCGAGTGGTCCTAAAGTGCTTGAATTCAACTGCCGTCTGGGTGATCCGGAAACACAAGCGATCGTGGCGCGAATGGATTTCGATCTGGCCGAGCTCCTTGCGGCGATCGCAGAAGGAAAATTGGCGACACAGGCTTTAAACTGGCGCCCTGGTGCGAGTGTCTGCGTGGTTATGGCGTCTGGCGGCTATCCCGGAGAATTATGCAACCGGAAAAGAGATTCATGGGCTGGAAAAAGCGTCCGCAATGCCCGGTGTAGCCGTCTTCCATGCGGGAACGAAGCGCGATGGCGATATATACTACACAAGTAGTGGTAGGGTCCTTGGGGTTACTGCTGTCGACGACACTTTGGACGCGGCGCGGCGAGCCGCCTATGATGCAGTCGGTTCCATTCAGTTTGCCGATTGTCAGTACCGCCTGGATATTGCACTGGCCGCGTGTCTCGTCGCAAATGCTGGAGAGGCTTGAAACAAATGGCGCACGTCTCGAATCTTTTCATTGCAGTCGAGCACCGCAAACCAATGAAGGCTGTCGATCAGGCCACAGCAGTAGCGAATCGGGGATTTGAAGGCTGCATCCACGGACGGCACGGCAGCAAGCGACAGGTTCTGCTCGTCGATACGGAGACGCTGGCCGAATTTGGCCTCGAGCCAGGGATCGTACGGGAGAACATCACGACGGTAGGGCCTGAACGTCGCTGACCTAAAACTGGGGCAGCGGCTTGCGATAGGCGGCGCGTTGCTCGAGGTGACGATCCCATGCGAGCCATGCCATCAGATGGACGAGATTCGTATGGGGCTGCAGGAAGCATTGAAAGATCGCAGAGGAGTGTTGTGCCGCGTGATCGAGGGAGGGACGAATTTCACGCGGAGATGAGATTGAGATTCGCGAGGCCGCTAAGGTCATTCAGAATGTCGGAGGAGCGCGTTGAGCAAAGGCGAGACGTCTAAAGAAAGACCGCAGGTTGGGATCATTATGGGTTCGGACACGGATCTGCCGACCATGAGCGAATCGGCGAAAATGCTGGATAAGTTTTCGATCCCATTCGAAATTGAAGTGGTTTCAGCGCATCGTTCGCCCGGCGCGTACGCACGAATACGCGACGACGGCGATCGAGAGAGGGCTGAAGGTGGTGATCGTCGCCGCGGGCGGGGCGGCGCATCTGGCCGGCGTCGTGGCGGCGCTGACGACCCTACCGGTGATTGCGGTGCCTATGGCCACCACAGTGCTATCGGGCATTGACGCGCTGCTTTCGAGTGTGCAGATGCCCGCCGGCGTACCTGTAGCGGCGATGGCCATTGATAAGCCCGGCGCGATCAATGCCGCTATTTATGCGGCGGAGATCATAGCTACCTTCGATCAGCGAGTTGCCGAGCTTCTCGTCGCCTACAAGCAGGAATTGGCGCGCTCTGTGGCGGAGAAGAGCGCGCGTGTGAAGCAGCAGTTCGCGGAGAAAGCCACAGCGAAGTAGCGTTCCTGCAAAGCGGCGTAAAAATCAGCCGGCAGACGAGCTATCGCGGGACGCGCTCCGCGATTGCGCAGTGAAGGCGCGTCGGGTTCGGTGGGTTGCGTTTGGGTTTTGCCCGGCGGAATGGGTTCCTGGGGCGCGAGGATCCATTGGAAGCCGCGGTTCATGTCCAATGCGGCCATTACCAAGTTCTGCTCATTTCCCCCAGCCGCCGGAATTGCGGCGCGCATGAAATCGGAAATGGGGGCGGACTGAGCTTTGGTGCTATTCCCCGCGGCAACTAAAGCGACAGCGTCAGAAACGTTGCGCGAGGAATTCGCAATCCGATCGAACTGCGGATCAGGTTGCGCGACACGCTGAGCCAACTGAAGCTGCGGAAGATTCGCAGGATAATCAGCCTCTATAAACGTGCGTGGCTGTCCTTTTTCCGGCGGGTAGAGCTGGACGTACGCAGGACGCAGGATGCGCGTCTGCCAAAAATCATTGGCGAGATTTTCCTGGCGGACGCGATACTGCAGGTTCCAGATTTCGGGCCCGTAATTCTGCACGTAATCCACGAGGATCAGTTCCACGAGAGGCTCATCAGGGGCGAGGTCGAGCTTATGATGGATCTGATCGACGATCGGCCGGATCAATTCAAGCACTCCGACGCCGATATCTTCGATCTCGCTGGGTTCCTCAGAAGGTTTCTGGGAGGGACGGCGAAGAGCGTTCGCCGCCACGGCCGGCAATTCGGCATCAAAGCGCGTTGCCTTGCCGGTATCCGGAGCGGTCCAGTCGATGGCTCCCAGCAAAATACCGATGCGGCCGGAACTGACGGGGAGCACGGCGGGAGGGCGCGAGCCGACTTCTCCGCCGCCGCTGGTTGCGGCCACGATGATGGCATCTTTCGTGACGCAAAAAATGGCGCGCCCCGTCGCCAAATTGGCTACGATTTCGCCGCCTGCATTTTCCTGCGCAGGCGCCGCGGCTGGCAGAGCAATCAGCTGACAAAACGCAAACGCCAGCAGGAAAAGGCGCGTAAGGCTGCGATTTGCCAACGGAGTGAACCATAAGTTCTGCAGGTTCGATGCTCTTCAGAATTCGCACAGCCAACTGAAGGCCATCTCCACGTTATCATAATTTCAAATTCGAAGAAGGAAAGGCCGGGAAGAGGGCGACTTGCGTTGTGAAGGAATCAAAGCATGATCGGCTTGCCGGCTGATCGTTTGCGATGATTTCAGTAGAATACGTGGAGGACGAACTTTCCGGTCCAGAGGACGAACAATGGGACTTTTAGATTTGATTACTGGAGGCAAGGGGCTGCGCAAGCCGACGCGAATTCGCCACCAGGGCAAAAAACTATCTGAGATCCTGGACGCACACAACAACCATTTTCTCGGTAAAGGGGGCAAGCGAGCCGACTTGACGGGGGCGGATTTGAGGCTTGCGGATCTGCGCCATGCGAATCTGAGTGGCGCGATTCTCGACGGAGCAAAATTGGAAGGCGCGAATCTGCGGCAAGCGAAACTCACCCACGCGAGCCTGGCGGGAGCTCAACTGCGCGGCGCTGATCTGCGCAGCACAGACCTGACGGAAGCTGATCTGCCAGGCGCCAATCTGAGCGAAGCGCAGGCCAGCGGCGTGGAGTTTTTCCGATGCGATCTGAGCAACGCGGATTTCCGCCGCGCGAATCTACGCAATGCCAATTTTCGCTTGGCGAATATCAGAGGCGCGCAATTTGCCGGCGCGGATATGGGCGTGACAATTCTGCGCGAAACGAATCTGGAAGGAGTCGATCTTTCGGGAGTGGACCTTACGACGACGCTGCTTCCCAAGGGGTATACGCGACCGGCGGCGCCCGCTTCAACGCATCAGCCGTAACGAAGCAAATCACGATCCGCTGGCAGAACTGCGGACTTACCCCCTGCTGTCCGCGGCCTGGGCTATCGTGTCGCCGGGACCCCAATGCTGCGGCGGCGAAGCTCGATCCCTAATCGCTTAATTTTTTGATTCAAGGTCGAAAGGGGAACCTGGAAGCGCTCGGCGGCTTCGGTCTGATTCCAACCTGTTTGCTCCAGCATATCGACTATCACGCGGCGCTCAATCTGCTCCATGATGTCAAAAAGTGAGGGAGCGGTTTGACCGGCAGCCGTGCGCTGGTTGCTGTCTTTGGCGAGAGAATTCAGGAGATCGGAGAGCTGCAGCCGCGCATCGCCGAGCATTCCTCGCGTGAGGATCGGCTCAGGCAGCAGATCGACGTCGATTTCCTCGTGCGCGGAGAGAACCACGGCACGCTCGACGACATTTTCGAGCTCGCGCACATTTCCCGGCCAGTGATAGTCCATCAACAGCTTCATGGCTTCCCGAGTGAATCGTCCCAAGGGCCGGTTGTTCTCCTTCGAAAACTGCCGCAGGAAATGGTCGACCAGCGAAGGAACATCCTCGCGGCGCTCACGAAGCGGCGGCAGCTTGAGGGCGATCACGTTGAGGCGATGATAGAGATCTTCACGAAAGCGGCCATCGCGCACCAAGCCCAACAGATCGACATTCGACGCGGCGACGATGCGCACGTCTACCTTGATATTTTCGGTGCCTCCCAGGCGCATGAATTCGCGTTCCTGAATAACACGCAGCAGCTTGGCCTGCGTCTCGGTGCCTATGGTGGAAATCTCGTCGAAGAAGATAGTGCCTTGATCGGCGACCTCGAAAAGTCCCTTCTTGGAAGCCACGGCGCTGGTGAACGCACCCTTTACGTGGCCGAATAGCTGCGATTCGAGAAGATCGACGGGAATCGAGCCGCTATTCACAGCGACGAAGGGCTTATCAGCGCGCGGAGAAGCGGAGTGGATGGCCTTGGCAATGAGTTCTTTCCCGGTGCCGCTTTCGCCCACGATGAGAATAGTGGATCGCGAAGGCGCCACCTGCGCCACCAGATCGAGAAGCGAAAGGATGCGCTCGCTTTTGCCAATAATGTTCGGGAAGTTGTAGCGCTGTTTGAGCGCCCGCTTGAGCTGAACGTTTTCTTCCCGCAAACGCCGCCCCTCGACCGCCGAGGCAATCTGCGCCAGCAGTTCGTCATTCGACCAAGGTTTGGTGATGTAGTCCTGGGCGCCGCTTTTGAATGCCTGGCGCGCCATGTCAATCGAACCGTAGGCTGTAATGAGCACGACAGGAAGATGCGGATCGCGTTGCCGGATATCGCGGAGCAGATCGAGGCCACTACGGCCGGGGAGGCTCACGTCCAGAAGCAGCAGGTCGAAAGGGTCTTGTTCGAGGCGCGCAAGCCCGGCTTCGCCGGTCTCGGCGGAAGTCACGGAATAGCCTTCGGAGGAAAGGAGCAGCTCGAGACCTTCGCGAATTTCTGCTTCGTCGTCTATGACCAGGATCGAGCCATTAGGCATGAACCGCTTTCCTTACCGCCGGAAATTCCAAGCGGAAAGAGGTGCCTTTGCCGGGAGTTGAGCGCACCTCGATTTTGCCGGCATGCTCTTTGATGATGCCATAGCTTACCGAGAGGCCCAAACCGGTGCCGCGACCTGTGGCTTTCGTGGTGAAGAAAGGATCAAAAACGCGCGCGAGATTTTCGCGCTGAATGCCCATGCCCGTGTCGGCTACTTCGATTTCTACAGTGCCGTTATGTGCGGCAGTGCGCACCTCGAGCATGCCGCCGGAAGGCATGGCGTCTTTGGCGTTCAGGAAAAGATTCAGGAAAACCTGCTGCAAACGATTACTCGATCCCAGAATGCCGGGCAAATCGGCTTCCAGATTTTTGATCACTTGAACATTGCCGGCGCGGAAGGGGTGAGTCACGAGCGTCAGTGTTTCGTCAATCACCTGGTTGAGATTCACTTCCTTGAACGCCGCTCCGCCGGTCCGCGAGAAATTGAGCAAATTATTGACGATCTCACTGGCGCGGAAAGTCTGCTTCACGATCTTGTCGGTCAATTTTTGCCGAGGATCGTTCGAGGGCAGTTGCTTGGCGAGCATCTGGATGTAGTTGGAAATCACCGCCAGCGGCGTATTCACTTCGTGGGCCACGCCCGCAGCCAGCAACCCCAACGAAGTGAGTTTTTCTGTCTGCACCAACTGCTCTTCGAGCTGCATACGCTGGGTAATGTCGTCCACGAGGATGAGCCGGCCGAGGCGCTCCTCCGATTTCCCCGCCAGTGGAGCGATGGAGACATTCACGACCAGAGTGCGGCCATCTCGATTTCGCAGCGGGAACTTGTAGAGATTGGTGACACGTTCTTCTTGTGAGCGCGCCGCAATTTCCACGGCCAAATCGGCGGGTAGAATTTCTTCGATGGTGCGCCCGACGGCATCGACGCGCCGGACCCCCATGGACTGCTCCAGTTGCGTGTTCCAGAATTCTATGCGGCCCTCGAAGTCCACCGCCAGTACGCCGACATTCATCGATTCAACGATATTTTCCGAGAAGTCCTTCAAGCGCTCGATCTGCTGCGCCTTTTGCTCGAGGGAGGAATAAAGCTGGGCATTGTCGAGCGCCACGGCGAGATAGCCGGCTATCGTAAAGAGCAGCTCGACATCCTCGCTGGTGAGGAAGTCGCCGTCGATCGGTCTTGCCCACGCCGAGAATGGCGACGGTGCGGTCATGAATGCGGCACGGGAGGAAGTACGGGAGATCCAGTTCTTCGAGCGCGCGCCGCACGGATTCGCTCTCCTCGCGCGCCGCACGATAGGAGTCGAAGAAGAAATAGCCACGGGCAAATTCCGGTCGATTGGGCGAAAGGAAACTCAAGTCCAGTGTTTCGGCCGCTGATTCGGAGATACCTAAACTACGGGAACTGACCAAGCGATAACGCCCGGACGTGGAACTGTCATCGAGGAACAGCGCGAGACGGTCTACGAGCAAAGTTTGCGATATACGATCCATGACCGATGCGAGCATGGGTTCCAGGCGAACTTCGTTGGTCAAGGTGCGCCCGAATTCGATCAGCGTACGCCGGTAGTTCAAGCGGTCACGATAGAAAAAGCGATCGAGATGGGCCTGCGTCCATTCGCGGAAAGGTTGGAACAGGAATGCAGCGATGATGATGGCAATGATTTCGCCAAACAGGCCGGTCGGCCAGGCCGTATGGAACAAACCACCGATCATCGCGACCAGCGCAACATAGACAGCGATCACAGCACCAGTGGCCGCAGTGTACGTCAATCCGCGCTTGAAGATGATGTCCACGTCCATCAGGCGATAACGCCCGATGGCGTACGCGAAGCACAACGGGATCAAAGCCAGCGAGAGGGCGGATAAATTCATCCACTGGCGTGGGACGGCTCCCAGCGAGAACGGCAGAATGTACAGCAGGGCGAAGGGCAAAATGCCGGCCAAGGTGCCGCCAGTGACCCATTTCAACTGCTGGCGCAGCATTCCGTTGGGCGTCCGCCAATAGCTACGCAGAAAAATCGCCGCCGCCAACAGGAAGTAGGCTCCTAAATAGACGAGCTCCAGCTGATCGAGCGCGACCCGCGCGGGGAATGAGGCAACGAAGCCTGCGGCGCCGAGCGCTACGTAGATTTGGACCGTGAGCAAGGCGATTGCCGGCAGATAGCAAGCCCAAAGCAGGATGCGATGTGTGGCGCTACGCGCAACACTTCTTTCCGGAAAGACCAAGGAGAAATGGACCAAGATGCGCCGGTGCAATCAGCAGGGCAATGAGCTTGGCCCAGTAGACTTCCCAGTCAAAGGAATTCAGCTTGCCGGTGTAATGAAACGAGAAGAGTACAAATGACGCGAGGCAAAAGGTATAAAAGTGAGCCGCACGTGAGGCGTTCCAACGCCGAGCGAAAACATACAGGCCAATGAGCAGGTAAAGCAGGCCCACAACTCGGAGATAGTTTTCGATGGAGATGGGCTTCGGGGCAGGGGCTGTGACCACCCTCGTATCGAAGGTGCGGTTCTGGCGCCGAATCTCATAGCGAGCCTGCGACCATATTCCCAATCCCCAGAGTCGCTTGGTTACATCGATGGCGCGGCTTAGAGGCTGTCCGTCAATGGAGACAAGCACATCGCCAGACTTGATTCCCGCGCGCTGCGCCGGCGAATTAGGGGCAACGAACTTTGCCTCCAGGCCCTGTTCGCTATCTGACCAGGAAACTCCGTCGTCCGGCACGTCGAATGAAAGGCGCTGCTGGAAATTAATGACACCGAAGACAATTGCGCCCATCGTGAGCAACACCAGAACAATGGCGCCAACACGAGCCCCAACGGTTTGGCTGTAGTGAGTCATCCCGTTCGATCAGGTTCCGCAGTAATTGCTGAGAAAGGGTAGCACGTTCTATACCGCAGCATATGGATTTTAATGATAATTAAGTCATTTGCATGTAGAGGGATGCATGACGGCTCCACCGACGGCTGGCACCGGCATACAGTTTCTGGTAGGGATGTACCTTATTTGGTAGAGCAGATTAGAACTGAAAACTCACGCCGCCGCGGAAGGAACGCTCGACCGGCATCACCAGCATGCGCCCGTCTGCGCCTTCAAGAGAGACATAACCCTGCGCCAGCATGTTCCGAAAATCGGCCAGAGCTTCCCAGTGTCCGCATCTCCGGAAGGACGGCAGCGGCTGACGGATTGTAAGGCTAAGGTTAGGATCGATGGCCATCGCGGTTTCGCTATACACGTCCTGGCGTGTAAGAACGGTGCCATCGATCCACTTATAACTGGCAGCCAATTGGGTCTTGGATTTTGGCACCTTTCCGGCAAGGCGGGCGGCGACGCTGTGGCGATAGCGGGTCTGCACCATGTCTCGCAGATCCGCAAGCGGCGCGGATTGGTCGTTGGGAGCCAACGCGCCAGCCCAGGCATACACCCCTGCTAGTTCGAGGTTATTGGAGAGCTTCTCGCGGTACACCAACCGCGTACCCCAGAAGCCCGCAGCTCCGGCATCATTGGCGAAGGGGCCAGGAAGCTGGCCGACGACCGTCTCCGCCAGCTCCGCGCCGTTCGCGTAGACAGCCTGGTGCCTGGAGTCATCGCGAAAGACAGCACTTTCGATCTGACCGCGCGTTCCGACATCGTGCCGGACCGCAAATTCCTCGTGCCACCCACCATTCAAAATCGGATGGCCATTAGTCCAAATGAGCGCCGGCCCCGCCTGCAAGGCGTCGATGGTGGGGTCTCCGCCTTCTGAAGAAGCCTCCGTGCGCAGACCGTATGCATCAGGATCTGTTTCAAGCAAAAACGCAGCGTCCCAATGAGGGGAGAGGCGCACGCCCAAGCGGGCGTGCGGCCGCAATGAGGAAGTCGCCGCGCCAACGTAGCCGCCCGAAAGGTACTCGCCGCCATATTCCAGAATTACATGATCGGCCAAAGCCATTTGTTCGGAGTGCTCAAACCGCATGGCCCTGATGGACCTGCCGGAGTCTCCGAGGCGAACCTGACGCACACTAAGAGTAGTTTCCGGCCCTTCTCCGTATTGCCCACTTGGGAGCCAGATACTCGCTACCGAGCCGCCGAAGACGCCAGGAATCGCTTGGTCATAATTGACTTCGCCGGCCATCAACAACTTCCCCGCGCGACCAAGGCTTTGATCGTAAGAGACGGCAGTGCCCATAAATCCTGGCGAGCCGGAAAAAGAACCGGGCCGAACCGAGCCGTTGTTCATCTCCACACTAACGCGTGGCTCGTTATCCTTCTCGACGTCCGAACTATTCGCAATCACAACAGTGCCGTCCCGCAGTTGCAGTACAGGACGCGAAGAACTGGCGGTGCGTAGGACCCATTTCCAGTCGTCGGGCTCAGCAGGTTTGGTTGATTTCTTCCGTAGTTGATCAAGCGAGGCAAAGATCGAGTCAAGTTCGATATGAACTGACGTGTTTACATCTGCGCCGACATTGATGTGATCTTGAAGGGAGGGCATGAATCCAGCGAGAGTGACCTTAACCGAATACAGGCCCGGACGCAGCCTCTGACTAACGAAGATTCCATTTTCGTCGGTAAGCAGTTCGATAGCGCGGCCACCCGCAAATTCCGGCGTCAGCCAGACGCTGGCACCCATTTGAGGGTTGCCAGATGGGTCAGCCACAAGACCGGTGAGTTTTCCGAAATTGTGCGCGGCACGAGAAGGGCTAGCGGATAGGAAGAGCCCGCAAAGGATGAAAGCCGCACTGCGCAAAGACTTCACTACTGATCACCTCGCAGAAGAGGTCTGCGCCGCAATCTTCTCGTTGGGCGGAGCCGTAACTGTGAAGTCCGCCGTCCGGGTAATGCTTTGGTTGGACACCGCATCCGTCGTTTTGATCTCGAGCCGATATTTGCCGGGCGCCAAGTTTGCGCCGGCAACGATTCCTGAACGGTCAATTGCTCGCCCGATTGGTGCAATTGTTCAGAGCTCTGGACCACATGCTTGATCGCCTGGTCGCCCTGAAGAATCTTTATCTCGATGGAGGCATTGTTTTTGTGCGTGTTGTCGTCGATCTTCAGGTTGTAAATCTGGAAATAAACGCCGATCGGCTGAGTGGCAAGGAAACTTTGGTCGAGCTTCGGCCTAACCTTCATCGAACCGATCACGAACATACCCAAACCGATGTCCTTCGAAGCGACGGGAGAAATCTCGTCTGCCAAGATCAATGTGCTGGCCTGCAGTTTGTCGTCATCGAAGGGCGGCACGGCCAGACGCGTGTTTACCACGCCGATGTTGTTGCTTGTCGTGTCCTTGAGGACCACATCCAGGCGATATAAGCCGGGACGCAGCGGAACCGCCTTTTGATAGATCGACGAGGAGCGCAGGGAACCTTGCAAGAGCGAATCGGGAAAGTCCTTGCGGATCGTGTCTTCGAACGTTTGCACCGTGCGTCCGCTAAGTGAACTTACGCGCGCAAAGAGGTTGAGCGTGGCGGTGTGCACGCCATCTTTGCTTTGGAAGCTCAACTGGTTATTCGGAATCTGTATCGTTATCGGGACCAGCACGGTATCGCCGGCTACACGCATAAAGTCGAAACGGTAGTCGAACTTGATCTGGTCACGAACGATACGCGAGGAGACGACCGCCTCCAGGTCCTTGAATTTGACGGCAGGCGGCGTCCAGATCTTCGCCTCGAGTTCAAGGCGGCTGAATTCATCTAAATTGGAACTGCGCGCCCCGTAGGGTGACGGCGCCATGTGCGTTCCATCGGTATTCGTGAATCGGGCCGCCTTGGAAGACATTCCCTGCTGCTCCGCGAGGGTCAAGCCGGCGCCAGGCACATAAAGCATCGCGTCTTTTTCCGATGGGTCGGTGGTCAGGCGGAATTCGCCAGTGCCCGTAGGATCCACAAATTCCAGCTCTACGTTCTCGCCGATGCCTTCGATGTAGTGATACGTCCAGTCTTCGTAGGCGTAGGTTTGCGTTTGGCCGCCGCCCTGGTCCAGAGGCCGGTTCCAAGTCTCGCCCTGAGTGTGGCTTTCAAGGTCATCTGGCTTACCGTACATGATGTAGATGCGGCCGCGATCGGTTCTCCAGCCTGCAATTCCGGACGCGTAATGCTCGTTGGTATAGGCGATGCGGCGATAGTGCTCTTCTTTTACGGGATTATCGACCGAATCCGGATCAGGATTGCGCCGCTGCCAGAATTCCTCGATGAACTGCTCGCGCTCTTCGTTGGTTTGCAGCTGCAAGAAGGCTTTTCGCTCGGAGTCCGTGATGATGTAAATAACGTCTTCGCTCAGCCACTTTTTGTACGGGGTGGCGAGTTCCTTCAGGACCTGTTTATCGCTCTGCTTCTTCTTATTGGGATCTTGTTTTTGATCTGATTGTTGGCTAGAAGGGGCTGGCTGCTCCTGCGCCGCGGCAGAAATGGGCGGCAAGGCTCCGAGCAGACACAGAGCACTTCCCAAAACGGAAAATCGAAGATGTTGCGACTTCTTCATTGCGTATACCCCATCCTAGGTAGAGTTGAATTTTAGTCCCAGACTGCAACATGCGTCAACGATAGAATCCCATCCCGGCCCATACTTTAGTCCCTTAACAGCCTTAGAGGGCGTGTGAGGGTTGCCCAGGGTAGCGCGGGAGCGGACCAATCATCTTCATCTACGAATTCTTCTACGAAACAGATGCACTCTCGATAGGGGGATACGCCGAGGCAATGCTAGAATGCATCTGGAGCGCCATGCAATTGCTCCAGATCGCGAACATGTAAATGGGGCAGCGCGATTCGTGATGTTGCAGGTTCCACTCTCTGAATACTCCGGAGTTTGGGGGCGACTCTGATGGCCGTCAGTTCGGCTATTTCCACTTCATTTCGGACTGACCTGCTGGATCAAGGTTTGGCCATCAAAACCGAGAATCTCACAAAGAGCTACGCGATGCATGCGGAGACGGTGCACGCTTTGCGAGGCGTGAACTTATCCATTCAGCGCGGCGAATACGTCGCGATCATGGGTCCTTCGGGTTCGGGTAAATCCACGCTAATGAATCTGATCGGCTGTCTCGATGTGCCTACCAGCGGTAAATACTGGCTCGCCGGAAGACTGGTTAGCGATCTCGATGAGGATCAATTGGCGCGTATTCGCAATCAAGAGGTCGGCTTCATTTTCCAGACGTTCAACCTCTTGCCGCGGGCTACGGCTCTCCACAATGTGGAATTGCCCATGATTTATAAAGGACTGCGAGCGGAAGAGCGACTGGAGCGGGCCAAGCGCGCATTGGAAGCGGTAGAACTGGGGGATCGCATGATGCACAAGCCGAGTGAGCTTTCCGGCGGCCAGCGGCAACGCGTGGCCATCGCGCGAGCCTTGGTGAATTCTCCTTCAATCCTGCTGGCCGACGAGCCCACCGGCAATCTTGATAGTCGCACCGGCAAAGAGATCATGGCCTTGTTTGAACGCCTGCATCGGGAGAAAAACACCATAATCCTGGTAACGCACGAGCGCGAAATCGCGGAACACGCCGACCGGGTTATCTACCTGCGGGACGGCCAGATTGAATGCGACGAGATCGTGAGGCACGAGTAGGCGAATTAGCGGTCCTAAGCCGGAATTGATGGCCTGACGTGTTTGTCTTCCTCTATGCATGTTTGCGTCGCGCACAAATTGGAATCTCCAACCGAATCGTTTCGCAAAAGCTCTCGAAGAGCATCGGCGCTCCGGCAAACCTCTCTTTGACCTGACGAACTCAAACCCTACAACCTGCGGCTTCAGCTATCCGGAGGAGCGCCTTTTTGCCGCGCTGCAGGATCCACGCGCATTGCGCTATGAGCCTGAAAGCCAGGGTTTGCGTCAGGCACGCGAGGCCATCGCGGATTACTATCGTGGCCGGCCCGGATTTTTTAGCGCGCAGGCGCATGTTGATCCCTCGCGCATCGTTCTTACCTCAAGCACCAGCGAAGCGTACAACTATGTCTTCCGCTTGCTCTGCGATGTGGGAGACGAAGTGCTCGTTCCGGCGCCGAGCTACCCGCTCTTTGAATATTTGGCTGACCTGGCCGACATTCGTCCGGTGCCTTACCCGCTGATTTACGACCAAGGCTGGCAGATCGATTCTGCGGCCCTTTTCGCCGCGTTGAGTTCGCGTTCGAAAGCCATAATGGTGGTGCATCCGAATAATCCGACGGGCTCTTTCGTCAAGAGACAAGAAGCTGAAAAGCTCGCCGAGATTTGTGCTCGCAGAAATCTGGCCATTATTGCCGATGAAGTTTTTCTCGACTACGCCGATGGCGCCGATCCGCCGTGCACCTTTGCGTCGGATTCCTCTGCGCTGACGTTTACACTCAGCGGCCTTTCCAAAATTTCTCTGCTCCCGCAGATGAAGCTCGGATGGATCGTTGTGAGCGGGCCAGATGAACTCGTTGACGCAGCCATGCAGCGGCTCGACGTGATCGGCGACACATACCTTTCCCCGAGTATTCCTGTACAGCTTGCGCTCGGCGAAATGTTAGGCATGCGCGGCGATTTGCAAAAGCAAATGCGGCAAAGGCTCTGCTCAAATCTCAAGATTCTCGACGCGCTTATGCAGCAAAGTTCGGTTGATCGCCTGAAACGAGAAGGCGGCTGGTACGCCGTGCTGCGCGTACCCGCCAGAGGTTCGGATGAAGACCTTGCGATCGAGCTGCTCCAGAATTGCGACGTACTCGTGCATCCGGGGCATTTCTTCGATTTTCCGCGCGATGGCTTCATGATCGTCAGCCTGATTGCGCGCGAGGCTGAGTTTCAGGAGGGTGCGCGGCGTTTGCGAGATTTCTTTAGCAGCGAATGATCAATTTCGCTGATCAAGCGCAAGCGGTTGGCCGATGAGGCTGATAAGGGCTTCTTTAACATCGATTTAACAGGGCAGCGAGGGCGACAGCGTTGACAGGCATCGGGACAAATGCGAGACTTCCCACGCTAGCTGGAGGTGCAGCTCACATGCGGAATAAGTTGATTTTGGCACTCATCTCTGTCGGCATTTTGGGCATTCTCTCGGGACCGGCCTTCGCGCATCATGGAGCGGCCGCTTACGATATGTCGAAGAGCATCACCGTCACCGGCACGGTGACGGACTTTCAGTTCGTTAATCCCCACGTACTTATAGCCATGGACGCAAAGGATCCGTCCGGCAAGATGGAGAAGTGGCAGGGCGAATTGACAAGCCCGAACCATCTGGCCCGAGCCGGCTGGACCAAGAGCACGATAAAGCCGGGTGATCAAGTCACACTGACCGGCGGACCGGCGAAGAGCGGACAGCCGACGATGTGGATCCGCAAAGTCGAGAAAGACGGTCAGGAAGTTTCCCTCGGTGGTGGCGGCGATAACTGAGGTTGCGCTTGGAATTACGTAGCGCGCGCCAGCGACTCAAGGAGTTTCGATAATGCGAAAGGCTTCGGTTTGGGCTACCTTTTTGCTGGTCGCGGCGTGGGCGATTTGTCCAGGCGCAAGGGCACAGGAGTCGCCCGCCGGCCAGCGTCCAGCAAGGTAATCAGCCTGCAGCTAACCCGCCGGCTCAGCAGGGAATGCGAAGAGGACCAGCACCTCCCGTGCAGGGCCCCGCCCACGATCCGCACGATCTGACTGGAATTTGGAACGCGCGTCGCGGATACGGCGGTGATAGCTTACGTTGGGAGCGCCCCGGAGTTCACTTCGTGGGGTGAAGAGCAATTCAAAAAGGCGAAGTCCTCTAACGGTGGCCAATACACACTACAGGAGACCAACGATCCGGTTATAACCAAGTGCTACCCGCCAGGCGTGCCGCGAATCTACCTGCAACCTTTCCCATTGCAAATCGTGCAAACTCCGAAAGAGGCCATCATCCTTTACGAGTATGACCACACGGTTCGTCATGTCTTCACCGACGGGCGGAAGCATCCTGAAGATCTCACAGCGACTTACATGGGCGATTCGATCGGGCGTTGGGACGGCGATACTTTCGTCGTAGATACTGTTGGTTTCAACGACAAAAGCTGGCTTGATCGCGCGGGCCGTCCGCACAGCGATCAGTTGCACGTGATCGAGCGCTTCCAGCGCATGAACCAGAATGATCTTGAAATCGACGTCACGATGGAAGATCCAAAAGCTTTAGCGAAGCCTTGGAACGCGCACATAGGTTTTCAACTCCGTCCGGATTGGACCATTCAGGAACAGGTGTGCGCAGATAACGGCGATTTCGTCAGCTTCGAAAAATAAACGGGAAAGGGCAAATCACGGGAAAGGGACTCCATTCGGAGTCCCTTTTTATTTTGCGCCAAGGTCCAAGTTATTTGTGGCCTTTGTCGCTGGCGCGATCACCAAGCAATTTATTGTATTGGGCGGCTTCTGACGGCGAGCAAATCATTTCCCGGACGTCGAAATCAGGCGGCTGCAATTTCATGGGAAATTTGTCCAAGGCCGCCCAGGTCTTCGTATACATCTTCGGGTCATCAATCAGTACCGTCCACTCCAGATGGTCGTGGTCCACGCGATGGAATTGCTCTTCGACGTGCAGGTCACCACTCTGCGGACGACCCACAAGGTCAAGCCAGCTTCTTTCGTCGATCCCGGACGTCTGGGCGACGAGCGTGTGATCATCCTCCCATTTGCCTACGGAATAGCCGAACCACCGCGGCTCTGGATCTTTGGGCAGCTCTCGCCCATCGGTCCAGATGACTCGCCAGATTTTGTCAAATTGGTAAAGGATGACCACCGAAACCGGTGTCTGCACAATCTGCGTCGTCCTTAGTTGAAAAAGATTTTCGCGGGGGAATCCCTGAGGATCGCAGAAGGCTACCGGATCATTTGTCTCCGCAGTGACAACCATTCTGGGTCCAATGGTCGGCTTGGTGCGGTTGTAAGCGTCCAGCCCCAAAGGAGTGAAAGGCAATTGATGTTCCGGCTTGCCGTCTGCGGGCATGGCCTTCGCGCCAAGGAAGCCGCCTCCGTCCAGCGACCCGTTGGCCGGCTCCCAGGTCCCTGAAATGTCGTGCCGTGGAGCAGGGCCCGATTTCTGACTCTTTGTGGGCGCCGTTATGGGGCGTCCCCAACCGTCAATCGGCGCCGGGGCGGCTGATTGTGGCGGTGCGGCCTGAGAATGCGCGAGAGGCGCGCACGTCAATGCAGTAAGCACGCAATCCCAAAGTGGCGAGCCGCGACAGCGTAGCGCCAATTTTTCTTAGCCGCCCAGAAACAGTTCGGAGAGTGAACCGCATTTTTCGGCGCTGCGTCAGAGATTACTCGCGCTGCGAGATGGCTACAGACGGGAGCCGGAAGGCGACGAGTTCTCCGGGGTAATCCCGTCCGCTGATGGAAACGATGATGTACTGCTGGCCATTCAGCATGTAGGTCATGGGCGACCCACTTTGCGGCGCCGGCATGTAGACGGCGCTGACTTCATGGCCGGTGGCTTTATCGTAGGCGCGCAACATGGCGCCGCGAGCGCCGGACGCGGTGGTGGTAAACATCGGCTCGCCGGCGATGACCAGCGTCTTCGTTGTCAGGACTCCGACGAGCCCCGCTTGGCCGGTGCGCGGAATCGTCAGACCTTTGAGCGCGGGATTATTGCGCACGTTATCGGGCGTCTCGCCGTGCGCCACCTGCCAGGCAATTTCGCCTTTGTCCATGTCAAACGCAGTAATGCGGCCGTAAGGAGGCTTCAGCAACGGCAAGCCGCTGACGGTCACGGTCGGGCCGCCTTCGTCTCCGCCGCGAGCTGCCTCGCCGGGAGGAGCCGGACGGGGCGGAGCGCCCATGGGTGTGCTGTTCCGAGGCTCTTTGCCCGCCGTGCCCTGGACGTATTCCATGTCTGAAAATTGGGGACCCGGCGTGGGGATCATTCCCAGCAGTGCAATGGCGGTCTGCGAATAGACGTACAACTTGTGCGTCTCGGGATCGTAGGACCCGCCCGGCCAATTCGCTCCGCCGGTGGAACCCGGCGAAGTGATCGCGCCCAGCGTTCCATCAGCTTTGCTGACGGAGGGCGGCGTAAACAGAGGCCCGATGCGGTATTTCGAGACGAGCTTCACGGCTTCGGCGCGCAGCTCCGGGGTGAAGTCGATCAACTGATCGATGGAGACACCTTGATTGTCGTAGGCCGGGGGCTTTGTCGGAAATGGCTGCGTGGGCGAATACCATTCGCCGGGGACGTCGCCTTTGGGGACTGGCCGCTCCTCGATGGGCCAGATCGGCTCGCCCGTTTCGCGGTTGAAGACGTATAGGAAGCTCTGCTTGGTGGGCTGCGCGACAGCTTTCACGGTGCGGCCATTGATCGTGATATCGCAGAGGATCGGCGCGGCGGGGATATCCATATCCCACAAGCCGTGATGGACGAATTGGTAGTGCCACTTGCGCTTGCCGGTTTGCAGGTCAACGGCGACGAGGCTTTCGCCGAAGAGTCCGTTGCCAGGACGGTCGCCGCCATAGTAATCGCCCGTGGGCAGCTCAACCGGCAGATAGACGAGGCCTAGGTCTTCGTCGACAGAGATTTGCGCCCATACGCCGGTATTGCCGGTGTACGTCAAGGAGTCCTTTTCCCACGTGTCTGCGCCATATTCGCCCGGCTTGGGAATCGTGTGAAAAATCCAGAGCCGCTTGCCGGTGCGCACGTCGAAACCTCGAACATAGCCTCTGACGTTTCTACGGCTCTTCGGATCGCTCCCGGTGAGGTGTGCCGCGCCCACGATCACGACATCCTTGGCTACCGCCGGCGTCGAATGCAGGCCCACCTCGCCGGTCATGAGGTCGATATCCTGATCGTCGTCGAGTTTGAGATCGACCACGCCGCTTTTGCCGAAGCCGGGAATGGGCTGGCCGGTCTTGGCGTTCAGCGCGATCAGCCGGTAGCCCGGCGTGACATAGAGAATCCGCTCTTCCTTGCCGTCGGTCCAATAAGCCACACCGTGGCCGGAAAGCTGCCGAGGGGCGTAGGTGCCGCGCATTCCTTCATCTTCACGATGGACCCAGAGAAGTTCGCCAGTGGCGGCATCCAGGGCAACTACCGAGCGGCGCGAACCGCCGGTGGAGTAAAGCACGCCGTGAATCATCAGCGGAGTCGATTCGAACTTGAACTCCGGACGCGCGCCGAGCGAATCCGTCTTGAAGCGCCACGCTAGTTCCAGCTTGCTGAAATTATCGGCGTTGATTTGATCGAGCGGCGCGTAGCGCGTGCTTCCCTGGTCGCCTCCGTAATTGCGCCACTCGCCATTCTTTGTGCCCGATTGTGGCCGCGCGTTGATTGCGACGGAAAGCAGGCCAACGCAAAGCAGGGACAACACCGAGAGCAAGCGAGAAGACTTCAGCATGGTGGTCCTCCTATGCGGGTTCCCTACCCGCATTCTCATGTGGCGGATTCGAATTGCCGGTATTGTGTGCCGACTTTCGGCCGCAAACAAGCGAATTTGGAAGCGGCCGATACGTTTCCGGGCAAGAGAGCGAGCAGTGAAGTTAGAATGAGGGCAATCGACCGGGCGAGCGGAATGAACTGCGAGAGACGGATGCCGATTAGCGTGCTTGGAGCGCTGAGTTTTGCGCTCTGGCTGGCGATTCCCGCTTTAGGGCAGAGCAACGCGGGCGAACTGCGGCTCAAGGTTAGCGATCCCGCTGGGCTGGGAGTGAAGAGCTCGCTCAAGCTGGCTTCGGAGGCAAATCAGTATCGCCAGGATTTCGTGACGGACGATTCCGGTGCGCTGACGGTCAATCACCTTCCCTTCGGCATCTATCGCGTCTCACTGGAGCACCCGGGTTTCGCGCCATTCTCCGGCTCGGTGGAGATCCGCTCGGCGATTCCGATGGAATTCGAGATCAGGCTGGCTGTGGCTCAGTTGAATACAGCGGTGGTCGTCAAGGAAGAAGAAACGCTCATCGATCCCCACCGTACCGGAAGCACCGAGCAGGTCGGCTCCCAAATGATTGACGACCGCGTTTCTTCGCTGCCGGGCCGATCGCTGGCGGAGCTGGTGAATTCGCAGCCGGGCTGGCTTTATGAGGGCAGCGCGGTGCTGCATCCGAGGGGCTCGGAATATCAGACGCAGTATGTTGTCGACGGAATCCCGCTCACGGATAATCGCTCGCCATCGGCTGGCCCCGAAATTGAAGCCGACGATGTGCAGGCGATGACCGTCTATACGGCGGACTTCCCCGCCGAGTATGGACGGAAGATGGGCGGAGTCGTCGAAATAACCACGGAGAAAAACGAGCGGCCGGGATGGCATGGGAAGGCAGTATTCGGCGGCGGAAGCTTTGGCACTGCCAACGCTTACGACTCCACTCAATACGGCTGGGGAAAAAACGCCCTGAGCTTCAGCGCTGAAGGCGCGGCGACGAGCCGATTTTTGAACCCGCCGATTCAGCAGGCCTTCACCGACAATGGCACCACCGCGGATTTTTCGGCGCGTTACGACCACGATTTCGCCAATCAGGACCGCTTCACTGTGGGCGTGCGGCATGAAGCTCTCGCGGTTCGGCGTGCCCAATGAGTTGATTCAGGAACAGGCAGGCCAGCGGCAGGACCGGAGCATTTCGGAGACTATGGCGACTCTCTCCTACCAGCACATTTTTTCGCCGAACGTGCTGGGCAATCTGCGCGGGATGTTCCGGGACGATACCCAGAAGCTTTGGTCCAATGATCTCGGCACTCCGGTCGTTGTTTCGCAGGACCGCAGCTTTCGCGAAGGGTACCTAAAGGGCAGCGTTTCGGTTCACCGCGGGCGCCAGGAGTGGAAAGCCGGAGTAGAGGCGGATTCCACGCATCTGAGCGAAACTTTCGGCGACATGATTACGGATTTTACGCAGTTTGATCCGGGGACGCCTGCGGCCTTTCAATTTTTCGGCCGGCGATGGGACCTGGAGCAGGGCGCCTTCGTTCAGGACCAGGTGCGCCTGGGCGCATGGACCATAAACGCGGGCCTGCGCTGGGACCACTACGAGCTGCTGGTCAACCAGAATGCTGTGAGCCCGCGACTGGGCGTGGCGCGTTATTTCTCCTCGGCTGGTCTCGTCCTACGCGCTTCCTACGACCGAATCTTTCAGACGCCGGCGTTCGAAAATATTCTCTTGGCGAGTTCTCCGCAGGTCGCGGTGCTGAATCCCAACGTGCTGCGGCTGCCCGTGGAGCCTTCGCTGGGAAATTACTATCAGGTGGGAATGACCAAGGGCTTCTTCGGAAAATTCAAACTCGATGCAAACTATTTTCTACGGCGCGTAAATAATTTCGCCGACGACGATCCTTTGCTCAACACTTCTGTGGGCTTTCCGATTGCCTTTCGCAATGCGGATATCTACGGGGCGGAGGCGAAGCTGGACTTCCCCCGGTGGGGACGGCTCAGCGGGTACGTGGCTTATTCTTACCTCGTGAGTTCGGTCAATCTGCCGGTGACGGGCGGACTTTTTCTCGGTGTGGACGCAACGAATGCGCTGAACGAGACAGGGCGATTTTGGTCGTCGCAGGATCAGCGGAACACCGTAAGAACTCGCTTTCAATATCAGCTCACGCCGCGCTTGTGGGTGGCGGGCGGGGGGCAGTACGGATCGGGGCTTCCTGTCGCGTTTAATGGCACGCAGCAGCAGGCCTTGGCGCTATACAGCGCCACCATTGTCGATCAGGTCAACTTCGCTCGCGGCCGGGTGAGGCCGAATTTCTCGGTGGATGCGGGCGCAGGATTCACCGTGTGGACCAGAAACGAGCTCAGCATCCGCATGGAAGCGGATGTGCAAAACATCACCAATCACCTGAACGTCCTGGATTTCGCCGGGCTTTTTTCGGGCAATGCAGTAGGGACGCCACGAGCGGCTTTCGCGCGCGTGGAAACTTCATTTTGAGACAGGAGCGTCGAAGCACCGGCTACATTGGACAGCGTCAATTCTGAAAGACGCTTAGGCGAGCTATTACTTATTCTTTTCGCTGGCGGGATTGCCGATTAACTTGTTGTATTGCGCAAATTCCGAGGGCGAACAGATCATCTCGCGGACATCGAAATCGCGCGGCTGCAAATCGAACCGCAATTTATCGAGGGCCAGCCAAGGCTTCGTATACATCTTCGGATCGTCAATCGTTACAGACAGCTCCAGGTGATCGCGATCGGCGCGGTGGAAGCGCTCCTCCACGCGCAGCGCGTCGCTATGCGGACGGCCGGCGCGGTCGATCCAGGTCCTATCATCCAGACCCGTGGTCTGCACAACGAGCGTGTAATCATCCACCCATTTGCCGACCGAATAGCCATACCACCTGGGCTCGGGATCCTTGGGAAGCTCCCGGCCGTCGGTCCAGATGACCCGCCAGACTTTGCCGAATGTGTAGAGGAGGAATATCTTCTCGGGCGTCTGCAGGATTTGGGTGGTCCTTATTTCGTAGAGGTCTTCCCGAGGCATCCCCTGAGGATCGCAGGTGACAACCGGATCATTTGTATCCGCGGGAAGAACGGCCCTAAGCCCATTGCTCGGCTTGTTCTGGTTCAAGACTTCCCGGCCCTCAGGAGTCAACGGAGGCTGATGTTGCGGGTTGCCGTCTTCCGGCATGGCCTTTGAGCCGAGCTGCTGGATTCCGTTGTCACCCGGGTCCCAAATGCCGGAAATATCATGCTTGGGAGCCGGAGCTGACTTGTGCTCGTTCTGGACTGGTGATGACGTCCCGGCTCCCCATTGTGACGGTGCGGTTTGAGCACTCGCGAGAGCGGCGAACATCAGCAGCACTAAGGGCACTTTCGAAACGAGACAAAGCTTTCGCATAACGAACCTATTGGTGATCCTTTTTATTAGCTGGCGGGTCAGCGGCCTCGCTTGCGCCAGTGCCAACTACCTTGTTGTATTCCGTATACTCTGACGGCGAACAAATCAGCTCGCGCACGTCAAAATCGGCCGGCTGCAGCCTCATCGGGAATTTATCCATGGCCAGCCAGGGTTTGGTGTACATCTTCGGGTCATCGATCAGCACGGTCCACTCGAGATGGTCGTGGTCGACGCGATGGAATCGCTCCTCGACGCGCAGGTCGGCGCTGTGCGGCCGGCCGGCATGATCCACCCAGGTCCTGTCATCCGTGCCATTGCTCTCGACGACGAGCGTGTAATCATCCACCCATTTCCCGACCGAATACCCGTACCACCTCGGTTCGGGATCCTTGGGAAGCTCGCGCCCATCGGTCCAGATGACCCGCCACACCCGGTCGAATTCATACAGAATGACAACCGAAACGGGCGTTTGAACGATTTGCGTGGTCCTTAGCTGGAAAAGGTTCTCGCGCGGAAATCCTTGCGGATCGCAGATGATTTCCGGATCGTTGGTCTCCGTGGGGGGAACACTTCTAGCTCCATTGCTCGGTTTCGTGCGGAGATAAGCCTGGAACCCCTCAGGAGTGTAAGGTGGCTCATGTCCTGGTTTGCCGTCCACCGGTAAGGTCTTCGCGCCGAGGAACTGGCCGCCATCCTCGTGGCCGTTGGCCGGGTCCCAAGTGCCGGAAATGTCGTGTGGAAGGGCGGGCGTCGATTTCTGGTCCTTCGCGGGCTCGGGTATGGGCCGGCCCCAACCATCATAATCAACACTCGCGCCGCGGCAGGGAGCAGATTTTTGGGTTCTTCGGAGTTTCTGGTTGTGGCGCAGCACTTTGAGCGCGCGCGAGAGGTGAAAACATCAATCCCGCGAGTAGAAGCTCCGGGACTACAAAGCGCTTCAGCATCGCGGGAAGCTTGTCCACGGTCTAAAGCCGTCCTTGAATTCAGCATCCATGCACGCGCCCCTGATGCATCACGCCAGATGCTCGCGTCACGGCCCTACTGTTTCGGAGGGTCTTGCGGGTTATAGGCCGGCAGCGGTGCAACTATACGGCCCGCCAGCTTTTGGCCGTTGGGCAGCACAACCTCGGTGATGCGCCCGATAGGCTTGCCATTCTTCACGGTGATCATCGTCACCGTGACCTCGTCGCCGGGTTTGAAGGACGTTTTGGCCCAGCCCTGATGACTCATGGTGGTGGGATTTTCCGTCTCCGCGCCCCAGTGCACGATTTGTCCCTTCTCATCTTTTACGTCCATCTCAAGGACGCAATGGGGATTGGCCCAGAACCACTGGGTAACGGTCCCTTTGAGGGTAATCGTCTTCTCGGTGTCGTAGGCCGCGTTGCCATGATGAGCGGACAGCGGAAGAGAAATGATCAAAATGCCGATCGCGAAACCCAAAAACATCAGGAAATTGCGCTTCAAGGGCCACCTCCTCTTTGCGAGGACAAGATTTGCGTTTAGGTTGGATCCCGGGCCGATCTTCTGGGGCGATTCTAAAGACAGCTTTGGGCGCAGTCAAGCGGGCTTGCACTGGAGACATGGTACGCGCCGTCCGCTTAGCTGCGGATTGACTTGCTCCACTCGTTCGCGCGGTAGTCCAGAATGTGCAGTTCGAAAGGAAGGCTGAGGTAATATAGTCTTATGCGGACGGTCGCAAGATTACTGCCGATCCTGTTTTCGCTCGTGCTGGCGTTCGCGCCGCTCTCCGCTTCCGCTTGCGATTTATCCTGCTGGTTACAACGAAACGCCCCCGACTGCCACTGGCTTGGCTCGGCCGCCGAGAAAATGCAAGGGACGATGTCTGGAGCCTCAGACATGGATATGAGCTCCGCGGCGGAAACCGGGGCTACTAATGCGCAAACGAGTGCGGCTGCAGATCACGCCGTGAGCGCCGCTTCGCATCACTCGATGTCTGCGCAAATGGATATGCGCCGCGGCTCGCTCCAGATCATTCAGAAATCGGACGCCAGCTCGAGCGCCAGGCTCGATCATTCGAACACGCTCTCCCCATGTGGTCATGGGACATGCGCTCAGGCCGCGACGTCTGCTTCGCCTCCTAGTGCCGGCCATGCTCAGCCCGCTCATCTTCAGTTTGTGGCCGTTCATGCGCTGAATCCCGCTAAGCCTTTGACGACCACTCGTCTGGCTCCGGAAACGTCTCCACCAGCAAGCCTCCTGGCGGATCTTCTCCCCACACTCAGAATCTAGAACTCTCCCGCGCAGTCAACGGTTCGAATCGCGGCGCGCTCGCTGCGTTGTAAACGGCTGCGTGCACGCCTCCATACTCAACACTCACCAACAAACAGGCGAACCTGATAGGGGAGATCTTCATGAGGCGCTTTCGTAGGTTATTACTGCTGATTTTCGTTTTTCCCGCCGTAGCTTTCGCGCAGCAAGCTGGCCCGCAGGGCCAGCCCTGCATGCCGGGAATGAACATGCCGGGATGCCCGGGCGGCGACGCCGATGGCCATGCAGCCACAGAATTTCTTGCAGAAGATTGTCAGTCACACGGGCTCGGGTACCAGCGCGGAGCCGATTTCCACTCCTGCACCGATGCTCATGACGAGAAAAGGCAATTGGATGCTTATGTTCCACGCAAACGTATTCATCCTCGACGAGCAGCAATCGACCGCGCGAGGCGCGGACAGATTCTTCTCGACGAACTGGTTCATGGGAATGGCCCAACGCAAAGCTGGTCCCGGCGTTTTTACCGCCCGGGCGATGCTGAGCCTCGAACCGGCGACGGTGACGCAGCAACGTTATCCGCTGCTTTTCCAGCAGGGCGAAACGGCCTTCGGCGTTCCGATTGCCGATGGCCAGCACCCGCATAACTTCGTTATGGAAGTGGCCGCTCTCTACGATTTGAAGCTCAGCGAGAAAAGCCTGCTCTCTTTCTATTTTGCTCCCGTAGGCGATCCTGCCATCGGCCCCACGGCATATCCGCATCGTGCCTCCGCGCTCGAGGACCCGGTAGGGACCTTGGGGCATCACCAGGAAGATTCGACGCACATTTCGGACGACGTGGTGACGGTTGGCCTCACCTATCGAATCGCCAGAATCGAGGCCTCGGGATTTCACGGCCGCGAGCCGGACGAGTTTCGTTGGGATATCGACCAGGGGAAAATCGATTCATGGTCGACGCGCTTGACGATCGAGCCGGGAAAGAATTGGAGCGGGCAGTATTCCTACGCGCGGATCAAGAGCCTGGAAGCGCTTTTTCCGAACGAAGACCAGGAGCGCATGACGGCTTCCGTCATGTACAACCGCCCCTTCCACAAAGGGAATTGGGCCAGCACGATTCTGTGGGGCCGCACGCGGTCGCTTAGCGACAACTCTATCTTCGACAGCTATCTTTTCGAATCGACCGTGCGTTTCCGCGACAGCAATTACGTGTGGACGCGGATCGAGAATGCCGAGCGATCAAACGAACTCATCCTCGGCGAGAATCTTTTGCCGCCCGGATTTCAGGAACGGCCGATCGGCCGGGTCCAGGGCTATACGCTTGGCTACGATCATGACGTCAAGCTCGTGCCGCATCTGGCGTCCGCGATTGGAGCGCAGGTGACAACATATGGCGTCCCGAATCAGCTGCAATCTATTTACGGCCAACACCCGGTGGGCGTTTCTATTTTCGTGCGATTGCGTCCATTTTCCGGCGAAGAGAAATAGGCCGGCGTGGCGCTGACCTGCTGGCGCAGCCGCAGTATCCAATGCACGGGGCACAGCACGCAGTTTTCGGAACTGCGGCAAAATGCTCTAAAATCAGTCCCGCGCTTTCGTGGGCGTGTAGCTCAGTTGGCAGAGCACCTGCTTTGCAAGCAGGGGGTCGGGGGTTCGAGTCCCCTCACGTCCACCAACTTTTTCTCTGATTGCAAAGTACTTGTCAGATTCATCTCCGCCCCAATCTCTCAGTTTTGGCCCCGACTGTGCACGAACTGTGCACGAATGGGCTATTGCACCGTGACTGTGCACATTGGAGCCGCCATCGAAGCGTCAGCGGCGATCAGGTGCCATTTCGTTGGCTCGACGGTTAAGCTTTTCCAGAGCTTCGCGCTTCATCTGCAACTTCATTTGAGAATACTTCTTGAAGACTTGCGCGTCGCTCTGGCGAAGCATCTGAGTTACCCACTCATCGGCTACGCCTCCGGCACTCAGCCTTGTGGCATACGTGGAGCGAAGGTCGTAAATCCGAAAGTAGGGAATCTTTGCCCGTCGAAGAGTTTTTCGCCAGACAGTTTTGAACGTCGTCTGGTGCCCGCTCGGAATCCGATTGCTCGGAAACAGAAACGGCCCTTCACCCGAAATCGCCATCTGACTCTTGAATGCTTCAATGGCGAGCGAAGTGAGGGGAACCTCGGCGATACCATTCGGAGTCTTCGAATCCGGTATCCAGACAACCGCATTTTGCAGGTCCACTTGGTCCTTCCTCATCGGAGTCAGTTCCTTGTAGATCCGCAATCCGGTTTCCGTGATGATGCGAACGACGTTCCGCAAATACTGCGGACCATGAGATTCGATCCTTTGCTGCTCAGACCATGCGACGTAGTGAGGTCTGAACAATCCTTTCACGGCAACCGGAAATTCAACGCCTGAACACGGATTCGCTGCTAGGAGTTTCTTGCGGACCGCCACGTTGAGCATACGTCGGAGAACTCTAAACTCCTGATGTATCGTGGTGGGCTTTATTGCTCCTAGTAGTTTGTAACCGAGCTTGGCCTTGATGCGGACTCGCTGTCGAAGACGTTCACGAAGATACAGATCGATCGAATCCGCGGTGATGTCCACCAATCGGCTTGTACCAAAAGCAGCCTTGAGGTGTTTTGTGCACCGCTCGTTCGCTTCGTGCGTTTTCTCAGCGCGCACGGGCGGCTTGGAATAGTTCTCCAAGAAGAAATCCGCCCATTGCCCGTAAGCCAAGGTTTCGCCCTTTCGTACAACTTCAAGCAGATTGTCGTCTCTCGCCTGAAGTCTTTCTCTGAGCTTCTTATTTGCTTCCTGCCAATCAGCGGTCTGGCTTGACTCTCTTCGGGCAATGCCCTTGCGATCCCGATAACGAATCCACCAGATTTCGGTGCCAGCCCGCCGATAGACAACACCGTCGTACTTGCGTGCTCTAGGCATTCTCCATCTCCTGTTTGAAGGACGCGCGGAATGTTTCGAGATCCGATTTGAGGAACCGGATATTGCGACCCATTACGCGGAGATGGGGAATCTGCTTTCGCTCAACCCAAAGATATACCGTCTGTGGGCTGACGCCAAGATATTTGGCCGCTTCTCTCACTGTTAGAGGGCATTCTTCGAGGACAGACGAAGATCCTCCACGAGGCTCGACGAGGCTCTGGTGACTCATGGCATTTCACTCCGGTCCTGACTGAGTTCAATTCCAGGCTGTCAGTTCTGCGCTGGCGCCTTCGATGCTGGCAGCTTTGCGTTGTAGGTCAGCTTGGGCCTTCATGACGGTGTGTCGGGCGTAGTATTCAGGGGATGGTTTATCCTCAGCGCGAAAGTCGGCAATTCTTCGAATGATTTCTTCTGTGTCGTCACCACGAGCCAGGGCACGTTTGGCATAGGCCCAGTCATGCTCCGATTGGCTCAGGCGGCTACCGGGAGCGCGATGGCTGCGCGCAGCTTCTTCATTGTGGTGTCGAGGGGCATCCTGTGAATCAATCGGAACCTTGAAATCCCGAAGGTGGTATGTCTGCGTCGATTCCACACGGGCCTTCACATAGAAATCTTGGTCGTATTTCTTATTAGCGAAGCCGGGAAGTCGTAACACCCGCGTTGAGTCCGTCGCTGCCGGATCGCCGCCGAACTCCCTGACCATCGCGTGCTGCAAAGCCTCCGCTTCTTCGAGCGTGATCCCTTCAGCTTTCCAGACCACTTGGAATTTGTCTGGTGATGTGTTCAGTACGTAGTTCGGTTGCGGGACCAGATCGGAGTTCTTAATTCCTTCAAGAGCTGCGGACCCGCCGTGGTCTAGGTCAAGGTAAAGATGCCGGATGGTCTCGATGTCGTCTTTGGTTCGAGTCGAAGCATCTTGTTTCAGCGGATTCATGCCGACATAGATGTCGGCCCCGTTTGCATTCTTGTAGCGAAGCCATGCCTGGAATTCAGGGCTAGCCGCCTTCTGTGCCGTCGTGATGCGTTGAGTGGTTTCGCCTAGATTCCTATTCAGGACGAGGACTGCGATTCGGTCGGAAGGCTTGAAGTTGTCGTTGATGTACTCCGATGCTGTCGGAGAAGCCCGATTTGGCTTTTCAGTTTCGTTCATCGGGATTCCTCGTGCTTCTGATAGATTGCGCTGAATTCGTATTCGTCGGCGTCGGGGTCATAACAATGGATTGCGAGAACCTCGGAAACAAAGCGTCTGCCAGGGCGGCGGTCGAGGTGCACTACAACATTGAGGGAATCGCCGATATTGCTCTTGATGGCCCGATACGGGAGCTCAACTCCACTCTGGAGGACGCAACTCGTAAACCGGGCGAGACCTTGCTTGGCGGACGTTGCATGGACGGTCGAGAGACTGCCAGAGTGACCTGTATTGAGAAGCTGCAAGAGATCGAAAGCCTCGCCGCCACGTATCTCGCCAAGGATGATCCGGTCGGGGCGGTGGCGGAGGGCTGCCTTCAGCAGGTCGCGGATGCTCACTGCCGGTAGGCCGTTCTGTGGCTGCCGGGCCTCGAAACGAACGAGATTGTCCTGATCCATCTGAATTTCGGACGTGTCTTCGATTAGAAGAATTCTCTCGTCGGGGGGAATGAATTTCCCGAGGATATTTACGAGAGTCGTCTTACCCGTCCCGGTCCCGCCCGTAATGAGAATGTTCTTCCGGGCCAGGACAAAGTTCTCAAGCTGGTTCGCGAGTGATCTTTCAATCGTTCCCACTTTAATTAGGTCCTCGATCCCAAAGTGGCGGGAATTGAATTTGCGAATGGTGAGTGTTACCCCGTTCAAGCTGCACGGGGGAATTACAGCCGCGACGCGGCTGCCGTCAGGCAGGCGTGAGTCGAGAATCGGCTTAGACTCCGAAATATCGTCTCCGAGACGGCGAGCGATATTCTTTACCGCGACCATCAGGGACTTTTCCCCAATCGAGAGCCCGTGGACTTCCTCGACGAAACCGGCCTTCTCGACGAACACACGGTCTGCGCCGTTCACCATGACCTCGCTGATCGAGTCGTCCAGGATCAAGTGCTCGATAGGCTTCAGGAATGGAAGGATCGTCTCGAATCCGTTCATCAGAGTTCTCCGTCTGCGAGTTGCCGAAAGTAGGATTTGTTCGGGTCGTTAAAGTACGGCTTCAAATAGCAGAACATCGGCGGCATAGGATTCGTGCCGTCATACGCGATGGTCACGGATTGCGCGTTGCGGAGTTCCGTGAAGGTCTTCATGTCGAACCGAAAATCGACCTGCGTGTTGTAGCTCTTCGAGGCCGTAATGTTGGACTTGTGCGAGAGCGCTTTTCCTGTGAGCAGGCTTACACGGGCGTCGTGCCCGCTCTCAGAGAGGTTGTAACTGACCTTTAGCTTGTCTTCGCGTCCGCACAGCTCGCTGGCGGTTCTGGCGGAGAAATCATCCGAGAGTGCGAGGAATATCTTCGTGCGGAAAGTCTGCAAGAGCGTGCGCCAAGTTTCACCGGGCAGAGCGGACTTGAGAGAACTGATGCTTTGAGTGGCGACAATTGGAATGCACTTCGGCTGTCGGGAGAGGCTGAAGAACTTCTCATCGCCCGTAGGCTCGCTTTCACCAACGGTGGCGAAATGCTGGTACTCGTCACACATGAATAGAACCTCACGGAAATGGCGGTCGGGGTGAGCCTCCATATCGGGGACCCGGTTCAGGACTGCCCGTTCGAAGTCGAGTTTCATCATTACGCCGATGGCTTTTGCCAGACCCGCGTTCATGCCAATCGGAAAGTTCAGGGCGCAGACTTTGCCGTTCTCGATGAGCCATTTGAATGAAGGCAAGGGCTTGCCGTATTTGAAATCGGCATTTGCCTGGGGGTCGTAGCACTGCGCCGGTGGGCAGAACGTCCGCTTCACGGACGGGCTGTCGTCGAACAGCGAAAGAAATACCGAAATCCCTTCGACGATTGATGTGCGCAGCTTTGGCTCAATCCGTCGCCAATCGTGGTTGAACCAACGCTTGACTGCTTCGAGCTGCTCTTTCTTTTCTGGTGAAACCGGCTTACGCCCGCCGACATTCTCCGCTTCCCATTGAATCGCCTTGTCTTTCAACACAGCGGCAAGGCCGGGCGTCAGAGTCGCCACATAACTCTTCGATTCTTCGTCCAGCCGGAATTTGAACGGCTCAAGCTCGCGGGGATGCTTGAGATATTCCTCCTCCGAGACCAGCACGGAATCCGTCTCGGTGAGTCTGCGCTCTGCTTCGTTGATTTTCTTTTCGAGCGTGGCGGGGTCAATCGCGCATTCATAGACATCGAACAGAGTTACGTAGTCGAACGCTACCTTATGGAGAAGGATGATGAACTTGACCAGGTTCGTATACGCCTGCTGCCAGAAAGGTTCCTTACCCCGTCCGAAGAGGTTGTTTAGCAGCGACGCGATGTTGTATGCCAAAGCGTATGCGTCGAGGTCGTTGTGAAGCGGGTTGTAGCGATATTCAGAATTGAGGCTGATTTCGATATAGTCTTCGCCTCTCCCGTGGCGCTCTAGGATTTCTTTAACCCTGTGGCAGAAGTCGCCCTTCACTTCGAGAACGAGGCCTCCGATCCTCTTATCTTTATCTCCTGCCCGGTACCCAAGAATCTGGTCTGCGTATGGGTACATGCAGCAGCTTGTCTTTCCGGTGCCGATTGCGCCGAGGATTGCGATGCCCGTGAAAAGACCCCTTTCCGGGATCACGAGCCACTGCGGATTTTCTGCGGGTGCCTGCTTACGAGGATTGTGAACCTCCCCGAGGACGAGGAAGAGTTCGTCCCTCTTGCGAGGGTCAGGAAAGAGAGGCAATCGGCCCGCGCGAATCCGGCGGCCTGCTTTGAGAGTGAAAATGTATACGCCGGAGAGCACAATGGAATAGCCGATGTAGGGGGTCGAGAAGAGGAAGAGCGTGTAAGAGTATTTAACGAAGTAGAAGATTGACGGCGACCGCAGAGCCATGACCTGCAGGAAGATATTTTCTTCGGGAAACGGTACCCGAAAATAGAGGGTCATGCCCGTAGCCGCCGCCAGCAAGCAGGCGACGAAGTTCTTCGAGCTAAGGATTTTCTGCATCATTTTGCTGCCGCTCTTGCAACCGCGTTCCCGTCCTTCTTGCCAGCCGTTTGTTGCTGCTTTCTCCAGTTCAGGAACTGCTTGTCCTTGAATAGCAGGATCTTCAGAGCCGAATTCACGACATGATCCGGCGTGCTTTCGATGAACGTTGCGTACTTTTCGACGGTCG
>CAWDQT010000005.1:0-76616 GCA_963804535.1 uncultured Acidobacteriota bacterium
AGGCAGGGCCTGCTGTATCGGCTTTTGCCGTTTGGCGGCTCTGCGGGATTGGCGCCTCAAACAGAAGCCGCGATTGCTCGAATCAGCGCCCAAGGCCGCTTGCATCTGGACAAACTGGCCATCGGGGCCTCGCGTTTGGATAAGCTGGACGCGACGGCCGATTTGGAACACGGCAATCTGACTCTTCGCCGGGCCCAGGCCGATCTGTACGGAGGCCGTTTGAGCGGCGAATTCCGCGCCCAGCTGGGAACAGAACTGCGCTATGACTTCCGAGGCCAGGTCGATCGAACCGACTTATCCGCTCTCGCCGCGCTTACGTCGGTCAAAGATGGGTTCGGCGGACTCGGCTCAGGCGAAATCGCGTTTTCAGCACGCGGGTGGGGACGGCAGGCGCTGCTCGCCTCGCTCGAAGGCGAAGGCTTCCTCCACGTTCAAGACGCGACAATCGAACTTCCCGACTTGCCTTCGGACTCAGCGGACACAAGTTTCCGGGAGATTGCAGGCGATCGGTTCAGAAACAGCACAGTCAGCTTCCGCGTCGAGAACGGCCAGATTCGCGTCGATCCTTGGCTGCTCACGGGCCGCGCGAGACAGCTGGAGATTGTGGGCGATATTGATTTCAGCCGCCGTCTCAATTTGCAAGTTCGTTCCGTCTCGCAGTCGGATCGTTTCAGTTCGGCTTCGGAGTCTGCCGCTGGCGATGACGTTTGGGTGCTGGGCGGCACGCTGGATGCGCCGCAGATCATTCGCGAAGAGCGGGTCTCCGCCGGCAACCAAACCGCTGTGCACTCTGGCCGGCGCTGAGCCGGACGGCAACGCATCGCTTTTTCGCATCGAACTCACATGCTCCCGCTCAAGAGTTGAAGATGCACGCAACTTCCCTGCCGCCCGTTCGTTTGTTCCGCCTCGCGTGCTTAGGCTCGCTCGCGATTGCGGCGATGCTCGCATATTCAGCCAACGCGCGCTCGCAGGCGTCGCCGGCCTCTAAGGCTCCGCCGCAGCGCATCGATCTCCGGCCGAAGCTCGTCCCTGGCGAAGTGCTCCGATATCAAGTCCAGCTCCAGACCGTAACAGACACAAAACGCACCGGCGCCATTTCCGATCCGCAGGGTCCCTCCCAGTTGGCGGTCACCTGGGGAGCCACCATCAAACTGGAAGTGCTCGCCACACCAAACCCTCCGGCCGCAAGCTCGCCGGCTTCGAAGCCGGCCGAAAACAAAAAGACACGGCGCGGGTTCGGCTGGCCCCTCGATTCCCCTGCGCATCCGCACCACCTACGAGCATTCCGCCGCCAACGTCAAAAGCGATAGCCCGGATCCACAGGCGGAGGATATCGAGCAAAGCTATAAACGGCTCGAAGGCCAGGTGATCGAATTCACAATAGGAACGGACGGCCACGTCTCGGATGTGCATGGACTGGAAGGCATAATCGACGACGATAAAGTTCGGCAGGCCGCCGAGCAATGGGTGGCCCAGGTTTCCGGACCGTCCGTAGCCGCCGGGGGCGTGGCCCTCGGCCAATCCTGGAATTCTGCGCAGCCCGCGGAGTCCATGCCGCTTGCCGGGATGATCTGGCGCAGCAATTCAACCTACGTGCGCAACGAGTCTTGCCGGCCTGCCGAATCCACTACCGTCGGCGGATGCGGGCGAACTCTGCGCCGTGATCCTGACGCGCCAATCCGTTGTTCCGCGAAAGCAACTGCGCGATCCCACTCCCGAGGACTATCGCCGCAACGGGCTGCATACCTCGGGCACTTGGGCAGGTTCTGGAGAAAGCCTCAGCTACGTCTCCCTGCCAACGCATCTGGTCGTGAGCGTGACGCAGGATAGCTCCCAGCAAATCGATTTCACCGTGACCAATTCCTCCGGTCAATCCATTCGCTACGCCGGAAAGATCGAAACGCATTCCCGCGTCGCGCTCCTCCCGCCAGGCGACGGCGCTTCTCGGTAGCCGCCGGCCTCGACGCGCTCCCGTTCCGCTGCGCTATAATTATTGGTTTAAGCACCAGCGCGAATTCTTCGCTGTGCTTTTCGTCATGATCGACTTCCACAAATTTTATCTCGCCAGCGACTACCAGCCGTGCGGCGACCAGCCCGAAGCCATTCGGGAACTCGTCCGCGGCCTCGAAGTTGGCGAAAAACATCAGGTGTTGCTTGGGGTGACCGGCTCGGGCAAGACCTTCACCATGGCCAAAATCATCGAGCAGGCGGCCCGGCCCGCGCTCGTGCTCGCGCACAATAAGACGCTCGCCGCCCAGCTCTTCCACGAATTTCGCAATTTCTTCCCGAAGAATGCGGTCGAATATTTCGTCAGCTACTACGATTACTACCAGCCCGAAGCCTACATACCGGCTTCCGACACCTACATCGAAAAAGAATCCACGATAAACGAGGAGCTGGATAAGCTGCGCATGAGCGCCACGCGCTCGCTTTTCGAACGCCGCGACGTCATCATCGTGGCCTCGGTCTCCTGCATTTACGGCTTGGGTTCGCCGGAAGCCTACTACGGCATGCTCGTGATGTTGGAAGCAGGCCAGCGAATCGCGCGCGAGGCGCTCCTCCGCCGCTTCGTGGAGATTCAATACGAGCGCAGCGAAGACCTTCGCCGCGGCACGTTTCGCGTTCGCGGCGACATGATCGAAATTCGTCCTCCTTACGAAGACCAGGCCTTCCGCATTGAGATGTGGGGCGACCAGATCGATCGTTTGCGCGCCATCGATTCGCTCACCGGTGAGATTCGCGGCGAGCTGCTGACCCGTTTGCCGATATATCCGAAGTCGCATTACGTTTTGCCCGCCGAACAGAAAGAGCGGGCTATCCGCGGCATTCTCGAAGAACTGGCGTGGTGGAAACCCGAACTCGAAAAGCAGGGCAAATATATCGAAGCCCAACGCGTCTGGCAGCGCACCATGTTCGACGTGGAGATGATACGCACCATCGGATATTGCCACGGCATCGAAAACTATTCGCGCCACATGTCCGGCCGCCTTCCCGGCGAGGCGCCGCCGACTCTGCTTGATTACGTGCCGCAGGACTATTTGTTGTTCGTCGACGAATCGCACCAAACCATTCCGCAAGTGCGCGGCATGTATCACGGAGACCGCTCGCGGAAAGGGACTCTGGTCGACTTCGGTTTTCGCATGCCCTCCGCGTTGGATAATCGCCCGCTCAATTTCGAGGAGTTCGAGCATCGCACCAATCAGGTGATCTACGTCTCCGCCACTCCCGGTCCATATGAAATGACGCGCTCGGCTGGTGTGATCGTGGAGCAGGTGATCCGTCCCACGGGTCTGATCGATCCGGAAGTCGAAGTGCGCCCGGTCAAGGGACAAGTCGACGATCTGCTCGAAGAGATTCGCGCTCGCGCCGAAAAGGGCGAGCGCGTGCTGGTCACTACGCTCACCAAACGCATGTCGGAAGATCTCGCCGAATATTTCGGCGAAGTCGGCGTGCGCTGCCGCTATCTGCATTCGGAAATCGAGACGCTCGAGCGCGTGCGCATTCTGCGCGATTTGCGCCGGGGCGTATTCGACGTGCTGATTGGCATCAATCTCTTGCGCGAGGGCTTGGATTTGCCCGAGGTTTCCCTCGTGGCGGTTCTCGATGCCGATAAAGAAGGCTATCTGCGCAGCGCTACCGCTTTGATTCAAACCATCGGCCGCTGTGCGCGCCATATTAGCGGCCGGGCCATTCTCTACGCGGATGTCATGACCGGTTCCATGAAACAGGCCATCGACGAGACCAATCGGCGGCGTGCCAAGCAGCTTGCTTACAACGAAGCCAACAACATCACGCCGCAAAGCATCGTCAAGAGCGTGGACATGAAGCTTGCCGCCATCGTGGAGGCCGATTACGTCACCGTGCCCACGGACGATGTCCTCCCCGAAAAGATTCACAGCGAAGACGAATTGCGCCAGGTGATCGCGCAAATGGAAACCCAGATGCGCGAAGCAGCCAAGAAATTCGAGTTCGAACGCGCAGCCGGCCTGCGCGACCGAATTCGCGCCCTGCAGCAGCGCGAGCTCGGTGGGCTTTTGGCGGCAGTCGATGCGCTGCCCCAGTCACCACCCGCGCAAATACCCGCAGCGCGGCCCGCCGCTGCGCCTCCAGCGGCAGAACCGGCGCCTGCAAAATCGAAAACCGGCTAGCCATGCACGAAAAGATGTTGTCATCACGAGCCATCATAACGCCGCCCTTTAGGGCGGAGCGATTGATCTGCTGCCTGGTGAGCTAACCAGACGCCATGCCTTGTTGAACGGGAGAGCTGAGCGCTTCTTGGGGTGAGAACCCTGGATTTTGTAGCGATGTCTTCAGGGCGCCCATCAATCGATTATGCGATCTAATTCCGGCCTGCCGCTCGTGGCTATCGTGGGTGCGGGGCGCGTGGGATCCACGATCGGTAGGCTTCTGCATCAAAACGGCTGGCGCATCGGGCCGGTAATCACGCGCTCCATGCGAACCGCACGCGCCGCAAGGCGCCGCATCGGAAGCGGCCAGCCGCAAGTCGGCTTGTCGCAAGCCGTGCTGGCCGCCGATCTGATTCTGATCGCCACTCCCGATCGCGCGATTGCGCAAACAGCGGAAGCTCTCGCCCGAATCGCAAGCAGCAAGGCTTGGCGCAGGAAAATCGTCCTGCACACGAGCGGCGCGTTGGGCAGCGATGTTCTGAAGCCACTGGCGCTTCGAGGCGCGGAAATCGGTTCGCTGCATCCGCTGCAGACCTTCAGCGGCCGCACCATCCCTTCATTCGCCGGTTGCACTTCTGCAATCGAAGGAACTCCCGTAGCCCTACGCATGGCGCGCCGGATCAGCCGCGAACTGGGCTGTGTCCCCGTGGTGCTCCCATCGCGTCGCAAAGCCGCGTATCATGCTGCCGCGGCTTTGGCGGCAGGACACGTTCTCGCGGTCATGGAAACAGCTGTGCGTATCTTGGTGAAAGCGGGCTTTTCCCGGCAGCGTGCCATCCGCGCCCTTTTGCCGCTCACGCGGCAAACACTGGCGAATTACGAACGCGTCGGCTCTCGCGCTGCATGGACGGGTCCCTTGAGCCGCGGCGATTTTGGCGTAATTGAGCGGCACCTTGAGGCTCTGCGGCATTTTCCGCGAGAATATAGGGAAGCTTATGACGCGCTCTCGAGACTCGGTCTCAATGTCTTGGCAAATGGCGGCGGCTCGAAAAAGAGGCTGCTCAAGCAAACGCTGGCGCGAATCAGATAGCTTAGCTACAGAATCAGATTTTCTGGCGGCGTCGGAAGCGATGGCATAAACATCCGGGCACGGATGCGACGACACGAATGAAGGAGCGAAATTGAACCAACTGCATATTCCTCTCGAAACTACCAAGCTCGAAAACGGACTCCGCGTCGTCATTTCACCCGATCGCACCGCTCCGGTGGCAACCCTGGGCGTTTACTACAATATTGGCTTTCGCCTCGAGCCGCGCGGCCGCAGCGGATTCGCGCATCTTTTTGAGCACATGATGTTCCAGGGTTCGGAACACGCCGGAAAGATGATGCACATCAAGCTGATCAATTCCTCCGGCGGCGTTCTCAATGGCTCGACCCATTACGACGTCACCAATTATTACGAATCGATTCCATCCAACGCGGTCGAACGCGTCCTCTGGCTGGAAGCCGACCGCATGCGCGCGCTGAAAGTGGACGACGAAAATCTGCGCAACCAGCGCGACGTCGTAAAAGAAGAAGTCCGCGTCAATGTTCTCAATCAGCCCTACGGCGGTTTTCCGTGGCTCGACCTGCCGCCAATCGCATTTCGCAACTGGCCCAACGCGCACAATTTTTACGGCGATTTTGCCGATCTCGATGCCGCCTCGCTCGATGACGTGCAGCAGTTTTTCCGCACTTACTATTCGCCCTCCAATGCGGTTCTGCTCATGATCGGCGACCTCACTCCCGACGAAGGCTTTGCTCTCGCGCGGCGTTATTTCGGAAGTATTCCTCCCGGTCCGCCGCAGCCGAAGGCCGACGTCAGCGAACCTCCTTTCGAGGGCGTGCGCCGCGGCGAAGTGGAAGAGAAATTCGGCACGTTGCCCGCGTTCGCCGTGGGATACCGCGCGCCCGAGCGGAGAACGCCCGACTGGTACGCTCTGGCCATGCTCGATCATGCTCTCCATGGCGGCCGCGCCGGGCGCGTTTACCGGCAGCTCGTGCTCGAGCAGCAGATCGCCGTCGATACAGGCGGCGGGATTCAATATCCGGTCGGCGATTTATTCGATTACAACGGACCCACGCTGCTCGCCTCGCGTGTGCTGCATAAGCCGGAATATAGTTCCGAACAGGCGCTCGAAGCCTTCGACGCGGTCATCGACGCGGTTTGCCAGCACGGCATCGAGCAGGACGAACTCGAACAGGTAAAAGTGAAGTTTCGCTCCGAATATGTGTCGTCACTCGAGGGTGGGCATGGACCTTCCATCCCACGATACGGCCTGATGAATTATCTGGCCTGCTTCACGCTTTTCGATAATGATCCGTCGCTTGTGAATTCCATCCTCGACGGCTTCCTCCAGGTTACCCGCGGAGCAGGTTCGCGCCGCCGCGCAGCGTTACCTTGATCCCCATCGGCGCGCCATCGTATTCCGCAAACCGACGAAAAAGGCGGCGGATTAATGGCTACCGTGCAGATGCCCGATCCTTTCGCTCAAGTTCCGTCGCTAGGCCCCGAGCGTCCGGTTGTCTGGCCCGCACGCACGCGCCGCAAGCTTGCGAACGGCCTCGAGGTGGTTCTCGTCGAATCGCATACGATTCCCAAATTCACCGGCGAACTCTACTTCCGCAGCGGTAATGCAGTTGCCGCGGCTACCGCAAAGGCGCCGGGTCTCGCGGAAATCACGGCTACAGTGGTTCGCACGGGCACTGAAAAGCGATCCAGCCGCCAAATCGAAGAGGATTTGCGGCGCATCGGCGCGGATGTCGGCACAAGCGCGGGTGCAGACACCAGCGCCATCGGGTTTAACGGTTTAACGGAGTTCTCCGCGGATTTGCTTAACCTGGTCGCCGAGCTGGCGCAGCAGGCTTCCTTTCCCGCGGACGAATTTGAGCGGGAGCGCCGCCAGATGATCGAAGGCCTGCGCATCGCGCGCACCACGCCTTCATTCCTCGCAAGCGAACGCATGCGCCGCGTCCTCTTTGGTGCGCATCCTTACGCCATCATCGCGCCAACGGAAACTCAGGTGAAGGAATACCGCCTGGGGCAACTGGTCGAGTATTATCGCGCCCACTACACTCCCAGCAACGCTCTGCTCATCGCCGTCGGCGATTTCGCTTCGCCGCAGATGATGGAGCAGATCGAGCGCATTTTTGGTTCATGGAAACCGGCGACTGTCCCCGTCGTTCCGGATACAACTCTTCCGGAGCTTCACGGCCGGCATGTGCATCTGGTGCATCTGCCGGAATCGGTGCAAACACAACTCGTGGTCGCGAATCATGCCATTACGCGCAAGCACCCGGATTGGCTGCGCCTGGCGCTCGCCAATTCCATCTATGGAGGCGCCTTCAATTCGCGGCTGATCATGAATATCCGCGAGCAAAAGGGCTACACGTATAGCCCGCGGAGCGGCGTGCATGCCCTCCGCCAGCATGGATATTTCTCCGTCAACGCGGCGGTGCGCAACGACGTGGTCGCCGCCTCCCTCACGGAAATCTTCTATGAGATCGACCGCATGCGCTCGCTGGCGGTCGCCGAAGACGAACTCTCCGACGCGCGCACTTACATGAGCGGTGTTTTCTCGCTCGGGCTGGCCACGCAAGACGGTCTCGCCTCGCAGCTCTCGACCGTATATCTGAACCAGCTTCCTGACAATGAACTGGAGACGTATCGCCAGCGCGTCCGCGCCCTCAGCGCCGCTGATGTGCTTGCCGCCGCGCGCGCGTATTTCGACTCGGCAAATGCTCAAATTATTGTGGTGGGAGATCGCGGGCAGATTGGCGATCAGGCCAGGCTTTTCGGCGAGGTCACCGAATACAGTGCAGAGCCCGAATGAGCGGAGCGCAAATGCAGTAACGCGCGGCGATGGCAGCGGCATTCGCTATCGCGCGCCGCGGACAGAGAGTCGCACGATGAAATCTCGCCTGTGTGCGTTCTCGTTTCTTCTGCTTTGCTGGATTTTGTTTGCCGCTCACGCCGCCATCGGCAAGAAAATTCCTCCTGGCGCGCCTCTCGATCTGAATACGGCCACGGCCACCCAACTCGCGCAGGTGCCCGGCATCGGTGCCTCCAGCGCCAAAGCTATCGTGCAGTTCCGGGAGAAAAGCGGCCCGTTCGAGCGCGTGGAAGATCTGCTGGCAATTCGCGGCATCAGCGCGCGCAAGCTCGAGCAGATTCGCCCTTACGTCACTGTTTCCAAGCCAGTGCGCCGAAAGCCCAGCAGTTCCCGCGGATCAGCGATCTTCAGCGCTTAGCAGAAGTCCTAACGTACAAACAATGTCAGAAGCGCTGGTGGGTGATTCTTCCGCCGGGGGTGATCGGCAGCGGCTCCTGATCGGCAATCGTCAGTCCATACGCTTCGAGCGCGACCACTTTGCGCGGATGGTTGGTGAGCACGCGCAAACTCTTCAGGCCCAGATCGAGCAGAATTTGTGCGCCGATGCCGCTTTCATGTTGCAGTAGGCGCTGTCGCGCCGCGTCCTGGTCGAGCTGTCCGCGAGTGTGATAGAGCACGCGGGCCATTTCGCCCGACCCGGCAGGCGGCTGTTCGAGCGCAAAGCCTCTGCCGGTATGGTGCAAATAAACGAAAACGCCGCGGTCTTCGCGCACGATCGCTTCGAGGGATCGCGCGACGATTTCGTAGCAATCGCAGGAGCTCGAGCCGAAAACGTCTCCCGTCAGGCAGTGTGAATGCACGCGCACGAGCGGCGGCGCTCCGGACAAATCTCCGCGCACCAGCGCGATGTGCTGTTCGCGGTCCACTTCGCTCGAAAAGACGATCATGCGGAAATCGCCATAGCGCGTGGCCAGCACGGTTTCGGCAACGCGCCGCACGTAGCGCTCGTGCCGCATGCGGTAGCGGATGAGCTCCGCGACGGTCAGCAGCTTCAGCCCATGCGTACGGCAGAATTCGGCGAGCTGCGGCAGCCGCGCCATGCTGCCGTCATCGTTCATGATTTCGCAGATCACTCCTGCGGGATAAAGGCCGGCAATGCGCGCTAGGTCCACGGAAGCTTCCGTTTGCCCCGCGCGAACCAATACGCCGCCGCGCCGCGCGCGCAACGGAAAGACGTGGCCGGGGCGCGCCAGATCGGCCGCGCGCGTGCCCGGATCGATCGCCGCCAGGATGGTGATGGCGCGATCGGAGGCGCTGATGCCCGTGGTCGTCCCGCGGACGGCGTCGATGGATTCGGTAAATGCCGTGCCGAAGTTGGAGGTGTTCACCGGCGACATCAGCGGCAGGTTTAGCTCATCGCAACGCTCTTCGGTAAGCGCCAGACAAATCAGGCCGCGCGCATGCTTGGCCATGAAGTTGATCGCCGCCGGAGTTACTTTCTCCGCCGGCAAAGCGAGATCGCCTTCATTCTCGCGATCTTCGTCATCCACCAGAACGATCTGGCGGCCCTGCCGAAATTCCTCGGCAGCTTCCTCTGCGGTTGCGAATTCGATGGGCATACTCATTATCGTAGCAGACGAAAAAGCGTCAGGGCGCCCCGACGACTCGGAGCGCCCTGGATTACGAACTAAGAAAACAGCAGATTCCTCGCTGCGCTCGGAATGACAGCGAAGGAGAGCTTCTATTTAGCCGACGCGCTGCTCACCTCAGTCGAAGCCGCTTTTTGCAGCTCTGCGTACGGCACCACGAAAGCATGCAACGGTGCGATCGTGGCCACATCCAGCTTCATCTGCTGCAAGTCCTGATACAGGAGCACCGTACCCGCGTGAGATCGAGGCCCCGGCGACGGCGCATTCGGAGCCGCCGGCGTGAAGTCATCGGCCTCCACCAGGATTTTTTCCTTCGGCAGGTACACCAGGGACATGACGACATTGTGGGTATCGCCGGGGATGCGATAAACGTCGATTTCCCGCCCTCCATCGCTGAGGACGTACTTGTCTTTGAACGTGACGAAGGTGGCCTTCTTCGGGCTCTGAGCCAGGTGGTCTGGCTCCAAGGTACGCGGCGCCTTCCAGGCCTGCTCGTAGAAGGACTTGTTCGTATCCTGGGTAATGACGGTCGCGCCCTCGGCGACAAAGTAGCGCACACCGCCCAGGTGGTCGAAGTGAGCGTGCGTATTGATCAGGTACTTGATGGGCTTCTCGGGAACGAGTTTCTTGGCCTCGGCCATTACGCCTGCGGCCCGGGCGTCGTTAAGCGGACTTTCGATCATCACCGCGTAATTGGGAAATTCCACCAGAACGCTGTTATGCGTTCCGCCCGCCAGGAACCAGACGCCGTCGGCCAACTTTTGGTTGGTGACGTTGACCGGCGGGAACTTGGCAGCTTTCACGTTGTCAGGCACCGTTAGCGCGAGTTCGGAATTGGCGTGCACATCACTGACGGTGAGCTGAAGTACCGGGTGAGCCACCTTCCTTCTGCACGATCATGCTCGGAAACTTCACACCGTTGAAATCCTTATAACCCGAATACGTGGTTTCTACGGCCATATCGCCGAGAACCGGGTTTGCAAGCCAGCTTTCCGTCTTGGTGACCATCCCCGCGCTGTCGATTGTGCCGTTGATCTTGTACTTGCCTTCGGTGAACGACACCACGGTGCCGCCGCTGCCTTTCTTGGCCGTGGCGTTGTTTTCCATGGCAGCTTTCAGGAAGCCATGCGGAGTGAGCCAGATTTGCAGCTGGCGCTCTTCCGCCGCGGCCACCGCGGGCTGCGCGGCATTGCCGGGCTGGTTCCAGGCATACTGGCCGCTTACAAGATTGACCTGCTTCTGTTCGCCCGCGAATGGCCCGCCGCCGCCCTTGCGGATAGGAGTGGGCTCAACCAGGGTCATCTCTTCCTTCGCGGACTTGGAGCCGTAGTCAATCGTGCGCGTATAGGATTTGATGTCGTTGACGGGCCAGGCCCCTCCGGGCGTATACGCCTGCCCAAGGATGCCGAATTCGCCGCTGCCCGAAAACTGAATCGATTTCACGTCGCCCATGGCCTTGTTGGCCGATTGCAAAACGCTCTTGGCGTCCTGAGCCGTTGCCGAGAAGCACAGGCCCAGCAAAAGGCCAAAGAACATCACAAAGGTCAAAGATAGCTTTCTACCCACGGCTTCACCTCCGAAGTCTCGTAGCTGGCCCAGCATTATATCGCCGGGAAGCCGATAGAAAATAGCAAAGTGGGTGGGACTCCACCCCCCTCCCCTTTTTGTGCAAGTGCACATTCTGCAGGAGATAGCCTCGTGGTTTTGGGATTGCCGAAGTTGGGAGCCGCAGGGCAGGGCACGGCGCAACCAGTACATCCAGCTTGTAAGAGCACACTCCAATGGGCTGCTGGAGAACAGTCGAACGAGGATTTCCGCGAAGCTTAGGGTGAGCAAGCTTCGGCCGGCGGATCGTTGCGCCGCTACGAGAAAGAGATCGGAACTGGTAAACCGATCGAGAAAGGATCGAGCGCACACACGAACAGCCCTTGCCGCGAGTGCCAGGGAGCATAAAGCACGGTAGCATACCGTTAAGTAAACGTCAACCGCTAGTTACTAAGCTATATTCAGAAGAACGGATCATTCGAACGGGGTACGAAATTTTTTCCAAAGAAGCGACGCTCACGGCCTCGAGGATCGTGTCATTGCACAAAACTTGTTCGAATGAAGGGGATGCGCTGCCCTCGTCGCCGGAACCGCAGCTGTCCTAGCTGTCGGAAATTATCCTCATCTCACTACAGATCTCTCACTAAAGATCGAAAACGAACGGGTAGGGCCTCTTACTGGCAGATGGCCGTCGCCAAACGTGTAGAATGTCGAACGCAAGTATTGCAGAATGAAAAGTCGCAGAAGTGGCACGGAGGCCAGTGCCGCAACATTTGCCGGCTAGAATTCATTTCGTAAGGGGAGGGACCGCATGATTGTGGGAGTCCCCCGGGAAACTTTCCCCGGGGAACGGCGCGTGGCTGTGGTGCCAAGCTCGATTCCGACCCTGGGCAAGGGTGGACTGGAAGTCATCGTGGAAGCGGGCGCCGGCGCTCAGGCCGGGTATCCGGACGCGGAGTACGTTGCCAAAGGCGGAAAAATCGTTCCGGAACGCCGGGATGTGTTTGCTGCCGCTGACATTGTTGTTCAGGTGCTCAGCTACGGCTCAAACGACAAGACCGGCCAGGCGGACGTACCTCTGTTCCACAGTGGACAGGCACTGATCGGATTTCTTCGTCCGCTCGGCGGCCTGGAGCCGCTGCAGGAGATTGCCGCCAAAGGCGTGACCTCGTTCTCCGTGGAATTGATTCCGCGCAGCACACGCGCGCAGAGTATGGACGCGCTCTCTTCCATGGGCACGATTTGCGGATACAAAGCGGTCCTGATTGCCGCGGACACATTGCCCCGAATCTTCCCCATGCTTACCACGGCAGCAGGGACAATCACTCCGGGACGCGTGCTGGTGATCGGCGCGGGCGTTGCCGGTTTGCAGGCCATCGCCACAGCGCGGCGGCTGGGAGCGGTGACTTCGGCATACGACTTGCGGCCAGCGGCCAAGGAGCAAGTGCAAAGCCTGGGAGGGCGCTTCGTCGAACTGCCGATTGAGGCGAAAGACGCCGAAGATGCGCGCGGCTACGCCAAAGCGCAAGGTGAAGATTTTTACCGGCGCCAGCGCGAGCTGCTGGGAAAGGTAGTGGCGGAAAACGACGTGGTCATCACTGCCGCCGTCATTCCGGGCAAGAAATCTCCCCTGCTGGTGACCGCGGATATGGTCAAGGGCATGGCGCCGGGTTCCGTGATCGTGGACTTGGCCGCCGAGCGCGGCGGAAATTGCGAGCTCACTCGCCCCGGCGAAGAGATCGTTGTGTATGGCGTGACCATCATTGGCAGGTTCAACCTCGCCAGTTCGGTGCCCTACCATGCCAGCCAGATGTACTCGCGCAACGTGAGCGCTTTTTTGATGCACCTGGTAAAGGATGGCAAGCTGCGGCTGGATACCAGCGATGAAATCATCCGCGAAACGTTGTTGACTCTGGGCGGCGAAGTGGTGAACAAGAGAGTGCGGGAGTTTTTCTCGTTGCCGGCGCTCGCCGCCTCCAGCTAGCAAGAACAAAGCTAGGCCAGAACAAAGCCTTAAAGACTTAAAGAAAGGAGTATTCGGTGCCCAAGATGGACCTGCTGACCAGCCTGTACGTCTTCATGCTGGCCGCTTTTATCGGCTTTGAAGTCATTCGCCGCATCACACCGCTGTTGCACACTCCACTGATGTCTCTGACCAACGCTCTCGATGCCATTGCTGTAGTTGGAGCAATCCTTCTGGCGGGAGAACACAAGAACACATTCACCACCGTGCTGGGGGTGATCGCCATTATCGCGGCTACCAGTAACGTGGTGGGCGGGTTTTTGATCACCGACCGCATGCTCAGGATGTTCAAGGCGAGTAACACCAAGAAATCATGACCAACATGCCGGGCGCCGCGAACTTCATCGAGTTCACCTACCTGATCGCCACGGCCCTTTTCATTCTTTCCCTGAAATGGATGAGTTCGCCGGTAACGGCGCGGCGCGGTGTGCGCGCGGGCGAAGTGGGAATGCTGCTGGCCATTGCCGGCACGCTGCTCAGTCATGACATCGTGGACTACAAGTGGGTAGCCATCGCGCTGGTGCTCGGCTCGATTATTGGCGTGCCCCTGGGCATGGTGCACATGACGGCCGTTCCGCAGCGGACGGCGCTCAGCCACGCCTTCGGCGCCCTTTGCGTGACGTTGGTCGGCACCGCTGAGTTTTACCTGCGCGCGCCCGCCGTGCCGCGATTCATGATGGCCGTGCTTTCGCTGGAAGTGATCCTCGGCGCGCTTACTTTTACCGGCAGCTTGATGGCCGCGGGCAAACTGCAGGAAGTTCTGCCGCAGCGGCCCATCACCTACAAAGGACAGAATTTCGTCAATCTGTCGCTGCTGGCGGTCGCGGTCGGGGTCGCTGTGGAGCTGGTTCTTCATCCCGAAAAGGTGAACCTCTTTCCGCTGATCATTGGCATTCCCTTCGTTTTCGGAGTGCTGATGATCGTGCCGATCGGCGGCGCGGACATGCCCACGGTGATCTCGCTGTTGAACTCCTACGCGGGGCTTTCCGCCGCGGCGATGGGCTTTGTGCTCGACAGCAAACTTTTGATCATCGCCGGCGCGCTCGATGGCGCCTCCGGATTCATTCTTTCGGTCAACATGTCCAAAGCGATGAACCGGTCGTTTTCCAATGTGCTGTTTGGCGCCTTCGGACAGGAACAGGTGGCCGCGGCCGGTCAAGCCGAAGCGCGCCCGGTACACAGCGCAACGGCCGAGGAAGCCGCCGCCATCCTCTCGGCCGCCAACAAGGTGGTCATTGTTCCCGGCTACGGAATGGCCGTGGCACAGGCGCAGCATAAGGTGCGCGAGCTTTACGATGCGCTGACGAAGCGCGGCATCGACGTCAAGTTCGGGATACACCCGGTCGCGGGAAGAATGCCTGGACACATGAATGTCTTGCTGGCCGAAGCGGATATTCCGTACGACAAGCTGCTGGATATGGACGTCATCAACGGCGAATTCCCGCAAACCGACGTGGCACTGGTGATCGGCGCCAATGACGTCACAAATCCCGCGGCGCGCAACGAAGCCGGCAGCCCCATTTACGGCATGCCGATCCTGGATGTCGACAAAGCCCGCACGGTTATGGTCATCAAGCGCGGCATGAGCCCGGGTTTTGCAGGAATCGATAATCCGCTCTACTACCTCGATCGCACTCTGATGCTTTTTGGAGATGCCAAGGCCTTTGTGGGAGATATCATCCGAGAAATGAGCGGGACGCACCACTAGCTGAAGCCTAAATGAGGAAGTGGGCGCGCTGACTCGGCCTATTTTGGAACACATTTCGAACACAGGGGCCTAGATTGAGACGACCCTGCCTTTAAACTTCAACGACCTGCCTGTAACTCGCTGATTCGGCAAATCCGCAAGCGATCACAATGGTATGCCGTGTGCTTGAGGCCAAAAGAAGCAATTTATAAGGATCAGGAACCACCCGTGTTTCTTTTCGACAAAATCCATCCAGAGCACTTGGATCGGCGAGAACTGCAGCTGACAATCCTGTCTTGCCTCGACTATTTTGATTTTGGGGGCGGGACTGGCACTGCTGATGTACCCGGTCGTGTTTTCTTATTCCAGCGTCGTACTGCGGAATACATTTTACGGTTTCTGCGCGCTTTCGGCGCTGCTGGCGATGTATCTGGTGGATCGACAGATCACAATCCTGCATCTTCGGCGCGAGATTGCGGAAGCGGGCACGCGCGCCGCGGAAACCAAAATGGAAGCGAGTGCAGAACTCTTGAATGCCATACCGAACCTAAGCTCGTTCAAGGATCGCCTGGCCATGGAGTATCGCCGGGCGGCGGCGGCCGACCAGGTATTGTCCGTGTTGGTGATTACCGTGATCTTGCCGGAAGAGGTTTCCTCCACGCCCTTTGCCAAATCTCTACTGAGCGATGCTGCGACGGCAATTTCCCGCAAGCTGCGCGGGGAGGATTCGCTTTACGTTTTGCGTCCGCACTGCTTCGGGACCATCCTGCCGGCGGTAAGCCGGAGTGTCGCGGAGATCATCTCCAATCGCGTTGCGGAGGGACTATCCGACGCAGCCGGCGCCACGAACCGATTTTCTTACAAAATTAACATTGTGAACTCGCCCGCAAACGCGGCCAGCGCTCACGATCTGCAAGAAGCGGTGTTCACGCTCTTGCCTTCGGATAATTCCATGCAGTCTATGGCGGAAGAAACGCGATAGATCGAAGCCGCAGCAAGCAGGCCGCGACTCACAGAACAGCCGGTGGTTATTTTTCGCCCGCCGTATAGTGCACACCCAGCTGATCGAAGAGAAAGGTGAGGACATCGGCGTCCTGCTCGATCACTTCGTCGACGGCGGTGCCGAAGCCGTGTCCTGCCGTCGAGCTGGTGCGCAGCAAGATGGGACGTCCGGAACTGCTCGCCGCCTGTAAGCGGGCGGTCATCTTGCGCGATTGCATCGGGTTGACCCGGTGATCGTTGTCCCCCGTCATGAAGAGGATCGCGGGATAGGCCGTTCCATCCTTTACATGATGATACGGGCGAGTAAGCGTAGAGAGCTTTGAACTGAGCGGGATCTTTCACGGTGCCAAATTCGGTGGTGTTGAAGGCGCCGTTGGGATCGAGCTCGATGCGCAGCATGTCATAGATGCCAACCGTCGAAACCACGGCACGGAACAGGTCCGGCCGTTGCGTTAACGCGGCACCCATGAGCAGGCCGCCATTGCTGCCACCGAAGATCGCGAGACGCTGAGGCGAGGTGTATTTATGATCGATCAAGTATTGCGCACATGCGATGAAATCGTCGAAGACGTTCTGCTTATGGAGTCAGCTTTCCAGCCTGATGCCATACTTCGCCGTATTCCCCACCGCCGCGAAGATTGGTGTCAACGAAGATGCCGCCTTGGTCGAGCCAAATAGCGGTCAGGAACCTGAATAAGCGCGGGGTTTCATTGATTTCGAAGCCGCCATAACCGTAGAGAAGCGTAGGATGGCTGCCATCGAGCTTCGTGCCCTTGCGCCGCAGGATGTTCAGCGGGACGCGAGTTCCGTCTTTTGAGGCAGCGAACTCGCGTACGACTTCGAAATCATCGAGCTTGAACGCGGAGGTTTCGCTGATCGCGGTGCGCGCGGAGTTACCACTGGCGCTGTCGAAACGATACCAAGCCGGCGGCGCCAGATACGTCGAAACGCGAAAGAGCAGATTCCCGCCGCCGATAGCGACAGCCTCATCGACACCCGAGACAGGAGGGAGCGGCGGGGCGGGCAGAGGACGGTCGTGATCATCGAAGACCCGCACGCGCGATGGGCCACCCATCATGTCCATAACATAGAGGCGGCCGGACGCGGGGACGAAGCTCTCGATCGAAGCACGGCCACCCTCTTCGCTCTCTGAGCCTGAGCTCTCCGGAACAGCGACCTTTGCCTGCGAAAGCGGAAGATTAGGCGCGGACAACCGGAGAATCTTTCCACGTGGCGCGTCTTTGCGTGACAGCAGGTACAACGCATCATTCGGCCCGACTTTGGCAGCTACGATGCCATCGTCTAAGTGCGTGACTTGGGTCCAGTGGCCTGATGCGTCCATCACGTAATGCTCGAACTGGCCTCCATCCCCATTCGCGACCGAGGCCACTAGCCAACGCCCATCATCGCTGGTGCGAAGCTGAATTTCCGCTATGCGAGGAAATTCTTTTCCGATCATGTAGACGTCTTGCGCAGGGGACGTACCGAGTTTATGAAAGTAGACCTGCTGGTAGAAATCAGCGTCTTCGGCTGGACGCTCTTTGCCTTGTGGATAGCGCGTGTAATAGAAGCCGGAACTGTCCGCTTTCCAATCGATGCTGCCGCCGGCGGTCGCAAAATTGACGCGCGGGACAACGTCGGCAAGCTTCTTGCCACTGGCGACCTCGAAAATCACTGCGCTACTGTCTTCGGAACCATTTTCGGAGACAGCGGCCGCGACGTATTTGCCATCCAGGGACGGAACGTAAAAATCGATGGCAACCGATCCCTTACTGCTTGCGCTGTTCGGATCGAAGATGACCTTCGCCTTGTCGGGATTATCGGCAGAGGGCAAGGCGACAAGTATTGGCTGTTCCTGCGGAGGCTGGTATTTCATGGCGAACAGCATTCCCCCGCGGAACTGGAGATCAAAGTATCTCGAGGACCGGGACCTGCTCAGTTGCGTGAGCCGCTCTTTGACGGCGGGGCGCAGCGCAAGATGGTCCAGATATTCGCGGCTGCGGGCATTCTCAGCAGCGCTCCATTGCTTAGTCTGCGGGTCGTCCCAGTTCTCCAGCCAACGATAGTCGTCCGTGACTTTGATTCCCTGGTATTCGTCCGTGACCGGCCGCTTTGGTGTAGCGGGCGGCGTGGAAACTGGAGGGCTCTGGGCGAGAGATACCGTAATCAGCCAAATTGTCGCCAGGAAACCGAAAACGAAAGTTCTCATCGAAGCACTCTCCGAGCGGCTAATTATTATCTTGCCGGGAATTATGGAGGGCAAGCTGTAGGCCTTCGTCTGCGCCACGAACAACCGAAATTCGCCACGTCGTCGAACCAACTGGCATATTATTCAGAAACCGAGAGGCATGGGTTTTTCACGTTCTCGCCGAACGTTGGGCTGTGGGCCCGATTGACTCATGTGGCAGCGCGGTAATACAGTTTGGACACCTTCACGCCCAGGCCGCTTAGATATGAAGAAGAGGAGGGCCGCACAATGGCAAGAGAGCAGAGGATAGCCCGAAGACGTCGCGGATTTCATTCCTGGTCCGTGCTGGTTGCAGGCATAGTCGCGAGTGCGACCGTCTTATTCGCGCAATACCCTTCGCGATCACAAGTCAGCAAAGACGGCACAGCCGTTTTGCTGGAAGATTATGTCAGCCTGCCGATTTCGAGTCCGACACACGGAGGCGCAACGTCGCACGCGATCGATTACAAGGCCCAATTGGGCCGCGTGACTTCGCTGCGCTCGGAGCCTGCAAACGCCCCGCTGGCAAATTCCCGATTTTTCGTGGACGATCAGAGTTCCACTCTGTACATCCTGGATAAGGCCTCTAAGAAATTCACGCCGTATCTTAATTTCGCAGAAATTTTCCCGAAGTTCGCCTCCGATCTAGGCAACACCGCCGGTATCGTTTCGTTTGCCTTCGATCCCGCCTATGCGAAGAACGGCAAGTTCTATACGGTGCACACCGAGAAACCGGATATGGAGGGCTCGGCGGCTCCAACGAATGCGCGGCTCTCGACCTTGGATCTGAAGGGCTACTCCACGACTCCCGTAGTGAATCCGCCGGCGGGCCCTGCGCATTTGGAATCCGTACTTGTCGAGTGGACCGACACAAATATTCGCAATGCCACGTTCGAGGGAACGGCGCGCGAAATCTTGCGCACCGGCTACGATCGCAATCATCCCATGGCCGACTTAGTCTTTAACCCTTCGGCCAAGCCAGGCGACGCCGATTACGGCAATCTTTACATTTCGATCGGCGACGGGGCAGCTGGGGAAACACCAGGCCCCTCGCACAATCTGCCGCAAAGGCTGGACACGTTGGTGGGCAAGATTCTGAGAATTACTCCGGACATCAATTTGCGTCCGAAGGACACGCTCAGCCCGAACGGGCGATACAGAATTCCGTCAACTGGATCGGACCCGAATCCTTTTGTCACCGTGGCCAGCGCCCGCGGCGAGATCTATGCGTATGGCTTCCGCAATCCGCACCGCCTGCAATGGGATACGGAAACGAAAACGCTGATCACAGATGACATCGGCGTGCATTATTGGGAAGAAGTCGACATCGTCACCAAGGGCGGCAACTACGGTTACGCGGAGCGCGAGGGCGACGAACAATTTTTCGTAAACGACGCGGGCAAGACGGGCAGCTTGATGAATCCGCCCGTCCCGTTTCCAGAGAATGATCTGCTGCAGGTGGATGGGCTGAAAGAGCCTGTTGCGCCCATATACCCGGTCGCCGTGTACAGCCATCGCGAAGGGGATTCTATGGGCAATGGCTTCGTTTACCGCGGCAAGCTGATGCCACAACTGCGCGGGAAATATATTTTCAACGACATGACTACCGCCAGGATGTTTTACGCTGATTTCGCGGAGATGCTTGCCGTTCACGGCAAACGCAACCAGCAAGCACAAATCCACGAATTGCAGGTCGTCTACAAGGGTCCGAATGACACGTCCGGTCACGGGACCAAGCGCAGAATGTTTGACATTGTTGCCGAAACATACGCGAGCCGGGGAGGAATGCCACCCGCTGACCACGTGCTGCCGGGCAATGCAGCGGCCACCACTCGTTCGCAGGATCCGGCGCATGCCGAAGCCAAAATGGATCCTGAGGGCGTCGCCTACGGTGGCGGACGCGCGGACACGCGCATGGCGCTGGGCGGCGACGGCGAACTTTACGTCTTAAGCAAGTCGGACGGAATGATCCGCAAGCTAACTGGGGTAGTCGCTCCGGCCCCGACCTCAAAGCGCGGGACGGCTTCGAAGGAAACCGCCTCGCGCTGAGAACTCGGACCCGACGACGGACAAGCTTTTCGTAGATACTTCGGACTTGAAGCCGGCCTGGCTTCCGTCGGCTCGGCGCGGCCGGAACATTACTTGCTCTTTTTGACTTTGTGCCGCTCGGCTCGCCAGGCTTCTGTCACGGATTTATATTCACGCTCCAGGTCGTGTGAGACCCGAATCTCACCCTCGCTCACAAACCCCTCGTGGTTCTCTTCGAGCTCAGAAGGGACATACAGGTAGTTGGCTGTCACACCAAACGACGCTTGTAGCCCATAGGGCCGCAGATTTCCGAACGCATGGATACGTTCGAGACGTGCGCCATTCGATAGATGAAAAGTCGCCACCGGATCGTATAGCTTTCCGTTCTGATGCAGTTGCGTGAGGTAGGCGAGTGCCAGCCGCTCGAGAGGCTTCGCGAGCGCTTCTCGATGCTCCAGAGGCTGCTTGAGTAAAGCTGGCAAAGCTTCTATGGGATCTCGCCTTCCGCCAGCAGTGCCCAATTGCTGCGAATAATCGGCAAGCAACCGTGACAGGCGCTCGCGCGTGAAGCCATTCTCGTCCGCTTGGTTTTGTAATGCTCGAGCTAAGTAGGGAAGCGGAGAGAGCGTGCCGTAGGTTCTGATATTCGAAAATTCGGCAGCGAGGTCGGAGACCACCTGCTTGATCAAGAAATTTCCAAACGCAATGCCTCGCAATCCCTTCAGGCAATTGCTTATGGAATAAAATATCGCGGTATCTGCTTGTTCCGGTGGAAGCACCGGCGCGTGAATATCCAACAACGGACCCAGATCGCCGGTCAGCCCCTTTGTCAGCGCCACTTCCACAAAGATGATGGGCTCGTCTGCGAGCGCGGGATGGAAGAAGGCGAAGCATCTCCGATCTGCTTCCAAACGCCTGCGCAAATCCGGCCAGCCGTTGACCTCATGGACCGACTCGTAAGCCATAAGCTTTTCGAGCGTCAAAGCCGAGGTATGCCAGGTGATCCGCTCCATGCGCAAGAACCCGCGATTGAACCAGGACCTGAAAAGATGCTTGAGGTCGGCGTCGAGCGGCTGGAAATCCGTCCCGTTCGTTGCTAATTCGAGCAGGTGCCCGCGCAAAGCAACTAATGTTTCCGTTCCGTGCGTGGCGGTGTTGATCCTGCGCAACAACTCCTGGCGGGGCGCCTCAACAGCGGCGGAAAGAGCCGCGAGATTCGCCGGGCCGGGCGTCCGTTTGTAGGCTGCTGCCGCGTTGAGGATGGCAGTTTCGTCGGGCCCAAAGTTTCGGCAAAGCATTTCGAAAAAATGGCGGCGCTCCCCTGAGTTCATCGCCGCGTAGGCTTTAATGATCTGCTGAGCCAGCACCGTCTGTGAAGCCTCGCCGCGCTCGGAAAGCAGATGATGGCAGAGAAAATCCATGTCCGTGCCGCGCCTTTCCCGCAGCAGCCGGAGTAAATTGCTCAGGAAGCCCATATTCTTCGAATTATAGCTCGCTCGGCCGGAACTGCCGGTTCAACAAAGACCGTGAGTGCTTTCTTCGTGAGCAGCTTTCTTGCCATCCCGCGGGGTTAGATGCGCCCGCCCCAGCGGCAAGCTCGTGATCGACGCGCTTTCGGTTCTCGACTCGCCCCACATGGCGAATCGGGAATCGACATTCCTAATATAAGCAAACCTTTTCCCTCGAAGCACCTCCTGATTGGCACGTGGCCTTAAGCGTATCCCTGGAATCTGCGGTTTTTTGAGCACGCGAAACTTAAGCTGTAGCTAGGGCATCCGGCGCGGTTCCTGCCAGTGCCTGCTTGCTTTTGATGTTTGGCGTTCCGTGTGCTTTAGACTCTTACCGGGCGAGTTTGAGGGGTTTTCCTTTCTTGGGGAGTTAAGCAGAATGGTCTTGTCCAGTACACAGAGAGTTCCGCTCACGCTGGGCACGGCGGGTCTGCCACCAGAGGAAGTGATCTTTGGCCGTTCGGCGGCCATGCAGGAGTTCCGCCAAAAAATCCAAAAATTCGCGGGTACGAGTGTTCCGCTCCTTATTCAAGGCGAAAGCGGCACGGGCAAGGGCGTTTTGGCCCGTTACATCCATTCCCGCTCAAGCGTCGCTGCCGGCCCCTTTATCAACGTCAATTGCGCCGCTATTCCCGGCACTCTACTGGAGAGCGAACTCTTCGGTTATGAAAAAGGGGCGTTTACCGGCGCTTATGCGAGCAAGCCGGGGCGCGTTGAGATGGCCCATATGGGCACTCTCTTCCTGGACGGAATCGACGAAATCGATATGGCGTTGCAAGCCAAGCTGCTCCAACTCCTACAGGATTCGCAGTTCGCCCGTATCGGCGGAGCGGAAGACATTTCCGTGCAGATCCGAGTAATTTGCGCCACGGGTCGTCCCTTGGAACATGAGATTGCCGCCGGCAGATTCCGTGCGGACCTCTATTACCGGATCAATGTTGCCAGAGTGGAGCTGCCTGCGCTCCGGGCGCGTCTTGAAGATGTGCCACAGCTTGCCACGCACTTCTACGAGCGGCTCCGCCAGAGACACAAGAGCTCGGCCGGTCCAATTTCGCCGGTTATGCTAAAGCTCTTTGAGAAACACACTTGGCCTGGGAACATTCGCGAGCTCGAAAATCTGATGGAGCGGTACGTCATTCTGGGGTCTGAGGAAGCCATTGGTGAAGAACTGGCGAACTGGGAACGCGCCGTTGTCACGCCCCAACTTCCGGCCACCGGTCCCATTCACCTCAAAAATGTGACTCGCAAGGCCGTGCGGGAGCTGGAGGGGAAAATTATCCTCAGCGCGTTGGAAGCAAACCGGTGGAACCGGAAACGCGCCGCTCGCGACCTCCGCATCAGCTACCGGGCGCTGCTATACAAGATCCGTCAAGCAGGACTGCCGGCCAAACGCTCTGGAGAAATCGTTCGGCCGCGTGTTAATGTTCCCATGGCTTCGGACTGAAGCCCTTTCCTCCTAAAATCTGCTTTCAGCCGTCTGCGCCCATTTAGATTGATGGATTCCAAAGGCAGGCTGACTCGTTTCAAAAAGCTCATGCCATATGAGCAGCTTTGGATTTCAGATCACTTGGATACTGAGGGGGCAATCTCACGCAGCGAAGAGTCGCGGTTCTCATAGTATTTTGCGTAATAGGAGCGATATTCGCCTCCACGCACATCAGCTAGCCAGGAGGCATGGCTTCGATACCAATCGATGGTTTGGCGCAAACCCTCTTCGAGCGAAATTGCCGGTTTCCAATTCAATTCATCCTGCATTTTCTGGCAACGCAGAGCATAACGGCGGTCGTGTCCGGGACGGTCTTTCACATAGCTGAGCAAGGATTCCGGCCGATTCGTCAATTTCAGCAGACGCCTGGCCACGCTTAAATTCTCTTCGACGTCCAAGCCGCCGATGTTGTAAACCTCGCCGGGGCGTCCCTTTTCGAGTACGCACAAAATTCCGCGGCAGTTATCTTCCACATGCAGCCAATCGCGCTGCTGCTTTCCGTCGCCATAGATAGGCAGCGGTTTATGGTCAAGCGCGTTGGTAATCATCAGGGGAAGAAATTTTTCCGGGAACTGGTAAGCGCCGTAGTTATTTGAGGACCGTGTGATTAGCGCCGGCACACCGTAAGTCCGAACGTAGGAAAGGACCAGAAAATCCGCGGCGGCTTTGGAAGCCGAATAGGGGCTGCTGGGATGCAAAGCGGAGGATTCGTCCGCAAAGGCCCCCGCAGGAAGGTCGCCGTAAACTTCGTCCGTCGAGATGTGCAAGAAGCGGCCGACGCGCAACGCGCGCGCTGTTTCGAGCAGCGTAAATGTTCCCTTTACGTTTGTGTCGATGACGGGCGCGGGCTCATAGATGCTGCGGTCTACGTGCGATTCCGCGGCGAAATGCACCACCGCATCGCATCCGCGCATCGCTCGTTCGACAGCGGCGGCATCGCAGATATCGCCTTTGATGAATGCATAGTTCGGGTGCTCCGCAACCTCTTCGAGATTGGCCAGATTCCCGGCGTAAGTCAGCTTGTCGAAATTGATTAGCGCGCAATCCCTGCGCTGTGTAAGGACGTGACGGATGAAATTGGAGCCGATAAATCCGGCCCCGCCGGTAACCAGAATTTTCACCGGAGCACTTCCCGATCGGTTGCGAATTGCTCCTCAGCTGTCCGGGCGAGCTTATTTGCTCCTGTTTCCGCTACAAGCGTGTTCGCACGCAGCAAGGATTCGAAAGTGCCGGCATCGGTCCACCAGCCATCTAGAATCTCGTACGTGAGCTTTCCCTCTTCGATATAGAAATTGTTTACGTCGGTTATCTCCAATTCTCGGCGGCCGGAAGGCTTTAACCGGCGAATCTTCGTGAATACGCTGTAATCGTAGAGATAAATTCCAATAACCGCATAATTGGATTTCGGGCGTTTTGGTTTCTCCTCGATGCCGACCACGTTATTCCCTCGGACTTCCGCAACGCCAAACCGCTGCGCATCCGTAACTTCCTTCAGGAGGATCTTCGCGCCTTCCTTTTGCTTTTCAAAGTTTGCGACGGCCTGGCAAATGTTGTTTTCGATAATGTTGTCGCCCAAGATCACGCAGAGGGCGTCTCCGTCGGCGAAATGTTCGGCCAATGCCAAGGCGTCCGCAATGCCACCCTCACCTTCCTGATAGGTGTAATTCAGGTGTTTCAGCCCAAAATCCCGGCCGTTCCCCAAAAGGCGCAGAAAATCGCCCGCGTTTTTGCCGCCGGTAACCAAGAGGATTTCATGAACGCCCGCATTCACGAGGGTTTGAATGGGGTAGTACACCATCGGCTTATCGTAAATGGGAAGCAGGTGTTTGTTGGTAACGCGCGTGAGGGGATTTAAACGGCTGCCCGTGCCGCCTGCAAGGACCACACCTTTCATTTCCGCTCCATCTTCGAGAGTTCTATGCCCGGCTATCTTTACTCCCTACGATTCGACCGGGCTTTCACGCAAAGGACGTTCAGTTTATCTATACCCGCTGGGCGGCTGCCTTAGCTGCAAGGTTGGCTAAAGCCGAATATATCTCAATTCCACGCTATTCTAAAACTTTATAGGGACATACTTGTGCGGTATCCGCGAAATCATGCCGCACAAGCCAACATGACTCTCGCCGCAGCTCAAAAATCCAGAATGTAGCTTTAGTTCGCTTCCGCAATGGGATGCGTGGGTTCAGGTAATCTTGGCCGGAACGGCGAGCGTCAGCGCATCTCTGACGATGCGAAACTCCGCCGGCAACCGCCCGGCAGCCTCGCCGTCCACTTGCACCCAGATCGGCTCGGCGTCGATCGGCTCGCAGCGCATCTCCGTTGCCCTCACAAAACGGATGTCGCGAACATGCCGGAGCCCGCCGGAGAGAGAGGAGGGGCATATACGATAAATATTTCCAGCGGCTATTCGTAGTGCAGACCATCAGCTCAAAATCGTTGCCGTATAGGTCAGCGCGCGTGGTGATTTGGAACGGGCCGCCGTAATGCTTGGTGCGGCCTGCGATGATGAGCGTGCCCTCGACGGTTTCGTTCTCAAACTTTACGCGGAATCGAGGAAATCTGTACGACGTGAGCTGCCGGAATCCCTCTATCCAATACGCCACTGTGCCCGTGCGTGTCCTTCAGACTCGGGTTCACGGCTCGAACGATGGCCCCGTCAGGGCCCGCGCCGGCCAGCGACAGAAAATAACGCCCGTCCTTTTCCCCCTCTTCCGCCTTTACATGCCCCAAAGAGATGCGCCTGAACCGGCTGCCCCCGATCAGCGAAGCAGCTCGTTCGATGTTCCAAGGAAGCCCCAATTCCTTGGCAAAGACGTTCGCGGTTCCCGCCGGAAGCAAAGCCAGCGGAACCGAGCTTCCGGCTAGCCCGTTTACCACTTCGTTCAGCGTGCCGTCGCCTCCGCAAACGATCACGATCTGCCTTTGATCGCGAACCGCCTGGCGCGCCAATCCCGGAGCCGAGCCCGGTCCGTCGGTCGCCGCCAATTCCGACTCGATTCCCTGCCGCGCCAGCACCTTGCGTGCGCGTTCAAGCGCCCCGGATCGAACTCCGCGCGCACGGCCTGCGGTCGGATTAAAAATTAATAGCGCATCGCGAATCGGTTCCATCACGCGGTCACTATGCTCCGCTGACATTTTGAGGCAAAAGGGGTCGAGGCAAAAGGGGCGCCGCCTCTAATTGTTAGATTCCTGCAGGATGCGAGAGAGGATCTCGGGAATTTCGAACAAGGCGCGGTTGCGCATCTTCTTTGCATTGCAGCGGAACTTGGCAAAAGTCTCCTTTTCGAGCAACTGCTGGACGACATCAACAATATGATCGAAATTCTTGACTACCAGGCCTACTTCCTTTTCGCGTACCCAGACCGCGTTGTACCGCTCCTGGGGCAACGTCCAGGCATTTCTTTCCACGATGATCGGCAGCCCCATCTCCAGAGCTTCGGCAATGCTTCCGGGTCCCGGTTTGCCCACGAAACAATCGGCGAGCTGCATGTAATAGGGGACATTCGTGGTAAATCCTTCGATCAGCCGGGGCATCGGCCGAACCTGAGCACGCAACTCGGCTTGCAAACGCTCGTTCTTGCCGCAAATCAGGATCAGCTGAATCGGCAGTCCGGATTCGCTGAGGCGAGCGTCGATATCCAGCATCTTCTTGCGCGCTCCCTGACCTCCGAAAAGCACCAGCACCGTAACGCGCGCAGCTTCCAGTCCGTGTTTCAGCCTTTCCGCATCGCGATCGATCGGGCTGTAGTTGTAGAACCGCGGATTGAGGATCATTCCTGAAGTCTGAAAGATGCGCTCGGCGGGATGGCCCAATTCCCGCGCCTGTTGGACGGCGCGCTCCGAGCCGCAAATCAAAAATTGCTCCTGCCTCTCGATCCAGAAATGCGGCGGGTAATCCGCGATATCGGTCAGGATGGTCACGAAGGGTTTGCCGGGGCAGGCTTTGCGCAGGCTCTCGCAAAGCGCGCGGTTGAAATGCGGAATGAGAGAGACAACCATATCCGGCCTCAGTTCCCGCCAGTATCTTTCTAGTAGCCGCACTGTTTTCCCGTGATACACCCAAATCAGCCCTTGCAGCATGCGCATCAGTTGAGGACTGCCCAGGGTCCACCCATTGCGTAGCATACGGTTATAGGCGTCCTGGATCCGCAGGCCCGTCAACCTGCGGATAATGTCGAGGGAATCTAGAGATCTCCTGGAGGTTTACTAGATGTGTTTCCCAGGGCTGATTCAGTTGCTTGATGGCCTGTTCGAGAGCCATCGCGGCGTTTCGATGGCCCCCGCCCGCGTCGAAGTAAACCAGGGCGATACGCGTCATCTGGAGCCGATTCTCGCACGGACTTGCGGCGGAATTGGCCTTTTCAGGCCTGACGATTTTATGCAAATGGGTATTATCCAATCGGTTTATTTAATTGCACTTTATTAGGGCATTCTTCTGTCTGTAACATTCCCAATTCATTGTGATAAGCGATGAAATGCGACCTTCACGTCCACTCCATCCATTCGGGGATGTGCACCGTTCCCCTGCTGAAGCGCGTTTGCCGTGAATCGTACAACGATCCGCGGGAAGTGTATTCCGTCCTCAAGACCAAAGGCATGGATCTGGTCACGCTTACCGACCATGACTCCATCGGCGCCGCTGAGGCTTTGCGCGGTCACCCAGATTTCTTCCTGAGTGAAGAGGTCACCTGCCGCATGCCTAGCGGCACCACAGTGCACGTCGGCGTTTACGACCTCACCGAACGCCAGCATATCGAGATTCAACGGCGTCGCGACGACTTCATATGCCTGCTGGCCTATCTCACCGAGCGTCGTTTGCTCTTTAGCGTGAACCACGTCTTCTCCAGTCTTACGGGACGCCGCGCCTTGGACGATTTCGCCTGGATCGAAGCCTACGTGCCGGCGCTCGAGGTCTATAGCGGGCAGATGCCGCCCTTTCATAACCGCCAAGCCGCGCAACTCGCCCGCCGCCTGGGCAAGGCCGGTTTGGGCGGAAGCGATTCTCATGTGCTCCCTTCCCTCGGATCGGCGTACACCGAGGTGCCCGGCGCGCGCAACAAAGAGGAGTTCTTCGCCGGATTGATGGCCCATACCGCTCTCACCCACGGCACCAGCGGCGGCTATTTTCGAATCACGCGCGACGTCCTCTGCATGACCGCGAAGATGTTTCAAGAGCGTCCCTGGACGCTGCTGCTGAGCCCTCTTACCCTGCTCGTTCCGGCTGTCACCTTCGCCACTTTCCTGGATGAGGCTATATTCGCCCGTCGTTGGAGCGCCCGCGTCAACGATTCGCAAAGGCCGCGCACTGAATCGATGGAATCGCTCGCGACCCGGCCCGCGGAGGTTTGCGCATGGCCGTAGCCAGGGCCGTTTTGGGTTATATCGAACAGCGAGACCTGCGTTTGATGCGCCGACTGCACCGCTGGCGCGCGCCGCGGCCCATTCGCATCCTTATGCTGATGATGAGCCGTCTGGGCAACGGCTGGCTCTGGTATTCGCTCGGTATCTTTATACTCGTGTGTGGTGGACAGAACCGTTACCGCGCCTTCTTTGCCGGAATGCTTTCGGCTCTGGTCGCGATCCTGATCTTTCAGCGTGTGAAACCGCTCAGCGGGCGGCGGCGTCCCTGCGAAATTGAGCCGCATTGCTGGGCCGTGATTTCGCCGCCGGACCGCTTTTCCTTCCCCTCCGGTCATGCGATGACTTCTTTCGCAATTGCAGTCGCTGTGGGTAGTTTTTATCCTCAGTATCAGCCTTGCCTCCTGGCTGTAGCGGCATCAATCGCGCTCTCCCGGATCATCGTCGGCATGCATTTCCTGACAGATATCGTCGTCGGAGCCATGATGGGTGCCTTGATTGGGTACCTCTCCGTTTGGCTTTTCCTCTAGTTTTACTCAAGTAGTTTTTGCCGCATTGGGCCTTGCTTTACCCAAAGAAGCGACCTAACTCCTTCTAATTGTGTTGGTAACAGTATATTAGGTGAATCACTGCATGGCCTGCTTACTGCAATATACCCTCTAGACAGGCTACAGTGGGGCATGTATTATCACGTCCCCCTGAGCTCCAATTCTTGTCCGGAGGGTCTAATGACCCAGCAGTCCAGAAACGAAAATGCTCGCGTCGTCTGTCTTTTTTGTGGAGCCCGCACCTTTGTTCCCGCCTGGGCCACGCGTGATATCGTCACTCAGCCGGAGTCAGGCCCTGGCATCGCCATCATTCGCTGTCACGTCTGCGGCAAAGAGGCCCCTTATTCCACAAACGAAATCTTTGTGAACCAGGAAGTCCCGCTACACGACAACGCTCGGTCTCGCGCCGCCGGTCTCTAAAAGACGGACTTGGCGGCTAACAGTCCTGCACCCATCCGGCGCTAAATTTTTAGCTTAAGGAACCTGGGGTATCGCTGGGATATCTAGGGTTTGGCGGCAGAGGTTTTGCGTACAGCGGCGAGGCCTTTCCAATCTTCCAAATCCTGGTCCGGCTTCTCTTTCCGGTACTTCGCATAGAAAGCAATGCCTTCTGGATCTTCCAAGATATCTACCTGCACGCCCTTTTGCCGAAGCATAGGCTCATTACCGGAAGAATTTGTGACATCCCCGACGACCAGCCGCTTGAATTGGCGCATGTAAATCAAGGCAGCACAGATATCGCAAGGGCTCAGCGAGGTGAACATCGTCGTTTGGCTGAAATCCTGGCGACCGGCGTCGCGCACGGCGGACGTCTCGCCGTGGTTGTAAGGATGGTTCTCCTGGACTAATGTGTTATGCCCTTTCCCCAGGATCTGACGCGTTTCATCGCTAATGATTACGCCTCCGATAGGAGAGCCGCCCTCCTCATATCCCTTCTTCGCCAAAAGAAAGGCGATGCGCATGAAGTCCCGGTCCGAAAGTTTCTTGAAGAAGCCGGCATCGGCAATCTTCGAAAGACTCCTGGTCGGAAGATGAGCAATGGTGTTTAGAGACCTCATCCGTCACAGGAGTATCTTTTGTGATGAAGGGTTTCATAACGGCTCCTTTCGGGACCCGATGCGATCAGGCTTAGCGATCAGAGGCTCCATTCTCCAAGAAGAATTAAAAAAAGGAAAGACAGCGGGACTACGAGAACTTGACGCAAGGCCGATTTCGGCGGCAATAATATCGGCCTTGTGTTCTTCGGCGAAGGCGTAATGACTGAGCTTCCGGTTATCGATGTTTCTGGTCTGACCTCGGCCGAGTTCTCCGAGCGGGCTGCTGTGGCCGCGAAATTAGGAAACGCCTGCCGTGAGACCGGCTTCTTCTACGTCATAAACCATGGAATACCCGGGACCGCGAGTGAGGCGATTTTTGCGGCCGCGCGAGCATTCTTTTCCCTGCCGCTCGCGGCCAAGGAGGCGTGTTCAATCAAGCGCTCACGCCATAACCGCGGCTACGTCGCACTCGAAGGGGAACGCCTCAACGAGAGCGCTGTCCTATCGGATTACAAAGAAGCTTTCAACGTAGGCTTGGAACTCGCTGCCGATCATCCAGAGGTGCTGGCGGGCAAACCGTTTCGCGGCGTCAATCTGTGGCCGGCGATCTCCGGTTGGCGCGAGACTGTCCTCGCTTATTACGACGCATGCTGGAACCTGGGCCGCCGGATTCACCGCGGCTTTGCGCTCGATCTCGGCGTCGCGGAGGATTTCTTCGAAAACAAGCTCGATGCTCCGCTGGCGATCCTGCGGATGCTGCACTACCCGCCGCAGCCGCAGCGGCGCGATCAAGCTCCCGAAAGCGGGGCCGGCATGCACACCGATTATGGCAACCTGACCATTCTCGCCACCGATGGAGTCGCGGGCCTTCAGGTACGCGCGCGAAGCGGCGCATGGGTGGACGCACCACACATTCCGGGCGCTTTCGTCTGCAACATCGGCGATTGCATGATGCGCTGGACGAACGACGTTTACGTCTCAACGCCCCACCGGGTTGCGATCCCCGTCCAAGACCGGTATTCGGTGGCGTTTTTTCTCGATCCCAATCCGGATGCCCGCGTCGAAGTGTTGCAGAGTTGCATGGCGCCCGGCATCCCGCCCAAGTATCGGCCCACAACCGGCGCCGAATATCTGCAGGAACGGTTGACGGCCACATACGATCATCTGAAGGAACGAACCTGAGATGAAGTCAGGCGGTTCGCGGCACGGATTGCGCAGGCCGACTTTCTGCTCATCAGCGCGTAATACACCACGAAACTCACGGCAAATCCGACGAACCAGGCATAGTCGTAAAGCGCTCGCAACGCCGGCACAACAAGGCCGATGAAGGCGACGCTTGCACCCGCCGCAAGCGCAGCGATCGCGCGTAAGTTGACGCCCCGCGGTAAACTCGTAGAATCCGTGCCGTTGATAGAGATCCTCAACGAGAATGATTTTCTTTCTGATTACAAAGTAATCGCAGATCATCACCCCGGCGATCGGCCCGAGGAAGCCCGAATAGCCCACCAGCCAGCCCGTAATGTAGTTGCTGTAACTCGCCAGCAGCTTCCACGGCTGAAATACTGCCGCGCCAATCACACAGGAAATCAGTCCGCCGGTGCGGAAGCTGATGACTCGCGGCGCAAGATTCGAGAAGTCGTTGGAAGGCGAGACCAAGTTCGCGGCCACGTTGACGTTGAGCGTGGCCAGCAGCAGAGCGAGCATGGCGATTACCACTGCGGCCGGATTGCCCAGCCGCGCCAGCACGGCAACCGGATCCCAGATCGCCTGACCGAATATCAGCACGGTTGCGGAGGTCACCGCGATGCCGATAAAGGAATAAAACGTCATCGTCGCCGGCAACCCCAGCGCCTGACCCAGCACTTGTGCTCTCTGGCTGCGCGCGTAACGCGTGAAATCGGGGATGTTCAGCGCAACGGTGGCCCAAAAGCCGACCACTCCGGTAAGCGACGGCACAAAAAATCGGAAAAACTCCCCGAAGCTGCGGAACTTCGATGGCGTCGCAAGCATTGGCCCGAACCCACCCGCCTTCACGACGGCCCAAACCAGGAGTGCCACGCCGATCGCCAGCAAGAATGGCGCGGTCACGCCCTGCAGCCAGCGGATGGTGCGGATCCCGCGCGCGATCACAATCACGTGGAGAAGCCAGAACGCCGCGAAGCAGAGCGGCACGCCCCAGCGAACCTCACTCCAACGAGGATCGAGCGCCACCAGCATCGCATTGATCGCCTGGCCTCCGATCCACGTCTGGATGCCGAACCAGCCGCAAGCCACCAGCGCCCGCAGCATCGCCGGCACATTGGCGCCGAGCACACCAAAGGACGCACGCGCGAACACGGGGAAAGGAATCCCGTAGCGCGCTCCGGCGTGCGCGTTGAGCAGCATGGGAATCAGCACCAGCACGTTGCCGAGGAAAACCGTGAAGATGGCCTGCTTCCAATTCATTCCGCCGGCAATCATCCCGCTGGCCAGCAGATAGGTGGGAATATTGACGCTCATGGCGACCCACAGCGCCGCATAGTTGTATGTGCCCCAACTGCGGCGTTCCGCGGTTACAGGCGCCAGATCTTCGTTGTAAAGGGAGCTCGCGCGAACGGCATCGGCACTTAGAACGTCAGTGGATGCGGGCGGGTTCAGGCTCTCGCCAGTGGCCATGAATGGGTAGTCTCTGCGGCCTCTGTGTGAGGCCGCCCTCGCTATCGTGCCAAACGGGTGATCGCCTGTCGGCGAATGAATTCCCCCGACCCGGCGCGCCCGACAAATTTTCCATTGTCGACGATGACGCGTCCGCGGGACAGCACGGTCTTCGGCACGCCCTTCACGCGTATGCCTTCGTACATGGAGTAATCGATGCGCATGTGGTGAGTCTGGACGCTGATAGTCTGCTCTTCGTTCGCATCGAAAATGACTATGTCGGCGTCGGAGCCGACTGCGATCGTTCCCTTGCGTGGAAACAGGCCAAAAAGTTTGGCCGGTGCCGTAGACACAAGCTGCACGAACCGGTTGGGCGAAAACCATCCGCCGTGCACTCCGCCCGTATACACCAGGCTTAGCCGGTGCTCGATACCCGGTCCGCCGTTGGGAATCTTGCTGAAGTCATCCTTGCCCAGTTCCTTCTGTTCCTTGAAGCAAAAGGGGCAATGATCGGTGGAGACCACCTGAAGCGTGTCTCGCGTGAGTCCCTGCCAGAGTTTCTCCTGGTGCCATTTTTCGCGCAGCGGCGGCGTGAAAACGTATTTCGCGCTTTCGAATCCCGGCGCGTCCATTTTTTCGATGGAGAGAAAAAGATACTGCGGGCACGTCTCCGCGTAAGCGGGCAGGCCGCGGTCCCGCGCCTCGCGCACCTTTTCGAGCGCGTCGTTGCAGGAAAGATGCACGATGTAAACGGGCGCGCCGGCCATTTCCGCAAGCGCCATGGCCCTTCCCGTCGCTTCGCCCTCGGCCGTCGTGGGCCGCGTGAGCGCATGATATTTCGGGGCGCGTTTACCTTCGGCGAGTGCCCGCTGCACGATGACGTCGATTACACTGCCATTTTCCGCGTGCAGGCAGATCATTCCGCCGTATTTGGCGGTCTGCTGCATGGCGCGAAAAATGGTGGCGTCGTCCACCATCAGGGCGCCGGGATAGGCCATGAAGAGCTTGAAACTCGAGACGCCCTCACGGATCAGGGAACCCATCTCTTCGAACTGCGCGTCGCCGAGGTCGGTGATGACGCAGTGGAAGGCATAATCGATGGCCGCTTTGCGGTCGGCCTTGCGCATCCAGGTCTCAAACGCTTGCCGCAGGCTATGGCCTTTCGTTTGGACGGCAAAATCAATTAAGGTCGTCGTCCCGCCGTACGCAGCGGCGGTCGTGCCCGTTTCGAAATCGTCGGAACTGGTGGTGCCGCCGAAGGGCATATCCAGATGGGTATGGACGTCAACACCGCCTGGCATCACGAGCCGGCCCGCAGCGTCGATCACCTTGCCGGCATTTTCCACCGGCAGCGCATCCGCGATAGCCGCAATGCGTCCACCCGTAAGGCCAAGGTCACTCGCGAACGTATCGTTAGCCGTGACGATAGTGCCGTTTTTGATCACTGTATCGAACTGCAATCGTCCTCCGAGGTCCGCCACTAATCCGGCGTTCGATGAAGCCGGAGTTCGGCATTCGAGAGCCAAAATGATAACCTAAATCCTTTCGAAACCGCTGGGCGACGGTCATCTGACCGGATTTGCGCGGGTCCGCCGGCGGATGCCTATATGCCACTTCGCGAAACAGCGCCGAAACTCGATCCCGAGCAGTACGAGCGGAATTTCGCCGACATTAAGCCGGCCATGTCTCCGCGGCAGGCAGCCATTGAAGCGGCGCGCTGCCTCTATTGCTTCGACGCACCCTGCACCATCGCTTGCCCCACGCACATCGACGTGCCCGCGTTCATCAAGAAAATTTACACAGGCAATCTGCGCGGCTCAGCTCGCGTGATCCTTTCCGCCAATATCCTGGGCGAAAGCTGCGGCCGCGTGTGCCCCACTGAAGTGCTCTGCGAAGGCGCCTGCGTAATGCACGAAAAAGGACAAGCGCCCATTGAAATTGGCCGCCTGCAACGCTACGCCGTCGATTACGTTCGCGATCGGAAGATACAGCTCTTTCGGTCCGGCGCTCCAAACGGCAAGCGTGTCGCCTGTATTGGCGCGGGGCCCGCATCCCTGGCCTGCGCAGCGGAATTGGCGAAGTGGGGCTACGAGGTTACGGTTCTCGACGCTAACGAACTCCCCGGCGGCCTGAGCACATACGGCATAGCCGCCTATAAGACGCGCGCGACCGAGTCGATTCGAGAAATTGAGATGATCCGCGATCTCGGTGTGAAGTTCCGGCAAAAGGTGCAGGTCGGACGCGATATCGCCTTCGCGGATCTCGAGAAACAGTTCGACGGCATCTTCATCGGGGTGGGATTGGGCGAGACCGGAGAACTCAAGTTGCCTGGCGAGGATTTGCAAGGCGTCTACGGCGCGATGGAGTTCATCGAGAAAACGAAAATCGAGCCTTTCCCGCAGATCGAAATCGGCAGGCGAGTAGCCTGCATTGGCGCCGGCAATACCGCTATCGATGTGGTCACGGCCGCGCGGCGGCTCGGCGCGGAAGTCGTCTATCTCATCTATCGCCGGGGTCCGCAGGAGGCGTCCGCGTTCGAATACGAGCTCGAACTCGCAAAGAAAGATTCGGTCGTTTTTCTGTGGCAAACGCAACCGGTGCGCATTCTCGGGCGCGAGGGCGTGGTTACGGGCCTGGAATGCGTGCGCACAAGCCTTGGCCCTGGGGATGGCAAACGGCGCCGCACTCCGGAGCCGGTCTCGGGCACCGAGTTCACGCTCGAGGTGGACATGGTCGTGCGTGCGGTGGGCCAAAAACCGGTGACGGAATTCCTGAAAGGCGTGAAGGGGCTGGAACTAAACCCCAACGGCACGGTGCGAATCAACGATCGCCATCAGACCGGGAATCCGAAATACTTCGCCGGCGGCGATTGCACGAACGGCGGAAAAGAAGTGGTGGATGCCGTAGCGGAAGGCATGACGGCCGCTCGCGGTTTGGATACATGGTTAGGCTCGCCACGCAGCGCGCAGTCGTCAAGCGAACCTGCGCGCGACGTCGCGCGATAGAGTGCCTTCTAGCCCACTGGTATTGCGTAAAGGCGTATTGGTGTATCCGAACAGAAAGGCGTTGATGAAAACATGGCGGACTTAACTGTTAAATTTGCGGGGATCACGAGTCCGAATCCGTTCTGGCTCGCTTCCGGGCCACCGACGAATACAGCCGGGCAAGTGATGCGCGCATTCGATGCCGGCTGGGGAGGCGCGGTCTGGAAGACGATCGGCGAACCCATCGTCAATACAAGCTCGCGCTACGGCGGAATCGATCTGAACGGCGCGAAATTGATGGGCTTCAACAATATTGAGTTGATCAGCGACCGCCCCATCGAGGTGAATTTCCGCGAGATTTATGAAGTCAAAAAGCGCTATCCGAAAAACCTGGTTATCGCCTCGCTGATGGTCGAATCCAAGCGCGAATCCTGGCACGGCGATGGTGCGCCGGGCGGAAGATGCCGGGTCCGACGCGCTGGAACTGAATTTCGGGTGTCCACATGGCATGAGCGAGCGCGGCATGGGATCGGCGGTCGGCCAGGTGCCCGAATACACGGAGATGATTACGTCGTGGGTGAAGGAGGCGACCAGGATACCGGTCATTGTGAAGCTGACGCCCAACGTCACAGACATTACGCGCATCGCCGTGGCCGCGGAACGCGGCGGCGCCGACGCCGTCAGCCTGATGAACACGATCAATTCACTTATGGGAGTCGATCTGGAGACTTTTGCTCCGCAGCCCAGCGTGGCAGGCAAATCCTCACATGGAGGCTACTGTGGGCCGGCCGTGAAGCCGGTTGCGCTGCATCTGGTGGCCAGCGTGGCAAAAAAGCTGCGCATTCCCATCAGCGGCATCGGCGGCATCGGCTTGTGGAATGACGCCGCCGAGTTCATGGCCCTCGGCGCATCCACGGTGCAAGTGTGCACCGCGGCGATGCATTACGGCTTTCGTATCGTGGAAGACATGATCGACGGCCTCTCGCAATACATGGACGATCACGGCTTCCGCTCGATTGAAGATTTTCGCGGGCGTGCCGTGGCCAACGTGCGCGACTGGGGCGATCTGGATCTCAATTACAAGATCGTCGCTGAAATTCATTCCGAGCTGTGCATCGGCTGCCAGCTTTGTTATGTGGCCTGTGAGGATGGCGCGCACCAGTGCATCGCGCCTTACGACGTCGCTAGCAACGGCAAGAAAAACGTACACGGCATGGACGTACACGTGCCGAGGATTCTGGACGAAGAATGCGTGGGCTGCAATCTATGTGCGCTGGTCTGCCCGGTCGATGACTGCATAACCATGCGCGAAGTAAACACCGGAATGCAACCGATCACCTGGAACGAGCGCGTGCGCCAGCAGGCAGCCTCATGCGCTCCGCCAATGCCAAGCGGAAACTGAATTTCAGGGCGCAATCGAAAATACCTGCTCTGAGGGTCAATCAGCGGCCTGGGCGGCGCTGGACGCCTCGATGCGCACAAGTTCGCCATAGGTCTCAGGCCGGCGATCGCGAAAGAACTGCCAAGTGGCGCGCACCTGCTGAATTTCGTCGAGGTCCAAGTCGGCCACGAGCAGCTCATCTTTATCTCTACTCGCCTGCGCGACGATTTTGCCTCGCGGATTGCAGAAATAGCTCTTGCCGTAGAATTCGCCGATGCCCCAGGGCTGTTCGACTCCCACGCGATTGCTCGCTGCCACGAAATAGCCGTTTGCGACGGCGTGCGCGGGCTGCTCCAGCTCCCACAGATATTCGGAAAAACCAGCCACCGTCGCCGACGGATTGAACACAATCTCCGCGCCGTTCATCCCCAGGATACGCGCGCCCTCGGGGAAATGGCGGTCATAGCAGATATAAACGCCGATTCGGCCATAGCGCGTCTGAAAGACGGGATAGCCGCCGTTTCCCGGGGTGAAGTAAAACTTCTCCCAGAAGCCGGGATGGCAATGAGGTATGTGGTGCTTCCGATATTTGCCCAGGTAGCGGCCGTCCGCATCGATGACCGCAGCGGTGTTAAAGAAAACTCCGGCCATCTGAATCTCGTACACGGGCACGATCATGACCATGTGGTAGCGCTTCGCGAGCTTTTGCATGCGCGCCACGGTGGGGCCATCCGGCACGGGCTCGGTTAGTTCGTACCAGCGCGTTTGCTGCTCGGCGCAAAAGTAGGGGCCATAGAAAAGCTCCTGCAGACCCAATACCTGCACCTTGCGCTTGCCCGCCGCCTCGATCAGGAGTTCGTGCTTGGCGGTCATTCGCTTCTTGATCTCCTCGAGCGAATGCTTTTCAGGCGACCACTCGCACGAAGCCTGAATCAGCCCGCAACGCACCAGTCTGGCCACAAATCACCTCTCTTCGATCGTAACGGTCGAGTGTACTGCGCGCTTTTGACGGCCACAAGCACAGCGGCGCCGCTTAACGGCAATCACGCGAAATTATTGCGCTAACTGAGCCAAGGCGGACGCCAATACTTGCACGCCACGCTTGATGTCTTCCGGGGCGGCGTATTCGTCGGGCCTGTGGCTAACGCCGTTGCGGCAGGGAATGAAGAGCATGCCAGTGGGCGCGATTCGAGACATGAACAGCGAATCGTGATACGCCCGGCTGACCATGGGCATTGAATTCGATGCCAAGCGCCCGGCACGATGCGGAGAGCGCTTCCGTGATTAACGGGCTCGCTTGCGCCGGCGCGTCGGCATTGATCAGACTCGACTTCCACGCGCACTTGCCGTTTGGCGGCGACGGTTTCGCAGGCGGCGCGAATCGTGCTGAGCATGCCGTCACGACGCGCAAGATCGATGTCGCGGACGTCAATTTCCAACACCGCTCGGCTGGGAATACTGTTGACCGCGCCGGGGAAGACGTTGCAAACGCCGGTAGTCGCCACCGAGTCTACAGATCGCGTGGCCTTTGCGGCGGACTCCACGGCGAGAGCAATCTCGGCGGCCGCCAGAAACGCGTCGCGCCGGTCGGGCATCAGCACCGCACCGGCGTGGCCGCCCGCGCCTTCGATCGTGACGCGAAGGGCTGCCGGCGCGGCAATAGCCGTAACGATGCCCACAGGAATTCCTTTGCGCTCGAGCAGCGGGCCCTGCTCGATGTGCAGTTCAACGAACGCGTGATAGTAGTCCTTTGCCAGCCGAACGTTCTCGAGCGATCCGTCCTTAACCGATCCGACCTCAACCGATCCATGCAGGGCCGCCTGGCGCAATATTTGTTCGAGGCTCTTGCCTTCGCCGTCCTTCAACAGCCGGGCATTCTCCGGCGAGAGCGTGCCCGAGAGCATGCGGCTACCCAGACAACCGATCCCGAAACGCGTCGGCTCTTCGGAGGTGAAGACCAGCAACTCGATCGAGCGGCGCGGACGGAATCCGCCGCGTTGCAGTGCGCGGATGGCTTCCAGGCCGCCCAGCACCCCCACTGTGCCGTCATACCGTCCTGCATGAGGCACGGCGTCTGTATGCGAGCCCGTTGCCACGGGCGCGAGGCTCGGATCGGTGCCCGTCCATCGCGCGAAGGTGTTGCCCACGGCGTCCGTTCGCACTTCCAGTGCTGCTTCCGAGAAGAGCTTGCGAAGGTAGGTGCGAGCTGCCAGGTCCTGCGCCGAAAAAACTACGCGCGTGACAGCCGGGGCGGGAGCATCAGAGAAAGACGCCAGCGTTTCCAGTTCGCTCAGCAAGCGGCTCAGATCGACTGTGATTTGCATGGCGTGTCCGCGTTTATTTCGTGGAGGAGTTAACCCAGAGGATGGCGATTCCACGGCTTGTAAATGAGATATTTGGCGGGCACTTTCCCCAACGCGCCGAACCACTGCAGGCAATACGGAGCCATCCAGATGAAATCGCCGGCGGCGACGGGATACCAGCGGTCACCCAGGCGATAGATGCCCTCGCCTTCGAGCATGAGCAGTCCATGCTCCATGATGTGAGACTCGACCATAGGAAGCGCGGCGCCGGGCTGATACGTCATTGTGTTCACCGCAAAATCGAAAGCAGGGTCGTCCGGCAGCAGAGCGCGAACCAGGAGCGATTCGTCTCCCATAAAAGCCTGAGGCGCGATTGAACTTTCCTCTCCGATCAGTACATCCGGCTTACGGATGCCCCGTGGCCCTCCTTTCTTTCCATCGGTTTGAGCCGCACCTTGTGGCCCACTTAACGGCTGATATGCCTTTTCAATCACCGCAATCCGCGCCGCTGACGACGCGCGAAGTGATGACGGCTCTCCCGCTGGCAAGTACGCATAGCCGCCCTCGGCGAGAACGTGTTTCCCGCCCGATGCTTCGAGTTGCACTTTCCCTTCGAGGACAAAGAGAAAACGTTGCGCTTCGGTGGGCCCGAGCGCGCCACCAGGTTCGATCTCGGCAGTGTATTGGGTGAAGGCTGCTCCGATCGCCGGGCCCGTATGAACGATTGCCGACGCGCGCTCCATTCCCGGCAGAGGAGCGCGGACGAACGAATCCGGCGTCAAAAGCGCGTGATCGGCTTGCAGCGAGCTCCGAGTTTGCCCGAGGTGGTGCAATGCCTTGTCTTGAACAGGTGTCGCGACGTTCGTTGACTGATTTCACTCGCCTCTCAGGCATTCAGCCGCTCCAACTGCTCGAGGAAATGCAGACCTGTTTGCAAGGCCGCTGCGACGTCCTCAGAAAGGACGCGCTCATCGGGATGATGGCTGATCCCGCCGGGACTGCGAAGGAAGAGCATCGCCACGGGCACTTTCTGCGCGAGGATCATGGCATCGTGGCCTGCGCCGCTGGTCATGCGTTGCACCGGGAAACCGGCGCGCTCTACTGCCTTTTCCATTGTGAGAACTAAATTCGGATCGCAAGCTACGGTCTGTTGGTCCTGCCTCGCGGAACATTCGAATTTCAGCCCACGCCGCTCAGCGATGTCCTTCGCAGCGGAGAGGATTCGATCGACACCCGCGGTCCGCTGCGCATCGCTCGCGTGGCGGACATCCAGGCTGGCACGGGCCTCGCCCGCGATTACATTGCTTGCTCCTGGAAGTGTTTCCACCTGACCCACCGTTGCCACCAGACCTGGCGTAGCGCGGGCTTCACGTTCGACGGCCAAAATCCACTCGGCCACCGCCGCCCACTGCGTCGTGCCTCAGATGCATCGGCGTGGTGCCCGCGTGATTTGCCCGCCCGCGAAAGGATACGCGCGCTTGTGTCTGGCCGACAATGGCTTCCACAACGCCAAGCGGCAATCCTAGTTCATCGAGCACCGGCCCCTGTTCGATGTGGAACTCGAGATAACCCAGTACCGGCCCCTTTAAAATTGCCTCGGACATCCTGGACGGATCCAAGCCGAAATCCCGGATAGCCTGCGCCACGCTGACGCCACGGGCGTCTTTCTTCTCGAGTAACGCAGCGTCCACACTCCCGATCGAGCGCCCTGCTTCCGATGAAGGGCACCCCAAACCGCACACCCTCTTCTTCGGAAAAGCCGGCGATCTCGATCGCAAACGGCAGCCGACGTCCGTTGAGGCTTTCGACCACGGCGATGCCCAGCACCACTCCTAGAACGCCATCGAAAGCGCCGGCGCAGGGAACGGTGTCAAGATGCGAGCCAATGAGCAGCCGCGGCGCATCCTGATGCAGCCCCTGGTAGAAGCCCGCGCAAATTACCCGCCGAATCCACGGAGACGCTCATACCCAGCGATTCCATCCAAGCTCGAAGGATGCCGTGCACCTCCCGCATCGGCGGGGAGAGAAAGGTACGCGTGGTGCAGCCTGGCTGCTCGGTCAGCTCCGCTATTGCTCGGCATCGAGCGATGATTTCGTCCGGCTTTACAGTGTGAACCATGAGTCGAATCGGACTTGCCGTTGTAACATTTGTCGGCCATTCGCGCTATCCGATCCCTTTTCTTACGCTCGGCATGACCGTTCGGTTCTGTCCCTTATCTCCGCATGTCCTGCCTTCGGCGGTGAAAATCCGCCACTTTCCGCTACAATCCTACGCTCGCGATGGAGAATGCCCTGAAGCGTCTCAATGCTCTCCCTGCCACGGAAGCAGAGGCCGAATTACTGGCGTGCTGCGGAGCGTCGCGCTGGGCACGGGGCATGGTGGCTCGGCGGCCCTTCGGCAATTTCGCCGAGCTTTTCGCTGCGGCCGACGAAATCTGGCGCAGCCTTGGCCGCGAAGACTGGCTCGAGGCTTTCGCTCGGCATCCGCAAATTGGCGAAAAAGCGATCGAAAAGCGCATCGAAGCCCAAGCGGGCCAGCCTCTCTCGAGCCGCTGGTCGGCCGAGGAGCAATCCGGGGCTCAGCGCAACTCAGCAGACGTCGTGGCGCGGCTGGCGGAAGGCAATCGCGCTTACCGGCAGCGCTTCGGATACATCTTCATCGTTTGCGCCACCGGCAAAACGGCCGAGGAGATGCTTGCCATTCTTGAACGGCGTCTTCAGAATGACGCCTCCGCTGAATTGACTATCGCGGCGGAAGAGCAGCGCCGGATCACGCACCTGCGTCTTGAAAAGCTGCTTGCGGCGGAGACGCGGTAGAACAGCGTCCTGCAAAAGCCGCAGCAAACGGTCCTTGGAGAAAATTGAGCGGCGTATCCACTCACGTCCTTGACACGGCCCGCGGCCGTCCTGCCGTGGGCATATCCGTCTCGTTGGAGGTACGCGCCGGAGACAACTGGACGCGTCTTGCAGATGCCACTACGGATGAAAACGGGCGCGCCGGCAATTTGATTCCCTCCACAGTTCAATTCGAGCGCGGCACCTATCGGCTGCGTTTTGATGCTGCCGCTTACTTTCGCGCACAAGGTCTAGAGACCCTCTATTCAGAAGTGAGCGTCACCTTCGAAGTGCGCAATCCCGGCGAGCACTATCATGTGCCGCTGCTGCTGAGCCCTTGGGGCTATACCACTTATCGGGGTAGCTAACGGATGCCGCCTGAAATCAGCGAATGGTCAAACCTCATTCTCCGCTGGATCCATGTCTTCGTGGCGATACTCTGGATCGGCCAAACTTACTACTTCACGAAGCTCGATCTGCGCCTAAACGAGGAGGAACAGAATCCGCGCGCTGGCGGCGGTCCCGCTCAAGTCTGGATGGTCCACAGCGGCGGATTTTCCATCGCCGAGCGCCAATCCACTCCCAAACTGCTGCCCACAAAACTGCATTGGTTCCGCTGGGAAGCGCTCCTGACTTGGATTTCCGGCTTCCTCCTGCTGGGGCTGCTCTACTATTCTGACGGCCTGCTGCTCGATTCCAGCGTCTCGCAAATCAGCATGGGCGCGGGCATCGCCATAGGTATCGGCACGCTGATCGTCGGCTGGGCTGTGTACGACCTGATCTGGGTTTCACCGCTCGGCCGGATTCCGCTTGTTTCCGGAACGATCTGCTACCTTCTCGTCGTCGCGCTCGCGTATGGCTTAACACATCTGCTAAGCGGCCGCGCCGCCTATATTCATATAGGCGCGCTCTTTGGCACGATCATGAGCGCCAATGTTTGGGCACGTATATTGCCCGCATCTCGCAAGATGCTGGCGTCCGTCAAGCAGGGCCGCGAGCCCGATATGACTTTGGGAGCTCGCGCGAAAGCTCGCACCGTCCACAATACCTACATGACCCTCCCGGTGATCTTCCTCATGATCAGCAATCACTTCCCCGGAACCTACGGCAGCAGCTACAACTGGCTGATTCTTTCCGGATTAATTCTCGCGGGAGGCATCACCGCCAAGCTCGTCTACTACCCCTGACAGCTCAGAAGCTGGATTCGAACTCCCGGAAGCGCCGCTCGAGCTCCCACTGCTGCTGCGCTTTTTCGCTTGTCTTCAAGAATGCCACGCAGGCGCTCGAAGGCTTATTGGCACCGAGCGAATCCGCCGAGCAAGCCGCGACTGCGCGCGTAAATATGTCCTTCGCGCTCCACAAACTCGCGCCCGGGAGGAAGCTGTGTTCCAGGCTTGTGCGCGCCATCTGCTTCAGGTCCGAATAGCTCAGGCCATACGTTTCGGCAGCGCGGACGTACTCGTGCGTAATGTCGATACGGGAGACGCCTTCGTCGTCAGTGGAAAGCGCCACAGGCACGCCATATTGTCGATAAAGCGGCAGCGGATGCTCCTTGCCGCTCACGCCGAGAATTACGTCATTGCTTGTAAGGTTGATCTCGACCATTACGTGCTTCTGCGCCATTTCTTTCAGTAGCTCGTAGGGACGCTCTTCGTACATGACGTCGACGCCGTGGCCAATGCGCTCGGCGTGCGCCTGCTCGACCGCCAGCCGGATATGACAGCAGAGACCTTCGGGCGGCACTAACCCCGGCGCAAGTTCGCCGGCGTGCAGGCTAATGTGGACTCGCGGATATATGCCATGCAGGAAGCCAATCATGCGCATGTGCTGTTCATAATCGGCCATGGAGATGGCGCCGTCTTCGGGCATTACGAAATTGAGGCCCACCACACGCGAATCAGCGGCGGCGATTTCAAAGCCGAGCAGCGTCTGCGCAAAGACCTGCTCCTTCGGAAACCCGCGCAGCACTTGATACACATAGCGGATTTGAACTTTGCAGGCGGCAGCCTCCTCCGCCTGACCGCAACGTTCACGCGTGCGGCGCAGGTTTTCAGCCTTGTCAAGAACCGCGCGGGCGACGGCAACATCGTCGCGCAATCCCGCGGCAAGCAAATCACCGCGGAGCCCGGCCAAATCCTCCCGCCAACCGATTTGTTTGGAAATAATGGCCGTATGGGTGAAATCGAGCGTCGGCATGATTTCGAGATACTGTTCATTCTGCGCGGCGGCGCGAGTGGCGACCTCGTCGAGCCACTCGCCTACGTGCGGCGAGTCTGTGCCTACGAATTTCGCAAACGTGTCGAAGAAATGGTCATGACCGGTGCGGCCCGGCGCAGGCACGAAACCCCGCATCGAAAAAGCGTCAACGATCGCGTCGTACAAGTGCTGGTCGCGAAAAGCCTGTGCGACCGGGACCCGACCATCGGCGCAGACGGGATTGGGCGGATCGCTTTGCGTCAAGCGCTCCGGTTTCCCGAAAGAAAATCCTTCGAGCGCCACACAGAGACCGTCTTGCGCACCGGCCTGAATCCTCGATTCCGCGTATACAGCTCCATCCAGATGATTGTGCAGGTCGCCGCCTTTGGGCATGCGTACGAGAAAGGCCCGGAGTGCAAGGGGATTGGCACGAGCTTTTTCAAAGGCGCGTGCGGCGCGCTGCTCGGGAGTTCCGCCACGATTCGAGGGAGCGGTGCTCGTCTGGGCGTAAGCTGGGGAAGACAGAAACGAAAAGAGGAACCAAAGCGGAGCGATAGCGTAGAAATTAGGACTCCGCGTTCGCATCAGCACGCTAGAGCCCTTCCTGTTCCCATGTTGTCGGCATCCACTTCTATTAGAACATTCTCCTCGCTGGCAGCACACTTTTCGGTATTGAAGCGCTCACGGTGAACATGGGCTCGTTGACTACCTGGCTGAACTTCAGATGCAGCGCAACGCTGCAAAGCAGATAGGCATGAACGTCACGAAAACCCCAGCGGTCCACGAGCAAATCGATCATACGGGAGGTGGCCGCGCGGGCAGCGGCGGTCGCATCGGTTCCCGACTCGATGACGATCCACGCGGTTTCGAGATCCTGCTTGATGTGCGGAGCGGATTCGACGATGGGCCCAGGCAATGGGCGGCGTTTGTGCAGGTGAAAGCGCAAGGTAGCGTCCGCGGGGCATTCAATGCCGTTGATACAAACCTCGCCATCGCCTTGCGCAGCGTGAGCATCGCCAACAGAAAAAAGGCGCCAGTAATTCAGAACAGGGAGGTAAAGAGTGGCGCCGCTGCAAAGCTCGCGAACGTCCATGTTTCCGCCGAAAATTCCCGGAGGACGCGTGCGGAACTCGCCGTCTGCATCTGGCGCAACGCCCATGATTCCGCAGAAAGGCCGAAGGGGAACGACAGCCGGAGCCAGCGATCGGCTGACTTCGCGCTCCAATTTCCATAAAAAGAGAAATGGATCCGAGAATCGCTCCTTCAGAAATCCCAGGCCTTCGACGACGCTCGTCCATCCCCAGCCCTTGTGTGCCACCTCGAGAACGTCGATTTGGAGCACGTCGCCCGGTTCGGCGCCGCTCACGAACACCGGACCGGTGAGCGCGTGGATAAGTCCACGATCGATTTTTAGGTACTCGGGCAGGGTCATTTCCGGATGAACCTGAGCGCCGCTCGAGTCGAGACATTCGAAATGGACTGTGTCGCCTGGTTCGATCGTGAGCCGTGGCGGCAGAGCGCGGTTCCAGCGGGAATGTGTAGGCCTAGCCGAAAGATTGTATTCGGTCATGGCGCTCTAAATTTCATTCCTTACGCCCAAACGCGCGTGCGATAGGATACGCCATGCGATCAAGTTCGGGTGCGTTACTCATAGCTGCTGGTCTTCTACTCCTCATTTCGATCAAGATGGCTGTGTCCGGCGCTGATGCGTTGACCGCATCTTCCGCCCGATCACCGCTGTCCTTGAACGCTACGCGGAAGTTGCCTTCGGATCTTGAAGTGGGCGGCGACCTGGCAGGGCTCCCTGCGGGAACGTCGCGCTATGTGACGCTTGATTCACTTCTGGCCGTCCCCCTCGTCACTTACACGGTAACCGACGATCCCAATTTTTCCGGCCCGACAAAGATCAGCGGGATAGCCCTTGAGGATTTGGCGCAGTTGCTAGGAGCTGAACCTTCCGCCGATCTCGTCGTAGCGATTTGCGACGACAAATATCGCGCAGCTTATCCGCGTGCGTATCTTAAAGAACACCATCCGCTGCTCGTGCTGCTCGTGAACGGCGAGCCTTCTTCGCGCTGGCCTAAGGACCCCGGGACGCATCGCTACGACATGGGGCCCTACATGATTTCTCACCCAAAGTTCACACCGGGCTTCAAGATTCTTTCGCACAGCGACGAAGCGCAAATCCCTTGGGGAGTCGTGCGGCTCGAGTTCCGCAACGAAAATTCCATTTTTGGCGCTATTGCTCCGCGTGGACCGCACACGGACGATGTTTCCGTGCAGGCGGGCTACAAAATCGCGCAGCAGAATTGCTTTCACTGCCATAGCTCAGGCCGACAGAGTGAGCAAAAATCGGGACGTCCCTGGCTCGTGCTGAGCGCATTCGCGTCGGCCGCGCCCGCATATTTTTCGGCTTACGTGCGCGATCCGAAAAAGGAAAATGCCCAGGCGCAAATGCCGGGAAATCCCGGCTACGATGACGCGACGCTCCGGGCCTTGCGGGATTATTTTGCAACATTTGTGCCGGCGGAGAAACGATGACCCTACGCGTAGCAAAGATGTTGCTAGTCTTTGCAGTGGCGCTCTTTTACGCATTCGTCGTGTTTAACAACACGACCGATTACGATTCGAATTATCAGTTCGTGCGCCACGTGATGATGATGGATTCGACTTTTCCGGGAAACCACGGGATGTGGCGCGCGATCAACACGCCGGCTCTGCATACCGCATTCTACGTGGTAATCATCGCCTGGGAAGCGCTCGCAATGCTTCTGTGTTTCGGGGGTGGAGTGAAGCTCGCGGGCACGTTGCGGGGCACCGCGGCTGCCTTTCACTCAGCCAAGGGAGTGGCGATCATCGGCCTTACGGTGGGCCTGCTGCAATGGCTCGTGGCGTTTCTTAGCGTGGGAGGCGAGTGGTTCCTGATGTGGCAGTCGAAAAATTGGAATGGTCAGAAACGCCGATGGCGGCTGTTACCGTGCCGGGCTCTACTGCAGTTCTCGCGCAACCGGATATAGAGAAAAGGTTTAGTTTTGCACAGTTTCACGCTGCTTTGCTGTTCCCACGTAAGAGGAGCCACAGCATCCCCGCAGCCAGATACCCGAGATATATATAAGGTAATTTTCCGTACGGGCCTTCAGGCACCGGGTAGAGGTTGCCTGCGAGCGCCAGCAGCATCGCCACGAAGGCGAGAGCCGGAATGACTCGTGCGGCGGGATGGAAAACTCCGTGCTCGCGGAGATAACGTGGCAATGCAATTGAGACGAGTCCGTAAGCGACGATGAAGCCATAAGTGGCCAGGGAACCCATCCAACCGTAGACGTCCAAGCCGTTATCGCCTCGTAAAGCGAGGACTATCACAGGGGCGACGGCTGCAATGCCCGTGATCACGATGGCGCGATGGGGAGTCTCATGGCGGGAATGCGTAGCGCGGAAAGAATCATGCGCGATTCCATTATGCGCCATCAGAAGCAGGACACGTGCTGCGGCAGTAATACATGCTAGCGTCCCAGCGGAAAGGCTGACCAGCAAACCGACATCGATTAGGTGACCCAGCAGCGGCAGGCCGCCCTCCATTGCGAGTACGTGCATTGGGGCTTGGCTGGTTCCTAAATCCAGGCCGACGGCTCGAAAACCGAGCACCTCCGTGTAGGCACACACCGCGAAGAAAGCGCCGCCCAGGATCGCACTTTGGATTACCGCGCGCGGGATCGTTTTCAGGGGATCACGCGCTTCCGCACCGAGCGTTGTGGCGCTTTCAAAACCGACAAAGCTGAAGAGCGCAAGAACCAATCCCAGACGGAGACCGCTGCCCGTCATACCTCGCAAGTGGAGTTGCTCGGAATCGATATGGAAGCCATGGCGCACGAGCACCAGCGCAACGAGCGTAACAATCATGGATACGGAAATAGCTTCGATCCAGAGCATCAAGCGGGCCGAAATTTTCACGTCGCGCCAGGCAATCCAGACGCAAGCGCCGGTCACCAGTAGTGAGATCAGCACGGCCTCTACAGGATGGACTCCGGATTTTCCGACGAAAATCGTCGCATATTGATACAGTCCGGCGATCACACTTGAAGCGGTGGCGACGTAGGCGAGAAGCAAACTCCAGGCAGCGATCGAGGATAACCACGGAGGCAGAATCATCGAGGCATAGCTATAGAGAGAACCCGGCGAGGACGAATATCGCGCGAACCGTCCAACGCACCACGCGACGAGCAAAATTGCGACAGTTGCCAATACATACGCGAGCCAGGTGCCGTTGCCCGCGAGAGCACAGACCAGAGGTATCGTCGCGGCTGGCGTGGCAGTGGGAGCGATCGTCGAAACGGACTGCGCCAGCGTCTCCATAGGAGAAAGAATCTCGCGACGCAAGCCATAGGCTTTGGAAGAGAGCTGAGCGGGATCAACTGGAACGCGCGAGGAATGGTCTGCCGTGCCGAATTTCGTCCGACTAGCCATGCAGTAAAATAGCGGGGTCCTCGCTTCGCCGCAAGGCACATCTATTCTCTTTACATTGAGCTTGGAATCATAATTTAGAGAGGCGCCGCAAGGGGCCCGCTCGATCGCAATCGAATTTCTCGCGGGCATTCATTCAAAAATCTCATTTGGCCTAAGGCGGCAATAGCTTTATTCTCTCTCGATGGCGCAAACGCAGGCCGCGGCTTTTCCCGCTCAAAACGACCTGCTCGACCGCGTCTTTCACCTCACCGAAAACCAAACGACGGTTCAGCGCGAACTCTTGGGCGGACTGACGACCTTCATGGCTATGGCCTACGTGGTCGTGGTAAATCCGCGCATCCTCGGGGAAGCGGGCATGCCCGTAGAAGGCGTGCTGTTTGCCACTTGCATTTCCACCGCGATTGCCACTCTTGTGATGGGGGTATGGGCGAACTACCCAATTGCGGTGGCGCCCGGAATGTCGCTGAATGCCTACTTCACCTACTCTGTTGTTCTAGGCAGGCACGTGCCGTGGCAAACGGCGCTGGGCGTGGTCTTTCTGTCGGGCGTGATTTTTCTAATCCTGACGCTCACGAAGGTTCGGGAAAACATCGTCAACGATATTCCGGATTGTCTGAAACACGGCACTGCAGCGGGAATCGGCTTTTTCATTGCATTCATCGGAATGCGGAACGCCCAGCTGATCGTCGCGAATCCCGCGACTTTCGTGGGAATCGGCAAGATGGGTGACCCGCAAGTGCTTCTGGCGTTATTGGGGCTGGTTGTAATCGTCATCCTGATGGTGAAACGGGTCACGGGATCGATTCTGATTGGGATTATCGGGATTGCGCTTGCGGGCATACCGCTCAAACTGACCAGTTGGCCGGCTCACCTTCTTTCGCTGCCGCATCCTTCGGGCACGTTCCTGAAATTGGACCTGCGTGCGGCAACCCATCTCGGGCTCGGCGAGCTCATCTTTGTGTTCTTCTTCGTGGACCTCTTCGACAATGTGGGCACGCTGGTGGGCGTTTGTGAACAGGGCGGATTTTTGCGCAATGGAAAATTCCCTCGCGCGAGCCGGGCCCTGCTCTCCGACGCATTCGGCACGATAACCGGCGCCCTTACGGGAACCTCCACGGTTACCAGTTATATCGAAAGCGCCGCCGGAGTTGCGGCTGGCGCGCGAACGGGACTGGGCAACGTTCTGATCGCCGCGCTATTTGCCGCGGCGATGTTCTGTGCGCCCATCGTGGCGGCGATTCCTTCCTATGCCACCGCGCCTGCGCTGATTCTCGTTGGCGCGCTCATGTGCACCTCCATTCCCAAAATCCACTGGAATGATTTAACGGATGCTTTTCCCGCCTTTATAACCATGGTGGCGATGCCCTTGACCTTCAGCATAGCCACGGGCCTCAGTCTCGGGATGCTCTCTTACACCTTCATCAAGTTGGGAACCGGGCGCTATCGCGAGATCAGGCCGCTGATCTGGGTCCTATCGGTGCTTTTCCTGCTCCGGTACGCATTCCTCGGGCGCGAATGAGCGCATCCATTGGGCGACTAGGAGCAAGTCTAAGGGGCTGCGATTCTTGCCTCTCGGTTCGCCTTCCCGTAACAGCGGTGGTTGAAAACCACCACCTGGTGAATTCCGGCCAGGACTCCGAAATACCCAACTGCTTATGGCTGCTCTAAACCGCTGAAGACATTGAATATAATAATCAGGTTGGCTGGCGGTTTGGCATAGGGATTGCCCTTGTATTGGCGGGACATTGAATGAGGTGGCCCATGAGGACGAACACGACAAGTTGGCTGGCAGTTCCGATTCTAGCGCTTTTCGCACTAGCGTCGGCGGGGGCGCAAACGAACGGGCCGCTGCCGGCTCCGGGGCCAGAGGGAACGCAAGATCCTAGCCCGGCGGGAACGCAGAATGATCAAGGCGTGGCCCGCGTGAGTTTCATCCACGGCGATGTGACCATGCAGCGCGGCGATTCCGGCGATGTCTCGTCGGTGACTTTGAACACGCCGCTGATGGCCGGCGATAAGATTTCGACGGGCGATGGCTCCCGAGCGGAAGTCCAGCTCGATTACGCCAATATCCTGCGGTTGGATCGAAATGCTCAGGCGAGTATCGCAACGCTGGATAAAAACCGCATTCAAATTCAGGTCGGTCAGGGATTGGCAAGCTATTCCGTGCTAAAGGGCTCTGAGGCGGATGTGGAGATTGATACCCCCAACGTTTCCGTTCATCCGGCTCGGGACGGGCGCTATCGCGTTCAGGTAAATCCGGATGGCGACACTTTCGTAACGGTCAATGAGGGCGAAGCGCAGGTTTCGACCTCCGAAGGCAGCACCACAGTAAAGAAATACCAGCTCATTACCGTCCGGGGAACGGGCACTGATGCGCAGTACAAAGTCACCGAGGCTCGCGACGGCGATGATTGGGATAAGTGGAATAAGGATCGCGATAATGTCATTTACAACGCGACCGGGTATCGGAAGACGAACCGCTACTACACCGGTGCTGGCGATCTAGATGACCACGGCACTTGGACCGAAGTTCCCGACTATGGCCAAGTATGGGTTCCTCAAGTTGATTCCGGTTGGGCCCCCTATCGAGATGGCCGCTGGGTCTGGGAGCCGTATTGGGGTTGGACTTGGGTTTCTTATGAGTCCTGGGGTTGGGCGCCGTATCACTATGGCCGCTGGTTCCCCTGGGGCGGATCGTGGGCCTGGTGGCCTGGTCCGATCTATCCGGCTTACCGCCCGATTTGGGCTCCTGCATACGTTTCCTTTTTCGGATTTGGCGGAGGAGTAGGCTTCGGCGTCGGGTTTGGGTTCGGTTCAATTGGCTGGCTTCCGATAGGACCTTGCGACTTCTTCCATCCCTGGTGGGGCGGTTTTCGTGACCGCTTCGGAGTTGTAGGATTCGACCGTATCGGCGGCCTCCGGGATGGAATCGCGCCTCTGCATGGCGGCAATCAGTTTTCCAATCTTCACAACGTGCTCAATAACGATCGGATACGCGCAGGTGTCTCGGGCGTGCCGGCAGCGAGCTTCGGGCGTGGCACAACCCTAGCCCGAGGCGTGGGTGCCGCCGATTTGCGTAACGGGCGCATGATGACGGGCAATCTGCCTGTGGTTCCCACTCATGACAGTCTGCGTGTGTCTGATCGGCCCGTTAGTTCGGCAGCCGCAGCGCGAATGAGCACGCCGCACAGCTTTTTGTCTAAGAGCACACCGGCAGCACGACCGGAGCCGTTTACTTCGCAAGCCGCACGCGTAAATGAATCGATCCAGCGCAACGGACAGTTCCAGGCAATCAACGGGTCGAGACCCGCCGAAAATCCGGGCGCGAATCGCCCAGGCTTCGCAAGTCAATCGGCCACGAGGCCACAATCGAGCGCGGGGCAGCAGCCCAACTCTGCCGCGGGAGTTCGAAATCCTGTCCAGTCTCAGACGCGCGGCGGCCAAACATTGGAGGGACAAGGTCAGCGTCCGCAAGCGGCGCAAGGTGCGAATGACTGGCAGCGGTTTGGCGGAGAGCGCGGCTCTACCAATAGTCAATCGCCTGTAGCCCAGCCGCAAATCCGGTCAAACGCTCAGCCGGAATCTCGCAATAACGCTCCTGCCGGGCGCGAGTCCCCTAACGCCAACGCTGGCCAGGCATCCGGCTGGCAGCGCTTCTCTGGGTCCAATGGACCCGCAGCGGCTCCGTCGAACGGCGGTTACCGTCCGCCATCCACCGGCGCCGGTAGTCGGCCGACGCTGGATATGAACAAGCCAATCGTGAACGAACGCTCGTATCGCAACAGTGGCGATACCTCCGCCGGGACGAATCGCGGAAGTTCCACGCCGTCGTATCGTCCAGCACCAAGTTATTCGGCGCCGACGTCTCGCAGCTCTCCATCCTATTCGGCTCCAAACTATCGCAGTTATCCTTCGAATCCGGCGCCGACTTATCGTAGCGCTCCCGCGCCGCGGTCGTACGGAGGAGGCGGTGGTGGCGGCAGCTATGGCGGCGCTTCTCGCGGAGGTGGCAGTTATTCGGGCGGCGGTGGCGGCGGAGGATCCCGCGGAGGCGGCGGTTCCTCGGGCGGCGGTGGCGGCGGAGGATCTCGCGGCGGCGGTTCCTCCGGCGGCGGTTCTTCCGGCGGGCATTCGTCCGGAGGCTCCTCACGCGGCAGGTAAGTGAGTAGAAGCGGAGCAGAAGCAGAGTGGCGCGGCCTTCCGCCTCCGGAAGGCCGCGGTTCTTTTTAGCGGCAGCCTAGCTTCGATTCGCACACTAGATGCCCTACTGTCTTAACGTCCGCTATACTGCTTCGGTAGTTTAGAACGTGCAGACTTGTATCCTTTCATCCACATCGGTCCTTTGACTCTGGGAACTTACGGAATCATGGTCGCCACCGGCCTGATCTGTGCGTTCTTTGTTATACGCGCCGACCTGCGGCGCAGGGGCTATGGCGCCGACGCTGAGAATATTATTGGCACGACGGGCTTGGCCGGCTTGGTCGGAGCGCGGCTTTATCATCTGCTCGAGACGCCTTCGGAGTTTTTCGCACACCCCCTGCCATTGCTTTTCAGCACGATGGGTTTCGCTTGGTTTGGCGCGGTGATTGGCGGTTTCGTGGCGCTGGTTTTATTGGCGCGGCACTACCAAATGAAGATTCTGTTGATGCTGGACATTGCCTCCCCAGCCGCCGCTATCGGGTACGGTGTCGGTCGCATCGGCTGTTTGATTTCCGGAGACGGAGATTACGGCACTCCTACCTCACTTCCTTGGGGAATGAGTTTCCCCAACGGCCTGGTGCCGACGACGGAGAGAGTTCACCCTACGCCAATATACGAATTTCTGGGCGCGCTGTTGATTGGCTATATTTTGTGGCGCATTGGGGCGCGAGCGGTCGGCGGATTGCGGCCGGCGGGAGAAGTTTTCGCTTTCTACTTGATTCTTACGGGAGTGGCGCGCTTTCTCGTGGAGTTTATTCGCATCAATCCGCGTTCCTTTTTCGGTTTGACCAATGCGCAGGCAGCGAGCATCGCATCGATTCTGGTGGGAGCAATCCTGCTATTGGAGTTGGTTCGAAGGATTCGCCCGCAAACGGTAATCTGAAAACGCCTGTCGGGTTGCGAGAATCTAGATTCCGCTGCGAGAGATCTAGAGCATCTGCCGCAGGACATAAGGCAGAATCCCGCCATGGCGGTAGTAAGCGACTTCTTCCGGTGTGTCGGCCCGGGCCACGACCTCAAAAGTTTTTTCTTTGCCCCTATCGTCGCGTGCCTGCACGCGAAGCTTCGCTCGCGGCGCCAGCTTGCTGACGCCTTCTACACTAAACGATTCGTGGCCGGTAAGCCCAAGCGATTCCGCAGTTTCACCCGGCTTGAATTCCAGCGGCAACACGCCCATGCCGACCAGATTGCTGCGGTGAATCCGTTCATAACTTTCGGCAATTACCGCGCGTACGCCCAAAAGGAGCGTGCCCTTGGCCGCCCAATCGCGTGAAGAGCCCGCGCCATATTCTTTGCCGGCCAGGACCATGAGCGGCACGCCTTCCTGTTTGTAGCGCATCGCCGCATCATAGATCGTCATTTTTTCGCCGCTGGGCTGATGCAGAGTCCAACCACCTTCGGTCCCAGGCGCAAGTTGGTTGCGCAGGCGAATATTTGCAAATGTGCCGCGCACCATCACTTCGTGATTTCCGCGGCGAGCGCCATAGGAATTAAAGTCCGATGGCTTGACTCCATTTGCAATGAGGTATTTGCCGGCCGGGCCATCGGGCTGAATCGAACCGGCAGGGGAGATGTGGTCCGTCGTGACGCTATGACCGAGCACAGCCAGCACACGCGCGTTGCGAATATCCGTGAGTTCGCCTGGTTTCTTGGGCATTTCGTCGAAAAAAGGTGGGCACTTAATATAAGTGGATTTTGCGTCCCAGGCATACAGATCGCCTTCCGGCACTTGCAATCCGCGCCAGCGCTCATCGCCTTCAAAAATTTGGCCGTACTCCTTGAGGTACATATCCGTGCTCACCGCCTTGCGCACGGTCTCTTCGACTTCTTTTGGCGTCGGCCAGATGTCGCGTAAATACACCGGCTTGCCATTGCGGTCATTTCCTAAAGACTCGGTAGCCATATCGAAATCCATACGGCCGGCGAGCGCATAAGCAACCACAAGCGGCGGTGAAGCCAAATAATTTGCGCGGACAAGCGGATGAATGCGGCCCTCGAAGTTACGATTGCCGCTCAGCACAGACACCGCGACCAGGCTGTTTTCCTTAATGGCTGAGCCGATCGCTTCGGGAAGCGGGCCGCTATTGCCGATGCAAGTCGTGCAGCCGAAACCCACCAGATTGAACTTCAGTTTTTCGAGATAGGGCGTAAGCCCAGCTGCCTTGAGGTAGTCCGTCACCACCTTGGAGCCCGGCGCGAGGCTTGTCTTAACCCAGGGTTTCGATTCCAATCCTCGCTCGACCGCTTTTTTCGCCACAAGTCCCGCACCCAGCATCAGCGAAGGATTAGAGGTGTTTGTGCAGCTCGTGATCGCGGCAATCACCACGGAGCCATTGGAGAGCTCGAACCGGTCTCCGTTGTTTTTCACTTCGATGTGTTTGGACGCAGTGCCTTCCATAGCTTTGGCGAAGGAGCTCTTGGCTTGGCGCAGTGGGACACGGTCCTGCGGCCTCTTGGGTCCTGCCAACGTTGGTTCGACTTTGCCAAGGTCCAGCTCCAGGGTGTCTGAAAACAGAGGATCGGGAGTTTCGTCTGTGCGGAAGAGACCTTGCATTTTAGTGTAGGCGTCGACCAGAGCCAGGCGCTCGGCGCTTCGTCCTGTAAATTTCAAATAGGCCAGCGTCTCCGCGTCCACAGGGAAAAATCCCATCGTAGCGCCGTATTCAGGCGCCATATTGGCGATGGTTGCACGATCCGGCAGCGTGAGATTCGAAAGGCCCGTTCCGTAAAACTCGACGAATTGCCCCACCACGCCTTTCTTGCGCAACATCTCTGTTACGGTGAGCACTAGATCGGTTGCCGTTGCTCCTTCCGGCAAGCGGCCGTGCAACTTGAAACCGACTACATCCGGAACCAGCATGGAGAGCGGCTGGCCGAGCATGGCCGCCTCGGCTTCAATGCCTCCTACGCCCCAGCCGAAAACGCCCAGTCCGTTGACCATCGTGGTGTGGGAATCGGTGCCTACCAGCGAGTCAGGATACGCGGCGGCGCGCCCATCCGGCGCGCGGTCGCAGACCACGCGCGCTAAATATTCAAGATTTACCTGATGGCAAATACCCGTGTCTGGCGGTACAACTTTAAAATTGCGGAAAGCGTTCTGGCCCCAGCGCAGAAATTGGTAGCGTTCCACGTTGCGCTGAAATTCCATTTGCGCATTGAAGGCAAACGCCATGTCGGTGCCGAACTTATCGACTTGCACCGAGTGATCGATCACCAGTTCAGCCGGAAGCAGCGGATTGATTTTCTTTGCGTCGCCGCCCATCTTCGCGATCGCGTCACGCATGGCGGCCAGATCGGCAACTGCCGGAACACCGGTAAAATCCTGCAGCAGCACTCGCGCGGGCATAAAAGCGATCTCTGAGCGCTTTGGGGTGACCGGCTGCCATTCCGCCAGCGACTCAATGTCTTTGGCGTGAACGAATCGGTCGTCCTCCTGGCGCAGCAGGTTCTCCAGCAAAATGCGAATCGAGAACGGGAGCTGATCCGCGTGCCCGATTCCCTTGTGCTCCAGCGCCTCGAGCCGGTGGACCTCATAAGACTGATTTCCCACACGTGAGCGTATCGCGCGCGCCGAACGAATTTTTCGAGGAGGCAGGCATGTCCAGAATCCTCTCTGACAACAGGACCTATGCGGATTAATCTAACATTGCATCATAACGCAAACCGCGAGGTATGTGTGCAGCCCCGAGCGTCGCACGGCGGGTCCTGCCGACGGTTTTCGCCCGCGCCTATGCAGATCGTCTAGAATGATATGAGCGCGGTGCATCGAATTTGTCGCGCGCACGTGCGCTTTTTAAGGTGGAGTTTTGGTGAAGGTCGTCCTGATTTCGACATACGAGCTTGGCCACCAACCTTTCGGGCTGGCTTCGCCGGCCGCTTGGCTGCGGCGCGGCGGCGCCGAAGTCACCTGCCTCGATTTATCGCGCCAACCTTTAAATGAAAACGCAGTGCGTGCCGCCGATGTCGTGGCGTTCTATGTCCCGATGCATACAGCCACGCGGCTCGCTATTCGTCTGATCGAGCCCGTCCGGCATTTGAATCCTCACGCGCATCTCTGTTTTTACGGTTTGTACGCTCCCGTGAACGAGGCCTATTTGCGCGAGCTTGGAGTCCAGACCATTGTTGGTGGCGAATTTGAGGCGGTTTTAGCGGATCTTGTCACGCGGCTTGCTCACCAGAAGGGCAACGGAAACGGCTCGCGTGCGAGCGCTCCGGCAACAGTCCTGCGGAATCCGTCAATCGCTTTAGAGCGGTTGCCGTTCATTCCCCCAGATCGGAGCCAGCTCCCGCCACTCCGGGAATATGCACATCTGTTGTTGCCCGAAGGGGGCTTTAAAGTCGCGGGCTACACGGAGGCCAGCCGGGGATGCAAACATCTCTGCCGTCACTGCCCCATCGTTCCGGTCTATAACGGCGTCTTCCGCATCGTTCAGAGGGATATCGTGCTGGAAGATATCCGCCAGCAGGTAAATGCCGGCGCCGAGCACATCACGTTCGGAGACCCCGATTTCTTTAATGGGCCGGCGCACGCGCTCGCTATCGTCGAGTCCATGCATCGGGAATTTCCGCAACTCACGTACGACGCCACGATCAAGATCGAGCACTTGCTGCAGCATGCCGAATCTTTGCCGAGGCTTCTCGATACCGGCTGTCTTTTTGTCACCAGTGCCGTCGAGTCCGTCGATGACGCCATCCTCGCGCGCTTGGCAAAAGGACATACGCGTGCGGATTTTCTCGAGGTCGTCGGACTTTTTCGGGAGCTAGGCTTAATCCTGCAGCCGACTTTCGTGCCTTTCACACCTTGGACTTCGCTTTCGGGATATCGCGAGTTACTCAAGCTCATCGCGGACCAGGATTTGATCGAAAACGTGGCGCCCATCCAACTTGGCATCCGTCTGTTGATTCCGGCGGGCTCGCGTTTGCTGGAGCTCGATGAGATTCGCAACACGATCGGCAATTTCGAAGCCTCAGGACTTGTCTACCCATGGAAACATGCCGATGCCCGCATGGACATCCTGTCCGAGCGGATTCAGGAATTGGCGAATGCCGGGGATCGGCTGAAGAGCTCGCGCACGGATACGTTTACGCGCATCTGGCGCGCGGCAAATGAATTGAGCGGAGAGAGCGCGGTCTCTGATCCCGCAACGCCAAAGACGTCCATGCACGGGATTCCCCACTTCACTGAACCCTGGTACTGCTGTGCGGAGCCAACGCAGGATCAATTCGTCTCGATCACAGCGGATATGCGGCCGCAGACGCAGTCCGACACATTTTTCTGAAGTCCGGCAGAGGCGAATGACTTCCCAGGAACGACCTTCGCTCATCCTGCTTGCCAGCAAGCTGGGGTACCAGACGCGAAGCTTTGCAGAAGCGGCGAAGCGATTGGGCGTTAATGTCATCATCGGCAGCGATCGGTGCCATCAACTCGACGATCCTTGGGCCGATGGGGCGGTCCCCCTTCATTTCGAGGAGCCTGAAACTGCCGCCTCACATCTCGTCGGGGCGGTTCAGCGCCGTCTTGGTGAACAAACGATCGGCGCGATTCTGGCCCTGGGCGATCGCCAGACCGCGACCGCTGCCTATGCCGCCACCCTCCTGCACCTGACCTACAACTCGCCCGAATCGGTCGAAAATTGCCGCAGCAAGCTCCGTCAGCGCGAGGTTTTGCAGAAGGCGGGCCTGCCCGTTCCGGATTTTTTTTCCTTTGCATTAACGGAGCCGATCGATTCCGTGCTCCAGCGCGTCATTTTCCCCTGCGTCTTAAAACCGCTGCGGCTCGCGGCAAGCCAAGGCGTGATTCGAGCTGACAATCCCGCTGAATTCGGTGCGGCAGTCGAGCGCATTGCGCGATTGCTGGCTTCGCCCGAGCTGCAAGTCACCAAGGAGGCCGATCTCGATCGATTGCTCGTGGAGCGCTATATTCCTGGCACTGAAGTTGCGCTTGAGGGCGTTCTCGACGGCGGTCGATTGCGCGTGTTGGCGTTGTTCGATAAGCCCGACCCGCTCGAAGGTCCTTATTTCGAGGAATCCATTTACGTGACTCCATCGCGGCTGCCCGAGGGTATCCAGAAACAAATATCTACATGCGCCAGCAAATGCGTTCGGGCGCTCGGCCTCACCGAAGGACCCGTGCACGCAGAATTTCGCGTGAATGACCAGGGACCTTGGATCCTCGAAGTAGCGCCGCGTCCCATTGGCGGCCTCTGTTCGCGGGTGCTGCGCTTTGGCCGGCAGCGAATCTTCCTGGAAGAATTGCTGATCCGCAAGGCCCTGAGGCTACCCGGCGCGGATTTGCAGAGGGAGCCAGATGCTGCCGGCGTGATGATGATCCCTGTGCCCCGGAGCGGGATCCTCGAGGAGGTGCAAGGAACGGAGGAAGCACTCGCCGTTCCCGGTATTTGCGAAATTCAAATCACGGCTCGGCTGCGCGACTTTATCGCCGCCTGGCCGGAAGGTTCGAGCTACTTGGGATTCATTTTCGCGCGAGGAAAAACGCCAGACTTGGCAGAGGCGGCGCTCCGAAAGGCGCACGACGTATTACGATTTACAATTGCTCCCCGATTGCCGGTGGCGCATCCGGTATCGGGGCAGACTAATCCCTGATCGTCCCCTCGGCGTTCGTCCTGTTTGCTTGATGACCTGAGACGAGAAATCCGGAAGGCCTAACTTTTCGCACGCGGCGGGATGTAACCTTCGGGCAGCTTGGCTCCCTCCCCAAAAAAGAATTGCTCCATCTGCTCTTCCATGATTTTTTGGGACTGCGCGTCCAGCGGGTTCAGCCGGTATTCGTTCATGATCATCTTGGAATGTTCGATCCACATCTTCCAGGCTTCTTTGGAGACATTTTCATAAATCTTCTGGCCGAGTTCGCCCTTCCAGGGCACGCGATCAAGGCCCTCCATTTTCTTTCCGAATTTCACGCACATCACCGTGTGCGGGCCCGTCTGAGTCGAAGCCGTACCCGCGGACTTCGGCGGACCAGAACGCTCGTCAGCCATGTTCGCCTCCAAATCGAGATAACCAATCTTGAGTTTCCGTCTCTAAACATACTGCATTGATGGAGAAATTCCTAGGACCGGCAGAATGGCGGGATTTTTAAGGTTCGTCGAGAATGCCGAGGCAACGTACAGAAGTTGCTATATTCTGCCGATTCTGCCAAAAAGAGATAGTCTGATTCGGGCTTCCCATTGACGCGGCCTAGAGGACACCATGCCCCTCACAGCGCAGCGAATTTCACCCGGTTATCTGGCAGACGTGTGCGAAGAAGAGTCGAATCGGCTTCGAGCGGGCGAAGCCGTTCAGAAACTGTGGGCCGGACAGCCTGGCCTCTGGAAGGACGACTCCGAACACGCCCGCACAATTGCCAATCGGCTCGGATGGATAGGCGTGCTCGATTCCATGCGAGCGGAAGCGCCCGCGCTCCAGGATTTAGCCCGCGACATCAAAGATTCCGGTGTGAGCGACATCGTGCTGCTGGGCATGGGCGGCTCGAGCCTCGGGGCAGAGGTTTTCTCGCTGATATTTCCCGCGCCGCAGGGGAGACAATTCTTCGTACTTGATTCAACCGATCCCGCCGCGATCCAACAGGTGGAACGTTCAATTGACCTGCCCCATGCCTTGTTTGTGGTGGCCAGTAAGTCCGGCAAAACGATCGAGACGCTGTCGCAATTCTTTTATTTTCATCGGCGGCTTGTTCAGGCAGGTATTCGTCCGGTGGGACGCAGTTTCCTCGCCATCACCGATCGCGGATCCTATTTGGACCATTTGGCCGAGGAATATGATTTCCGCCTGACCTTTCGCAATCCCGAGGACATCGGCGGGCGCTATTCGGCGCTCTCCTACTTCGGGCTGGTGCCTGCCGCGCTTTGGGGAGTCGATATTGCCGCCGTCCTGGATGGCGCCATCGAAATGCGTGCAGCCTGCGGTCCAGAAAGTGAAGCCGATGCCAATCCGGCGCTACAACTGGGCTCTTTGCTGGGTGCAGCCGCCCGAAGGGGCGATGACAAACTCGTCTTGCTCTCTACGCCGAAGTTGACGCCCTTGGCTGATTGGATCGAGCAACTCATCGCGGAGAGTACGGGAAAAGAGGAACGGGGAATTGTCCCGGTTGCCGGAGGCGTTGCCCTGCCGATCGACGTCCTTGCGCGCGGATGTGTTACCGCTGCTCTACTCCTCGAGGGCGAGGATCACGCAACATTGGAACCGATTCTGCGCGCGCTGAAACAGCGCGGCGCGCCCGTCGTGGAAATTGAATTCAAGTCGGTGACGCAATTGGGCGCCGAATTCTTCAAGTGGGAGATAGCTAGCGCATTGGCCTGCGCTTTGCTGGCCGTCGATCCATTTGACGAACCCAATGTGCAGGAAAGTAAGGATAATACCGCACGGATTCTGGAGAGTCTTCGAAAGTTCCGGGGAGATGCCGCTCGGCTCTCCACGCCTGGTGGAATCGGGAATCGAACTTTATGCCGACGGTGCCGTGCGGGGGGCCATCTCTACATTGCAACTCGCCGCCGCACTGCGTACGTTTTTTTCCGAGCGCCGCCCTGACGATTACGTCGCGATACTTGCGTACGTGGCGCGCGATGCAGCTAACAGCTCCGAGCTCAATTCGCTTCGAACGATACTCGCCGAGCGTCTTAGCCTGCCGGTGCTGCTCAGTTACGGACCGCGCTACCTGCACTCTATCGGGCAGCTTTATAAGGGTGGACCGGTCTCCGGCATATTTTTGATGATCACTTCGGAGAAATCCGAGGACCTGCCCATACCTGGCGCGAAGTATACGTTCGGCCAGTTGGAAATGGCCCAGGCTCTGGGTGACATGCAATCGTTGGCGAGACTGGGGAAACCGGTGTTGCGCCTTCACCTCACGGAAGGTGCGCCCGCGGGTTTATCCAGCTTGCGCCGGGCAATCGACCAGGTGTTTTCCGCATCGCGATCGGCTATTTGACAATTGGAAGTGACGATGCCCGCGAAATTTACGTCCGAAAGGGAACAGGGAAGACCGAAAAGAATCGACATTCCTGCCAATTGACTAAGCCATGGACAATATCGCCGCGATATTCTGGGATGTTGGAGGAGTAATACTTTCGAATGGCTGGGATCAGTCTGCGCGCACCGAGGCCGCCAGGCGTTTTTCACTGGATGCGTCTGACCTAGAAAAACGGCACCGCGCTGCTGAAGTCGAGTTCGAAACCAGGCAAATCACCTTCGAAACGTATCTGGACCGAACGGTATTCTTCCGTGAACGGCCCTTCACCAAGGATGAGTTCAAAAACTTCATCTTTGCGCAGTCGCGCGAAAACAAAGAGACGCGCGCTTTGCTCGACGAACTGACTGCCAGCCGTCGTTACTTCCTGGCCGCTTTGAACAACGAATCGGAAGAGCTGAATGTTTACCGTATCCGTAAATTCGACCTGACCCGGAACTTTGCTTGCTTTTTCACTTCTTGCTATCTGCGAGTCCGCAAGCCCGACCCGCTCATCTATCAACTTGCGCTGGGAATCACGCAGCGCGCTCCGGAAGCGTGTATTTTCATAGACGACCGTCCCGCGAACCTGGAACCGGCGAAAGCCTTGGGTATGGGCACGATTCTCTTCCAATCTGCTGAACAATTGCGCGCTTCGTTGGCGGAAAATGGCGTTAGACCGGCCTTTGCAGGAGGATGATCTCATGGCTTCGATTACAAATGACATTGCCGAAACCACAGCTCTGGACGCACGCAGTTCGGTCGCGGTGGCCGATCCCTGCGCGATCGTGATTTTCGGCGCGTCCGGCGATCTCACCCGCCGCAAGTTGATTCCTGCGCTCTTCGAATTGGCGGCTTGCCAGTCGCTCGCCCGGCGATTCTCCATAGTGGGTTTCGCCCGCAGTGAAATGAGCGACGCCGCTTTTCAGGATTCTGTGGCGCGAGCCGTGCGCGAGGACGGTACCTGTAAGGTCAAGGACGAAGACCTTCGCAGCTTCGCGCAGTCCTTTGTCTACGTCGCCGGGGATTACGATCAGCCGGATGCGTTTGCGAAGCTCTCGCGCCGCCTTGAAGAACTCGACCGGGAGCGCCATCTCGAGGGTAACCGCCTGTACTATCTCGCAACGCCGCCCGCCGTTTATCCCAAGGTGATCGGGCAAATTCGCACAGCGGGATTGGCGAGGCCAGCGACCGAAAACTCGTGGGTCCGCATCATCGTCGAAAAGCCTTTTGGCCACGACCTTGCCTCGGCTAGAAACCTCAACCGCACAATTCTTGAAGCCTTCGATGAGACGCAGGTCTATCGGATTGATCATTTTCTTGGGAAAGACACGGTCCAAAATCTTCTGGCGCTGCGATTTGGAAACGGAATTTTCGAGCCGCTTTGGAATCGCAATTACGTGGACCACGTCCAAATCACCGCCGCGGAGACTCTCGGAGTGGAGCAGCGCGCCGCCTTTTATGAAACGACGGGCGCCCTGCGGGACATGGTTCAGAGCCATCTCTTGCAATTGGTTTCGTTGACGGCGATCGAGCCGCCCTCGAATTTCGATGCCACTGCACTGCGCAACGAAAAATTGAAAGTCTTACAGGCCCTCCGGCCTTACACGCCGGAGACGGTGGCGACGAACGTTGTGGCAGGTCAATACACTGAGGGCAAGATCGATAGTCAATACGTAGCGGGGTATCGTCAGGAACCCGGCGTCAAACCCGATTCGGACACGGAGACCTTTGTCGCCGCCAAAGTCTTGATCGATAACTGGCGCTGGGCCGACGTGCCTTTTTACATCCGTACCGGCAAGCGTATGGCCCGCCGCGTTACCGAAGTCGCCATCAATTTCCGGCGCGCGCCACATTTGCTCTTTCGTGGCCAGGCGCTCGATACCAATACCCTGGTGCTGAATATCCAGCCCGAGGAAGGCATCTCGGTCGGATTTCACGTAAAAGTGCCCGGACAAAAATTACGCTTGTCGAGTGTCTCGACGGATTTCAGCTATCTGGCCGCTTTTGGCGCCAGCGAACGCAGCGCTTATGCTACGCTTTTGAATGACTGCATGCGTGGGGATGCCACTCTTTTCGACCGTGCTGATGGCGTTGAAGCTGCCTGGGCTTTCATGCAGCCGATACTCGATGCATGGGAAAATCAAGGTCGCTCCGTATACCCCTATCCCGCTGGGAGTTGGGGGCCGCGTGAAGCCGACGAGCTGTTGAGCCTCGATGGACGGCACTGGCGCAAACCCTGAGATGCTTCCGCGCGAAATCCTGCCCGGCGTATTCGTTTGTGCTGACGTGCCCGAATTGGCTCGCCTGGCAGCGCGCCGCTTCGTAGATTGGGCTTGGCAAAGTATCGCCAAGGACGGCAATTTCTATGTCGCGCTCTCGGGCGGATCAACACCCCGCGAGCTCTATCGCCTTCTCGCCACACCTGAGTTTCGCGCGCAAGTCGATTGGCCTCGGGTACATCTTTTCTGGGGAGACGAACGCGCTGTGCCGCCGGACAGCCCCGAAAGCAATTACGGCATGGCACGCCGTGAACTTCTCGTCCGCGTCCCCATACCTTCTGCCAACGTTCACCGCATGGAGGCGGAAGATCCCAATATCGGGCGCGCCGCTCACAATTATGAGGCGGTACTCCGCAAATTCCTGCCGATCGACGATCGAGGCTTTCCGCGCTTTCATTTGATTTTTCTGGGTCTGGGAACCGAAGGGCACACGGCCTCTCTCTTTCCGGGTTCCAAAATTGTGCGCGAGACCTCTCGCTGGGTTAGCACTCCCCTGGTTCCGAAATTAGGCGCCCGGCGCATGACGCTCACCCTTCCTGTCCTCGAAGGCGCTCACCGCATCGTTTTCCTGGTCGCTGGAACCGAAAAGGCTTCGATCCTGCGCACAGTGCTTTGCGAACATTCGGATCCGCCTCTGCCCGCCCAAATGGTCACGCCGCGCGAGGGTGAGCGGCTTTTCTTTGTGGATGAGGAAGCGGCAGCGAAGATTCCGGCCCCACAGTCGCAGTCAATTCCGAAAGGAAAATCGTGATCCTCGCGGGGGACATTGGAGGAACGAAGTCGAACCTCGCCTTGATGGAAAAAAATGGCGATGGTTTCCGGCTAATTTTCATTCACCGTTATCCCAATCACGAATTCACGCGCTTCGATGACATCGTCGAGGATTTTCTCGCTCGCGGAAAAGATTTCCTTTCCGCTTCGCCTCGTGGAAAGATTGCCGCCGCCGGATTCGGTGTGGCCGGGCCCGTAATCGGCCGCGGAGTTCGCATCACCAACCTGAGTTGGGCGGTCGACGGCGATGCGCTCGAACGCCAGCTTGGCACCCGCCACGTTGTTCTGCTTAATGATTTGGAGGCTACTGGCTATTCCCTTGCCTGCCTCACACCTGCGGAGCTTTTGACTCTTAACGAAGGTTTACCCGCTCCTCATGCCACGCAGGCCCTGATCGCTGCCGGTACCGGGTTGGGAGAAGCCATGCTCACGTGGAATGGCAACCGTTACATCGTCATGCCAAGCGAAGGCGGGCACGCGGATTTTGCTCCGCGGACCGAAAGAGAGATCGAATTGCTTCGCTATTTGAAGAAAGTCTATAAATTCGTCAGCTTCGAGTTGATCATCTCCGGCCGCGGCTTTCTCACACTACACGAATTCCTGAACAAAAGTGTCCGCCATTCCACCTTCGATGAGCCCGGAGCGGACCCTGCGCCGGAAATCACGCGACTGGGTCTCGAGGGTACGTGTCCCGTCTGCGTCGAAACGCTGGATCTTTTCGTCACCTTATACGGCGCCGAAGCCGGCAACCTGGCGCTTAAGGCGCTCGCACGCGGCGGCGTCTTCGTCGCGGGTGGCATCGCGCCCAAGATTTTGCCCAAGATCCAAAACGGCAAATTTTTTGCCGCCTTCTGCGAAAAAGAGAAGTTCCAGGAATTGCTGTCGCACACCCCCATTCATGTGGTGCTCAACGAGGAAGCTCCTCTTCTTGGAGCCGCTGCGGAAGCGGCAGCGCGCGAATTGCTCGCCGCCAATGCCGGGGCCCATTAGAAACGGGCGGGCCGGTAATTCATTCGAGAAGCCAAACTTTCGAGCCATTCTGATCCTTGTCTCTTTGCTGTACTATGGGTCGACTCGCCGTTTTTTGAACTCTTCTCCGCGGGCGATACTACGTGCCTCTCAAATGCGCAGCCGACGCGTGTCCCGAAGCTCCCGTGGCTTCGCTCGACGAACGAGAAGTGTGCCGCACACACTTTCTCACTGGGGCTTACCGGCATCTGGAGTTCATCTCCGGGCAGATTCAGGAGCCGGAATTCCACACTCAGCAAGGGGAATCGGCCAGCCACTTCCTGGAAGAGTGTATGCGCGAAGCGACGAATATCGCTTGCGCCGCGGAAGCTCTCAATAATTTGGAGAGGGCTCAGCTGCTTGATATTCTCTTGTGGGCCTCGGACCTTTATGCACGATTGCGGCGCGGAGCTCGCGTGCGCGCCTGCATCCCGATTCTCGTTCGCTCGGAAGATGCTGATAAGCCCTGGGAGGAGAAAACCGAAACGCTCCAACTGAGCGTGCATGGCTTTTGCTTCTTGTGCCGGCATGAACTGCACACGGGTGACGTCCTTACCTGTGTTCGTCTCGACAATGGCCGTCGGTTGGGGGGGCGCGTCGCCTGGACACGCTCGAAGGATTCCGGCGAAACCGAGGCCGGAGTGGAATTTGTTACCGATGAGGATTTTTGGGAAATGGCAGCCAGCGTCGCGACGCCGCTTCTTCCTTCCAAGCGTCGTTGAAGCCACATCGGATGCATGAGGGAGCGCTCTAGCCCGGTCCGAGCGGCACTAAGGCAAATTAGATAAGTAGCTTTAAGCTCCCTTACCTCATTTCAGGAGTTCTTTGCTTGGACTTCAGCCGCAAATTGATCGTCCCGCCGGACAAGAAAATCAAGCTCGCTAAATTTGACGCCGCTGATACTTTGGGCTACGAAAACGACGACAAAACTGAGGACAAGCTCCAGAAAGCCCTCAAGCGCCTCAATGATTTGCAGGATCTGTTTTACGCCGAAAAAAAACGCGCGCTTCTGATCGTTTTGCAGGGCATGGATGCTGCCGGCAAGGACGGAACCATTCGCCATGTGATGTCCGGTGTCAGTCCGCAGGGCTGTTCGGTGACCTCCTTTAAGGTGCCGAATAGCGAAGAGTTGGCCCACGACTTCCTCTGGCGCATTCACAAGGCAGTGCCTGAAAAAGGCATGATCGGCATCTTCAATCGTTCGCAGTACGAAGATGTTTTGATCGTGCGGGTGCACGAACTCGTTCCCAAGGAAGTTTGGAAAGCTCGATATGGCGAGATTAATCGATTTGAAAGAAACCTTGCGGAGAATGACGTCAAGATCCTGAAATTCTTTCTGCATATCAGCAAGGAAGAGCAGGAGAAGCGTTTTCAGGAAAGGCTTCATGATCCGCGCAAAAAATGGAAATACTCAAAAGCGGATCCCAGGGAGCGAAAGCGATGGAATGATTACGTTACCGCCTACGAAGCCGTGCTTTCCCGCTGCAGCACGGAATATGCGCCCTGGTTCATTATCCCCTCCGACCATAAATGGTTTCGCAATCTCGCGATTTCCCGGATCATCGTGGAGACCTTGGAAGAATTCGATATGCATTACCCTAAATCTTCGCAGCCGTCCTGACTTCTCTGCCCGCAGTTTTGGCTTTCATTTTGCGCCTCGCCTCCGCCGGTTGCACCGTCAGAGCGCTTGACCACTGGCTCCTTCGCCAGTTACATTCACGTTCGGAAGCTCATGAAAGCCGCGAGTTACCAGCGCGCAGCCGCCGGAACACAGCCGGACTACTTCTACCCGCCGTACGTTTCGACGTCCAAACGTCACCCAAAACAGCCGCTGATTTTGTTGCCGCACACCTTGTCTGAGCTCACCGGCCCCGTCTTCGGCCATAGTGACATCGGCGAAAACGATAACGACCTGACGCGCCAGCACAGCGGCGAAGCCCTCGGTGAACGCATAATCGTCAGCGGGCGAGTATTAGATGAAGAAGGGCGCGCAATTCCCGGAGCTCTGGTTGAGGTTTGGCAAACCAATGCGGCAGGGCGGTACCGTCATCGCGTGGATCAGCACGATGCCCCGCTGGACCCGAATTTCACGGGCTGCGGACGCGTGCTGACTGATAGGGAAGGCCGTTATCGTTTTGTTACGATAAAGCCGGGCGCGTACCCTTGGCAGAATCATCCCAATGCCTGGCGTCCGGCGCACATTCACTTCTCACTCTTCGGTGCCGGACTGCTCTCGCGCCTGGTCACGCAGATGTATTTTCCTGGAGATCCTCTGCTGCCGTTCGATCCGGTTCTTAACAGCGTTCCCGATGAAAACGCGCGCAAGCGCCTGATCTCTCTCTTCGACTGGGACACAACGATGCCCGGTCATGCGCTCGGATATCATTTCGATATTGTTCTCCGCGGCCGCCTGGCTACGCCCGTCGAGGTACATGCGTGAGCGCCTCCGCGCCATTCGGAAAATCGAAATGACCACGCCGCCAGCATCATCTCAGACCGTTGGCCCGTTTTTTCATCTGGGTATGGTTTATCTCGAACGAGATAATTTCGTCGCCGAAGGCGTCGCTGGTGAGCGCATCACCATTCGTGGCAAGGTCCTCGACGGAGATGGGGAACCTGTCCCCGACGCTGTACTCGAAATCTGGCAGGCCGATTCCGCGGGCCGTTATCCAAGCGAGTTTTCTCCGCGGAATTCAGCCTCTCCGCGCTTCCTGGGTTTTGGGCGTATCGAAACCGATGACCATGGCGAATTCAAATTCTCGACCATAAAGCCAGGACGAGTACCTGCGCCCGATGGGTCTTTGCAGGCTCCGCACATCGTCGTGACACTTTTTTCTCGCGGGCTGCTCAAACCGCTACGAACTCGCCTCTATTTCCCCGATGAGCCCGGCAATGTCGATGACGCTGTCCTAAGGCAGGTTCCACCGGACCGGCGGTCGACACTCATGGCCACGCGTGCCGGCAAGCGCGGCGCTCAGAACGCACCCGAGAACTTATTCGATTGGAACATTGTGATGCAGGGCGATGGTGAGACCGTCTTTTTCGACTACTAGAATCCGTCCGCAGTTACAGTTCAAGAGATGAACAATTTGGCCGCCCCCGAACCCATCCGTCTGTTGGATCCTTTGTTCACTACAGACGCGATGCGTCAGGTCTTTTCCGATCATCGCCGCCTCCAGTGCATGCTCGATTTCGAGGCCGCCCTTGCCCGGGCGCTCGTTACAAGCGGCATCGCTCCAAAAAGTGTGATTGCGCCGATCGAATCTCAATGCCGTGCCGAATTATTCGATATGGAGTCGCTGGCCCGCGCAGCCGCGCTTTCGGGCAACGTGGCCATTCCGATGGTTAAGTCCCTGACCGAGCTCGTAGCCAAGACCAGTCCACAAGCCGCTTCCTTCGTCCACTGGGGCGCTACGAGCCAGGACGCCATTGATACAGGCCTTGTGCTCCAAATGCGCGAGGCACTCGATTTTCTCGACCGCGATTTGGCGAGTCTCTCAACGTCTCTGGCCCGGCTTGCTGAAGCTCACAAGTCAACGCTGATCGCCGGACGCACCTGGCTGCAGCAGGGGCCGCCCGTCACCTTCGGACTCAAAGTGGCCGGCTGGCTGGATGCCGTCGAACGGCACCTCGAACGCTTGAAGCCACGCGCGGAAGCAAATTTTGGTTCTTCAGTTTGGCGGCGCCGTCGGGACGCTCGCTGCGGTTGGGGACCGTGGCTTGGAATTAGCGTCTGCGCTTGCCCGTGAATTGAAACTGGACTTGCCTGAGGTCCCCTGGCATTCGCATCGTGATCGCTTGGCGGAAGTTGCCGCGTCGCTGGGCTTGCTGGTGGGCTCGCTCGGTAAAATCGCACGCGATATTTCCCTGATGTCCCAGACGGAAATCGACGAAGTTGTTGAACCTTCCGGCCCTGGCCGAGGCGGTTCTTCCACCATGCCCCACAAACGCAATCCGGTGGGCTCCGCAGTCATCCTCGCGGCCGCTCTTCGCGTTCCAGCGCTCGTCTCTACGGTGCTGACAGCGATGGTGCAGGAGCACGAGCGCGGCCTGGGCGGGTGGCATGCCGAATGGGAGACTTTGCCCGAGATTTTCCGTCTGACGGCAGGAGCGCTGGCGCGCACGAACGAAATTGTCGCCGGCCTCGAGATTCATCCCGAGAAAATGTCGCAGAACCTGAATGTGACCCACGGTCTGGTTCTTGCCGAGGCGGTCGCTTTCGCATTGAGGGAGCGGCTGGGCAAGGAAAAATCGCACAAGATCGTCGAAGAAGCCGCGAGGCGCGCCGTCAAGGACGGGCGCGATTTCGCTGACGTGCTTCTGTCCTACCCGGACGTCAGCGGCCATATTTCTCGCGCCGAACTGTCTCGTTTGCTCGATCCTGCGAACTATCTCGGTTCTGCCGAGGAGATGACCGAAAGGGTCTTGTCCGCTCGCAGCAGCGCAAAGAAATGAACGCGCAACAGAAAACTTGATTGAGGATCATCCGTGCCTTTTATAGAAGCCAATGGCGTCCGCATTCGTTACCGCCTGGAAGGAAAGCCGGGCGCGCCCGTAATCGTCTTCTCCAATTCGTTGGGGACGAATCTGTCGATGTGGGATCCGCAGGTCGCCGCGCTACGCGACGAATTTCGCATCCTCCGTTACGACACTCGCGGCCATGGGCTTTCCGCCGCTCCGCCCGGGCCTTATTCGCAGGAACAACTCGGCAACGATATTCTTACGCTGCTGGATGCGGTCGAAATTCGCCACGCGCACTTCTGCGGTCTTTCGATGGGCGGGCAAGCGGGAATCTGGCTCGGCGCAAATGCTCCGGACCGCTTCGCTCGCCTCGTCCTCTGCGATACCGCCGCGCATATTGGCAATCCTGAGGTTTGGAACGCTCGCATCGCCGCGATTCGGGCAGGCGGCATGCCCGCGATCGTTTCTGGGGCGATCGAGCGCTGGTTCACGCCGAAATTTATTGCGCAATCGCCCGAAATCGTTGCCTGGGTCCGGCGGATGATTCTCGACGCGCCGCCGCAGGGTTATATCGCCTGCTGCGAAGCCATCCGCGATGCCGACCTTACCGAGCAGGCCTCTCGGGTGCTCGCTCCCACTTTGATCATTTCCGGCACGCACGATCCCGCCACTCCTCCCGCCCAAGGACGCTCGCTCGCTTCGATGATTCGCGGCGCCCGCTACCTCGAATTGGATGCGTCGCATTTATCGAATATCGAAGCTGCGTCTCAGTTCACCTCTGCTCTCCGCGAATTTCTTTCCGGAGCCGCCGTTCCTGCGGGATAAATCGGGCGCCCGAGCATATGAAGCAGATCCGCACTCAAGTCGGCATCGTTGGCGCCGGTCCCGCCGGGCTCGTCCTCGGCCAATTGCTGCATCTGCAGGGTATCGAGTCCGTGGTGCTCGAATCACGCAGCCGCGAATATTGCCAGGAGCGCGTTCGCGCCGGCTTACTCGAGCAAAACACGGCCGACTTGCTCGCCGAAATGGGCGTCGGCGAGCGGATGAAGCGCGAAAGACTGGTGCACCACGGCATCAATCTGCGTTTTTGCGGCCGCACGCATCGCATCGATTTCGCGGACTTGACCGGGCGTTCTATCACGATCTACGGACAGGGCGAAGTCATAAAAGACCTCGTCGATGCGCGTCACGCGAGCGGCGGCCCGATCTTCTTTGAAGTCGAAAACGTGAGCGTGCACGATTTTGAATCTGAACATCCCCGAATTCTTTTCCAGAATAAAGGGCAGCAAGCGGAATTGGTCTGCGATTTTATAGGCGGGTGCGACGGCTTCCACGGCATCTGCCGTCCCTCGATTCCCGCAAGTGCTCTCACTGTTTACCAGCGGGATTATCCCTTCGCATGGCTGGGCATTCTCGCCCAGGCGCCGCCATCCTCAGAGGAACTGATTTACGCCTATCACCAACGCGGCTTCGCCCTGCTCAGCATGCGTACGCCGCAGATCAGCCGTCTTTATATCCAGTGCACGCCGGACGAGGATCTTAGCCTCTGGCCTGACGAGAAGATTTGGCAGGAGCTTCAAATTCGCTTGTCCTCCAAAGAAGGCTGGAAGCTAGTCGAAGGGCCAGTCCTGCAGAAGAATGTCGCAAAAATGCACAGCTTCGTCGTCGAGCCGATGCAGTACGGCCGTCTTTTTCTTGCCGGCGATGCCGCCCACATAGTTCCCCCGACCGGCGCCAAAGGCCTGAATCTCGCCGTTGCCGATGTCCGCGTTCTGGCTCGCGCCATCGCTGAGTTCTATCGTTCGGGACGGAAGGACTTGCTCGAAAAATATTCCGAAACCTGCCTGGACCGCGTTTGGAAAGTGCAGCGCTTCTCCTGGTGGATGACGTCCATGCTGCATCGCTTCCACGATGACAACGCTTTCGATCAGCGCCGCCAGCTTGCCGAGCTCGAATATCTCACCAGTTCGCGCGCGGCCTCACAGTCGCTGGCTGAAAATTACGTCGGTCTGCCAATGGATTGACTTATCTCAACGCCCTTGATAGCTTCCACCGCGCTTTCAATAGCTACACATCTCTTGCCGTTTTGGGGTGAAATAGTTCGAGGCCTTGATGAAAATTGATATCTTCTGCCACATCTTTCCCAGAAAATTCTATGACCGCATGTTGGCTCTTCCTGAACGTGGTGTCACCATCAAAAAGCGTGTGACGGAAATTCCTTCCCTTGTCGATCTCGATGTTCGCTTCCGCATCATGGATGAGTTCCGCGAGTACATCCAGGTGCCCTGCATGCCGCTGCCGCCTATCGAAGCCCTTGCCGATCCGCAAAAATCGCCGGAACTCGCCGAAATCGCCAATGACGGTTTAGCTGAGTTAATAGCCAAGCACCCTAATCGCTTTGCCGGATTTGTGGCCTCCTTGCCGATGAATAATCCCGCTGCCGCAGTGAAAGAGGTCGAGCGCGCCGTGAAAAAACTTGGTGCTGCCGGGGTGCAGACTTTCACGAACGTAAATGGCCGCCCGCTCGATGAACCCGATTTCCTGCCTATCTTCGAAAAAGCGGCCGAACTCGATGTGCCGATTTGGGTGCATCCGGCGCGCGGCTCGGGCTTCCCCGATTATCAGACCGAGAAAAAATCGAAATACGAGTTGTGGTGGGTTTTCGGCTGGCCTTACGAGACGAGTATTTTTATGGCCCGCATGGTTTTCGCCGGCATCTTCGATCGCTTCCCCAAAATCAAAATCATTACGCACCATTTAGGAGGCATGGTCCCTTATTTTTCAGGACGCACCGGCCCCGGGCTCGATCAGCTTGGCGTGCGCACCGAGGAAGAAGATCTGACGGTTTATCTGCGCCGTCTGAAAAAACGGCCCCAGGAATACTTCAAAATGTTTTACGCGGATACGGCGACGTTTGGTTCTGGTCCTGCAATTCGCTGCGGACTGGATTTCTTTGGAGCGGACCAGGTCCTTTTCGCCTCCGACTCTCCGTTCGATCCCGAAAAAGGTGCCGGTTATATTCGGGAAACGATTCGCTGTGTGGACGTCCTGGATGTTTCCGAGGAAGACCGTCGCAAAATTTACGAGGGCAACATCCGTCGTCTCATTCGGCTGAAGACGCCATAGGAAATGAATTAATCCGGTGTCGCCTCTAGAGACGGTTCAGGCAACCAGAAGCTGGCGACAAACCCGACCACATACGACAGCAATCCCACAATACCTGCTGCATAGCTTAGCTGCCGGCTCGCGTTGCCGCCCGGCATGAATCGCACCATCGAAGTCACGAGCAAAGCTGCCGAAGTGCCCAGCATCCTGCCGCCGATATTCGCGGCGAAGGCTTCACCCGTGCCCCGCAAGTATGTGGGATAAACCAGTGGCAGATAATTTCCCCAATAGCTGAACTGGGCCACGGTCAGCAATCCAAGCGCAAATATTCCCGCCGTGGACATGTCCCGATCCCGCACGGCCGGAATGAACATCACCATTGGAATCACAACGAGCGCAGGAAGCTGAAACAGCCTCAGCAAACGCCTGCGGCTCAAAATGTGCACCGCCAGAAGAGCCATCAGGAAGCGCCCGGCTAATCCTCCCATCTCCTGCACGCCCTGCAATGCGCTAACGCGTTGCTCCTGCGCCGCGACGGGCAGGATTCGCACTCCTGGCGTGCCTGGAATAATTCTCGCGAAATGCTGCAGCATCCCAAACGATCCTGCGTAGGAGCAGGCCATCATCAGGCATGTAATTAGCGCCGTTTTGCGAAACGTCGGACGGAAAAGTTCCGCAAAGCTCGGCCGTTTGAGGGTCCCCTCGGCTTTCTTTCGTTCCCAGATGGGCGACTCCGGAAGAAATGGCCGCAACACGATCAGTGGAATCGCCGGAATCAGTCCGGACATCGCGGTATAGCGCCAAGCCTCGTGTCCGCCGTGAATCAGCGGCAGGCGCGCGCTGTAGGTTACCGCGAGATAATATGCGGCGCTGATCAGCAGCCCGCCGGTCGAGGCAAAAGCCTGTGTATAGCCGATGATCGCTTCGCGCTGTTCGCGCCGAGTAAATAGCTCCGCGAGCCATGCCGTCGCCGCCACAAATTCCACCGAGACGCCGATGAACGTCCCGCAGCGCAGAAGTAAGAATTCTCCTGGGCTCGTAACGTAAGCGGTCCCAAACGTGCACACGCCGTAAAGCAAAATGCTCCACATCAGGATGCGCCGGCGCCCCAGCAAATCGATCAGATAGCCGCCGAGGAGTCCAAAGATGCCGCCGGCAATCGCTGGAACATAAAAGAGAATTCCCACCCACTGATTGAAAACCGCAGGCCCGGAGTTCGCCGGCAGCATTTCGTTGAGCGCGGGCCGCACGATCAGCGTCAAAACGAGCAGCGTGTACGTATCGAAAGCAAAACCTACGCAGGCCACCGCGCAAATCAGCCATTCCGTCGCGCTCATGTGCCAGATTCTGACTTTGTCCGGAGCGCCAAGAGCCTGCGCGGTTTCGGTTGCGTGCGAGCTGCTTGGTGCGGGTGTCATCGCATTTGACCGTTAAAGCGATGCAGAAGCTTCGAGCCAATCTAGGCGGCCTAGTATATGCGCGAACCATGACACCGCAAAACGAGCTTCTGGCGAGAACGAAACCGCGCTTCTGGTAGTAACTTCGCGAATGCTCTACACTCTGTGCTCACAGGGAGACCACCCGTGGATAGCGCCCTCACGCGCGTGCTCACCGTAAACGAGATTATCGACGAGCGCCCGCTAAGCCGATTTCAAATCTCCACGATTGCCTTGTGCGGCTTGGTGCTGTTGCTGGACGGCTTCGATACGCAGTGCATCGGTTTTCTCGCGCCCTCGATTTCAGAAAGTCTAGGCATTCCGCTCAAGAACTTCGGTCCCGTATTTTCTGCCGGGCTGATCGGCTTGATGATCGCGGCAATGGCGATGGGTCCCGTCGCCGACCGTTGGGGCCGCAAATGGCCGGTGGTGCTTTCGGCGCTCACGTTTGCGGTTTTCGCGCTGCTCACGGCTCGCGCTGTTTCGCTCCAGCAATTGATCCTCTTTCGCTTCCTGACGGGACTGGGGCTTGGCGGCGCGATGCCCAACGTCGTCGCGCTTACCTCCGAATATTCGCCGAAGCGCCTGCAGGCTGTCTTTGTCGGCGCACTGTTTTGCGGCATGCCGCTCGGTGCTCTCGTCGGCGGTTTGGCTAGTTCCGTGATGATTCCGCTTTGGGGCTGGCGCTCCGTTTTCTATCTCGGCGGCTTATTGCCGCTCGTGATTGCGATTATTCTGATCAAAGCTCTGCCTGAATCCGTGCGGTTCCTCACCGCGCGCGGAAAGGACGCACGCGAGATTTCCAAAATCATGCGAAAAATCGCTCCTGAAATCAGCGCAGCAGAGATCAATCTCTCCTCGCCTGCCGTTGCGGCACGCGAGGAGCAGAGCGAAGGCCTTCCCGTCCGCCAGCTTTTCACCCAAGATCGTGCCGCCGGGACGATTCTGCTTTGGATTCCATTCTTCATGAATTTACTGATCCTCTATTTCATTGTGAACTGGCTGCCTGGCCTTTTGCGGCAATCGGGCCTGGCCGTCTCTGCGGGGGTTATCGCGGTTTCGCTTTTCAGTCTCGGCGGAATTACCGGAGCGCTCACCGAAGGCCGCGTGATGAATTCTTTTGGCGCCTACGCGACACTGTTGGCGCAATTCGCGATCTCTGCGCTGCTCATTGGCTCGCTCGCGTTTTTGACGCACTCGTTCGCCATCATGATGACGGTCACATTTGTGCTCGGCGTGGCCATTCAAGGCGCGCAGGCCGGTCTGAACGCTTTGGCGGCAGGTTTCTATCCTACGACTGTGCGCGCAACAGGAGTCGGCTGGGCCCTGGGAGTTGGCCGCGTGGGCTCCATCGTCGGGCCGGCTATCGGCGGGATGTTGCTCACGATGGGCTGGACGCCGCAGCGAATCTTCCTCGCGGGAATGGCGCCCGCGCTCTGCGCTTCGATTGCCATTCTCGGGAGCAGTCGCCTTCGCGGCCAGCCGAGCGCTTTC
>CAWDQT010000006.1:0-54236 GCA_963804535.1 uncultured Acidobacteriota bacterium
TCATTTTCAGCGCATCTCTTCGCGCATCCAAGCGCGAAGCCGCACTATACAGCTTTAGCGTTGACGAGCGCGTTACTCGTTACTTCTTGGAGGAGGAGTCGTCCTTGGTGACCGGCGCGACTTCGTCCTTCGTAGGAGTTGCTACCTCGCTTTCGGCTCCGGGAGCAGATCCGCCGAAGAGGAATTTTCGTCCGTCAGGGAAGGTCATGTTGACGCCGACGCCCTTATGCTCGAAAGCTTTGGACTGATAGCCCTGGATGACGAGCTCGGTCCCGGTCGGAATCGTGGCCTTGGTCACGCCATGGCGGATCAGGGAATTCGGGCTGCCGCCCTCAAAACCCCAATTGACGACGGTGCCGTCGGTGGCCTTTTCGTCACACCAGAACCAGGAGTGAGGATTGATCAATTCGACTTTCGTAATCGTGCAGTGCACCACGACGGGCTTCTGTGTATCGAACGTTGCCGCGAAGGCGTGGTGAGCCTGCACCGGCATCGCAATAACGAACAAGCCCAGGGCAAGAACGAGCATTGCCATCGCCAAAGCCAATCGCATGTGTGTTCCTCCTCTGAAAACCAAAATTGTTGTCCCCGTAGACTATCACCATCTCAATTATTTCTGGGAGATGTTCTTGGCCTTCTCCGCGGCGGCTCGCTCGGTGGCACGAGCGCCCGCGAGGATATTGACTGCATCATTGTTGTTCTCGCTGCAAGCGTACTCGAATATCGGCCCGTCCATGTGGCTCAGCGGAACGACGGCCGACCACGGCTTCGTCCACGTCGACGGATCATCGATCGTGAACTTGTACTCGATCGTGTTCTGGTCGGTGCGCGTAAAGTACTCGGTGATCTTCAAGGTTTTCGCGTTCGCACCTTGGAAGGTGGCGCCAGGGCGGAAATTCGATGTCTCCACGACGAGAGTGTTGCCCTCCCAATGGCCGCGCGAGTCTCCGTGCCAGCGATGGATTCCTTGCGAAAGAGCCGGCTGTCCGTCCAGTGGGATGATGCGAGTCTCGTTATTCCACTCATATTCGACCATCACGTAACCGGCGCCTTGGACGATGAAGAAGTTGCTGTTGTAAGCGCCGGGAAGGATCGGCGGTCCGCCAAAGGAGAGGCAGCGCTCGCCCAGATTCAGGTCCTCGGCGACGTCAGCTTTTACTGGCGCATTGGGATCCGCGTAGTCCTGATTGGGACCGTGTCGCCGGGCAGCGTCCTCTGACCTTCGCCGCTTCGGGGGTCAGCTGAGGAATTTTTCCGTCGGGCGGATCTACGACCAGCGAGGTTCTCTTGTTTGGCGCGACACCCTCTTGCCAGGCGCTTAGCGCGTAAACGGTCGCGTCGTAGACCGGAGTTTCGGCAAGATCGTTAAACGTGAACTCGTAACTGTGTTGTATGCCTTCTTTGTGAATTTCAGCTGCTTCCTCGTCCGTCAGGAATTCTCGATTGCCATATTTCGCCGGACGTTCCATGGGCGTGAAGCTGAGGCTCGTCCAGTATCCCTGCAGGTCCGGCTGGCCATCCGGAGTCCGCGGCAAGACCCAGGTTTTCTTCTCGGTCGATTTAGCTGAGGCCGCCTTTGTTTCCGCCTTAGCGGTGACACTCGTCTTCGTTTGGGCCAGAACGAATGTAGGCAGCAATAAAACGGCCGCCGCGATCATCAAAGTCTTCGATGAGACCCCAAAGTGATTACCCATTGCAACCTCCTCGATGATTCTATTTGCCAGGGTTCTTGTAATAGGGGCCGTACAGCATCTTTTCTACGAACTCGACGCAATCGAAATCCACTAGCTGGACGTTCTTTTCCATGCGGCGATAGAGCGGAAAGCTTACTTTCCAGGGCCGCGTATAGACGTTCGGATCTTCGATCGTGGCTTCATACATTATGTGATAAGGGCTGACTAAAGTATAGCGCTCGACCACATGCAGTGCGTCGCTATGGAAATCGCCGGCGCGGTCGAACCAGGTATAGGGCACGAATCCGGTCGTGTCGATGACCAGCGTGTCTCCCTCAAAATGTCCGTGCGACCATCCCATCCAGCTATCGGCCGGAGGATCCTTGGGAGCCTCTTTGTCATTTTCCTTCATGAAAATGGTGCGCAACGTATGCTCAAACTCGTACACCATCATTATGTTGTCTGTGCCCTGAATAATCTGAAACGGGAAGGGCAAATAGTTGGCCCTTGGGAGGCCAGGGCGATAACACTTAAGCTCAGGGTCGCCCGTATCGTGGCGCCGGTCGTCACTGGTGATATTGACGGCCATGCGCTTTTCGGCGTTGGCCTTCTTTTTCGCTAATGCTTCGGGCTTGTACGGAATTTCGCCGCCCTCCACGATTCCTTGTCCGCCGGGCCAGGCTCCGTATGCACCCATGATGTCCGGATGAGGTCCGGCCTGCGCATCGTGATCTTGAATATCGATATCGGCGGTGACGAAAGATTGCCAGATTCCGTTGAAGTCCGGCTTGCCATCCGCAGTGTGGGGCGGTTTATAAGGCGGAAATTCCCCCGGTGTAGGGGTCTTGGCCGCGGCTGCGGGCGTTGCGGCGTTGCGAGCGGGTGGCTGCTGAGCGGACGTCTGCGCTTGAACCGCCACCGGTGCGCAGCTGAACAATAAGAGGGAAAGCAGAGCGGCCTTCGTCATGTCCAAGTCGTATCCCGAGAAATAAGCTCGCTGGAAGCGCTGCGCACTTACGCCAAAAACTACGCTTGAATCACTCGAGTGTCAAGGGTGAGGCTTGCCCCAACCCGGCCGCGACACGATCGGTGAAAGCCCACTTGACAGGTAGGAATTCACGGTGGGATAAGGTTTCGCTATCGGACGGTCCGGGAACCTCAGGAGAAAGAACGTGAAAATAAGAGTGTTGCTGGCGCTGGCTTTTGTGATTGGACTTACGGCTGCGGTAGTCTGGGCTGCAACGGATACTCTTCCCGCTTCTGGCGGAGATATTCAGATTACGCCCATCATGCATTCGAGCGTGCAGCTCGAATATGCGGGCAAGGTCATACAGGTCGATCCCGTGGCTGCATACGACAATGTGGAGCTTCCGCTGTTGGGGAAATTCGACGCCCTAAAGGCGGCGGATTTGATCCTGATCACCGACATTCATCCGGAAAATCTCGATACCGCTGAGGTCACGAAGCTTCGGAAGCCGGGAGCTCCGGTAGTCATGCCGATGGCTGTGGCGAACGAGGCGGGCGCGAAGATTGCTGCACCGACGGTCGTGCTGGCGAACGGCGAAAGCAAAACCGTGGCAGACGTCGGGATCGAAGCGGTTCCCATGTACAACATCCAGCACGGGCCGAAGCCCGGCGAAGTCTACCATCCCAAAGGCCGCGGCAATGGCTACATCGTTACGCTTGGCGGCAAGCGGTTGTACTTTATGGGCGACACCGAGTGCACGCCCGAGGCGAAGGCCGTCAAGGATATCGACGTGGCGTTCGTACCGATGAACATGCCGCAGACGATGACTCCAGGCGACACGGCGGAATGTATCAAGGCGTTTCAGCCGAAGATCGTTTACCCCTATCACTATGAAGGGCAGAAGCGAGATGAGGCATTTATGAAAGCGCTTTTAAGGGGTACAACGGTCGATTTTCGAGCCAATCTGAGGTGAGAAACAAACAACCAACGCCAATCGGGAGCAGAAGAGTGCTTCGTCGCGTACGCGCGAAATAGCAAATCCTACAGATAGACCACAGAGACGCTGAGGACGCAGAGAGAGCTTTAGATTTACTCCTTTGAACTCGGAGCAGCGGAAACGCCCTTATTCTGCTTTTGGGCTTCTTTTTCGGTCGCGCGGGCTCCCGCCATGATGTTCACCACGTCCATATTGCTTTCGCTGCACGCGTATTCGAAGAGAGGCCCTTTGATGGTGTGCAGCGGAACGATGGCCGTCCAGGGCTTAGTCCACGTAGAGGGATCGTCAATTGTAAAACTGTACTCGATCTGATCGGCGGCGACGCGCTTGAAGCGCTCGGTAATCTTCAGAGTTTTGGGGTTGGCGTTGCGGAAGGTGGCCTCGGGTCTGAAGTTGGTGGTCTCCACGACCAGTGTGTCGCCTTCCCAATGTCCCCGCCCGTCGCCATGCCACTGACGGATATTTGCCGAGGCGTGCGGGCGTCCATCGAGAGGGATTGTTCGAAGCTCGGATCCGTACTCGGCTTGCAACACAACAAAGTTCGAACTCTGCATGATGTAGAGGCCGTTGTTGTAGGCGCCCGGAAGAATGGGCGGCCCGCCGCTCATCGAAACGCAAGTGGTGCGCATCCCGATATCCCTCGGAGTGTCCGCGTGTACGATTCCGCCGCCGTGACCGTCGGGCTCAATGTAGTCGCGGTCACCGATGGCTTTGGGTCTGGCCAACGCCTCGGGCGTGCGGGGAGGAAGTCTGCCATCCGGCGGATCCACAATTAGCGACGTGCGCTTGTTTGGTGAGAATCCTTCCAGGGCGGGAGTGAGCCCGAAAGTGGTGGAATCGTAAACGGGCTCCTCGACGGGATCGTCATAGGTGCGGTCATAGCCGCGCTGCAGGCCGGCCTTTTGCGCTGCCTCAGCCTCTTGGTCAGTCAGAAACTCTCTTCCCTGGTATTTAGCAGGCCGCTCCAAGGGTGTAAAACTCTCGCTCGTCCAATATCCATGTAGGTCCGGCTGGCCATCGGGAGTACGAGGCATAGTCCAACTCTTTGTACTCGTACTCGCCGCGGACTTCGTGCTGCCATTGGCGATTTTCGTGTTCGCATCGTGCGAGGATTGCCCTGCAACGTATGCGGGGGCAAACAAAGCAGCCACCAAGACGATCTGGAGGGTCCTTGATCGATGCGCAACGTGATTAGTCATCCGGACCTCCTCTTCACTTGCCAGGCCGCTTGCTATATTGACCGTACAGCAGATCCAAGACGAACTCGGTGCAGTTGAAATCCACTAATTGGATGTTTTTCTCCATACGGCGGTAGAGCGGGAAGCTGACCTTCCAGGGGCGCGTAAAGACGTTCGGATCTTCGATCGTGGCTTCATACATTATGTGATAAGGACTCACCTGCGTGTAGCGTTCCACCACGTGGAGGGCGTCACTATGATAATCGCCCGCGCGATCGAACCATGTATAGGGGACGAATCCGGTCGTGTCGATGACTAACGTCTCGCCTTCAAAATGTCCATGTGACCATCCCATCCAGCTATCGGCTGGGGCATCTTTGGGAATGGTCTTGTCGTTCGGGTTCATGTAAATCGTGCGAACCGACCGCGCAAACTCATAAGAGAAAAGGACCGTATCCGTGCCCTGAATGATTTGAAATGGAAAGGGCATATAGTTGGCGCGCGGCACACCGGGGTTGTAACACTTGAGCTCTGGATCACCGGTGTCGTGGCGATGTGGGTCGCTCGTGATATTCACGACCATGCGCTTTTCGGCGTTGGCCTTTTTTTGTGCCAGCGCTTCGGGCTTGTACGGAATTTCGCCGCCCTCCACGATGCCTTGTCCGCCCGGCCAGGCGCCATACGCACCCATAAAGTCCGGATGCGGGCCGGCCTGCGCATCATGGTCCTGAACATCAATATCCGCCGTGACAAAAGCCTGCCAGATGCCGCTGAAGTCGGGTTTGCCATCGGCGGTATGAGGCGCTTTGTAGGCAGGGAATTGACCCGGGGTTGGAATTTTGTTCTGAGCCGCGGCGGAGTTTGGCGCGGCCGGACTACCCTGAGCGGCGGCGGACCGCCAGCGCTCAAAACGAGAACAGCCGCAACTGCAAAACCAGGAACGATATTTCGAAAGTAGAGGCGCATCGGCACCCTATGAGCAGCAGATAGGCTCAAGACTATGTTTAATAGTAATTCCGTGTCAAGGGAATGGCGCTGCAAGAATGAAGTTCGCAACAATCCGGGTTGCGCTTTCGATTAATCGCGCGGGCTGTAGTATCCCGTGCGGGCGCGTGCGGTAAGAGGCGGATCGTAAGTGGGCCGAAGGCTTACTTTGATTGGGTGCCAACGACCGTCGTGGCGAACGTCAGTCGGCTTATAACCCAAGATATATTGGCTTCGAAGTTCCGTTCCAATTTTCCCGGCCAAATCAGCCAATTCGCTCAACTTTGCGGATTGGAAAACGTGTCCGCCGGTCATCTCGACGAGTTCGGAAAGCAGGCCGGGACCTTCGTGTTCCTCGGATGTTCGTTTCATGTCGCGGGGATCAAAAATTCCCAGCGCATAAAGCTGACAGTCGGATTCTTGCAAAAGCCTTCGAATCTCCGGCAGATGATGCCGGCTGTGATTGTCGCCGCCATCGGAGAGGACGAGCAGGATATGCCTTTCATGACGTGCGCTCCTCATCTGCGCCATGCCCAAATAAATCGCGTCGAGAAGGGCAGTCCGGCCGGCTGGCTTCAATGATGTCATGCGCTGTTGCAATTGCTGGATGTCAGAGGTGAAGTGGTTGGTCAGTTCGGCATGACTATCAAAACTAATCAGAAAGAATTCGTCCTCGGGATTGGACTTTTGTAGAAATTTCACCACCGCCTGTCGCGACGCGTCCATCTTATCGGCCATGCTCCCGCTGGTGTCGAAGAGCAGCCCGATCGAAGCCGGCACATCTTCGTTCGAAAAGGTGAGGATTTCCTGTTCGATATTGTCCTCGAAAAGCCGGAAGTTCTTCTTTTCCAGATTCGGGACAGGGTGGCCGTAGGCATCTGTGACGCTCGCGTTCACCAGCACCATCTCCACATCGATCTGGATGGAGCCAGCCGCAGGCTGAGGTTTATGCGGCGCTAATGGCCCGTTGACCTGTGCAGTGGCGGTCAGTAGAGGAAACGTTATGGCGGCGGCAAGCAGAGCAAGGAAGGCGGCTTTAGGGTTTTGCTTCATGACTGCTCCGCTGCGGGACTACCCGTCGCGTTGGATGACGCAGGGGGCCGCATGGGCCAGATTCTAAACTGATAGCACGCCGCGCGACGATGGCACTTCCGTCTGGTACGGTCTAGTACTACTAAGTATCGTATTTTCTGTAGGATGTAAGGGTGCCTTGATTCGGTTAATAGCCGAACGGTACGCCCGCCGAGTTAATCAGTTTGGCCGCGAGGCCTCGCGCAGATAGACTGTGAGTACAGCGGTTCGCGTTACCAAGCGGGTGTGTAGGAAGCCGTTCCCCGCTCTATCGGGTGGTTCAAATCTCTCAGAGGAGAAAGAAAACAAATGCGACGAATGATCTTTCTGGCTATCGGCCTGTTCCTCTTCTCGATTCCGAGCTTCGCCCAAGAGGTGATCTATCCGAAAGTGGAGGCGTTCGGCGGCTTCTCCATGTCCAGCATTCCAGGAGTGACAACGTTCGACCCGACGACTGGGGCGCAGACAGTGTCCCGGAAGTCGCTCATGGGCTGGCAAGCGTCCGCGAACTACAACCTTACCCACCACCTAGGCATCGTGGGTGACTTCGGTGGCCAATACGGCAGCGTTGCTGGCGCCACTGTTCTCGGCGTCACGATTCCGGGCTATAGCATGAACTCTTATCAGTTCCTTTTCGGTCCGCGAGTCGTCTTCCGCGGATCGAGGGTCACGCCTTTCGCCCAGGCTATGTTCGGAGGCATCCGGGAAGGTATCGGTGCCACCACCGTTTCAGTGCTTGGTGTGAACGTAACTACGCCTGCCGTGGCCTCCACCGGTTTGGGAATGGGGATTGGCGGCGGATTAGACATCAACATCTCTGACCGGCTCGCGTTGCGTGTCCCGCAGTTCGATTGGACTCCGAGGCACATCGCCGGCACCACCGTACTCGGCGTAACTGTGCCCGGCACGTGGTCAACCGGCCAAATCCGCTTCGGAATCGGCTTGGTCATCAAGGCCGGCGGAAAATAAATAGATCGCCCGTGCCTGAGAAATCTGGCACGCGTTGATTAACTTGGAAAAAGCCCTGCCGAAAATCTCCATGGCAGGGCTTTTTTCTTACATAATCCCATCCGCGACCACCAATCACGCGTTTTCATGACCTCTGGCGCGCGTGCCTGCATCGTATGGGACAGAGGCTTAGCACCAGCCGAATTTTGTAGCGCACCATTCTTAGGTCCAAGCACGCACTAGCTGTAAGAAAAAAGGGCTCGTCACGAGGGCAATTAGGGAGTTGCTGCTCCTGGGGAAGGCGCCCCTGTGCGCCATAATGCGAGACCTACTCACAGCACAAGCGCGATTCCGCACGCCGAGCCTGCGTCGTCTGGAGCGCAGCCGGTTGGCGAAGGGAATTTTCCTTTTAGCGCTTGGTTGCCTGTTTTGCGCCAGCGGCCACGCACAAGATCAGCCCTGTAGAGTTGTTCCCGCAGGCCAGGATTTCTGGATTCGCCTCACCGACCCCGTTTCCACCTACAGTTCAAAAATAGGAGCAACAGTAAAGGCAGTCCTCATCGCTTCACCGAACTGCGATGATTCTGCTGCTTTCGCCACAGGAACAACGGTGGAAGGGCGCATTACCTATGTACGCCGGGTGGGCTTCGGGGTGTGGCACAGCTCGTCCGCAGTGACGATCGACTTTGACAAGGTCATTGCGGGTTCCCAAACGTTCGCCGTGAAAACCAAGGTCGAAGAAGTTGCGAACGGGCGCGAAAATGTGAAGGCTGGCGTCATTAAGGGAGTGGGCGGCCAAGCGACGCCGCAGCAAGTGATGTCGATGCGCCTGTTGCATCTGCCCTTTTGGAATACAGAGGCTTACTGGATATTTTTGTTGCGGCGCGGAGCCTTCCCATTCTCGCCCGAGCCGGAAACCTTCTTGCCTGCGGGAACGGATTTACGCCTGAGATTGATGGCGCCTCTTGAGCTGCCTGCGGAGTTCGTAAAAGCACGGCAAGAGGAAAATACACAGCACGGCGCAGAAATTGACGAAAATATCCGCGAAAAATTGGTGGCCCTGCCGGCTCACAGCTTAACGCGCAGCGGACGGCCTTCCGACGTGGTGAACCTGGCTTTTATAGGTTCGCCGGAGCAAATCGAGGCAGCCTTCCAGACAGCAGGCTGGACTTATGCCGATTCCGTTTCGGCGTGGTCCGTGCTGCGTGAGATGCGCGCTTTCAGCTCATTAAACAGCTATGCTCACTTGCCGATTTCGAACCAGTGGCTCGCCGGAAAACCTGCAGATATCCGATTGCAGAAGAGTCTCGATAGCTATCAAAAACGCGACCACATCAGGATCTGGAACGAAAACCAGCTCGCCCCGGGTCTTTGGGCGGGCAGTGCCATCCGCGAAACAGGCGCCAGCTGGTCGATTCGGACGGGAAGATTTATCCACCACGTAGACGCCGATATCGATGCAGAGAGCGAAAAAGTCGTACGTGACTTAACCCTCGCCGGATGCGTCGCCGATGTTTACCGCGTGCAGCGTCCCGAAAAGCCGGAGACAGAGAGAAACTCGAGCGGCGATGAACTTTGGACCGACGGCAGTCTCGCGGTTTTGGAACTGAGCGACTGCGAAACCCCGGCAACGACGGCGATTGCGCCGAGCGACGAAATAGCTAGGCGGCCGAAGTCCAGACTCAAACGGCTCGTCCGCGCGCAGGTGCTCTCGATTCACGATATTTGGCGATCGAACGCAATCTACGCCTCTTTCGATATAAGCCGGGCGGTCATTCATTTTTTGCGGCAGCGGCACGTTCACGAATACGAGACCAAAGTAGATATTAACGCCAGACCTGCATCCAGCGGCTCGAACTGAAATCCAAAGACTGCGAGCTCTGCGATCCTGCCTGTTCCGACTTCCCTGAACACTTCCCGAGTGATATCGGTGCTACCCGCCTGAACATTTTGTTGCGGTGCTCATAGCTTGCTGCGCCTTAACATCTTGTCCCCGAAGGGCTCGCGAAGGCTGACTTATCGCGATACGATACTTATTACGGCTTCCGGCACAGGAGAACAGGGGTGGAGTCCTCTCAGATTTGCCCGAAATGCGGACGCACGATTCCTGAGGGCCAGCATTGTGTGCCGGTGCAGCATGCGGCCGCGTCGCTATTGGCTGCATTCGCGTGAAACGATCCTTCTCCTTTGCGTTTTTGGGCTGGTGATTGCATTTGGCATCACGGGGTTCGCGGCGCGACTCTATCACGGGCGGCGTGCGGAACTGGCGCGATCCTGGTTCGATCGCGGCAATGCGGAGTTGAAGGCTGGCCGTGCGGAAGCAGCGCTATCCGATTTCCGGACGGCTCTAATTTACGCGCAGCATGAGCTTCCGCCCGAGCAGCAACAGGAATACGAGCTCAACTTTGTGCAAGCACTGATTGCCACCGGGAAAACCGACGAAGCGCGCTCCTACTTGCTTGATCTGTGGGAACGAGGGCCGGGGAACAGCCGAATTAATCTGGAATTGGCGCGCTTGGCGGCGCAGCTCGGCAACGATGCCGACGCCAAACGCTATTACAACGGCGCGATCTACGGAATCTGGGATCCAAATGCCGGAGATGTTTTGCGGCAGCGGATGGATGCTCGTCTGGAGTTCTATCACTATCTAATGGATCATGGAGAAAAGACGGAAGCGCAATCGGAGCTTCTGGCAACTGCGGCGGCAGTTCCTCCCGACCCGGCGCTGCATGCTCTGGTCGGCCGTTTGATGCTGGAAGCAGGCCAGCCGCAGCCCGCGTTCGACCAGTTCCAGCAGGCACTGCGGCTTGATCCCCACAACTACGAAGCCCTGGCGGGGGCGGGAGAGGCGGCCTTTCAGTTGGGCAACGATCGAGACGCAATTCGGTACCTGGAAGGCGCCATTCGGGAAAGTGCGCAGCAGAAGCGGCGGTCTGGTCCGCAGGGCGCGGATACCGCAGCGCAAGAAACGGAGCAGGCGCAGGTGATGCAGAACCTCGCGATCGCGCAGGCGACTTTGGCACTTGATCCCAGTCGTCCGGGGCTCGATCCAACGGAACGCGCGCGGCGCGCCATTCGCGCTTACGACGCGGCGGTGACGCGGATCGAATCTTGTGCGAAGGAGCATGGTATTGCCTTGCCCGACGCCGAGCGTGAACCTGACTCCTTTTACCGACGCAGCCAGCGACGAACTGGCTGTGGTGGCGCTGTCCAAGCACATCGAACAGTTGGATCCCTTGATGGAGTTTGTTTTTCAGATGGAGTCCGCGGCCACAGAAAACTGCGGGCCGCCTTCAGACCCGACGAATGCCGCAATTGTGCGAATTGGCGAAAAAACGCACGCATCCCACCCATGAGTGAATCGGAGCGAACTAGCGAAAGATCGCCTGAAGCCGAACCTTGGTCGGCCCGACACGCAGAGCAAGCGCAGGTGAAGACCGAGGATGCGCCCGAGGGCGGTTCGGAGACTCCGCCCGGAGCTCCGAAAAACAATTTGATACAGCGCATGAAAGCCGCGGTGCTCGACGCATTGGAACGGGCGCGCGCCGGGCTTTCGATGCGCGAAGATAATTTCTTCCTACTGCTATCCGTAATTATCGGACTCTTCTCCGGGCTGGCCGTGGTTTGCTTCCGCATAACCATCGATTACACGCGGCTTTGGCTGTTGGGATCGGGGATCAATCCGGGGCCGCTCCGGGTGGTGCTGGTGCCTACGGTGGCCGGCTTGCTGCTCGCGTTCATTGTGCTGCGGGTGTTCCCGCGTGTGAGAGGCAGCGGCGTTGCGCAGACAAAGTCCGCTGTATACATCTATGACGGCTACATTCCCTTCAACACGGTCATCGGCAAATTTTTGACCTGCGCCCTGGCCATCGGCAGCGGCCAATCGCTCGGACCCGAAGATCCTTCGCTGCAGATGGGCGCGGGGATCGCGTCGGCGCTGGGGCGGCGGCTGCATCTTTCGCGGGAAAGAGTTCGTTTGATCGCTCCAGTGGGCGCGGCGGCTGGATTGGCAGCGGCTTTTAATGCACCGATTTCGGCGGTCTTGTTTGTGATCGAAGAAGTGATCGGCACCTGGAGCGCGGGCATCCTGGGAGCGGTGGTGCTGGCGGCAGTGGCCGCGGTGGTGGTCATGCGCCTGTTCCTGGGAGCGGAACCTCTTTTCCAAGTTCCTCCGTATAGCATGGCCCACGCGACTGAATTGCTCTCCTATGCCGTGCTGGGCGTAGTCGGCGGAATCATGTCACTGATATTCGTGAAACTGCTGCGATGGGTGCGCGGCCGAGCCCGGCAGATGCCGCGCTGGACGCTTTACATACAGCCAGCGCTGGCAGGAATGGCGATTGGCTTCATTGGGTTGCGCTTCCCGCAGATTATGGGTGCCGGATACGAATACATCGATCAGGCCATGCACGGACAGTTTCTGTGGCGCACGTTGGTGGCGCTGGCCTTGCTAAAGGTGCTGGCAACGTCACTTTCGATTTCGAGCGGTGCGCCCGGCGGAATGTTCGCGCCCACGCTTTTCATCGGCGCGATGGCGGGGGCAGCCGTGGGAACTGTGCAGCATCATTTTTTCCCGAATCTGGCGGGTCCGCTGGGCGCGTATGCGCTCGTGGGCATGGGGACACTTTTTGCCGGATTCCTTCGCGCGCCGATGACTTCCGTGTTCATGGTGCTGGAGGTGAGCGGGAACTATTCGATCATCTTGCCGGTGATCATCTCGAATGCGATAGCTTACGTCATTGGCAGGCGCTTCCAGGAGACGCCCATCTTCGACGTGATGACTCGAGAAGAAGGGCTCGATTTGCCTTCGATGGAAGAGGGGCGGGAGCAGACGGCTTTGCTGGTGGAGAACGCCATGCGCAAGCCAGTGGGCTTGATTCTGAAAGCGGGCGATACGGTGGCGGACGCGTGTTCGCGACTCGCGGACATGACTGAGGATCCGTTGCTCGTCTCTTACGACAACGGCCGATGGACGCTCGTTCACAAAAGCGCCTTGCTGGACGCGGCGAAAGCAGGGAAGGGAGCGCAGCTTTTGTCGCAGGTGCTTCCAAGCGGACGATTGCCTCGTCTGCATGCGGATCAGTCGCTCGATTTGGCGCTGCGCTTGATGCGCGACTCGCCGTTTTTGCCGGTGGTGCATCGGGCGGACGCGCGGCGCCTCGTCGGCCTGCTCTCGCTCGATGACGTACTCGCGGCTTACCGGCGCGCATCGATCATAAAAAGCAGCGCGGTCGAATAACGTAAAAACGCAGAACACAAGCCGCAAATCTAGACGGAGTTCACAGAGGCGCATAGAAGGTCTTATCGAGGCCTCACCCGCCACAAAACCGATCCCGGCCGTAGTGATTTCCATAGTACGCAAGTACTGTAATTTAAGGCCGTAGGACTAAAACAAACGGTCTATTGAGCAGTCCCGTTCCGCTGCGTTAGTGTGAATCGACAAGATGTGAGTTCGGAGGCTACCGTGGCTTATCCCGAACGCCGTACGGCCCGGCGTTTTCAAATCAAACTGCCCATGACAGTCCGCTGGACCAGCGGGATGGCCGTAGGCGAGGCAGAGACCGAATCGAGAGATGTCAGCTCGCGCGGGGTCTACTTTTTCCTGCCCAAGCAGGTGAGCCATGGCTCCCCGGTGGAAATTATTTTGACGCTGCCGCACGAAGTCACTTTGGCCGGGCCGGTGCGGGTCCGCTGCTTAGGACGTATACACCGCACAGAGGCCGACAGTTCGGGGCGCTCGGGCGTGGTGGCGGAAATTCACCGATACGTTTTTCTGCGCGGCGGCGACGAAAACGCTGCGTGAAAAGCTTGCCTGCTTATGCGGAAGCAGGCAGGGGAAGGCGGGGCATTCCGACCCTCAGCGGAATGCCCCGTTTCATTTTTCAGGCCACCCGGCTATTCGTAGCGGAGGGCTTCGACGGGATCGAGGCGCGCGGCACGGGTCGCGGGATAGAGCCCCGCGGCCAAGCTGACGACGAGAGAAAAGGCGATCGCTGAAGCGACCAGCCAGACCGGCACAGTCCAGATATTTTCTGCTGGAATTTGCTGCTGGCGCAGATAGTAGTTCGTGCCCAGCTGAATCAGTCGGCCAATACCCCATCCGAGCACGACTCCCCCAACGCCACCCAGCAATCCCATCACCCCGGCTTCGGCAAAGAATAGCTGGCGAACATCTTTGTCGGAGGCGCCGAGAGCCTTCAAAACTCCGATTTCACGGCGGCGCTCGAGAATTGCCATGACCAGGGTATTGATGATTCCCAGCGATGCGACGGCCAGGGCCAGGCTGCCGAAAATGCCCAGCAGCAAATCCAGAATCGCGAACACACGGCGCAGGTTGCGCGTCAGGTCGAGAAGTGAAAAAGGCGAATAGCCCATCTGGCGCACCGAGTCTTCGACCGCGGGAACGTCCCCGGGTTTCTCGACTCTTACGGTAAGGTTGGTGTAATGCTGGCCGTTGCTGCCGAGCGCGGATTCACGGACAACTTCGCCCATGTCATTGCCCTGTACGACGCCGAGTTCCTCGGCGACGGCGAGAGGAACATAAGCGCCCGACCGTGCGAAAGCGCCGGCGCCGGAGGCGACCGTTTCTGCGTCAACGATGCCGACGACGCGGAGTGATATACGCGAAGAAATGATAGAGAAGCCGGACAGCGCATCATCAGCGGCCGCGGCACGATCGCGCCTATTGGAACTGGCCGAGGCTGCAGGCAGCGGTTCGCGGCCGGCGTAGCGCAAGACCAGATCTTTGCCGATCATGTCAGCCGCTTGCAGGTGCTGCGAATCGGCGAGATCGGCAGCGGCATCCGCCTGCAGAATGATTTCGTGCGCATCGGTTGCTGAGAAAAAGCGCCCTTGCATGCCTTCGAGACTGTCGCTGGCTGAAGCGGACATAGGCAGGCTCGTGACCTGGGTCAGATGTCCGGCCGGGCCGAAACGCAGATCGCCCGTGAAGCGAAATTCGGGATACACCTCGAGCACGTGGGGAAGTTGCGCAAGCTCCCGGCGCGAGGCCTGATCGAGCGGGTGCGAGACGATGTCGGCGCCCACGGGGTCGCGATTGGAATCGCTCTGGTTGCGGTCGTTGCGGTTCCCATCGTTGGGCCGATCCGTACCCAAATCGCGGTTCCGCCGAATCTGGCCGGTAGCGTTGAAGGAAGTTTGCGGGCGGACGAGAACCGTGTTGAAGAGGCCGTTGCGTTCCAGGCGGCGGCTGATCATTTCTTGCAGTCCCACGCCAAGCGAAAGCATGGCCACGAGCGAGGCGACGCCCACGGCGATGCCCAGGGTCGTGAGCGAATTGCGCAGGATTGCTTCGCGAAGGTTTTGGGTCGCGAGTTCAGTAAGGTCGCCGATTTTCATATTCGTGTCTCAGCGTTGCTCGATTCGGTGAATGCGTCCATCGGCAAGAGTAACGATGCGGCTTGCGTAACGCTCGGCCAGACCGCGCTCGTGCGTGACGATCAGCACGGTGGTGGGCTCTTCGCCATCGGACGGTCGATTGATCTCGGAGATGAGACGCAAAATCTCTTCGCCGGTGTTGCTATCCAGATTTCCGGTAGGCTCGTCGGCCAGCAAAATGCGCGGGCGATTGACCATGGCGCGCGCGATGGCTACGCGCTGCTGCTCGCCTCCGGAAAGCTCGCCGGGACGATGCGCGAGGCGTTCGCTGAGGCCAACGCGCTCGAGCGCTTCTTTCACGCGCGGTGGACGAAACGCGCGCGGCACTTCCGCAAGGCGCAAAGGCAATTCCACGTTTTCCATCACGGTCATGCGCGGAAGCAGGTTGAACGATTGAAAGACGATGCCAATCGTTTGATTGCGGTGCCGCGAAAGCTCGAGCGAGGTCATGCGTCCGAGTTCGCGCCCGAGCACGAAGACGGCGCCTGAGGTCGGATGGTCGAGGCCGGCAAGCAAATTGAGCAATGACGATTTGCCCGACCCCGATGCGCCCAGAAGGGCGAGAAATTCGCCGGCTGGCACTTCCAAGGTAATGCCATCCACGGCTCGGATGACGGAATCGCCCATTTGGTAGTGGCGGGTGAGCTGTTCGGCGCGGATGGCTGCGCCATTGGCGGCAGGATTTCGCGCCGCTCCGGCGTGCGATTCCGCCTTCGCTTCGATCTTCTGTTCGGTCCTCGGTTCCATCATGTAGCCCGGCGCGTGAGATGCTCTGCGCAGATCAAATGATACGCGAAGAAACGTCATACGCGAAGAACCCGCCTGTTTTTTGCATCGGGCCGATCGATTTTTCCAGCAGATTAGGAATCCATAAAACAATACGCGAAAAGTTTTAGATAAGTTCTATCGAAAAATTGCGTTGGTCTTTCCTTAAGCCGCCGCGTAAAGTCCCGCCGAAGCGACGAAGCTTCGTAGCTGTAGCGAAAGCACAAGTTGAAAGGAGCGTTACCTTGAAGAAGCAATGGGGTGGTCTTCTTACATTCGTTCTGATAGCGGTCTTGAGCCTGCCTGCTTTGGGACAGCAGCAGGCACCTGCTCAGGCTCCGGCTGGGGATGCGTCGGCACCGGCGCAGGCTCCGGCTGCGGCGCCTTCCACGCCGCAACCGCTGCCGAATCCTTCCATGACGGCGCCGCTATCAACGGCAGCACCGCCGCATACGTTTAATGCGGGTCCATTTGGGACGGTGGCGATTACAGGAATCCTGAGCGGCATGGGTTTGGTGCAAAACAATTGGATTCCCGGAATAGATAATAAATCGACGCACTGGGATGTCAGCAATGCTCAGATCTTTCTCCAAAAGACGAGCGGCTGGTTCCAGTTTTACCTGCAAGGTGGCGCCTACAACCTACCGGATCTGGGCGTGCCATTCATCAAGACGAGTGACAGTCTAAATGATTTCTACGGGCCGCTTCCGATAGCTTATCTAAAGCTGGTCAAAGGCAATTTCAACGTGGAAATCGGCGAGTTGCCGACGCTGATTGGGGCGGAATACACCTTCAGCTTCGAGAACATGAACGTGGAGCGCGGCCTGCTGTGGAATCAGGAGACTGCGATCAGCCGGGGCGTGCAAGTTAGCGACACGTTCAAGAAACTTAGCTTGTCCTTGAGCTGGAATGACGGCTTCTATTCCAACGTCTACAACTGGATCAGCGGGACGGCGTCCTACGCGTTCAATTCGTCCAATACTCTCGCGTTTGTGGGCGCAGGGAACGTTGGGCAGACGATGCCGAATCCGACGTCCACCAGCTTGGCTACACCTTTTCTCCAAAACAACGGGCAAATCTACAACATAGAGTACACCTATAGCCACGAGAGCTGGACGGTCACCCCGTATTGGCAGTACACGCGCGTGCCGGCGAACGCCAGCATTGGAATCCCGGAAAAAGCATCCACAAACGGCGGCGCAGTTTTGCTCAACTACAATTTCAAGGGCGGAATATCGTTGGCGGTGCGTCCGGAATATATAACCAGCAGCGGCAGCACGACGGACCCATTAAACACTCAACTTGTTAGGGTATGGCCCGGGCAGCAACGCCTTCGCGTTCACGGTAACGCCCACGTATCAAAAGGGCGGCTTTTTCCTGCGCGGGGATGTCTCGGTTGTTGACGCTCGTAGTGCCACGCCAGGCTTGGTTTTTGGCTCTGCCGGTCTCAATACCAAACAAACGCGGGGCGTGATCGAAGCCGGCTTCATGTTTTGAGGATGAAAAAATCGAGGAAAGGAGGGCCGTTCGCGCTTTAGTCTTGTCCACTGATTCAGCTGTGCGCCGGGTGCTAGCTGCTGAAAGAGCACCCGGCCGCAGCACCCGCCGCAACAAGAGACTCCTTTTATCTGTGCCTCGCGTGACGCAGTTCGCCGAATTGCCAATCAAAGTCAAAACAGATCCGTCGGGCCAAACTTCTTTTAGCGCCAAAGCGATGGCTTTGGCTGGGGCTGGCCCTCGGGATGACACCTAAGGGGTAGTCGCCTCGGGCTGTGGGGCTTCAGGATCTGGGCCTATCGGTCTATCGGAACTGGCCGAATTCTTCGCTATGGGTGACGAAATCAGGATAGGCGCCGCCACCGAGCTCGTAGAGATCCAGACCCTGCCTTTCGCCCTCCAAAACCACGCGCTGGGGCCAGATTCGATTCAAGACGAAGTTCAGCCCATAGGTGAGCGGCAAAACAAAACCAATTAGCGTGGCAATGGCTACGATCTGCGCGAGCGCCTGGCCGGTGTCGGAAGCGGGCTTGAAGTTTCCTGCGCCGATGTCGATGAGAGGAACCGGAAAGCTCGCGAAAATGGCTACAGCCAGCAAACCCCAAATGCCTCCGAGAGCGTGTACCGAAATAGCGCCGCCAGGATCGTCGATGCCCAGATGCAATTCGAACCATTCCACCGAGTACGTGACGAGCGCGCCCGCGACCGCGCCGATCACAATCGCCGCCGCGGGATTGATAAACGCACAAGACGCGCTGCTGGCGACGAGTCCGCCAACCCAGCCATTGGCGCTAATGGAGACATCGGGCCGCCCGAAGCGCACGCCCGTGATTACGACTGCAGCAAGGATGGCCGCGGAGGCTGAAAGCGTCGTGTTGATCGAAATCAGCGCAATTCGGCCCGGGGCCGCTCCCGTATATAGGATCGCACCTGCGGAGTTCAGTCCGAGCCAGCCGACCAGGCTCAGAAAGCACCCGAACAGCACGAGAACCGCATTGTGCCCGGGAATCGCAGTCGGCATTCCTTCGAGGGAATACTTGCCGCGGCGCGGTCCAAGGATCCAAGCCAGTGCAAGAGCCGTCAAGCCGCCAACAGCGTGAATCGTGCCGCTGCCTCCGGCGTCGATAACGCCGTGGCCCATAGCGGCATTGATCCCGAGTTGTGCCAGCCAGCCACCGCCCCACACCCAATGCGCAAACAGAGGATAGGTCCATCCAGCTAAGAGAGCCGTGGAAGCGCAAGCGGCGGACAATCTCCAGCGATCCAGGCAGGCGCCCAGCGGAATCAGCGCGGCCAATCCTACGCTGAATATCTGCAACCACGCGGCAAACGAAATGGAGGTGCCATTGAATTCGATCCCGCGAAGAAAAAACGGACCGCGCCCGAGCCAATTCCATTGCCGGCCCGCAGCCACGAACGTATGGGCCGGAGCCCCGATATATCCCTGCCAGGCAAAACCGCAAATGACGTACACGCCGGAAGCGACGGCGAAAATGCAGAGCGAACTAAGCAAAGAGTGGGCGGCGCTGCGCGAACGGCCCAGTCCGGTATTGATCAACGACAGTCCCGCGATCGTGAAGGGAGCGAGAAGGATCAGAACGACAATGAGAACAATCTCAGTAATAGGCAATAGCACGGATGTTTAATCTTTTTCGCCAACGGCTAAAGGGTTCGAACGAATGACCAGCGTCAAGCCGATAATCTCCACGGCTACACCAGCAAGCACAAAAATCGTTCTCGCGTTTACTGGTATGAGAAGAATAACCGCAGCCACGACGATGACCCATCCGGCCAGCAGCAGGAGAAAGCCCGCAAGCTTCATGGATGACCTTTCTGCCTGGGGCAAAGCAGCGCGCCCAAGCGCATCGGCAATATCACATAACTTAATTGTTTCAGCCATAAGAGTTTGAGTTTTAAGGCCTTTTTTGACTCAAAGAGGACTGAAGACTCGCTGCAACGTAGCCCCGTAATCCACCGCAACTGACGCCATACAGACAGGATGCCGCCAATCAAAAATCCCGATTGGTTTGATCGAAACGTTGCGTTTTGCAGTGGAAGGCACTACGGCTATTCTTGCGCCGCTCGCGGCTGCGACGCTCCGGGCAGCAGAAAATCCAAGACGAAAGAGGCAATCCTAGATGGCCGAAAAAAGCACCACTGAGATGAAAGCCACCTTGGGCCTCACAGGGCTGACGATGAATGCCATGGCGCTCATCGCACCCGGGGCCTTCTTATGGCTGACGTTCGTTGCCCAAGCAGGGGAGGGCTCGACGGCACCCGCCATGTGGATCGGCATTCTCTTCGCTACAGCGCTTTGCCTGGCAACGGCGGTGTGTTACGCAGAACTGGCCAAGCTCTATCCGGGCACCGGCAGTTCGTATTACTTTGCCGAGCAATCGTTCCTGAACCATGACAAGCACTGGCGCTACGCCCGGCTTTCTAAGTTCATCGTAGGATGGGCCTCTCACCTGTACTACTGGATCTATCCCGGGGTGATGGTGGCGGTTACGGGAATCTTTTGCGGTTACGTGGTGGGAACGCTGTGGCCGAACGCCATGAACGCCTCCAATCCCGGCACCCTGTTCATGATGGTTGTCGCCGTGGTTTTTGCGATCGGCGTCTCGTACATCGCGCATCGCGGCGTTACCGGGTCGACCGCAGTCAGCGTGGCTATCAACGTCATTCAAATCAGCGCGCTCATCGTTTTCGCGGTAATGGCCATCGGCTACCGCATCAATCACCCACCCGGAAGCGTCGCTTTCCAGTTTGATCCGGTTTCTGGCGAAGCTTACACATATGAATTTGCCACGACGCAGACAACGGCCAACGGGCAGACGACAGACACGATCACGCGGGATGCCAACATGGTGCCGCAGCCAAAGCTGGACGCCGCGGGGAAACCGGTGCCTTACCAGATCAGCTATCCCACGGCCGACGACAAAGGCAATTTCCTGTCGCATCCGAGTGCGCGTTCCGTGGTCGGCGTTCACAACGTCGGCTGGATGTTCGTGCAAGCCACGGTAGCCATCCTGATCCTGGTGGGATTTGAATCGGTCACGGCAATGGGCGGCGAGGCGAAGAATGCCAAACGCGACGTTCCGATCGCCGTCATCACTTCGTTGTTGGTACAAGGATGCTTCTGCTATCTGTTTGAGTATTTCGCGGCCAACTACTTCTTAAACAGCGGCTATACGATGCAGACTGCCACAGGTTCGGCAGCGCCCATCGGCGACATGATGATCGTGGTGGGTAATGCATTGTTTGGCCAAGGCAACGGGCGAACGTTCATGCTGATCGAGGCCATTACCGTCTTTCTGGCTCTGATCGGCACGACACTCTCCTGCATCAACACCGGCGCTCGCGTGACCTACGCGATGGGCAAAGACCAGGAAGTGCCGGAACACTTCGGCATGCTGCATGATAAGAACCTCAGCCCCCACCGCGCCATTTGGGCTTTGGCGATCATCTCCTGCGTCATCGGCTGCATCGCGCTGTTGGTGGTGTTCGGTGACGCCGGCGCGGCTTCACTCAACGATGCGGCGATCGCGGCGCTACCGCACGGTCTCTGGTCCAGTGTGTGGTTTGCAACTTCGCAGGCCCGGCTGGCGGCTCTTCCAAATACCTTGACCATGATCGTGCTGGCCTCCAACTTCGGCACATTCCTGCTGTACATGCTGAGTTGCATCATCTGCATGGTGGCCTACCAAGGACACCCGAACTTCAGTGCGGTGAAGCACCTGCTGGTCCCGGTCTTCGGGGTGCTGGCAAACTTCGTCTGCATGGCCTTCTACATCATCGGGCCATTCATTGGGTACGGCACAAAGATGGAGCCCTTCGGCGCGATAGGAATCGCATTAGTCTGGGCCATCTACGGCGGTATCTACTTCACCCGGGCAAGTAAGGCGACAGGCCGGACGACCTTCGTCGTGAGCCGCGCGGGGAGGGGGGCCTGATCGAGAAGAAAGTATGAGTGGGAAGCGGTTCGGGGTGGACGCCGGCAGCGCAAATCAGCGCGACGGACGTTCGCCCCGGCCGCATTTGCGGAGTTACTATGTTTGAGCTTTACAGAGGGCAGAGATTGGCGCGCGGCGAACCGATTCCGGCCGCGCATATGCCATTTGCAGACTCCATGCTGGAGATCGACTTCGCCGAACTCTCCGATGTTGGGCGGGTTCGCCTGGGAAACGAGGATTATCTGGGCCATGTGGCTCCGGACACATCGGAGCAGGCGCGCAATCATGGCTGGTTATTTGCGCTTGCGGATGGCGTGGGAGGGCAGGAAAAGGGTGAGGTTGCGTCTCGAACGGCGGTGGAGACGGTGTTGGAGGGATTTCGCGAAGCGGCCAGAGGCTCGCCCCTCAACAGTTTACTGCAAAGCTTGGTGCGGAAAGCGAACACTCGCGTACTCGAGGCCGGAATGAGTTCGGGCATGGCTACGACTTTGGTCGCCTGCGCATTGCGCTATGACCGCGCCGTGATTGCGCATGTGGGCGACTCGCGATGTTATCTGGTGCGCCAAAAAGCCGCTGTCATGCTCACCCGCGATCACACCATCGCCAACGAGCACGCGCGGCTCGGGCTGATGTCCTCGGAGGATGTGGCCGAGGCTGAAACGCGACACATATTGAGCCGTTCGTTGGGCACAGAGCTTTCCGTAAGCGTAGAGGTAAGCGACCATCAAGTCCTCCCGGGAGACGTTTTGCTCCTGTGTTCGGACGGACTGCACGGCGCACTCTCCTCCCAGGAGATCGCTGCGATAGTGAGCGAAACGTCCGATGTGGAACTCGCAGCACGCAGGCTCGTTGCGCTTGCCAACGAAAAGGACGGCAGCGATAATGTCACCGCCCAAGTGGTCCGCGTTCAGAATGTGGAACGTGTGGGCATGTACCGCGGGCGGCCCTATAAGCTGCGTTGAGCCAGGGCCGGCGCCGTTTTCCGGCGATGACCCGCGCTCGCGATGACGTCACTCCATCCCGGCGACCAACTCGACCATTACCGCCTGGAAAATCTCGTCGCCCGGAGCGGCATGGCTTCCATCTACCGGGCGACCGACCTCGAAAACGGACGCCCTGTAGCCATCAAAATTCCCCATCCTGAAGTCGAAGCCGATCCTCTCTTTTACGACCGCTTCAAGCGCGAAGAAGAAATCGGAAAGAAACTCGATCATCCTGGCGTGATGAAGGTATACGCGGACGACGACCGCAGCCGCGTCTACATGGTCATGGAGTGGGTCGAAGGGAGGCTGCTGCGGCAAATTCTGATCGAGCAGAAAAAGCTGCCGATCGACCGCGTGGTCCGCATCACTCTGGGAATTTGCGATGCGCTGGAATACATCCACAGCAAGGGCGTGGTGCACCGGGACTTGAAGCCGGAAAACATCATGGTCGACGCCGACGATCACGTTAAGCTCATCGACTTCGGAATCGCGGGAAGCGTGGGGATGCGGCGGCTGACCTTTGCCAGATTGACTCAAGCTATGGGGACGCCCGACTATATTTCGCCGGAGCAGGTGAAATCAAAGCGCGGCGACGCGCGCAGCGACATTTACGCGCTGGGCGTGATGCTGTACGAGATGTTGACGGGCGAAGTTCCTTTCCACGGGCCGAACGCATTTGCGATCATGAACGATCGGCTACTCAACAATCCGATTCCGCCGCGCGAGTTGAATCCGGAGATTTCGCCTCAATTACAGGAGATTATTTACCGAGCGCTCGAGCGCAAACCCGAAAACCGGTACGCCAGCGTTCGCGAATTTGCGCACGATCTGCGTAATCAGTCGCAGGTGGGCGTGGCCGAAAGGCCGGAACTGCGCGACTGGAGAAAACGCCGGTCGCCCTGGGGCCGGCAAATTCTCTTCTATATTTTCCTGGCGCTAATTCCCGTGGTGATTTTCGGACTTTTGCTCTACATAGCGATGCAGCACAAGTAGCCGCGGCTTGTACCCGCATTTTCTGCGAGACAGAGGATCCCGTGCCCTCTTCGCTTCCCTTGGCGATGCTGATTGTCTTCGGCTCGGCCAAGTTGCTCTCCGACCTTTTCGAACGCATTGGCCTGCCGGGAATTGCCGGGGAAATCCTGGCTGGAGTCCTGATTGGGCCGAGCGTCCTGCATTGGGTAGCACCCAACGAAACGATGAAAGCGCTCTCCGACCTGGGCGTGCTGTTTCTGCTATTCAGTATTGGCCTCGACGTGCGCTTGGCGGATCTGCTGCGTGTGGGTCTGCTCTCGACCTTCGTGGCGGCTTTGGGCGAGGCAATACCTTTCCTGGCTGGATGGGGAATCCTTCTCGCGTGGGGCGCGACGCCGCACGCGGCCCTCTTCATGGGCGCAGCGCTCGTTGCCACCAGCGTGGGTATTTCGGCGTCGGTGCTGAAGCGGAGAAATCTCCTGCACCACCGAGCGAGCCAGATCATTCTGGCGGCGGCGGTAATTGATGATGTGCTCGGACTAATCGTTCTCGCGGTGGTCGGCAGTGTGGCGCGCGGCCGGTTCAATATCGCGGAGATTGTCCTGACCGCGGCACTGGCGGCGGCGTTTGTGGTCGTGACGGCGATCTGGGGAACGAGGGTGGTCTCGCGGATCTTTCCTCATTTTCACTCTCGACTTCGCGCCGATGAGGCGCAATTCGACGTGGCCATGATCCTTCTGTTCAGTCTGGCGGTCCTGGCCTTCTATGCTGGCGTCGCGGCGATTGTGGGAGCGTTTCTGGCCGGGCTGGCCCTTGCGGGCAGCGCCGATTCGCGCGTTCGCAATTTGACGCGGGGCGTAACCGAACTTCTGGTCCCGTTCTTCCTGGCGGGAATCGGATTGAATTTCGACATCGGTATATTCCGATCCCGGTCGACCGTGTTGCTCGCGCTGGTGATTCTGGTTGCGGCCATCGCCACAAAGGTTCTTGGCTGCGGACTGGCGACGCTTCCGGCAGGATGGCATACCGCGCTGCGCGTCGGTGTCGGCATGATTCCGAGGGGGGAAGTTGCGATGGTCGCGGCGCAGCTCGGTTTGAGCATGCTGATTCTGAACGCGGCGGTTTACAGCGTGATTGTATTTGTGGTCGTGGCCAGCGCCCTACTGACCCCGCCATTATTGAAGATTGCTTTCACAGGACCCATGGGTCGCGCGCCCTAGGCTCGCACTATTTGCGGAGGGTGCCGGTCCAAATGCCCTCTGCGGCGCCGGCTTCGATATGCGAACCTCGGACGGCGGACGCTTCCTGTAGGCGGAATTCGCGGTGAAGGGTGAGCATCGCGCGCTGCATGGCGTCCGCTTCGACCACGAGAGAAATGTTGTACTCGGAGGAACCCTGCGCGATGGCGATGATGTTGATCCCTTCGCGCCCCAGCGCCGAAAACGTGCGTCCGGCAATTCCTGGAATGCCGTGCATGTTTTCGCCGACGACGGCGACGACGGCGATACCGGAATTGGATGAGACGTGCTCCACCGTTTGCTCGGCGATTTCGGGAGCAAAGGCTTGGCGTAGAGCCTCGACGGTGCCTTTCTCGTCCGCCGAGGAGATCACGAAACAGATATCGTTTTGCGAGGATGACTGAGAGACGAACAGCACATTGGCGCGGAGCCCCGCCGTCGCCGCAAATGACCTTGCCAGCACATCCGTCAGTCCCACGATGCCCGGGCCGCCGACGGTGATCATGGTGACGCCGCGAATAGCGGTCAGTGCCTTAACGCCTCCGCCATTGGAGCTGCCTCGGGCGGTGATTTTCGTGCCCGCTTTTTCCGGTGCAAAGCTGTTGCGTATCCACACCGGAACGCCCGCTGCGGTTACCGGCCGCAGGGTATTGGGATGCAATACTTTGGCGCCGAAATAGGCCAGTTCGGCAGCTTCGTTGTACGAGATCTCATCGATGGTACGCGCTTCGGGAACGAGCTTGGGGTCGGCAGTTTTTACCCCGTCAACGTCGGTCCAGATGATCGTCTCCTGAGCGCCCAGAGCGGCGCCAAGGATGGTGGCGGAATAGTCGGAGCCGCCGCGGCCGAGTGTGGTGGGAACGCCTTCGATTGTTGCACCGATGAAGCCCGTGACCACCGGCACGACTCCCTTTTTCAGCAGTGGCCGAAGGCACTTCTCCGCGCGCTCGCGCGTGTGGTCCATCAGGGGTTCCGCGCGTCCATGATGTGGGTCGGTGACGATAACTTCGGTTGCAGATACGGGAACGCTGGAGACGCCGAGTTCATTCAGCGCGGCGGCCAGCAAGGGCGTCGAGAGGCGTTCGCCCATACCAGAAATAGTGTCAAGGGCCCGAGGTGTTAGTTCGCGCAGCAGGGCAGTGCCCTGTAACAGGCGTTCCAATTCGGAGAGTACCGTGCCGAGGCTTTGATCGACTTCAGCGAGCCTGTGGGCGTCGCGAACCAAAGCTTCCAGGGCTTTTTTGTGATGATTCCGGAGTTCCGTCACCACTTTCGTCGAGTACTCAGCGTCACCTGCTTCCGCGCGATGCGCGGCATCAATCAGCCGATTGGTTACGCCGCTCATGGCCGAAACCACGACCACAACGGAACCTTCCGACGCTGCTGACTTCACAATGGCGGCAGCTCGGGCGATGCAAGACGCGTCGCCCACCGAGGTGCCGCCGAACTTCATGACGCACAGAGAAGCCATTAGGCGAGCCCCGCTGTGGGGTTTTCGGCAACCCTTCGCAATTTAAACGCAAACATCTCGGAATTGGGGCCTTTGCTATTCATTCTTAGTTCCGTATTCCTCATGCGTGAGCCGCGCTTTATATTAGCCGCTGGCTACGAAGCAATGGTTCGGTCGTCGATTTTACAACCAGAACTTCGGCGGCGCACCCGAGTTCATCCAGGCAGGGTACCAAAGCAGAACGCAAGTGACAGGGCATTTGTCCGCGACTATCATCGTCCTCATGGGGCTTGGTCAGCGCCAAACTGGCCTCGCCCGGCCTGGGACTGGCACGCGAAGCCCTATGTCAACAGCCGAGCGGAAGCTATTGACGGAGATGGAGGAAAAATGAGCCGAGCAATCTGCATTTGCGCGTTGGTCCTTGCCGCATGTCCGCTTGTCCTGCCGGCCATTGCTCAAGAGTCTGCGAAGAAGGCAGAGGGACTCAAGCCGGCTCCGAGCCCTTCGCAGGCGATTTTGGAACAGTGGAACGAGATTGGCCGGAAACTCGTGGCTATGGCGGAGGATTTGCCTGAAGACAAGTACGATTACAAACCTCATCCCGATTCGCGGAGCTTTGTCGCCCAACTCTTGCACGTATCAGCCTCTATGTATTACTTCACTGACGTGGCGCAGGGGCGGAAGGTGCGTTACGGCGATGATCCCAGCCGTGATCAGCTGAAAACGAAGGCCCAGATCGTGGCGTTCGTGAAAAAGTCCGTAGATGATGGAGCAAATCTGATCAAAGCGAAGGGCGATGCGGGAATGACGGCTGTAATTCAGTACCCGGAGTCAAACGAGCAGCATCGTCTATCCGAACTCGCTTACAGCGTGATCGAACACTCGGGTGAACACTACGGCCAGTTGGTGGTCTATTACAGAATTAATGGCATGGTGCCGCCGGAATCCCGCCCAAGGAAGTAACGCAGCAAAGATAAACGGCTGCACTTTTGAACGAGTCCGTCATTGGTGGCCCACTGCTGCGCAGCTCCCAATGACACGGGTTAGAGGAACCTGCACTTCCTCTCCGGGTCGTTCGCGTGCCCAACATTCCCAATTGACAGTACAATAGGACCAATAAATGAGCAGTGTTATAGGGATCGGTGTGGAAAAATTGACGGGCACGCGAGTTTAGCATTGCGCAGGGGAACCCTCAGGTTTATTGGGGCGCTGGCAATTACGATTGCATTTTCATCGGCGCTGCTTTCGTTTACGCAGAATTTGGGCCGCCCGTTTGCCCCGCGAAATCAAAGTGGCGCCTCCACCGCCCCCGACTTGTCCGGTGTTTGGCTCGAAAAACAAAATCCGATCACCTTCAGTCCGAAAGAGCCTCCCTTCCAGCCGTGGGCGGAAGCTAAATATAAGTCAGTGAAGCCAGGTTACGGTCCGCACGCGACTCCGGATTCGCAAGACCCGATTTTGCAGTGTTATCCGCCCGGCGTGCCACGGATCATGTTGATTCCATTTCCGATGCAGATCATCCAGCTTCCCGGTCAAGTGATGATGGTTTTCGAATATGACCATTTCGTGCGTTTCGTTGACCTGGAGCGGCGGCAGCATCCAAAAGACCTGAACCCTTCCTGGATGGGCGATTCGATCGGCCATTGGGAGGGCGATACTTTGGTGGTCGATACGGTCGGCTTGAACGACAAAACGTGGCTCGATCAGGTAGGGCACCCGCATTCGGAGGCGTTGCACGTGATCGAACGCTTCCGGCGGCCGGATCATGACACTTTGGTGGACGACATAACCATCGATGATCCGAAAGCCTACCTGAAGCCGTGGACCGGCCAGCAGATCTTTACTCTTAAACGTGGCTGGCACCTGCTCGAATACATCTGCGAAGACAATATGGCGGATCCGCGATGAAGTGGTCCAAAAGAGCGGCGATAGAGCTGGCGGCCATTCTAGGAATGGTTGCGGTGGTCTGTACTCTGGCCGTTTTGCAGTATCGCTGGACCGGCGAAATCAGCCGCTCTGAGCAGCAGCGCCTGAAGGCCAATGTGACGACGAGCGTTCGCGGATTCGATCAGGAATTTTCCTACGATTTCGAGCGGCTGTGCGAAGCATTTGAGATTGGTCCCGAGGTCCCGCTGGCCAACCTGGAGAGCCGCATAGTCCGCCAGCAGAGTGATTGGGAACGAGTGGCATCCCGGCCGGCTTTGCTCGCTGGGATAGATATCTGGAAGCTGGAAGAGGGACACGCCGGCTTTAAATCATTCGAGGACAGCGGCAAGCGCTTTGTCGAGGCAACCTGGCCCGAGCGGTTGGGTTCGTTGCGTCCTTACCTCGAGAGACAAGCTGAACTGTTAAATGCTCGTGTCATTGGGGACCGCCAGGCGATCTACTATCCGTGGACTTTTCTGGGTTCCGCGCCGGCTCTTATTCGCCCCATTTTTCATCTGGAAAACGCACAAGATATGTACGTACAGCTCCAGGGATTTTTGATCCTGGAGTTCAATAAGGAGTTCCTCGAGAAGCAGTACGTGCCTGAACTGGTCGTGAGGCATTTTGGGGAGCCGAGGGTTACGAGCTTTGGAGTTGCGGTTCGAACGATGAATGCGCCTTACCGCACCATCTATGCGTCGAGCGCCACTTCCCCTGCTTCTAGCTCCGCGCCCGACGCAGCGGTGAATCTCGTTGAGTCAGTAGCCGAAGAGGCGAGGCGCCGGGGCCACGCGCCCTTGCAGGCGACGGCTGAAAATGACCAGTGGCAGCTTGTGGTGCAGGATCCGGCGGGTTCCGTAGATGTCGGCGTTGCGCAATGGCGGCGCCGCAACCTGGCCATCAGTTTTGGCTTGCTTGCAGTTTTGGCGGGAACGATGGTGCTGTTGTTTTCCGTGGCGCGCAGAGCCGAACGGCTCGCCAAACTGCAGATGGAGTTCGTGGCGGGCGTGTCGCATGAATTGTGCACGCCTTTGGCGGTAATCAACTCAGCGGCAGAAAACATTGTCGATGGAGTGGTCGAAGGCACCGCGCAGGTACAAGAGTACGGGACCATCATCCGAGAACAGGGACGTCGGCTCGAACGTCTGGTGGATGAGGTGCTCTTATTTGCGGCGGGGCGCGTGGGACGTTTGGGATACGAGCTGCGGCCGACGGAAGTCGTTCCCATTTTGGAGCAGAGCCTGTCGGCGTCCGAAGCGATGCTGCGCGATGAAGGGTTCACGTTTCACAAAGAGATCAGTCCGCAACTGCCCTTTGTCGTCGCTGATCCCGAAGCCCTTGGCAAATGCGTGGAAAACTTGATTAGCAATGCCATGAAATATTCAGGCGAGAACCGCTGGGTGGCTCTGCGGGCGGGCTGCGTGTTGAATCAGGGATCGCCTGAAGTGCAAATCAGCATAGAAGACAAAGGAATCGGAATCTCGCCCGCAGATCTTCCGCACGTTTTTGAACCCTTCTATCGCGCCGAAAGCGTGCGGGATGGTCAGATCAGAGGCGTGGGCCTCGGTCTTTATTTGGTAAAACGCATGATGGAAGCGATGGGCGGCGGCGTGAGCGTGTCCAGCAAGCTCTCCAAAGGTTCCGTCTTCACCCTCCATTTCCCGGTATTCGACTCCGCCGAGCCACACCATCCTTCTGCCGTCAAAGCTGAGGTGGCCAAGGCTTAGCTCCTCCGAGCGTCAACCGATCCCGCATGAATGCAAAAATACTCATCGTGGAAGACGAAGCAGGCTTAGCCACGACCCTGAGAGATCGCCTGCGGAAGGAAGGGCATACCGTAAGCGTCGCTCGCGATGGCAATTCGGGAATGGATCTGGCCACGCGTGAGCCATTCGATCTCTTGATTCTCGATCTTATGCTGCCGGGGCAGAATGGCTTGACCATTTGCCAGAAACTTCGCCAGCTTGGATCGAATGAGCCGATTCTGATGCTCACTGCGCGCCGGCAGACCATGGACAAAGTGGTTGGCCTGCGAACCGGCGCCGACGATTACCTGACAAAGCCCTTCAAAATGGTGGAATTACTGGCGCGCGTGGATGCGCTGCTGCGGCGTGCGGGATCAGGAAAGACCACAGGGCCGGTCCGCTATCAGTTCGGCGATTTGCAGATCGATATCAGAAGTACCGAGCTTACGCGGGAGGGTCAACCGGTGGCCCTTTCGGCGAAGGAATTTCATTTGCTAAGATATTTTGTGGAACATCGGGGAGCGACGCTTTCCCGCGACGAATTGTTGCGGGAAGTGTGGGGCTACGGGGGCCAGCCGACCACTCGGACGGTCGACGTGCATGTTGCCTGGCTGAGGCAAAAGATCGAAAAAGACCCTAAGAATCCTCAGCACATCCTTACCATGGTTGGCCTAGGCTACAAGTTCGTCGGCTGATTGGGGCATTTTACTTCTGCGGAATATTAACGAAATTTAGCGCCGATTTTACTTCTGGCAACCGGGTTTCAGCCGATGATTAACTTGGGGCGCGACAGCTAAATTCGTAAGACGGATGCTGCGGCGTTCATGTATGTCAGGGCTTCGGTTTGAGCGCCGCCATCAAGAGAAGGCTATGACAGCTAAGTCGATTCGACTTTGTATCGTGGCACTGGCTTTATTGATCTCGGCGGTGCCCGGCTTCGCCCACCACGGGACCGCCGCTTATCAGGAGGATAAGCAGATAACTGTGACCGGCACAGTTACCGAATTTAGTTTTGCGAACCCGCATACTCTCGTCTATCTGGACGTGAAACAAAGCGATGGCACGATCGCGAAATGGCAAGGCGAAATGACCAGCCCCAACCACCTGGTGCGAGCTGGCTGGACCAAGAATACTCTGGAGCCCGGAGAAGTGATTACCATCAGCGGCCTGCCTGCGAAGAAGGGTATGAGTTCGCTGTGGATTCGCAAGATCGTCAAAGCCAACGGAACCGAACTGCCGCTCGTGATGGAATAAATCCTTACTGACATATACTGTGCTGCGGAACGTGTCCCAAGTCTTTGTGACACGGAATGAATATGTTTGCCTTCTGTCAGTGGCTGGAGAATTCAAGCTTGGCGACGGCCATCCACCAGTCGTTATGGCTATTTCCCATGCTCGAGACGGCCCATCTATTTGGCATCGTCTCGCTGGTTGGAGCAACTTCGGCACTCGACCTGCGGCTTATAGGCCTGACGATGAAGGGAGAGCCGGTTTCTAGGATTGCCAGGCGGCTGCTGCCTTGGGCGTGGGCAGGACTGACGATACAAGTCGTGACGGGATTTTGCCTGTTTGCTTCCGAAGCCACGCGCTGCTTCGAGAACAAGGCTTTTCGCATAAAGATGGTAATGCTTGTGCTGGCGGGGCTGAATGCGTTGATTTTCCACCAGACTGTCTATCGGCGTGTGGCAAGCTGGGACGAGGCGCCTGCAACCCCTCTCGGCGCTAAGTTCGCCGGCTGTTGCTCGATTCTGCTGTGGTTTGGCATCGTTGCCGCCGGCCGATGGATCGCATTTCTCTAAACCGCGTATTGCGAAATCGCTTTTCCCAGTTGCGAAATGCGTATCACGCCGACTGCTTCTCAGCGCCGGGATATGGTACGCTTCGGCAGGGATATGCCGCACCGAAGCGCCTTGGAGGTTTCCAAGTGAAAGCCAAGGTTCTCATTCTCGCCCCGGTAGTAGTCGCTGGCCTCTTCGTGTTTTCCAGTGCCTTGTGGGCGCACCATGCCTCGCGGCAGGTGTACGAAGGCAAAAGCATCATGCTCATGGGCGTCGTGACCGATTACGAATGGGCCAATCCCCATTCGGTGCTTTCCATAGCCGTAAAGGACAACAAGGGCAAAGTCGAAGAGTGGCATGCTGAAATCCTTCCTCCGTCGGAGATGCTTCGAGCCGGGTGGACGAAGGAAAGTCTTAAGCCGGGAGACGAAGTGACATTGACGGGCCGACCCGGCAAATATGAGCAGCACATTATGTGGCTCGAGTATCTGGTGACTTCTGACGGCAGAAAGCTGGGCCGAAAGCCGTAAGAACCGCACTCTGCCTGCGGGTATTCGTCCCTCGCAATCCTCCTTGCACCCGCATCGCCCCTAAATCCGCGAGGAAGTTTTACCCCGATTTAACGGGTTCATCGTGGCGCCGTGCCGCATGATGCGTAGACTGTCTTCCAGGGGTCGAAGTAACTTGCTGAATGAGACGCAGCGTTGCAATTGGCGCCCAACTTCTGATTATTCCCCTTTTTTTCTTTTTCTCGTTTGCGGGTCTGCCAAAGCCCAAACTACCGGTAGCATTTCCGGAACGGTAAAAGATTCCACCGGATCGGTGATCCCGGATATCGCCGTCATCGCGCGTAACATCGATACGGGCGTGCAGCAGAATGCCACCTCAAATGCGGACGGCTTCTACGCCTTCACAACATTGCCCGTGGGCCGCTACGAAATCGAAACTTTTCGCCCCGGATTTAAACCTTATAAGCATGCCGGTGTGGCCGTCGACGTGGGAACTAAGCTTCAGTTGGATATAGCCCTCGAGGTTGGCGAGCAGTCCGATCAGATTACGGTCTCCGACACGGGCGTCCATGTGGAAGCTGAAAGCACGCAGATGGGCGACGTCGTCGCCGGATCGGTGATGACTGCGGTCGGGCTCAACGGCCGAAGTTTTACCGACCTCTTGCCTCTTCAGCCCGGCATCGTGCCCATGTCTACCCAGACGCCCGATTCGGTCGTGATGGCGGGGGCCACGGTGGCGATCAACCCTTCCGGCGCCTTGAATCCCGGGAACCAGTCGATCAGTGGGCAGCGTGAAGATGCCAACGGCTTCCTCGTCAACGGAGCGGATGCCAAGGAAGAAATGAACGGCGGCACCAGTATCATTCCGAATCTCGATTCCATCGCGGAATTTCGCGTTCTGACCAACAACTTCGACGCGGAATATGGCAACTATGCCGGGGGTATCGTCACTGTAGTGACGAAAGGCGGGACGAACGCGCTTCACGGCGACGTCTTCGAATTTTTGCGGAATACGGCACTCGATGCGCGCAATTTCTTCTCGCCCGAGCGCGAAGCGTTCCAGCAGAATCAGTTCGGTGGCACGCTCGGCGGGCCGATCAAGAAAGATAAGCTTTTCTTTTTCGGCGATTACCAGGGAACGAGGACTATTGAAGGTCTGGATACCGGCGTGCTTCCCGTGCCATCTCTTGCCGATCGGACCGGCAATCTTTCCGACCTCGCCAATTCATTTCTAACAAAGGATGCGAACGGAAACGCAGTCCCTTCAACTGTGAGTACGTGTACTGCTGTGCCGTGTCTTGCCAGCCAGCTTTCGCAGACTCTGGGATATACGGTCTCGCAGGGCGAGCCTTATTTCTTCCCTGGCTGCAGTTCGAGTGGCGCGAATCCTTGTGTGTTTCCCAATGCCGTGATTCCACCACGCGCCTGGACGGCTCCCTCCACATTCCTTTTGAAGTACGATGCGATTCCTCTGCCGAATTTGCAGACCGCATCCGGCCCGGCCTTCTCGGGCACGGAAAACGAAAGAATCCGGGACGATAAGACCAGTCTGCGCCTGGACGCCGTCAGCGCCCGCTGGGGAAATCTCTCGGCCTACTACTTCTTCGACGATTACCGCGTGAATAATCCATTTCCCACCGGGCAGGGCGGGGCAAGCGTTCCCGGCTTCAGCGCCCTGAACTTGGGCCGCGCGCAGCTCATCAGTCTGGGCGATACGAAAACGTTTGGCAGCTCCAGCGTGAACGAACTGAATTTCAGTTTCATACGCTCTGTGAATAATGTTGGCCAGCCTCAGGGCGGCTTAGGGATCAGCCTGGCCACACAGGGTTTCCAGACCGGTGCGGGCACGCCCGGCATTTTCCCTCTGGCGCCCAAGATCGAGGGAATTGAAAACATCGTTTTCCAGAATGCCTTCGTGATGGGCGAGCCCATCACGAATCTGGCCCAGGCGAACAACACGTTTTCGGTGAACGATAGCCTTTCGAAAGTCGTGCACAACCACACGCTCAAAGCTGGTGTCGAGCTGAGCTTCGAGCAGGTGAATGTCAATCCGGACGCGACGTTTAATGGCACTTTTCTTTTCAACGGATCGGCAACCGGTTCAACTTTCGCGGACTTCCTTATCGGAGCACCGAACCTGTATACGCAAGCTGATTCGCAAACCTACTATCCGCGCCACAAATATGTGGGCTGGTTTGCGCAGGATTCCTGGCGCGTCAAGCCAAGTTTGGTCTTGAACTTTGGCCTGCGCGTGGAGCTGATGCAGTACTGGTCGGAAAAATACAATCAGGTTCCGACCTTGAAGCCGGGCCAGCAATCGGTTGTGTATACAAACGCGTTCCCTGGCCTGGTCTATGTGACCGATCCCGGCATTCCCAATACGCTGGTGCCTGAGCGCTTCCGGTATGCCCCCCGGCTGGGCTTGGCTTACTCGCCCAATAAGACGGGAGGTCTGCTGGGAAAGATTCTGGGCGGCGCGGGAAAGACCAGCATTCGCGCCAGCTACGGGATTTTCAACACACTGATCCAGGGCAATACTCTCGCCTTCGACGAACCCCAGCCTCCCTATGGGTTGAGCTACACCAGTGGCGTGCCGCCGCTCTTTGCCACTCCCTTTATCGGAACGGACGGCTCGGTCCACGTCAATCCATACCCGATCGCTTTCCCTCCGCTAAATGGCGCATCGGCGAGTCACCCGAATTCGAGCATCATCTACAACAACATATTCAATCCTCAGGCAGGGATGACCGCGCCTCCTCCGTGGGATACCTATCCGTATACCGAGAATTATTTCTTATCCATCGAGCGCCAGTTGGCAGGGAATACCGTTTTCAGTCTGAGTTATGTCGGCTCCGAGGCTCATCACCTGATCTCGGTCTATTCCGCCAACCCCGGCAATCCGGCTCTTTGCCTGGCTCTGGATCAACCCGGCATTCTCGTAGCCGGGAGAATCTTGTGGCCCCGGCGGCGAGAACACCACCTATAACTTGGCTGCGCCACTCAGATTTAATGGGGTCACCTACCCGGCAGGCACGGCTCTTCAGGGCACCCGCCTCGGATTGAATCCGAGCCTCGTCAACAATAACGCGGCCGGCAATTTCTTCGGCAATGACGCGTACGTCTCAACCATCGGCAACTCCAGCTACAATTCACTCCAAGTCAGCGTCAAGCATTCGGGCAAACGCCTCACCCTCTCTCTGGGCTATACGTACAGCAAGTCCATAGACCAAGCCTCATCGATGGCCGATCCCCTGGACCCCTATAATTTCGAAGCTACCCGCGGGCTTTCCGCTTGGGACCTGACGCACAATTTTGTTGCTACTTATGACTATCAGCTTCCGCTCGAACGTCTCTCCCGGCGCGCTCGTCGTTTCACGGAGGGATGGGCGCTCTCCGGCATCACTCGCGCCAGCACGGGTTTTCCCGTTACGTTGAGTACCAGCGGGGATAATTCGTTGCAGGGCAGCAACCCGAACGGCGTGAACAATCGTTTCCTGGACCTGCCGGATTACAATGGCGCTCCTCTGGCGATCAATTCGAATCCGCGGAATGGATTATCTTATTTCAATGCAGCTGCATTCAGCCCGAATGTGATCGGCACGCTCGGAACCGCGGGTCGCCGGTCGTTCCACGGGCCCGGCATGTTCAATACCGATCTGGCGCTGCTGCGGAATTTTCAGATAAGCGAATCCAAGGTGCTGCAATTGCGTCTCGAAACATTCAACCTTTTCAATAAGGCGCAGTTCTTCGGTCCCGCAGCTGTGAACGGCAACGTGGATAGCGCCCTGTTTGGCCAGGGGTGGATAGGTGTTGGCAAGTGGTGAACGCGGCTCCGCCGCGGCTCATGCAATTGGCGCTCAAGTTCACGTTTTGAAGAGTTGGATGTGGCCATACTTCGGCGGAACTTCACGCGCAGAGCGCCGAGCCACAGCATTAACACAACTTCATAATGGAGGAACATCGTGCGAATACGCAGTTTCGTCTTCGGGCTGCTAATCTTCGCTTCGGCTGGGTTGCTCCGTGAAGAATTGGCGATTGCGCAGGCGCCTCGACCTGGATCGACGGCGGCGCCGCGGACGACTGTCCAAGTTCAGGCAAACCTTGCTCAGCTGATGCGAGGCATCCTGCTTCCCAATTCCAATGTCGTCTTTTTCGCTCAAAGCAACAATCCGGCCGATGTGAAGCCTGGTGCTGATCCCTCTTCGGCAACCGATCCCCTGGCCAGTACCTATGGAGGATGGACCGCTGTTGAGAACAGCTCTCTGGCCCTCTCCGAAGCGGCTCGTCTGCTTACGGTTCCGGGACGTGTGTGTTCAAACGGCCGCCCCGTTCCCGTGATGAATGCGGATTGGGGGAAGTTCGTTCAGGGCCTCCGGCAGGCAGGAATAACTGCCTTCAAGGCGGCGCAAACAAAGAACCAAGACAAGATGCTCGATGCAGCCGATGTGGTTACCACTGCTTGTACAAACTGCCACAACGTCTATCGTGAGAAGACTGAACAGCAGGGAGGACTCGCAAGCCGATGCACGAAATGAATGCGACGTCTGGTAACGAATTGCACTGTGATTCGCCGTTCGACATAGGTCTCGGCACCCGGAGGAAAACGAACCACAAGCTTGGGCGCTCGGGGATCTTCCTTACTTAACTCCGCGCCTTCGACTGAAATAATCTCGCCCGCGTCCGAGAGGCTGAATTCGTAAGCGTTTCCGGGGACACCGGCAACTTCGAGATTCAGGCGATCCCGCTCTGGCGTCCACGCCGTTGAGAGAATCCTTAGGCCTTGGCTCGTGCTTCCCAGCGGCGGCAGATGCGGACGCGATGCCCAATTCGAAATCATTGTTGAAGCGTAATCGTAGCGTGCTTCTGCCAGCGGGCACTTCGAAGTGCACCGAAACGTGTTGATCGGCGTCGCTCAGTATCGACACGATAGGGAATTGCGCGCCCATTCAGGGTGGCGGCGCCTACATTCGCGCGCAGGCTCAGCACTGGACCGAAATCCAGTGTGCATTTTCCGGCACCCGTGCGTGTGATTTCCAGCCAAATATTATTGGCGTCCTTACGAAATCGAAGCGCCAATGTTGTCGAGCCGACATCAAGATTGGTGATCGTAAAGGATGGCCAATCGGCGGGCACGTGCGGCTTTAGAGTGATTTCGCCGGCGGCTGCATTCGTTTCCAGGCCAAACAGGCCGCGTAAGATCGGACTCACAACCATGGCTGCCGACCAAATCTGTTGTGGCGTGCTGGTCGCGAGCGGCTCGTAGTAACTACCGTTCATCACTTCCGTGAAGTGCCCTGAGGGATCCATCCAACGCCAGTAAAACATTTGCGCGCAGATTCAAATAGGCGTCAAGGTCGCGGTGAGAGCGATATTCGCCGACGCTGGCCCAGCCCGTGAAGAGCGGCCACACGGAGCCGAAGTGATATCCATCGCCCGCATACTTATCGGAGGAAGAAGAAAGGATGCGCATGCCCCAGTCGGCTTGCATGTCCGGCCCGGCGAGATGCGCGATCTCGTCTCCGGCCTTGGCCGGATCGACAAGCCCGAACCACAGCGGCACACTCGGTAGTACGGTCGCTTCGTCCACTCGGCGATCATTCGGATCTATGGCGAACGCGAAAAACTTCTTTTCCGGCGACCAGAAGACCTCGTTCAGACGAATTTTCTCGTGCTCAAATGTTTGGTCGAATCCAGATGCGATTTCATCTTTCCCAACCAACCGAGCGAGTATAGCCATCGAGCGCAAGGCTTCGATTCCCAAGGAGGCCTGGTAGATCTCCGTCCGCACTGGCACCAGAGGCCCGCTCTCAACCCAGCCATGGCCTACGCCGAGATTTTTGGCGAATCCGTCTGAATCGATCGTGGAATTGAGAAATTGGTAAGCTTGCCAAATGCTTTCCCATTCTTGCCGCGCAAACGACGCGTCCCCGCTGCTCCGCACGTAGTCGCACATCGCAATCAGAAACAAAGGCGTGGCATCGGCAGCCGCGTAGCCGTAAGGGTAATTCTCGAACCACGGAACGAGGCTCGCCGATTGCGGAACTTCGTGTGGAATTTCGCCGTCAGCGCGTTGGTATTTCGCGAGAAATTCAAGTGCGGTCCGTGCGTCGGCGAAATCGCCTTCCGAATCGAGCGCCAAGGAAGTCCACAGCGCGTCGCGTCCAAAGAACCAGGCAAAGCCGGGGCGTCGTCTTTCGTCGGACACGCCGTAACCCGCGATCAAGCTTGTGCCCACGAGCGGGTTCTCTACCATTCCTTGCAGCAGATTGATCCGCGCCCAATCGTAGGCCTGGCGAATGTCCGCGTCCGGCACATCAATATTCAAAGTGTGGCGAAGATAGCCGCTGTAATAGTTCGCGGCCTCGACCATAAGCGAGCTTGTGGTCTGGATGAGGCGATTGTAAGTTCCCGCAGCGTCATCGCGGCCTGTGAGTGATGCGGCGATCAGAAACGAGTTTCTTATCCGCTCCTCGTTCCGTCACCCCCAAAAGAAAAGAGCTTTCATCGCGGCCGGGCTCGTCCCCGTCCTTTCCAACCGTGGAATCACTTGCGGTCGGTGATCCCACCAGGGCCACATAGGGATAATTCTGCGCGTCGAAAAGGAACGCCCGATGTTCGGCATCCCAGTTCAAATGGCTAGGGCCAATATCCGCCGGCCATTCCAGCTGAAAGTCGGCTTTGAAGGCGACTTCAATCTCGAGGGGCCGCTCGGTTTGAATATCGAAAGTGATGATTGCGCCCGGTTCATGAATCGGAACAAAAAGCGTCTCGCGAACCTGGAACGGGCCATCGCTATAGACGATGGTGGTCGATTCGGGCCGGGTAATCACCGTCCGCGCAAGTGGTTCGGCCTGCAGAATTCGCCCGTCAAAATTAAATTGCAGGTGAAGATCGCTCAAAATTTTCAGTGGATAAACCCAGGCCTCGAATCGGCCGTGATCAGTGCCCAGCAGGGCTGCGCGTCTCCCAACCGCGGAGACGAATGCGCCATGGAGTTCGCTGCGCGATATTTCAGGCAGGGCTGATGCACTTTGCGGCGCAGCCGGAGAAGCACACAGCAAGCACGAGAGCGCCAGCGCCAACGTCGTGGCGTAAATTCTGTGCTGTCTGCTCACGCCAAACCCAGAACTGCCGATAATCCCAACGCCCGATATCCTGGCCTAACTCGTCGAAGCTTTGAGCATCAGATACTCAAACATTTGATATCGGCAAGAGCCCTTACAGCTCTGCGATTTTAAGAGCGCTAGAATGGCTTCTGGGCTAGAGGGTCAGGCCGTCAAAGAGCGACGCGCACAATCGAGAAGGCGATGAAAGCCTGTTTACTGCAAGCTCCGGCACCGGTTGAAACCAACCCCCTCCAGTTCACAGATGTTGCCGTTCCGCGGCCGGAAAGCGGCGAGATTCTGGTTCGCGTGCACGCTTGCGCCGTCTGCCGTACGGATTTACACGTAGTCGAAGGGGAACTGCCGCCTCGGAAATCGCCCATCATACCGGGGCACCAGATTGTGGGCACTGTGGAGGATCTCGGCCCGGATGCCCAGCGTTTCAGCAAGGGCACTAGTCGAGGGGGAACTGCCGCCGCGGAAATCGCCCATCATACCGGGGCACCAAATTGTGGGGACTGTGGAGGAACTCGGTCCTGGCGCCCACCGTTTCAGCAAAGGCGTACGCGTCGGCATCGCCTGGCTACATCGTACCGACGGCACCTGCGAATATTGCCGCACCGGCAAGGAAAATCTGTGTGACCATCCTTCGTTCACGGGTTACACGGTCGACGGAGGCTATGCTGAATACGTTGTTGCCCCGCAGGATTTCGTCTATCCCATTCCCGAAGGATTTTCGGACGATCAGGCCGCACCGCTGCTTTGTGCGGGCATCATTGGGTTCCGCTCGCTGCGCCTCTCGGGGATCGAGAAGGGCGGGCGCTTAGGCCTGTATGGCTTTGGCGCGGCGGCGCACGTGGCCATTCAGGTCGCGCGTCACTGGGGCGCTGAAGTTTACGCCTCCACGCGTGACGCGCGCCACCAGCAATTGGCGCTCGAGCTCGGCGCTAAATGGGCGGGCGGCACGTTGGCCGAGCCTCCCGTGAAACTCGACGCGGCGATTATCTTTGCGCCCGCCGGTGAAATTGTTCCCGCAGCGCTCAAGGCCCTCAAAAAGGGCGGAACGCTGGCCCTTGGCGGAATCCATATGAGTCCGATTCCCTCACTCGACTACAATCTGCTCTACGGTGAACGCGTGATTCGCAGCGTCGCCAATAACACGCGCCAGGATGGCGAAGATTTTCTGCGCATCGCTGCGGAAATTCCGATCCGCACTCAGGTGCAGCGGTTTCCTTTGCGCGAAGCCAACCAGGCGTTGAACCAGCTGAAGAACGACGCAATCAAAGGCGCCGCGGTCTTGGATTGCATCGAAGCGCGCTAAAAACTCCGGATTCGTGGCTGGATCGAAGCACAGCCGTCATCATATAGTTGGTCTCTAAATCGGCTTTGGAAAGAGAACCTTCGTGAGCCTCAAGGAATACCGCAAGAAAAGAAGTTTTAACGTCACGCCTGAACCTGCGGGCGGCAGCGAAACGCGGCCGCCATCAGGCAAGCCACTCACCTACGTCATCCAAAAGCATCAGGCTTCGCAACTGCATTACGATTTTCGCCTGGAATGGAATGGCGTCTTGCTCTCCTGGGCCGTGCCCAAAGGACCGTCGCTCGATCCCTCAGTCAAGCGCCTCGCCATGCAGGTGGAGGACCACCCCGTCGAATATGGCAGTTTCGAAGGAATCATTCCGGAAGGCGAATACGGCGGCGGTACGGTCATGGTGTGGGACCGCGGCACCTGGACGCCGGAAGTGCCCGACGTGGACGCCGCGCTCCAAAAGGGCGATTTGAAGTTCACGCTGCACGGCGCCAAGTTGAAGGGTTCCTGGGTGCTGGTGCGCACGCGCGGATTCGGCGGCAAACCTTCGTGGCTCCTGATCAAGCACCGCGATCAGTTTGCTTCTAAGCGAGACATCACACTCGAAGAACCGCGCTCCGCGTTGTCAGGCCGCACGCTTGCGGAGATTGCGCGTGACGCTGGAGGAAACGTAGAGAAAGCGGCAGCGGGCGATCCTGCCGATTTGTCGAAGGCAAAGCCCTCAACGCGACGCGCTGCCCCCGCCGGGCGGCCGTCCCGCAAGCGAGCGCGCGCCAAATGATCGCCGCCGCATTTTCGAACGCACTCCCTTGAGAGTGTGCGATGCCTTCCGACAAGGATAGAATTCCATTCCGCATCAAGCCGATGCTCGCTACGCTCGTCCGTAAGCCATTTCACAAGCCCGGTTGGATTTACGAAGAGAAATACGACGGCTACAGAATCCTGGCCTACAAGGAAGGCGATCGCGTCACGCTGCTTTCGCGCAACGGCAACGACCGCACCGCGACGTACGCGTCGGTGGCCCGCGCCGTTCAGAAGCTTCGCGCGCGCACGCTTCTTCTCGACGGCGAAGTTGTGGCGTTCGACAAAAAGCATATCTCCCGCTTCCAGCTTCTGCAGGAGGGAAGCGCGCCGACGGCCTACGCCGTCTTCGATTGCCTTTACCGCGAAGGACGTGACCTGCGGCACGACCCCCTCGAGACGCGCCGCCCTGTAGCGGAATCGGCGATCGGCAAGGCGGATATCTTGATGATCTCGCATCGGCTGGCCGACAACGGGCTCGAGGCGTTCAAAACTGCAAAAAAGAAAGGGTACGAAGGCGTGGTGGCTAAAGATTTGTCCTCGCCTTACATCGAAGGGCGCTCATCGAAATGGCTGAAAGTCAAAGTGCATCAGGAAGAGGAGATGGTCATTGGCGGATTCACCAAGCCTGAAGGTTCGCGCACTCATTTCGGCGCGCTTCTGCTGGGAGCCTACGAGAACGGCAATCTGCGTTATGTCGGCAAAGTGGGGACTGGATTCAACGAAAACACCCTTGCGGCGCTCTATCAAAAATTCAAGCCACTCATGCAGTCCAAGCCGCCTTTCGTGGATCCCCCACGGGAAAAAGGCGTGACCTACCTCAAGCCCAGGCTCGTGGCGCAAATTTCTTTTCAGGAATGGACCGCGGATCGCAAATTGCGCCAGCCGGTCTTTCTCGGGTTGCGCGACGACAAACGTCCCGAGGAAGTTCGCTTGCCTGCGAAAGGCACGGTCTGAACATGGCTTCTCGCGCTCGCGCTGCCAAATCCCGCGACCGAACTACGCTCAAAGGGATCACGCATCCGGACAAGGTTTTTTGGCCCGACGAAGGCTACACGAAACTCGATCTGGCGAAGTTTTACGAGTCCGTCTTCCCGAAACTTCGCCCGTATGTGCAGGGCCACTTGCTCACGCTCGAGCGCTGTCCGGATGGAATGGCTGGCGAATGCTTTTACCAGAAGGAGATGCCCAAAGGCATGCCTTCCGGTACTCCGACCAAAGCAATCCGTCACAAGTCCGGCATCACGCATTACGTGGTGGGCGGCTCGCTCGAAACGCAACTCGCGCTCGTCAATTTCGGCTGTATCGCCGTGCACGTGATGGCGACTACCGCCGATTTACCCAGACAGCCGGACTGGATTTGCTTCGATCTCGATCCGCAGTCGGGTGAATTCCGGGATGCGGCACAGGCGGGTTTGCGGGTCAAGGAAGCTCTTGACGATTTGCGATCTCACTTCCTTCGCGAAAACTTCGGGCAGCAGGGGCATGCACGTGTTCGTTCCCATTCGCAGAGGTCCGGATGCCGATGATGTTCTGGCTTTCGCGAGGAAATTCTGCGAGCGTCTCGCTGCGGCCCATCCGCGCGAGCTCACTGTGGAGCATTCCATCGAAGCTCGCGGCGAGCGCGTCTATCTCGATCCGTTCCGAAATGCGTTTGGGCAAACCGTAGTCACGCCGTTTTCCGTACGCCGCCGGCCAAAGGCGCCGGTGTCAACTCCGCTGCAGTGGTCCGAGGTCACCCCCGGCCTCGATCCCACCAAATTCAATCTGGGGAATTTCAGCCGGAGGCTGCAGCAATCGGACCCATGGGCTGATTTCTTCCGAGCCCGGCAGTCGATGAGCGCCGCCGTAAAATCGTTAGGCAAGCTCTAGCGCGGCGCGGCTGTTCTTACTGCGTTTCGACCTTTTCGGGAATCTGCTCTGCCAGTTGCGCAGCCGCCTGCGCAGCCTGTTCCTCCACGAAGTCCGCCAGCGAAAGCCGCAGATTCCCAGCATTGCTCGCGTAACTCAGGCCTATCTCCAAATCGACAGTTCCGGCGCGAATGAGCTTTTCGAGCTCGCCATCGAAGTTCTGCATGCCTTCCTGGGCGCCATCGTTCATAGCGTCGATCAGGCTCTTGCCCTCACCTTCACCCTTTTCGATATATTCGCGAGTACGCATCGTGGATTTCAGGATTTCGAGAACGGCCACGCGTCCTTTGCCCTCGCGGCGAGGGAGCAGGCGCTGCGAGATGATAAAACGAAAAGTTTTCGAGAAGCGGTTGCGAATCGATTGCTGATCGGAAAGAGGAAAGACGCCTACGATGCGCTCGATGGTTTTCGAAGCATCAATGGTGTGCAGCGTGGAAAGAACCAGGTGGCCCGTTTCCGCCGCTTCCAGCGCGATTTCGATCGTTTCGCGATCGCGCATTTCGCCGACCAAAATGATCTTGGGCGCCTGCCGTAGGGCGGCCCGCAAAGCCAAGGCGAATGTCGGCGTATCGCTGTGGAGTTCGCGCTGATGTACGGTAGCCTTTTTGTGGTTATGGCAAAACTCAATCGGATCTTCGATGCTCAGAATATGAATGGCCCGTTCGGAGTTGGCGCGGTCGATTATGGCCGCCAACGTCGATGTTTTCCCCGAACCAGTCGGCCCCGTCACGAGCACGATGCCATTGCGCAAATGTACGATTTCCGCCAGTTGTGCCGGAAGCTTGAGATCTTCGAAGGTTGGCACGGTATTCGGGATCACGCGCATCACGATCGCGTGCGTCCCACGCTGCCGGAAAATGTTCACGCGGAACCTGCACACCGCAGGAATCGAGTAAGAGAGATCGGTAGCGCCCTCTTTTTCCAGCTTTTCCCGGGCGAAACTGAGCGATCCCATCAGCTCATTGGCGATCTGGCGGGTGTGTTCCGGAGTCAGGCGCTCCAGTCCTTGAAACTTAAGCTCCACGAGCTGGCCGCTGCTCTCGATCTGTGGAGCATGCCCGGGAGAAAAAATCAGATCGCTCACGTTCTCGCGGCCTTTGAGCATTGCGGCGATCAGTTGCGCCGTGGGTACTGTGGTCACGGCGGGTTTGGCATCCGTTTGGGTGGTCATGGCTCCTTCGGAAACTGGGGTCGTAACTAACAAAGAATCGCGACAACTAGTTTACGGGTTTCTAACTAAGGCAGGCGGTTAGGAGTGAGAACTCTGTGCTGATCCGGTTCATAGCGCTGAAGGAAATTCGTAAAGGCAGTGCGGAAGGCCGGCGTGGACAAAATCGTGCAGATAGCGAAATCCGAGTTGATCGAGAATCCTGACGGAGGCCTTATTTTGCGGAAGCACAAAGGCCATGATTCGGGCTAGCCTCAAATCGCCAAAGCCGTAGCTAAGCATGGCCGTCGCAGCTTCTTTGGCATAGCCTTTGCCCCAGAAATTCAAGCACAGCCGATAACCTAGCTCGACTTCAGGCTGCCCCTCGAGATCGAAAGGTTCCATCCCGCAGGTGCCGATGAATTCGCCCGTGGCTCGCAGAAAAATCGGAAATTTCCCCAGCTTGCGCTCATCGAAAAGACGCATTCGCTCACGGACCTTCTCGTGCGCCTCCTCAGGGGAATGAACCAGAAAACGGCCCGGTAAAGAGAAGCAGTTGTAACCCACGTCGTGGGCCAGCACCAGATAATGGTTTACGTCCGACTCCTGCCAATTTCTTACTACCAGCCGTTCGGTATCCAGAACCATTTCAGAAGTTCTCTACTCTGCCCGCGTGAAGACCTGTAAATCTTGAAGTTCCGGATTGGTGGGAACCCAACTGACAGAGGTAAAGACCTTGCCGTCCGATGAAACGGTATAGATCACCCATTCTGAAGCTTTGCCATTCGTTTTCTGCAATCTCACGATCAAATCCGGAGCGAGCCGCCAGTGGGCCAGCGTCTGATCCTTCCCCGGCGTGCGTGGATCCGGGTGATCCTTGCCATCGAATTTCGCGGAGTAGGAGTAGGCTCGGCGACGATGTGGGATTGTTATATAGGCTGTTTCGAAGGCCATCGCCTTCCGGTGCCAATATTCGCATGTGCTGAGTGGGGTAAGCTGCGTGGTCGCCGCCGCGATTATTCACGGATTTGGCCTGGTCCATCTTCCATTTCCCGAAAATGGGATCAGTGGAATCCGCCGCCCTTCCGAAGGCCCCGAAGTGCACGAACAAGAGCGCCATCGCCAATGTCACCAGAACGAGCCCGGCACGCAAATATTTGCGCATACGTCTCTCCTCTCCGATCGGATTCTTTGGCGAAAGCATTATACGACTATGACAGGTGAGCTTCAGAAAGACGGGATTGTCGGTAGCTGGTCGGCACTTCGAAATGCAGTTGCCGGAAAGAAGAGTACCTCGTCCCCACGCAGAGCAAAACGCAAGTTGCCGGGAACACAGCCGATCTGGCTTTGAGTTCGGAGAAGTGCTCTAGTTTTGTGACTTGCGCAAACGTTTAAACAGGCGTTGTCGCAACTCGCCCAGTCTCCGGTTCACTAAATTGTCACGCTCAAGAAACGGCAGGACGGGAGAGAGCCGTCTTCCCGAGTTTGCCGCGCATCCGTCCTATGCTGGGATCAGTTCCGCAGTATTTCACAGCGGTATCAAGTGTCTCGACGGCACGGTCTCGCCGTCCGGCAGACATATAAACCTCGGCCAGGTTCACATATAGCTGGGGTTCATTGCGCCTCATGCTGAGGGCCGTCTTGCAGAGTTCCACTGCGGCCGTCCACTTCGCTTGGGCACGGCCCATCGATACGCCCAGAAATGAGAGGTAGTAGGGATTCTGTTGCTTCAACTCGGCAGCCCGCTGCAAGTATTCGAGCGCTTCGGCGGAGTGCCCCTTGCGCAAAAGCGAGACTCCTTGTTTGAATTCGGCAAGACCAGCATTGTCCGGCATTGTTCCTCTTCCGTTTTTGTTCTCAGTGGGGTCGCACACCAATCACGAACGAATTCCCCAAAGTTACGGCCTTCGTTACAGTAAATCTACTGACCTGGCGGACAGTTCAGAGACACTGGACGCCGAAAAAACGGGATTTTCGGAATGTGGGGCCACTTTCCAAACTCCCGACTTATCAATAATTTAGTGCTAAGTCAGGTGACAGATTGCAGTCGGGAGCTGGACTGAGCAGCCCAGTGTCTAGGATGTATGCGACTCTCCGGAGTCGCATGCGCAATCGGCACGATTTTCGCTGGAGTCGTGCCGTTCGGTTGCGCGAAATTGTCGCGGACTGGACTTGTGCCACTTCCGCAACGCTGCACCTCAAAATAAGACGCAATTAAGCTTTACTGATCCTTTCCCCCCAACTGTATTCGGTAGCCGTCTGGATCCTTGATATCAAGACTGTTCGCGCTCGACTGCACTTCCAGACCGCGACGCTTTAGCTCGGCTTCCACAGCGCCTCTTACGCTCTTATCTTTGTCCCAGTCGGCAACGGTAAAGCAAATGTGGTCGATGATCGGCGTACTTGGCGACTGCCGGTTGTGAAAAATCAGCAGCGATTCGCCAACTGCGAGATTGGCCTTTTTCCCGTCGTCTAGCACGACTTTCATCCCGAATAGATCTGCATACCAGTCGCGGCTCTTGTGATAATCGGCCACCTGATAACCAACATGGTTGAGGTACGTGGTTTTGACTACGTATTTGTCGGCTGCGGCTGCGGGCGCCGCGCCCGTAGCAGAGGCCGCCGTTGCCGCCAGCGCCAGGCTTTGAATCAGCTGACGCCGCGTCATCTTTCCCTCTTCGAAGTTCTGAAGCAGCTTCGCGATGATGTGTTCCATGGCTCTCCTCCTCGACCAATTTGTTTTGGAATTTCCAGTTGGGCCCTTCTTGTGGCTGGGAGCATAAGCTCACGGCGGGAGGATTTCAAGACATAGGCGAACGGGCTCAGCTAGAGCCATGGCTGGCACTGCACAGCCACTCTGCTGCAGTCATCGCGGGATGATGTGCTTCGTACAGGCTTGTAATATGCTGGCTAGATGGAAATCAAGAGAAGTGGCTCGCAACCTTCCGTCAAGGGATCGTCAGAGTGGTTCACTGGCACCGTGCGCATCGATCCGCTTTTTCAGGCGCCCGATCCGGCGCTTGTTCAAGGTGCCAGCGTTACCTTTGAGCCGGGTGCACGTACCGCTTGGCACACGCATCCGCTCGGTCAGACCCTCATCGTCACGGCTGGCTGCGGCCTGGCACAGCGTTGGGGAGGTCCGATCGAGGAGATCCGGCCCGGTGATGTGGTCTGGTTCTCGCCCGGCGAGAAGCACTGGCATGGGGCTACGCCGGCCACGGCCATGACGCACATCGCCATTCAGGAAAAGCGCGACGGTAAAGTTGTCGATTGGATGGAACAGGTCAGCGACGAACAATACCGCACTAGGTGACGTATTGCCGCCCTTGCAGCGGGCTCAATATGAGTTCGGGGTGGGTTTTTGTGATTTAATTGTCAGCATGGAACAGGCTGGAATCAGCCCGCGCCCCGTGGTCGGAGCGATAGTCGTTGTTAGCGGCCTCGCTGTGTCATTCCTGCTGTGGCTGCTCTACGTTCATCATGCTTCCGCCGATTTCGCCGGGCGCTGGATGTTTTTGCCGGCGCTCAACGCGCTTCTGAACGGATTGTGTGCGATTGCGCTCTGCGTGGGTTTGTATTTCATCAAACATCACAACAGAGAAGCTCATCGCGCGAGCATGCTGGTAGCCTTGACGCTCTCTTCCATTTTTCTCGTCAGCTACATCGTGAACCACGCAATGCACGGCGACACGATTTTTCCCGGCCATAGCCCGGTTCGCACGCTGTACCTGTCGATTTTAGCCAGCCACGTAATCCTTTCCATCGTCGCGCTGCCGATGGTGATCACCACGTTCTTTTTCTCGCTGACGGGCCGGTTTGCGATGCACCGTCGAATCGCACGCTGGACGTTCCCCATTTGGCTCTACGTTTCGATCACCGGCGTGGTGGTGTTCGTCTTCCTCAAGGCCTACGCGTACTAAGCGGACAGCTCCTTGAGCAAAGCCTGTCCCTTTCGAAACCACGGCCGCTCGATGCGCTGCCAGTAGCGCGGCAGCGTCCGTTTCTTTTGCAAAAGCTGCCGCAGCCATTCGCGCGCTTCTTCGCTTCGGTTTTGCGATTTCAAGAATGCCGCGTACGTATAGAGCGTTTCCGGGGTGTTTGAATGCTGCAATACCTCGGCGAAAAGCGGCGCCGCTTCCTGTTCCCGTCCCGTTGCCGCGTAAGCCTCCGCCAGCATCAGCTTGGCGCGATACGAATCGTACTTCGCATCGCCGCGAACGACGCGCTCGAAGTCCGGCAGAGCCGCCGCCGGCTGGCCCAGCGCCATAAGGCACAGCCCGCGGCGGTAAAAGCAGTGCGGTGAATCGCTCCGGGTGGCGATGGCGCGGTCGAATGCCTCCTGCGCCTTCGCGTACTGCTTTTCGTCCCAATACAGCTCGCCGAGTTCCTCAAAATTCGCCGCCGACGGATTGTCGATGATGGCCGTTTCCACCACGGCGATGCGCGACTTCCGGCCGTATCCCTGGTACACGTTCCGCAGCAAGCCGGCATCCGGCACCATCTCCGCTACGATGTATACCAAGGCGCCCAGGAAGCCCCCGAAGAAAATGACCCACAGCCAGAATCCGTCCGGCCTGCGGCGAAAGAAATGAACGAGCGCCACCAACTGCACGATGAATCCCCAGGGATAGAAGAGATAGCCCAGGCGGAAGAGTCCGAACATTACGCGGGTGTCACCTCGCTAGCAGGAGGCGCAAGGATACCCCAGGCGCAATTCCGCGTGAAGAGCGCCGTGCAGTGAGACGCTAGGTTACGATATCGCCGAAACCGTTACTTCTGACGGCCTTCCCCGGCCAAATTCTCGTCACACAATGTCGCCAGCCCGGACTCGATATCTGCGGCCACGGGAATTATCGTGCTAACGCGAGTGACATCAAATACCTCGCGCACACGGGGCCTCAGGCCTACCAGTATGAAACGCCCGCCTGAGTTCCTGGTGAATGTATAAAGGCCGACGATAAAACCGATTCCTGCTGAACCGATATCGGAGACTTCCCGGAAGTCGGCCAGTATTTTCTTGCAGTCGAGTCCCTTTATTTCGTTCCCTTTAACACGCAGGTATTCAGGGTCCGTCCCCGTGACGAAACGCCCTTCGCACCGCAGAAGGCAAACTTCGGCTTTTTGTTTGACCTCGATGAACATCGGCTTACTCGTTAGTGAAATCCAGTGATGCGTTTATCTTCGCTGTTCTAGGCATCTGCCTCTACTCTCTAAAGCGAAAATACCGGGAAAAGTGGCTCACCTGATCAAACAGGCTTCCATTTGGGGAGTTCGCCGTGCGGCTGTAGCGTCCCAGGTTGTGCTATCCTCCCGCATCGTAAAGACTGCGTTGCTTACGGCTACGGAGAAAGGAACGAGCATGAGCCAACCCATATCTACCTCAGCGGCTCGCCGCGAATTTCTCAAGTTCCTGGCCGCCAGCCCTTATGTCGCAGCGCTCGGAGGAGTCACTGCTTTCCTCGAGCAAAGCGGCCTGTCCCAAGCAATCGCTCCGAAGGCCCCGGCCGCTTCCGAGGTGATTTCCTCGCCGGCTGAAGCCCTCAACGTTTTCGATTTCGAGGAGGCCGCGCACCGCAAGGTTCGCGATAGCCATTGGGCTTTCATGGTGAGTGGCGTGGACGACGATGCCACGCTGCGCGCCAATCGTGAAGGATACCAGCACGTCCAGTTGCGTCCGCGCCGTCTGCGCGACGCCACCAAGGTCGACATGCGCGTCGAGCTGTTTGGAACCGTCTACGACAGCCCGATCTTCCTGTGCCCGACATCCGGTCACAAAGCGTTTTGGCCAACAGGCGAAGAGGCAGTCGCAGGGGCAGCCAAGGCGCGCGGCACTTTGCAGTTCCTCTCTTCGGCCGCCTCCACCGGCGTCGAAGACGTCAATAAGGCGCTGGGCCGTCCGGTCTGGCAGCAGCTCTACGCGCCCAGCACCTGGGAAGCCTGCGAACAATTACTGCGGCGCGTCGAAGCCGCCGGATGCACGGTGATCGCCCTCACGGTCGATAACACTACCGGCCGCAACAGCGAAACCTTCCTCCGCATGCGCCCGAAAGACCTCACAGTCTGCTCCACATGCCATGTGGGCGAACCTCTGGATCCCTCCACTCTTCCGATGTATGCCGGAATTAATATGAAGGGATTGACGAATATAAATCCTGCCATGGACTGGGCGTTCGCCGATCGCATCCGCAAATTCTGGAAAGGGAAGTTCCTCATCAAGGGGATAGACACGCGCGAGGACGCGCGGCTTTCCATCGAGCACGGCCTCGACGGAATCCTGGTATCCAACCACGGCGGGCGAGCCACGGAAACTTTGCGCGGGACCATTGAGGCGCTGCCCGAAGTGGTCGCCGAAGTGGGCAGCCGCATTCCCGTGTTCGTCGATGGGGGCATTCGCCGCGGCACCGATGCGTTCAAGGCGCTGGCGCTGGGCGCTAAGGCCGTTGGGATCGGACGTCCTTACCTGTGGGGATTGGGAGCGTTTGGCCAGGCCGGCGTCGATCGCGTGATCGAAATCCTGCAGGGAGAGTTGAAACTCGCAATGGGCAATTGCGGCACCCAGACGGTCGCCGATATCAACCGCGCCTACGTCGCCACACCCAACTGGAAAATCTAGAGGGATGTGATCGCATTAGACTCAATGCTCGCGAAAAATTAATCCTCCTCAACCCAGCGAATCTCTCTGACCGCGATGAGTTCGCTTAGCCGCGCAATCTGTTGAATTCATTGTTGTAACCAACTGCTTTGCTTCGAGCATCAAACCGCCCTGCCACAAGGAGGGATAATCATGAGTTCAAAGCAGGTGGTTCTCATCACCGGTTCCAGCACCGGCTTCGGCAGACTTTTCGTTGATACATTGGCTCGTAAAGGCCACACCGTTTTCGCGACCATGCGTGACCCCGGAGGCCGTAACGCCAAGAATGCCTCCGAAATCCGTACGCTTGCCGAAAAGGACTCACTGCCCATTTACGTCCTCGAACTGGATGTCACCGACGACGCCTCGGTCGAGCGGGCTGTGGATGCTGCCGTCGCGAAAGCCGGCCGCATCGACGTCGCCATCAACAATGCAGGCTACTACCTCTCGGGGCTGGAGGAAGCTGTCACCACCGAACAAGCGCGGCGTCTTATGGATACGAATTTTCTTGGACCGGTTCGCGTAAATCGCGCCGTGCTTCCGCACATGCGGCGCCAACGCAGCGGCGTACTCATGCACATCAGCAGCGGCGCAGGCCGCGTGATTCTTCCTTCTGCAGGTTTCTATTGCGCCAGCAAATTTGCACTCGAGGCGCTGGCCGAGGCCTACAGCTACGAACTCGCCTCACAAGGAATTGAATCCGTGATTGTCGAACCCGGCGCCTATGAGACTCCTGTTTTCGGCAATACGGTGACGGCTGCCGACCAGGCCCGCACGACTACGTATGGCGCTCTCCAGCAGATGCCTGCGAAGGTCAACGCGGCGCTTTCCTCCAGTGCCGGCAATCCTCAAGAAGTCGCGGACGCCGTTCTGCAGATTATTGAGACTCCCGCGGGAGAGAAGCAATTGAGGTATTTCGTCAGCCCCCGGAAGTTCGGCGTCGACGAGATCAATGCCCTCTCCAAGCAAGTGCAGGCCAACGTGCTGGAAGCCTTCGGCCTCACCGCCGACACCAAATTCCTCAAAGGTAAAGCAGCCGGCTCCGTTTAGCTCTCCCGTGCAGGCGTCGTTTTCCAGCGCTTGCGGGACCGCGCATTCGGCCAGGACTTGAGCCCATCGAAGCGCTAAGTGAGCGCGCGAATTTTTCGAACCATCTGGAGTATTACTTCTTCGGAGCGTAAGGCCCGACTTCAGGTTTGCCCTGCGTGTCTATCAGATCTCCGAGCTCTGCAGCCACTCCCCGGGCGATTGCCGCAGTCTCGCTGCCAGCCTGGAAACAGGTAAAATCGGGACGATCGCGCCAGGCGAATGGTCCGCAGAGCCGCTTCCCAGCAGCCAGAGCGGCATCATGCACAACATTGATCAGCCTCTCGTAATCGGGATCGCCTTGTTTGTAGCCTGAAAAATTGCCGAGATCGGAACTCGCCGCAAATACCGCGTCCACGCCGGGAATCGCCGCGATCTCGCGAGCCTGCGCCGCGCCGCCGACCGTCTCGATCATCTCGATCAGAACCACGTTGTCATTGATGGTATTGCGATAGCCGCCCGGAACGTTGCCCCAGAAGTCAGACGAAAACGCCTGCCCGGCGCCCAAGCTGCGCTTGCCGAGTGGCGGGAAATAGGTCCAGTCTCTTCCGGCCTTGCCTTCCTCGACTGTTCTAACGGTGGGGATCACGATCACCAGCGCGCCCGCATCCATGGCATGCTGAATCTCGAGCTCATTAGCGTAGGCGACACGAACTCCTGGCACCGCCTTCGCATGCGGACAGGCTTGCCACATTTTGGCCACGTTCTCCCACGCACGGGGGCTGTGCTGCATCTCCGTCCAGATGAAGTCATATCCGGCATTCGCCATCGCGCAATAGGTCGATGGATCGGACGACGCAGCCACAGTTCCGCCTGTCACGTTCTCGCCCCGCTTCATCTTGAGCTTCACGGGGTTCCAGATCTTTGCATTCGGCGACGGATCGAACGCGTGACCGTACTTCCAGCTCTTCTCGTCGATGGTGCCCTGATTGACAGCGCTGGCAGGCGCCTTCGTGACTGCGCCGGAATCCTTGCCGGCAGGTGCTGCCAGCGGGAACTTCGTCGCCCCTGCATGGGGATCGGCTGCGGGGGTTGCCTGCGCTCCCTGGCTCGAGTTTCCCGGCTGTTGACCTTGTACGTGAAGCGCCCCAAATCCGATTGCGGCGGAGAGCACCAGCAGCGTAAATTGACGATTCATTTCTACTCCTTTCTCAGTCACTCCGTACGACAACTTATCACGAACTGGCGTACGGAATTTTTGCGGAGCACAGCGCTTCCGCCGCCTACTGCTTTGGTTTGGGCGGGTCGTATCGCCGGTTGCTCACGCTCACCGGGTGCGTGTCACCGCGGTGGCACGTGTAGCAGGTTACCTCTTGGTTGCCTACGGGGAAGACGCCGGTGCCTGGAAAATTTGAGTTGATCTGCCGTACCAGCATGATCATCTTCCGCGCGATGTCCTTACGCGGGTTGATGTCTACCTCTTGCGTCCTTCCGCCGCCGTGACAGTAGTTGCAGTCCACGTTGAGGGCGTCGCGGAACTCGCCCATCAGCGAATCTGCGCCGTGTACGTGCGTGTCCGGGGGCAGCAGCTTTAAACTGACCCCTGGTCTCTGTTCTGGGGGTGGGTCGCCCAACGAGTTACCCCGGTTATAAAATTTCCTTGGCGCCATTGTCTCCGGCTTTACATTTCCCCGATGGCATGTGATGCAATCCACTTCGTGATATCCCTCGGGGAAAACTCCGGCGCTGCTCGGGAAGCTCGTATCGATCAGCCGTACCATTGCGATCATCTTGCGCGCCATTTCCTTCTTCGGATTGGTATCGGCCGCGAAATCGCCTTCCGCATGACAATAGGTGCACTGCACTCCCAGCGCCTCATCGAACATTTGCATGACGAAGGAAATATCCGACTTCGGGTCGAGGAGTTTCAGGTTTTTCGGGGTTGGTGGCGGAACCGCGCCGCGGCCACCCGGTTCCTGAGCGAACAGCGGCGCTGACACAAGCATCCCTGCTGGCAGGGCAAGTAGGCAACCCGCCAAAGCGAAAGCGCTGATCGAGAGTGCTCGGTTCATCTTTCCTCCATCTCTGTCAAATGGCTTCCGGGTACGCCCTCTTGGATGGCTTCGCGCGGCCCAGTTTTTCAAGCAGTGCCATTTTTTCAACCAGTGGACGACAGTCGGGCCCCCACCCAGAATCCGGGAGCGATAATACTCAGGAATAATGGCTATGTCATTTAGAGCTTGTTTGCCTGGCAGTTGGCGGAAAACTGGCGGGAT
>CAWDQT010000007.1:0-159000 GCA_963804535.1 uncultured Acidobacteriota bacterium
CTTCCAGTAACGAGTTGTACCGGTGTGACCTCAAGGGGATCAGATGCCACACCGATCACCATGAGCTTGCCGTTCGGGCCCAGGCCGTCGAACAGTTCAGACATCGCTTTCGAGCTTGGGGCCGTGGCCAGAATTACCTGTGCGCCGCCCAGTTTTTGCAACGCCTCTGCCGCATTGGTGGATTTGCTGTCGATGTATACGCTCGCTCCGAGTTTCTTTGCGAGCGCCGCATTTTCAGGCCCGCGCCCGATCGCCGCGACCCGATAACCAAACTTGTTCGCGAATTGAATTCCGAGGTGACCTAGACCGCCGATGCCCTGCACCGCAACCAGGTCGCCGGGCATGGCACCGCTGTGCCGTAATGCGTTGTAGGTGGTAATTCCGGCGCAAAGTAGCGGTGCCGCTTCGGCGGCGCCTAGACTTTCCGGCATCGCCACCAGCGCCTCCACCGGGGCCACCATGAATTGCTCGTAGCCGCCGTCATAGCTGATGCCCGGAACTTTCAGGTTTTGGCAATTGCGAAAATCTCCGCGCCGGCACGCACGACAAGTACCGTCGTGGCCGCCGTGCCAGCCGACGCCGACGCGCTGACCCTGTCTTCCACTCGGAAACACCGGCACCCAGTTCGTCGATTAGGCCCACTACTTCGTGTCCTGGAACCCGGGGATACTGAATTCCGGGCCACTGGCCTTCTTTGGTGAACACGTCACTGTGGCAGACGCCGCAGGCCTGCACCTTGATGCGCACCTCTCCCGCACCCGGGTGAGGAATCTCGCGCTCCACGATCTCGAAATCTGCACCCGGCTTCGGAACCTGCGCCACTTTCATTGGTACTACTGCGACTTTTGTAGTTGCCATGATGCCTCCTAGGTGAATTCTCGGTTTACTCCCGTGAAAGGCCGATTACAAGGAAGAATATTTTGGAAAAAAACTGTAGGCGATCTGAGGACGGCGTACTCACTCCCGAATAGCCAGGTTATCGGGAACCGATCCATTACCAGGTCGAGTCAGCAGTTGAAAGGCAGGCCAATAAGCGTATGATTCCTGCAACGTTCGGGAACCGTAATGACGCAGTTTCGAAGGAAAAGATCAATCGCTGAACACATGGCGCGGCCATTTGTGCCCTCTCTTCAGAGGCGCGAATTAAAGGAGGTCCTAAATGAAGCGTGGATTCGGATTGGGCATGCTTCTTCTGTTTTTGTGCGGCATCGCACAGGCGCAACAGAATGTACCGCCGCCCGCGAAGGCTTTCGCGACGGCGCCGGAGATTTCTTATGACTCCGTGCCGAATTTCCTGAAGCTGCCGACGGGTCTATACCTCGGCGAAGGTATCGGCGTGGCCACGAACTCCAAGGGAGACGTTTTTGTTTACACGCGGAGCGGCGAAGCCTCGCGGCTGTTTGAGTTCGATCCCAAGGGAACGTTTCTGCGCGAGATTGGCAAGGGCCTTTATGGATTTCAGATGGCGCACGGCGTACGCGTCGATCCTCAGGACAATATCTGGGTTGTGGATGAAGGCACCGACATGGTGATCAAGTTCACTCCGGACGGACGGGTGGCCATGACCATGGGGCGACGCATGGAATTCGGTGGAGGCTTGCGAGCGACGCCGGCTCCGGGAACTCCTCCGCCAGCTACGGATCCCTATCGGTTTGGCAGACCCACAGACGTGGCCTGGGATGCAGCCGGAAACATTTTTATTTCCGACGGCTATACGAATTCGAGAGTCGTGAAATATGACAAGAATGGCCGGTTCATCAAGGAGATCGGCACGAAAGGGACCGGCCCCGCGCAATTCAATACTCCTCATTCCATTCAGACAGATTCGAACGGCAATGTTTATGTCGCCGATCGAGGAAACCGGCGCATTCAGGTCTTGAGTAACGACCTCGAACTTAAGGCGATTTACGACAACGTGGGCGCGCCCTGGGCCGTTTGCATCACCCCCGGGCCGCATCAATACCTCTACAGTTCGAATTCCAACCCGGACAACAACAATTCGCTCTTCAATGCCGTGAGCGGCGAAATCTACAAGATGGAATTAGACGGAACAGTGCTCGGTAAATTTGGCAAAGCCGGCAAGCAGATCAAGGAATTCACCACCGTTCACGCCATGGATTGCCGCAGCGAAAACGAGATTCTGACGGCGGAAATCACCGGCTGGCGCGTGCAGAAGCTCGCCTTGCATCCACAGACGCAGACCTTGTCCAAGAGGTAGGCCGCGATGCGAGAACACATTAGGGAAATCGGGAGGAGTTATATGAAACGCGCGCTCCATATTTTCGGTGTGTTGTCTCTCTGCCTCGCCGCGATGCCGCTCTTGGGGCAGTCGGTTCCGGAAATCGCATACGATTCCGCGCCCAATCTCCTGAAGATGCCCGATGACATTTATCTGGGAGAAGTCCTGGGCGTGGCGACCAATTCGAAAGGGCACATTTTTGTCTACACGCGCTCGGGTTCGACGAACCTGACAACGGGAACGAACCGCGTGTTTGTGCGTTCCGCGTCGAGGCTTTTTGAGTTCGATCAGAATGGCAAGTACGTCCGCGAAATCGGGCAGGGACTTTATGGGTTTGTCCAGGCGCACGCCGTGCGCGTCGACCCGCAGGACAACATCTGGGTCGTGGATGAAGGCTCGAATATGGTCATCAAATTTGATCCAGAAGGCCGCGTTGTGATGACCATGGGCAGAAAACCGGAGGCGATCAACAATCCGGTGCGTCCGCCGAATCCCGAGGCTGGGGGCGGCGGCACTGGTTTCCCCGGGGACAATTTCACTGGCCCTTCCGACGTGGCTTGGGACTCCGCCGGGGATATCTTCGTAGCCGATGGATCGGTGCCCTCGAGGGTGGCGAAATTCGATAAGAATGGCGTCTTTATTAAGTCCTGGGGCGGCAAGGGATCGGCGCCGGGCCAATTCAGCACACCGCACTCAATCGTTGTGGACGCCAAGGACAACATTTACGTGGCCGACCGCGGCAACAACCGCATTCAAGTATTCGACACGGACGGCAAACTCAAGACTCAGTACACGAACATCGGTTCGCCGTGGGCCTTGTGCGTCACTTCCGGGCCGCACCAGTATCTCTACTCTTCCGATTCCAATACGAAAGATTTCGGCGACGCCACCATCTACAAGATGGAGCTCGATGGCACTCCTCTAGGGAAGTTCGGGGCAGGCGGCAAACAACTGAAGGAATTCGGCACAGTACACGAAATCGACTGCCGCAAAGACAACGAAATGTACGTCGCCGAAATCACCAATTGGCGCGTGCAGAAGCTCACGCTGCATCCGGCCGCCGGCAAATCGGACGTCACACGGAGCGCAAAGAAGTAGAACGCGCCTCGAGATGCACTAGCGGCTTAATTTTTCGCACGGGCTCGCGTCCGAATGCGGGTGATTGCAAATCGTTCTGGTCTGTATAAAACTGGCCGGTCTGGATAAGATTGGGGCATTCGTTTCGAATTGGAGGAGCTATTCCACCCATGAGCCAGCGCACCCTGAGCCGCGGAACGATTGCCGTTGCCGGGGTCTGCCTGCAGATGGCCCTGGGCGCCTCCTACGCGTGGAGCGTATTTCGTATTCCGCTTACCAGGCAGTTTGGCTGGAGCATCTCCCAAGTTACTTTGACATTCACGATCTGCTGGTTATTCCTCGGGACCATGGCGGCTTTCGGCGGGCTGTGTCTCAGTCGCACGAGTCCGAGAATGGTGGCGATGATCGCCGGCCTGCTCTGGGGCGGTGGCGTTTTCCTCGCCAGCTTTTCTTCCCACGGATTGTGGTGGCTCTATCTCACCTATGGCGTGATCGGAGGAACCGGACTCGGCATGGGCTATATCGTCCCGATTTCCGTTCTGGTGAAGTGGTTCCCTGACCGCCGCGGGCTCATCACGGGAATTGCCGTGGCCGGATTCGGAGCTGGATCCTTGATCTCTGCGCCTGCCGCCGGATGGCTGATGCAGCGAACGGGAGTGTTGCAGACGTTCGCATATCTGGGGATCGCGTACGGGATCGTCGCGATCGCCGCGGCCTGCTTCATGCAAAATCCCCCTGAAGGCTGGAAGCCGGAGGGCTGGGCCCCGACTGCGGCGCAATTGTCGCAGCGATGCGACCGCGACTTCACCCTGGGCGAGGCGCTGGGCACTTGGCAATGGTGGGCCCTGTGCCTGCTGATGTCGATCAATACGGCTGCGGGTCTGTCGATCATTACGCAGGCCTCGCCTATATTTCAGGAGATGGGAAAGGCCACGGCGGCGGCAGCGGCCGGTCTTGTCGGGATCATCGCCATTGGCAATGGCGCCGGACGTATCTTCTGGGCATGGATCTCCGATTTGACCACAAGAAAGACAGCATATTTCTTGATGTACCTCGTCGAGGCGATTCTCTTCTGGACCTATCACAGCATCAGTTCTCTAGGCGTCCTCGCAGTCGTTACGTTCATCCTGGTGATGTGCTATGGCGGCGCCTATGGAATCACGCCGGCTTTTGCGGCTGACTATTTCGGTCCGCGGGACGTGGGCTCCATTTTCGGCTTGATGATGTTGCCATGGGCCTTCGCAGCCTCTTTCGGACCGCTGTTGTTCGCCTATCTTCGGCAGATCAACGGCAATTACACGCAGGCCCTCTATCTCATCGCCGGTTTGATGACCGTCGCGTTAATTCTCCCGATTCTCGTCAGTCCACCCCGAGGCCATAAGGCGGAGCAGCCACAAACCGGAGATCGATTCGCGGTACAGCCGGTTCCCGGAAAGTCGTCTTGAAGCCAAGGCGCGTGGATGCCGCGAATTCCACTTAAGTAGGCCGTCAGTGCGAAAGCCTTAGTAAATTCTTGTGAAGGCCGCGAAGAAAAGTCTTTCCCCTGCGAAAATACGGGATTTCCTTGACACCCGCCGCAAAGGGTTGTCTAATCGATACGTTACAAAAGATTCGCCGCAGTCCAGAAGTTTACATGATGGCTGCCTTGAAATTGGCCATTCATTGCGCGTTTAAATCCCATTCTGCGCGGATCACTATCTGAATTCGGATTCCGGGGAGAGCCCTGAATTTCGGGGGATTTGCACATGAACGATGTAACGATTGGGATCGGTGGAGCGGCCGGAGACGGCATTGATAAGTCCAGCGAGACCCTGGCGAAGACTGCCGCGCGCTCTGGTCTACACGCTTATGGATTTAATAGCTATCAATCTGTTATCCGCGGCGGCCATATCTGGCTGCGCCTGCGCCTGGCTGAAAACAAGGTCAGCTCGCAGGGCGATCATCTGAACGCCCTCATTGCCCTTAACCAGGATTCCATCGAGCGCCACGCCCCAGAAGTCGAATCCGGCGGCGCTATTTTGTTCAATGCCGATAAGCTCAAGGTCAATATCCCCATCCGCGACAATGTTCTCACCGTGCCTCTTCCCGTGGCTCAGTTGCTCAAGCCTTTTGCCCCCGTCGCGCCGGTTATGCAGAACACGGTCGCCGTCGGCGCGCTGATTTTCCTTTTCGGCCTCGATTTTGACACTACTTCGGGCGTGCTGGCCGACACCTTCGGCCACAAAGGCAAAGCCGTCATCGACCAGAACGTGGGCATTTTGAAAGCGGGCTTCGAATACGCCAAGGAACACTTTGTCCCGCTCGGCTATCAGTGGAAGTTTTCCGGCAAGCGCCGTCCTTACGTGACTGGCAACGAAGCGTTCTCCATCGGCGCCGTCGCCGCTGGCTGCCGGTTCTACTCTGCATATCCCATGACGCCTGCATCCGGCATCCTCACCTGGATGGCGGAACATTCCGAGCGCTGCGGCGTGGTCGTCAAACAGATGGAAGACGAGCTTGCCGTTGCCAATGTGGCCATCGGAGCCGGTTATGCCGGCGCGCGCGCCATGTGCGCGACCTCTGGCGGAGGCTTCGCGCTTATGACTGAGGCCATCGGCATGGCCGGCATGATCGAAGCGCCTGTCGTCTTCATCGAAGTTCAGCGCGGCGGCCCGTCCACCGGCATTCCCACGAAGCAGGAGCAGGCCGATCTCAACCAGGTTTACGGCGCCTCTGCGGGCGATTTCCCCCGCATCATCATCGCTCCCTACGATACAGCCGATTGTTTCGATTCTTCCGTCGAAGCCTTCAATCTCGCGGAGAAATATCAGTGCCCGGTGATCATCATCTCGGACCTGCTGCTCTCCGAGCATCCCGAGACCGTTGAGCCGGAACGCTTCAAAGCCGACGTACCCATCGATCGAGGCGCCTTGATCAAAGAGGTGAACGGAAAGAACGGACATTACAAGCGCTATCAATTCACGCCGTCGGGCATTTCTCCCCGCGCGCTTCCCGGCACCGCCAATGCCATGTACATTGCCCCGACCGACGAGCACGACGAAGAAGGCATCTTGATCAGCGACGTTTTCTGCAATCCCGCGGTTCGCCGCAAGATCGCGGAAAAGCGCATGAAGAAGCTGGCCCTGGCGCTCAAGGATCTCCCGGCGCCGCGCCTCGAGGGACCTGCCGATGCAGAAGTCACGTTGATCGGCTGGGGTTCCACTGCCGGCGTGATTCGTGAAGCCGTTGAGCAACTGAACGCTTCGGGAACCCGCGCCAATCAGCTTCACTTCAAGTATCTGCTTCCGTTCCACCAGAAAGAAGCAATCGACATTCTCAAGAAGTGCAAGCGCACCATCTGTGTGGAAATGAACTCCACCGGCCAGTTCGCGCGCCATCTGCGCGCCGAGACCAGCCACGCCGTCAGCGACAAGATTTTGAAGTACGATGGCGAGCCGCTCGAGCCAGGCGGCATCGCCGCTCAGGTTCGCGCGATTCTCAAGGGCCAAACGCACTCGCTCGACGTCAGCGAGTCCGAAGCCCGTGAAATTGCCTACCATTATGTGCGCGTGCGTTTGGGCGACGAAGTTCGTCCCGGCAAGATCGGCAAAGCCGAGAGTAATGGCTACGGCGAGCCCATTTGGAAGGTGGAGATCGTCAATCGGGAAACGGGCGCGAAAACCGGAGAGCTCCACGTGGGTATGCAGACTGGCTCGACCTATTCCTGGCAGCCGGCCAATTAGGGACAAGAAAGATTAAGGGAGTCAGGGGGAACGATGGCTACAATTGTAGAGCTTCCGATTGAAAGTTTTGAGGGCATAGTCGATCCGGATTGGTGTCCCGGTTGCGGCGATTTTGCCGTCCTCAAGAGCGTCAAGATGGGCGCCACCAAAGCTGGCGTCTCACCCAAAGACATGGTGATTGTTTCCGGCATTGGTTGTTCCTCAAACCTGCCGGGCTATGTGCATGCCTACGGCGTGCACTCGCTGCACGGGCGCGCCGTCGCGGTGGCGACGGGCATCAAGCTCGCGAATACCGACCTGAAGGTCGTCATCACCGGCGGTGATGGCGATGGCTACGGAATCGGCATCGCGCACTTCATCCACGCCATGCGGCGCAATCTCGATCTCACTTACGTGGTCATGGATAATCAGATTTACGGCCTCACTACCGGCCAGGCTTCGCCCACTACCATGAAAGATCACCGCACGAAATCGACGCCAAACGGAAACGTGGAGTTTCCCATCAATCCGATCGCGCTGGCTTTGGTGTCTGGCGCTACGTTTGTCGCCCGCGCGTTTTCAGGTGAACCCAATCACATGGCCGATTTGATTGCCGCGGGCATTCAGCACAAGGGCTTCGCGCTGATTGACGCCTTCAGCCCGTGCGTCACCTATAACAAGGTGAATACCTACCAGTATTTCAAGAAGCGCTGTTACAGGCTCGAGGACGAAAAGGGATACGATTCGGCAAATGTTGCGCAGGCCACTGAGCGTTCGCATGAATGGGGCGACCGCATTCCGATCGGCCTCTTCTATAAGAGCGAGCAACCCACCTACGAATCCAGCGAACCCGTGCTCCGCAAGGGTCCTGTCGTTCGCCAGAGCATGAAGATCGACAAGGGCGTCTTTCAGGGGCTCATCACCGAATTGATGTAGCCAATTGCGGCGATGCGCCGCGATTCTGTCATCCGAGAAAGGAATTTAGGACGAAAAAAGGCCGGTTCCCGCCGGTCTTTTTGTTTCTGCAGTGCAATTTTGTGCCAATAAGAGAACCGCGAAGCCAAAGCAGATGCGAATCGTGTAAATTCCCAAAGCGTGAGAGCGCTGCGCTTTTGAAGGAGAAGATTTCATGGATTCAAGGCCGAAGATCGCTGTCGTTACGGGTGCAGGGAGCGGCATTGGCCGGTGCGTCGCGCTTGCGCTTGCCCAGAACGGCTATTCGGTCGTTCTGGCCGGCCGGCGCAAGGAGCGCTTGGAAGCGACCGCGACTGAAGCGAAGCGCATGAATTCACCAGCGCTCGCTGTACCCACGGACGTTCGCGATCCCGTCTCCGTGCGTGCGCTTTTCGAGAAGACAAAAGAAGCTTTTGGCCGGCTCGACCTGCTGTTCAACAATGCGGGCATAGGCGATCCGGCAGTGCCCCTCGAGGAGTTAACCTACGAGCACTGGAAGTCTTCCGTCGATACAAACCTCACGGGCGCCTTTCTGTGTACGCAGGAGGCTTTCAAAATCATGAAGGACCAGCAGCCGCGCGGCGGGCGCATCATCAATAACGGTTCGATTTCGGCGCATGCCCCTCGCCCGAATTCGGCGCCCTACACCGCAACAAAGCATGGCGTTATGGGTCTGACCAAGGCAACTTCCCTCGATGGCCGCAAATACGACATCGCTTGCGGCCAGATTGATATTGGAAATGCGGCCACCGAAATGGCGGAACGCATGAAGAAAGGCGTTCCGCAAGCGAACGGCACGATCGCGGTTGAGCCGACCATGGATCCTGCCGAAGTTGCGCGTGCCGTCCTGTATATGGCGTCTCTGCCGCTCGAGGCAAACGTGCAATTCATGACGGTCATGGCGACCAAAATGCCCTACTTGGGCCGCGGTTAGTGGTTTTTCGAACTATGCTCTTGAGCGCGCCGCAACCGGCGGGACGCACTCACGTAGTCAAGAAGTCTTTGCGTGCGTAGGCCTCGTATCAGGTACAATTTTTGGCTCGCAGGAGTCGGACCTAATGGCAGAAGCGCTTGTTCCTAACTCCGTCGATCAACTTAGCCCTGGCGCCGCGCTGCGCTACGACTGGACTCGCGAATCCGTTCGTGAGATTTACGATCGGCCGCTGCTTGATCTCATTTTCGCCGCGCAGCAAGTTCACAGAAAATTCCACGATCCCGCCCGCGTCCAGCTCTGTCGTCTGCTCTCGATAAAGACCGGCGGGTGCCCCGAAGACTGCGGCTATTGCCCGCAAAGCGCTCATTACGAAACGGGAGTCCAGAATCAGCCCTTGATGGCCGTCGACGAAGTCTACCGAGCCGCCAAAAAAGCTCGCGATGAGGGCGCCAGCCGCTTCTGCATGGGCGCCGCGTGGCGGGAGGTTCGAGATGGCCGCGATTTCGACACCGTTTTGGAAATGGTGCGGGCCGTTGCTTCGCTGAAGCTTGAAGTCTGCTGCACGTTGGGAATGCTGACCGACGATCAAGCGCGCCGTTTGGCCGACGCGGGCCTCACCGCCTATAACCACAATCTCGACACTTCGCCCGAATTTTACGGCCGCATTATCACCACGCGCCGCTACGAAGACCGGTTTGCGGACGATTCAAGCCGTCCGGGGCGCGGGCATTACTGTTTGCTGCGGCGGCATTATCGGCATGGGTGAATCCGACGAAGATCGAATTGGCCTGCTTCATCAGCTATCGAATCTCGAGCCACATCCCGAAAGCGTGCCTATCAATATGCTGGTTCGCGTCGACGGCACCCCTCTCGCAGACGCCGAACCGGTGGATGCGTTTGTCATGGCCCGCATGATTGCTACGGCGCGCCTGCTCATGCCGGCATCGATGGTACGGCTGAGCGCCGGGCGCAATTCCTTGAGCCGCGAGGCCGTCAGCCTGTGCTTTCTCGCTGGCGCCAATTCCATTTTCGTAGGCGAAAAGCTGCTCACCACGCCGAATCCCGAGCGTGACGAAGACGATCGTCTTCTGCGGGATCTCGGCTTGCGCGGATTGAGCCATGGCCAAAACGCCAGTTAGAAAACCCGTTAGCGAACTCAGCCACCGCATCGACGGCGAATTGGCCGCTCTCGCCTCGCAAGACCAACTGCGAAAGCTCGGCGCCATGAAGGGCGTGAATCTTTGCTCCAACGATTACCTCGGGCTCTCAAGTGACCCGCGGCTCAAGGAGGCCGTCGCTTCCGCGCTCGCCGCAGGACTACCAGTCGCTTCTACTGGCTCACGCCTGCTCTCCGGCAATGCCGAGATTTGGGTGCAGCTGGAGTCCGAAATCGCGCAATTCATGCGGTCGGAAGCGGCTCTCTATTTCAATTCGGGCTATTCCGCGAATGTCGGTGTGCTGAGCGCTCTCATTCAGCCGGGAGATGTCGTTTTCTCGGATGCGGCCAATCACGCCAGCCTCATCGATGGACTGCGGCTCGCCGGCGCGCGGAAGATAATTTTCCCCCACCTCGATATGGATTCGCTCGAACGAGAGTTGCGACGCAGTGACTCCGGCGCCGCACAGAAATTTATCGTCAGCGAAAGCATTTTCAGTATGGATGGCGACCGCGCATCCATTTCGGATTTGGTGGTGCTTGCGGAACGATATGGAGCCGAACTCATCGTCGATGAAGCCCACGCCACCGGAGTTGTCGGGCCACAGGGAAGAGGATTGGTCGCGGCATCTGGCCTTACTGATCGGGTACTCGTCACGATTCATCCATGCGGCAAAGCGCTCGCGGGTATGGGCTGCTTCGTGTGCTGTTCGGAAAAGCTCAAGCAATATCTCATCAATCGAGCGCGAACGTTTATCTTCAGCACGGCACTGCCGCCCTACATGGCGGCGCAGATGCGAGCAGCGATTCGCATCGTGGCTTCTGCCGATCGGGAACGAAATGATCTCGTCGCATTGAGCGCATTTCTGCGAAAACAATTGCGTGAAGCCGGTTTTGATATCGGACGCGGCGATACGCAGATCATTCCTGTTTTCCTCGGAGAGAATGACCGCGCGATCCGCTTTTCGGGGCTCCTGAACGAGGCCGGTTTTGGAGTGCGGCCGATCCGGCCGCCCAGCGTTCCTGCCGGCACCTCGCGCCTGCGAATTTCCCTCAACGCGAAGCTCACGACTGATCTGCTGGCTCGCTTCAGCGATGTGCTCGTCTCCATCCGCGAAGAAGAGCACGCGCCGCTGCATGCTGTACGCTCGTGAAAGAATCCCTCTTTGTCACCGGCACGGATACGAACGTAGGTAAAACTCTGCTATCTGCGCTTCTTGTCGCCGCCTTGGATGCAATTTACTGGAAGCCTATCCAAACAGGCGCAACCGAGGGAACCGACCGCCAGACCGTCATCAAGCTCGCGGAAATCCCAGAAATACAAACGATTCCCGAGTCTTACTGTTTCGATCCGCCGGTATCGCCGCATCTGGCAGCGGAAGCAAGCGGCGTGAAGATCGATCTCGCGCGCATTCGGGTTCCGGCCAAGGTCGATAAGCCAGTTATCGCGGAAGGCGCCGGCGGCATTCTCGTTCCCATCAACGATTCCGAGTTGATGCTCGATCTCGCTCGCCATTTAGGGTTTCCCATTCTTATTGCTGCGCGCTCGGCATTGGGCACGATTAATCACACTTTGCTCACGGTGCGAGCACTGCGTTGTGCAAAAATGTGCATCAAGGGCGTAGTGATGATCGGCAACCGCAACAAAGACAACGAGCGTTCCGTCGAGCAGTTCGGCGCTGTTCCCGTTGTCGGATGGATACCGTGGCTCGATAAAATCGATCGCGAAACGCTGCTGCAGGTTTTTCGCAGCAATTTCGACTTGAAATATTTTTGAGATGGCCCCCAAACCGCTCTCCGTCTGGCACCCATTCACGCAGGAAGCGCTTGATCCGCAGCCTGTGCCGATCGAGCGTGGCGAGGGCGTTTACCTGTACACGCGTGATGGCCGCAAGCTGATCGATGCCATCTCCTCGTGGTGGGTCAATATCCACGGCCATGCTCATCCGCAGATTGCCGACGCGATTGCGGAACAAGCGCGAAAACTCGAACACGTGATCTTTGCTGGATTTACTCACGATGCCGCCGAGGAACTCGCTTGGCGTTTGCGGCGCGTCCTGCCTCAGCCGCTCGAGCACATCTTTTTTTCCGATGATGGCTCGACCGCTGTGGAAGTGGCCCTGAAAATGGCACTGCAGTTTTGGCGGAATCTCGGCAAATCGCGCAAAACGCGGTTCGTGGCTCTGGAGCACGCCTATCATGGTGACACCGTCGGAGCCATGTCGGTTGGAGCCGATTCTGATTTCGTCGCCGCGTTTCAAGAACTCAGATTTCCCGTGTATCGCGTTCCTTCGGCGTATTGTTTTCGCTGCCCGGTCGGAAAGGAGCGCGCTACTTGCGATATTGATTGTATCGGTCCGCTCACGCGCCTGCTCGAAGAGCGGCATGAGGAAATCGCCGCAGTAATTGTCGAGCCACTGTTGCAGGGCGCTGGGGGAATGATCGTTCATCCCGTGGAATTTCTGCAGCGCGTTCGCGAGCTTTGTACGCAATACGACGTTTTGCTGATCGCCGACGAAGTGCTCACCGGTTTTGGCCGCTGCGGAAAGATGTTTGCTTGCGAACTTGCCAGCATCGTGCCGGATATCATGTGTCTCTCGAAAGGCCTCACTGGCGGGTTCTTGCCACTCGCGGCTACGGTGTGTACCCCGGCGGTCTACGAGACGTTTCGCTCTACAGATCGCAGCCGCACGTTTTTTCATGGACATTCCTACACGGCGAATCCGCTGGGCTGCGCGGCAGCCATCGCCAGTCTTAAGATTTTTGATTCCGAGCCCGTCTTCGAGCGAATTGCCGCTATAGAAAAAACTCACCGCCAGCAAATGCCTTTGCTAGCCAAACACCCCGCCGTGGCCGACGCGCGCACGATTGGCACTGTAATGGCGGTGGAACTCAAGGCCGACGATCCCGGGTATTTTTCAGAATTGCGTCCCGCGCTCTACGATTTCTATCTCAATAAAGGCGTGCTGCTGCGGCCATTGGGCAACGTGGTCTATATTCTTCCTCCTTACGTCATCACCGCGGAGCAATTGCACTACGTTTACGAAGTCATTGCCGAATCGCTTGATCGCGTGCCGCGGATTGCTGCTGCGCGTGCGAGTCAGTGAATGGCGCGCCGGTAGACCCAGTAGAGAATGACTGTGCAGCCCCCGAATACGACGCCAAAGCCAATACCCAATCCAAAAGCGCCGTCGTCGCTGTTGCCGAATCTCCCTCGCAACGCGAACGTTCTGGTCGTTCGTTTGCGCTCGATTGGCGATGTAGTGCTCACGCTGCCGGCGCTTCAGGCGCTCCACGATTGGCGGCCCGATTTGCGCATTCACATGCTCGTCGAGCCACTTTCCGCTCCGCTCCTGGAAGGGCATCCGGCAATTGCCGAAGTGATCGTTCTGCGGAAGTTCTGGGAAACGGTTCGCCTCTTGCGACGACGCGAGTTTTCCATCGCCTTCAACATGCACGGCGGGCCGACCAGCGCTTTTCTGACGCGACTTTCCGGCGCCCCGGTGCGAGTCTGTTGGGCGCAGCGGCAGTTCTCTTCGTTCTACAACGTGCATGTGCCGATCCATTTTCCGGTTGCCGGACGGATCGAGATGCATACGGCCGAGCACCGCTTGCAGCAGCTTCTGTATACGGGATTGCCGGAAAGGCCGCTTCCGGCGGCGAAGGTCTACGTCAACACGGATGCCGCAGAGTTGGTCCGGCGAAAGCTGGCAGAGAAGGGAATCGGCCCTGACCAGCCGTATGCCGTCATTCGGCCGGGCGCGAGCCAGGCGAACAAGCGCTGGCCGACGGAGCGGTTCGCGCGCAATTGCGCAATGGTTGCGGGAAGCACATGGCATTGCGACGGTCGTGAATCTGGGGCCAGGCGATGAGCAAATCGCGGCCGAAGTGAAGCAGCGTTTCGCCGGGCTCGGCATAATCATCAGCGATCTCGATTTGCGGGGATTGGTCGCGCTGCTCGCGGGGTCATCTTTGTTTATCGGCAACGATACTGGACCGACGCACATCGCGGCGGCGCTCGGCAAGAAGTGCTGTGGTGATCTTCGGGGCGAGCGACTCCAAAGTGTGGTCGCCGTGGAAAACAGAATATCGCCTGATCGAGAATCCGTTCCCGTGCAAGCAGTGTCCGCAAGGGAAGTGCGAATCGCTGGGAACTTCGCAGTGCATTTTGTCGATTAGCGTCGACCAAGTACGTGAAGCGTGCGAGGCGCTGCTCGCTGGCAATCAACTGCAGATCCCTCGGTCGCCTCAGGCGACCTCGTGATGACAACTTTGTTGCAAGGCTGCTAACGCACGAGGGTCGGATAGAGTTTTGTGGCGATGGCGGCGAGGATCACAAAAATCAAACCGATGATGGCGAAATCGACGCCAACGCCGTGGGTGCTCTGGCTGGGTCCGATCATCAAGGTGCGGAGTGCATCGACGAGGTACGTCAGCGGATTGAGATAAGCGACCACTTGCAGCCAGTGCGGCATGATGGAAATGGGATAGATGGCATTGCTGGCAAAAAATAGCGGCATGGTCATCAATTGCCCCACGCCCATGAAGCGTTCGCGCGATTTCACCAGGCAAGCGACGATAAAAGACAAAGTCGCAAAGATCGCCGAACCGAGCGCAGCGCCTACAAAAACCCCCGCGATCGATAACGGCGTCCAGCGAATCTGGATGTGCAGCAAAAAGGCGACCACATAAATAATGGTGGCTTGTATGGCGCCGCGAAATCCCGCGGAAACAGCTTTGCCATAGACCAGCGCGGAACGCAGCGCGGGGCTCACCAATAGCTTGTGCACGATCCCCAGATCGCGTTCCCAGATCACAGCGATGCCGTAGAAAATGGCCACGAAGAGCACGCTCTGCGCGAGGATGCCGGGAGTCATGAAGGCAAGATAGCTGACGTTGCCGGTGGGAATGGCGCGCACGCGGCTGAACACATTTCCGAAGACGACAATCCACAGCACCGGCTGCACCGCGCGAGCCAGGACTTCCGTAGGATCGCGGATCAGCTTTTTCAGCTCGATTTCGGCGATGGCCGCCGTCTGCTGGAAGAACGCGTAGACGGGAGACGGCTCAGCCGAGACGGCTAACTGTACGCCGGGTCGCGCGGACGTCACGGTAATTTCCCTCCTCCTGGATGATGCCTCCACTGAAATGAACGAAAACGTCGTCGAGCGTGGCGCCCGGGCCGACGCTGGCTTTCAGATCCGCGGGCGTTCCGATAGCGGCGACTTTGCCGAGGTGCATGATGGCGATGTGATCGCAAAGTTCGTCGGCTTCGTCCATGGCGTGGGTGGTGATCAAGACGGTCATTTGAAAATTACGGCGCAGCTCGAGCAGCCGTTCCCAGACGTTACGGCGCGCCACGGGATCGAGGCCGATCGTCGGCTCATCGAGAAACAGGACGGCGGGGCGATGAAGCATGGCCTGCGCGATTTCCAAGCGGCGAATCATCCCGCCGGAATAGGTCTTCACCAGCTTGCGGCCGAAATCGGTCAAGGCCATGAATTGCAGGGCGTCTTCGATGCGGCCCTTGCGCTCGGCGCGGGGAATGCCATAGAGCTTGGCGGAAAGGTTCAAATTCTCCCAGCCGGTGAGCCCTCCATCGGCGGAAAGGGCCTGGGGCACGTAGCCGATGCTTCTGCGGACCTTTGCGGGAGACTTAACGATATCGAAGCCGGCCACGGAGGCGGTGCCTTCCGAGGGCTCCAGCATGGTGGTGAGCATCTTTATGGTGGTGGTTTTGCCGGCGCCATTGGGCCCCAAGAGGCCAAAGATCGAGCCGTAGGGCACGTGCAGGGAGACGTGGTCGGCAGCGATCAAGTCGCCATAGCGGCGCGTGAGGGCGAAAGTCTCGATGGCAAAGGCGTCGCCGCCGAGGGGCGTGGCCTCGGCTGAGTTGGTGACGGCAGTGTCAGAAGTCGACATGACGAATTATTGGATGCACCGACGGAGTGGCGCTATCAACCGTTCGCGCGCGCGGCTGGCGGCGGAATCCAACGTAACAATATGCCCCTCCCCCCACCCCTTTTTGCGCAAGTGTTCATTCTAAATGTACTTAGGTCGTGCCGTTTGCGAGTGCTCATTGTACGAGATTGGCGGCCGAAATTTGCCCGAGTATTCATTAATTAGGCGGGATGGTGTATATTAAATGTAATAATATGAGACGCTCCGGCCACCCTTTTTTGCGTAAGTGTTCATTCCAAATGTACTTAGGTCGTGCCGTTTGCGACTGCTCATTGTACGAGATTGGCGGCCGAAATTTGCCCAAGTATTCATATTACAGTGCCCAATGCAAAAGCGCGACTTCGCTTCGGTTTGGGCGAAACCGCGAGGCCGTGCCCGGGTCGGTCCAAGGCCAAGCTGATGAAGACGACGGGCTGAACGGGAAAAAGGGAGCGAGAATCCGGCTTTTATGGAGGAACATGCGCGAGTATAGCATATTATTATTTAGTTAGCAATAGAAATATGTTAGTTAGCGATTAGTATTCGAACGAGTTGAGGTAATGACGGGATGTTCGAATGACCTAGGAGGGGCCAAACGTTCGAACGAAGATCAGGCGGCCTTTTTTACGCGCCAAAAGCGCCAGATGGCCACGGCCTTTGGCGCACAGAGAACCGGCCTTTCGCCCGAAGCGGACTCCCTCGGGATGACACCACGGCGAGGCGGCGCGGGCGAGCATGGACGAGCGCTGTTAGGATTTACCACTCACGCTTTGCCGATTATCCGAGGACCGCTCCGTAGCGCTGATAGACTACTGGTAGATATTTTGGTAGTTTGCAGTCGCACCCGAAAGCTCGCACAGATCAAGGCTGAGGCCAGCGAGGCCCAGTGAGGCGAAAAAGATGAAATACGTCGAGCGAAGCTTGACCGAAGGGGAACATATCGTCTACACGACGCGCCGCCATTGGGTCGTGCTCGTCGGGCCGGGCGCGCTCGCAACGATTCTGGCATGCGGCCGGAATCGCTTTGTTGTTCCAGAAGGACTTCTTCTGGATCGGGGGAGTGATTCTGCTGGCCGTCGCGGCGGGGATTTTCATCTCTGCCTTAGTGCGCCGCTACGGTTTTGAATTCGCAGTCACGAACAAGCGCGTGATCTATTGCAAAGGGATCGCATCCATATCGACCGACGAATTGTTCCTCGACAAAATCGAGAGCGTTCTCGTGACGCAAGGATTGCTCGGGCGCTGGTGGGGTTACGGGAGCGTCAGCGTGCGGGGAACCGGCGGGTCGTGGGAGCCGTTCTCGTATGTCGCCGATCCTCTATTGCTTCGGCGTCGCATCCAGGAGCAGATTGAGCACCGATCTGCGCCCGTGACCGCCGTAGTTTCAGAGCAAGTTATCATCGGTTTCTTCAGGACCCAGACATTCCGCTCAAAATCAAGATGTGTCTTAGGCATGCCATCCCTTGGAAAGCAAGGGTTGGGGCGCCCGCAAAGGCCCAAAAGTCCCCGGGCCGCTCACAAAGGCGGTGAGCGCACCCTGGGCTACAGGCGAAAGGCAGATGCCTCGGGCAAAAGGCGCCCTCGTGATGACAGCAGCAAACAAGCGAGGGCACGGGGGGCTCGGGATGACAGCGCGAGGTGGCGAGGAGTTAGATTTTGGCTGCGGGTTGCTCGTGGAGGGCGGGAGCAACCCGCGCACCGATGGCATCAATCGCGCGCATCATCTGCACCTGGGGAAGCGACGCGACGTTCATCATGAAGGACAGCCGAGTGATGCCACCCAAAGTCTCGCTATGCCGCAAGATTTTTTCGACTACTTCGTCGGGGCTGCCGACGAGCAGCGCGCCGTTGGGACCACGCTGCGCGTCAAAACTCGCGCGCGTCATTGGCGGCCAGCCGCGTTCCTTGCCAACATCGGTCATGGCCTTTGCGTAGCCAGGGAAGAAGGTGTCGGCAGCCTCCTGCGTAGTTCCGGCGACATAGCCGAGCATGTGCACGCCAACTTTGAGTTGCTCGGGTGAATACCCGTGTTGCTTCCCGGTTTGCCGGTACAGATCGATCAGCGGCCGGAATCGGCGCGGTTCTCCGCCGATGATCGCGACCATCAATGGAAGTCCGAGCGCGCCGGCGCGCGCGAATGACTCCGGAGTTCCGCCAACTCCGAGCCAGATTGGCAACGGATTCTGGACGGGCCGTGGATACACGCCCTGACCCGTGAGAGCAGGGCGGAATTTGCCGGACCACTGAACATGCTCGTTATCGCGAATTTTCAGCAGCAGATCGAGCTTTTCGGCAAACAAGTCGTCGTAGTCTTCCAGCCGATAACCGAACAGCGGAAAGGCATCAATGAATGAGCCACGGCCAACGATCATCTCGGCGCGTCCAGCCGAGAGCAGGTCCAGCGTCGCGAAGCTCTGAAAGACTCGCACCGGGTCGTCAGCGCTCAAAACCTTGACAGCACTGGTTAAACGGATTCGCTGGGTGCGAGTAGCAGCCGCGGCTAGGATTACCTCCGGCGCCGAGTCGAGGAAGTCGCGGCGATGATGTTCACCGACACCAAAGGTATCCAAGCCGACGTCATCGGCGTGCTGAATCTGCTCCACAAGTTGGCGCAGACGGGCCGCCGGGTTTACCGCGCGGCTATTGCCGTCGAAAGCGGCGGCGAAACTATCGATTCCGATTTGCATTTTCGACCTCCAATGCCTCGCGCTTTTGTGAATGCTTGATGGCGGCTGCGAACAAACCCAGTTTTTTCAGAAGCGCATGAAGCTGGTTTTTTTCAGCATTGTTCAGAACCTTCATCGCGGACTCCAACACGGCCGCGTGATGATCGAATACGTTCTTAACTGTTAGCGTTCCTTTTGGTGTGAGCTCCAACAGCTTCGCTCTCCTGTCATTGCCGGCCGGCTTTCTGCGCAGAAAGCCTTTCTTTTCCAATCGATCCACGGCCGCCGTCATCGACCCGCTGGCGAGTCCCACCTTTCGCTGGATCTCCGTGATGGTCAGCGGACCCTTGTGCAGCAAAGCCTCCAATGCGACGAAATCCGTAAAGCACATTCCTGCTTCGCTGACGCTCTCCTCAGCGATCTGGCCCACGGCCCTCCAGCATCGCGCCAGGACAATGGCGAGCCGAGGAGCGTTGATGGTTTCAGACTTCTTCATGAGTGCGCGATCCCTGGCCGCAGTTCAGGGCATCTTCTGTGCGCCGTGGGCAAAGAAGATAACGCCCAGAGTGAGTCTCAAAATGGCCGTCGCGATGCTGTCGTCGGTGGAAACGATGTTTCGAATCATGTGCTCTCTCCGAGAAGTTGATTGCCCGGCTACAGACGATATAGATGCGATACCCTTATATAAGGATTCATTGCATCGAGGTATTGTGTGCAACAGGGGCTTGCGGCGGGGTGGGTAGAGGATTAAGAGAGATCCTTTGGCTGCGCGTCCCGGAAATCGAACGGCGCTATTCCGTCGGAAACGCGGCGGGACGCTCCATCACCCCATCACGCGCAAAACCGGCGCGCGCTGGGGACCCCGGTTGCGGGCCTCGTGATGACAACGGCGGAGAACCCAACGAAGGGTGGGGCACCCGCAAAGGCATGAAGTCCCCAGGGCCGCTCAGAGCCGGCGAGCGCACCCTGGGCTACAAAGGACGAAAGGCAAAACGAAAAGCAGATCCCTCGGCCCTCCCACCCCATCACGCGCAAAACCGGCGCGCGCTGGGGACCCCGGTTACGGGCCTCGGGATGACAGCGCTACGTTTCTCCGTCGGGTGGGGCGGCGCCGGCGGGGGCGGAGCCGGGCTTGAGGAGTTCGAACATGGCTTTGGCGGAGTGCGACAGGGGCTCGCGGCGGCGGTAGAGCAGATACAGGTCGCGGGGCATGCGGAGCTGGCGGACTTTGACCTCGACGAGCAGGCCTTGCTCGATTTCCCAACGCACGCACATGCGCGGCACGATGGCTATGCCGATATCCATTTGCACGAAGCGCTTGATGCTTTCGATGGTGGGCAGCTCGATGTTCATGCGCAGCGGGACGTGATGTTTGGCGAAAAGCTGCATGACGCGCTGGCGAAAAGGGGATTCGACGATGTGGGCGACGAAGTTTTCTTCGCCTAAGTCGGCGAGATCGGCGCGGCCCGCGCTTGGCGAGGCGATGTTTGGGCGAAACGACCAAGGCGAGCTCATCGCGAAAGATTTTGACGGCGGCGAGTTGGGGCTCCTGGGGGACGAAAGAGGCGACCCCGAGGTCCAGGCGATAATTCAGCAATTCGGTGGGGATATCGCGGGAAAACGTGCGGCGCACGGCGAGATGGACCTGCGGATAAAGCTGGCGATAGCGGGCCAGCACGGGCAGCAGGGCGTGGATGGAGCTTTCGTTGACGCCGAGGGAGAGCTCGCCGCGTCCGCCGGAGCGGAGATCGTCGACGGCGCGGCGGATTTCGTCGCGGAGATTCAGGATGCGTTCGGCATAGCCGATCAGGAGGCGGCCGGCGTCGGTGAGCTGGCCGGAACGGGCTCCGCGGGCGAAGAGGGGTTCGCCGACTTCGTCTTCGAGCTTGCGGATGGTGATGCTGACGGCGGGTTGGGTGCGGAAGAGCTTCTGGGCGGCGCGGGAGAAGCTGCGTTCGCGGGCGACGGTGAGGAAGACGTTGAGTTCGGAGAGGTCCATATGATTAAACCGAAAAAGCCGGCCGCCGCTACAAAACCAAAAGCAGATCCCTCGGTCGTCCGCCAAAGGCGGACTCCCTCGTGATGACAGCAACGAAAGAAACGAGGGCGAAAACCCCAGGGCCCCCGCGAAAGGCACGGGGCGCCCTGGGCTACAACCTGCCGCCCTGAAGGCCCTTCGAGGCTCAGGGCAAGCCGGCGCTACAAAAACCAAAGCTACAAGCGGCCTGAAGGCGGCCGCTACAAGGACCCACCCTTCGCACAAAACGCGAAGGATGGGGCACCCGTAAAAGCAAAAGCAGATCCCTCGGTCGTCCGCCAAGGGCGGACTCCCTCGTGATGACAGCAACAAAACGAGGGCGAAAGCCCCAGGGCCCCGCGAAAGGCGCGGGGCGCCCTGGGCTACAAGCGGCCGGCCTGAAGGCGGCCGCTACAAGACCCACCCTTCGCACAAAACGCGAAGGTGGGCACCCGTAAAAGCGAAAAGCAGAGACTATCATAAGCGCGCCTTATAATTGAGGCCAAGAACTATAAATTCGGACTATTTGAACGCCGCGGCCGCATAATTGACTTTGAACGGCGCGACGGACTTGATGTCCAAGCATCGGCCTGGAATGGCGTACTAGCGGCGGAGGAAAGCGATGGAGATGGTGCGAATCTTCGATACGACGCTGAGGGATGGCGAGCAGGCCCCCGGCTTTTCCATGAACACGGCGGAAAAGGTGCGGCTGGCGCGGCGGTTGGAAGCGCTGGGCGTGGACGTGATCGAAGCGGGCTTTCCTATCGCGTCGCAGGGAGATTTCGAAGCGGTGCGGGAAGTGGCGCGGGACGTGAAGCAGAGCACGGTGGCGGGGCTGGCGCGGACGCGCCGGGAAGATATCGACGCGGTGCTGGCCGCCGTGGACGGCGCGGCACGGCCGCGAGTGCACACTTTCCTGGCAACTTCCGATCTGCATCTGAAGCACAAACTACGCATTTCGCGGGCAGAGGCGCTCGAATCCATCGGCAAGATGGTGGAATATGCGAAGTCGCGCTGTCCGGAAGTGGAATTTTCGGCCGAGGATGCCAGCCGCAGCGATCGCGAATTTCTGGGGCAGGCGTTTACGGTTGCCGCCGACGCCGGCGCGACGATCCTGAATGCTCCGGACACGGTGGGCTACGCGACGCCGGAAGAGTACGGCGGGATGTTCCGCGAGCTGCGGACGAAGGTAGGGGACCGGCTGGGCGTAGTCTGGAGCGCGCATTGCCATAACGATTTGGGGCTGGCGGTGGCGAATTCGCTGGCGGCGGTGGAGGCAGGCGCGCGTCAGGTGGAGTGCACCATCAATGGAATCGGCGAGCGCGCCGGAAATGCGGCGATGGAAGAGATTGCCGTCGCGCTGGCGGTGCGGCCGGATCGCTACAAGACGGGCACGCGGCTGCGGTTGCAGGAACTCTATGCGACGAGCCGGCTGCTTTCGGAGATTACCGGCGTTTCGGTGCCGCCGAATAAGGCCGTGGTGGGCGCGAACGCCTTCGCGCACGAGGCCGGGATTCATCAGGATGGAATCCTGAAGAATCCGCTGACGTATCAGGTGATTTCGCCGGAAGCCGTAGGAGTTCCGGCGCACAAGCTGGTGCTGGGCAAGCATTCCGGCCGCAACGCGCTGCGCGCGCGGCTGGCCGAACTGGGCGTGATCATATCCGAAGAGGAGCTTCGCGAATGCTATCGCCAGGTGATGGCGCTGGCGGACGCGAAGAAAGAGATTACGGACGAGGACATTAAGCGCGTCGCGGGACGCTTGTCGACTGACGCAAGCGTCTCGGACGTGGCGGTATGAGCCAGCCGAGCTGGAACATCGCCGTTCTTCCCGGCGATGGCATCGGCCCGGAGGTTATCCGCGCTGCAACTTCGATCCTGCAGGATTGCGCCGGAGAATTCGGCTTCCACGTAAATCTGGTTGAGTTTCCGTTTGGCGGCAACGCCATCGACAAATGCGGCAAGCCTTTGCCGCAGGAGACGCTCGACGGCTGCCTGAAGGCAGATGCCGTGCTGCTGGGCGCTGTCGGCGGGCCGAATTGGGATTCGCAGCCGCTGGACCGCAGGCCGGAGGCGGGGCTGCTCGGTTTGCGGCAGGCGCTGGGCGTCTACGCGAATGTGCGGCCGATCCAGCTGCGCAAGCCGCTGCGGGCGCTCTGCCCGCTGCGGCTGAATCCTGACACGAAGATCGATTTCGAGATTATTCGCGAACTCGTCGGCGATATCTATTTTGGCGCTGCATAAAACCGAGGGCGAGGGCGCGAACGAACGCGCCTCGGACCTGGCGAGCTACAGCGTGCCGGAGATCGAGCGCATCACGCGATTTGCGTTCGCGCGCGCGCGGATCCGGGCGCGGCGGGTGACCTCGGTCGATAAGGCGAATGTGCTGGCGACTTCGCGGCTGTGGCGAAAGACGGTGACACGGCTGGCGGCGGGGGCGAGCGATATCGCGGTCGACCATCTGTACGTGGACAACGCGTCCATGCAGATTATTTTGCAGCCGGGCCAATTCGACGTGGTGCTCACGTCGAATCTTTTTGGCGACATCCTCAGCGACGAAGCCGCAGCGCTGGCGGGATCGATCGGGATGATTCCCTCGTGGAGCGCGGGCGACGGCCCGCCGCTCCTCGAACCGATTCACGGCACGGCGCCGCAGTTGGTGGGCAAGGATATGGCGAATCCGTCCGGTGCGATTCTGTGCGTGAGCTTGCTGCTGCGCGAGCGATTTAAGATGCCGGAAGCTGCGGACGCGATCGAGCGCAGCGTGGACGCGGTGTTGGCCGACGGATTGCGCACGGCGGATATCGCCGAGCGCGGTTCGCGGACCATCGGCGGCTCGCAATTCGCGGCGGAAGTGCAGACGCGAATGCGGCAGGCGTTCCGGCAGCGGCGGCCGGAGCGGGCGCAGCCGAGCGTAGAGCAGCTTCTTGAATCTACAGAGCAGATCCTTCGGCAACCAAATTCCACACACCTGCTCAGGATGACAACCGTAGGCGGATATGTCTTAGGCGGGGGTTTTGGAGCGGCGCCAGGGGGCGAGGAGCCACAGGCGGGCTAACTGCTCGTCGAGTTCGCGAATTCCAAGCAGCTTGCCGATAATCACCAGAAGCAGAATTCCCGCAGTAGTGACCGCAACCAGCAACGACAGGGCGCCCGGCAAGGTGTGCCAGGCCAAGTGCGGCTCGAGCGCTTGGCGCAGCCTGTAACAGGCAGCGCCTACCAGGGCCGAGGCCGCGCAAACCTTGAGGAAAAACAGGACGAGGGCGCCTTCTTCGCGGTTGTGCGTGCGGCGGGCGAGCAGCAGGAAAATGATGACGGTGTAAGCCGTGATTCCGATGGAGCTGGCCATCGCCAATCCAAGATGCTGGGCGCGGCGCACGAGCAGCCAGTAAACCGGCAAGTTGGCGAAGGTCAGCACCGTGCCCACAACGGCGGGAATCCAGGTGTTGCGCGTGGCGTAAAAGCCGCGCGCAAGAATGTACTGCGCACCCCAGCCAAATAAGCCAAGCGTAAAGAAGACGAGCGTTGCGGCCGTCGCGTCGAGGTCGGGCGGACGCATGCGCGTGTGGGAAAAAACCAGATAAACGACGGGCGCGCTTTGCGCGATGGTGAGCGCCGATATCGGGATGAGCGTAGCGATCAGGCCTTTCATGGTGGAGTTCAGCAGGCGATTGAGCTCGTCGAATTTTCCTTCGGAATAAAGCTGCGCAAGAAAAGGGAACGAAGCCACGCCGACGCCCTGGCCGACTACGCCGAGCGGCACGCGCATGAGCGTCTTGGCATAGCTCAGCCACGTAATTGAGGCGGGCTGAAGATAGGAGCCGAACCAGCGGATGATCCAATCATCGGTGAAGGCCAGAGAAAGCGCGAGCATGATAGGCACGGAGAGGCGAACGAAAAGGCGAAAACCTGGATGCAGCACGTCGAGATTGGGCTTGAAGCGAGCACCCGCGTCCATCGCGCCGTAAATCTGCAGCAAGAGATTACCGACGATCGCGCCCGCGAGGACTCCGACCGCAAAGCCGGTCATGCCGATGCGAGAGGCGAGGAACACGCCGCCCAAGATGATCAGAACGTTGTAAACGACGGGAGCGAGCGACGGGATCACGAAACGTCTCTTGGCATATTGCACGGCGCTGAGAATGCTGCCTTGGTAGAAACAGAACTGCGCCGGAAGCATCAGGCGCGTGAGAAAAATGACGCGCGCCTTTTCCTCCGGCGGAAAGCCGGGAGCGATCAGTTGCGCGAGCTGCGGCGCGAAGACTTCGCCCGCCAGCACCAAGCCGACAAGCAAAAGACCCATGAACGTCATGACGGTGGAAAAGACGTGCCAGCCTTCGTCTTCGCGGCCTTCGGCGGCATATTTGGTGAAGACCGGAATGAACGTGACGCTCAGGGACGCGCCGGCGACGAGATAATTGAGGAAGTCAGGAAGCGTGAAGGCGGCGTAATAGGCGTCGGTCATCGCATTCGAACCGACCTGGTGCGCCACGACCCATTCGCGCACGAATCCCAAGACGCGGCTGAGCAAAATGCCCGGCCATAACGATGGCCGTGGAGGTTAAAACGCGGCGATGAACGCTCGGCTGGCTCACAAAATCATGGTAGAGGTTTTGCGAAGTTTCGACTAGTTCGTTCGCCTATGAACGAAGCAGGGCTGTAGCGTCAAAGGCACGCAGGGATTCGAGGTAGATTCAAGCCGAGCTGGCGACTTCCAATTCCGGTTCGGGAGACCACGTGGCGAGCAAGGTGATCTTTTGAGTTGCCGGCGAGACGTGGATATAGAAAACCTGGTCGTCGGACTGAATTTCGAAAAAGCCCGGCCGGCGCGCGTCCGGAGTCGCCGGAGCTCCCGAAGCGATTGCTTCGCGCAGCCGTCGCAGCGTTTCCGGGGAATGTCCTCGGGGGTCTTCTATTTTCGATTCTGCTGTCAGTTCCAATTCGAAACGCATGAATTCTTCCATCCGATAAATGTTCTACTCTATAGAACGCTCGAGAAGGCAAAAAGTTTCATGCCTCATGCGCAGATGTTGCTTAATTAGTTAAGGAAGAGAATCACGAGTAGCCGTAGTGCAAAAAATGCCGGAAATTGGGCAGATTTTGCGCTGACGGGTTATTTGAACTAGCACTTGCGGCAGGGGATGGAACTTGAGATATTTCTGTGACTACGACTGGACCAAACCTTGAAGAAAACCAAAAAGCACACAGCACTGGGCAAAGACAGGCGTCGAAAGCATCGTCATTGGCAGGTGACCGTCTACTACGCAGATGGCCAGAGATTTGCCCGCGTCTATACCGATCGCGCAAAGGCCTCGAGCTTTGCGCGCCGGCAAAAGAGATCCCCGGTGGTGAAGTCAACGCGCGTCGTGCAGGTAAGCTGATTTCGTTCGGAATGCGACAGGCCGCTGACGATTTAGCCGCGGCGCCTTGTGGCATTTGGGACAGCGTGTTATAAATTTTTCATCCAAATGCGGCCGTAGTATAGGGGTAGTACGGCAGCTTGCCAAGCTGCAGGCGGGGGTTCGAGTCCCCTCGGCCGCTCCAGTCTTCTTCTCAACTTCGTTGTTAAGCTTCGCCATTTGAATTTTCACAATTTTCACTCCTCCTGACCCATGGAGACGATCCGCATCGCGGTTGGCAGCAAGCGCACGCCGAAGATCGAGGCTGTGCGCGAAGCGCTTTCGGCCTTTGGGCCTTTGCTGCACCCAAAATCGCTATTCGAGGTGACGGGATTCGAGGTGGAAACGGGCGTGAGCCACACTCCTCGCAGGCGCATGGAGTTGATGGCCGGAGCGCGCGGCCGCTGCGAGGCTTTGAGGAGTGTTGGCGAGCAGACGGCGGCGTATTTCGTGGGGTTGGAAGGCGGACTGGACGTCATTTATGAAAATGGGCACGAGACAGGGCGGCGCCTGGTTTTTCTCGAAAGCTGGGCGTACGTTTCCGACGCCGGCGGGCGGGGCTTTTACGGGCGCTCAGGCGCGATTCTGCTGCCGGAGGCGCTCGCCATTGAAGTATTGGATCGAGGTACTGAACTTTCCCACGCGATCGAGGCTTATACAGGGAGTACAAGGCGTCAGCGACTCGCAGGGCGCCTGGGGCATTTTGACGAAGAATCTGATCAACCGGCAGGAGTCGTTCCGCATTGCCGTGATCAGCGCCTTTGCTCCCTTCTTCAACGCCGCGCTTTATCAGAGGCCGTAGCTTCGGAGGACGTCGAGGAGGTAGCCAGCTTCCGAGACTTGGACGTATTAGCCGAGGCATTGTAATTGTCGAAACCTAAGCGATTTTCAATGAAGCGCGCTCCCTATAGCACTGCTATCACGGTGCTATGCTTTTTCGCCGAATGCCCACTGTGCCGTTTGGCAGGTCAGTGCTCCATCATGCGGGCCAGTTGACCGCCCGCTATGCGCGAAATCAACTCTCCCTCTCCTCTGTTTCGCTTGTCGGGGGCTTCGTCTTTGACGCTGTCACACTGAAGCGCATTGACATGTTCTGGGAGAATTTCTGGGTCGTGGTTCATCTTGTGGTCGTCGCGCTCTGCATTCTTTGGATCGGCCGTGAGCAGAATCTCGCTCCCGCACGAGAAGCTTGGGCCGCGAAGATCCACACCTGGCTCATCAATATCCTGCAATTTTTCTTCGGCGGCCTGTTGAGCACTTTCATGGTTTTCTACTTCCGCAGTGGCACCTTTTGGGTAAGCTGGCCTTTTTATCTTCTGCTTACGACAGCTTTCATCGCCAACGAAAAGCTCAAAAGCCAATACGCGCGGCGTGAGTTTCAGCTCAGCCTGTTTTTTCTTTCCCTGTTTTGTTTCATGATTTTCATCTTGCCCGTGGTGCTCCGCGCCATGGGACGCCTGGTCTTCCTGCTCAGCGGAGCCTTGAGTCTGCTTTTGTGGTGGCTTTTCGTCCGCTTGCTGCGAACGCGCGCCAAAGAAAGCTTCTCTCATCACCCTCAGACCGTAGTTGCTTCCAGCGCGGCCATCTTCATCATCATTAATGTTCTTTATTTCATGAACGTCATTCCTCCGCTTCCGCTCTCGCTCCAGGACGCCAGCGTGCACAATTCCGTCACGCGAACCGAGGACGGAGCCTACCTGATGCAATCCGAAAGGCAAGGTTGGCTGGGCTTCTTCCGACTTGTCCCTCGATTTCATGTAGCCCCCGGGGTTCCGATCTACTTCTACAGTGCTGTCTTCTCTCCCACGTCATTGAATACCGAGATCGTTCATGAATGGCAGACGTACGACAGCAGGCGCGGCTGGATCACTGCCGACCGCATTGCCCTTTCGGTTCGAGGCGGACGCGACGGAGGTTATCGGACCTATTCGGTAAAGACCGGCATCAAACCCGGCGCGTGGCGCGTTAACGTAGAAACTCCCACCGGGGCCATCCTGGGGCGCTACCGCTTCAATGTTTTGTCCCAATCGGGCGAGGCGCCCAGACTCGAAACCGAACTCAAGGACTAAACGTTACTGCTAGCCGCAGATGACTTCTTTTCCGGTTCCTAGGCGTTCACTTCATTGATCCGGGCGCGGATTTCGGCGGCGAGGGCGCGGTGCTCGCGGCAGCCAATTACGTCGAGAGGCGGAGCTTCGGCTTTCTCGATTTCACGCAGGCGGTGACGAAGCCGTTCGATGCGGGCGCGGCTTTGCGCTGTAAGACGGGCGTCGAGTTTGCCCTGCTTTTCGATGCCAGAGATCGCCTCGGCAACGGCTTCCAGGGCAGGGGCGACCGCAGTCCAGTCGTGACAAAGCATCGCGATGTCGGTGCCGGCTTGCAGCGTCTTCACGACGCTTTCGCCAATTTTGTAATGCCGGGCAATCGCGCCCATGCCGAGATCGTCCGCCAGAATGATTCCGTCAAAAGCCAACTGCTTTCGCAGAATCGATTGCAGCAACTCGCGCGATAACGAAGCAGGCGAGGCAGAATCGATGCGGGGAATCAGAATGTGCGCGGTCATGATCGCTTGCACACCCGCTTTGATGGCAGACGAAAAGGGAACGAGTTCCTGAGCCATCAGCCGCTCGCGCGTGCCGTCGAAGCGCGGCAGGTCGAGATGGGGATCGACGGCGGCATCGCCGTGTCCAGGAAAATGCTTGGCGCAGGCGAGCACGCCTTCGGCCTGCAGGCCGCGCAGAAACGCGCAGCCCATTTGCGCGACGTGCTGAGGGTCGCTGCCGAAACTCCGGCCCGAAGTGACGGGGCTATTCGGATTCGTGGCCAGATCGAGCATGGGTGCGAAGTTCAGATTCACTCCGGCCGCGCGCAGCTCTCGAGCCATGGCGCGAGCCATCTTCTCGACGAGCGCTGCAATCGGCCAAGCGGCCGAGTTCAGCCGGGGAGGGCCAGGGCGTGAAGGGCTCGCCGAGAGAGAATTTCGTGCCGCCTTCCTGATCGATGCCGATCAGGACCGGACGCGCGGCAGCCTGCCGAATCGCATGCGTCAAGCGGCTGAGCTCAGCGATGTCGCGGAAGTTGCGCGGATAGATGGCGACGCCGGCCAGGCCGCCCGCTAACAGCTCTGTCAATTCTTGGGAAAGTTCGCGGCCGGGAAAGCCGAGCATAAATCGCTCGAGCACCTCTTGCGATTTTGGCCGCGTTGGTGGCAATTGTTCGATTCCCGTGTTCTCGCCGATGCTATGATCCGCGATTCGCGACCGAAAGGCTCGCCTGATCTAGATCATGTTTTACATTTTGCGAAACGTTTCGAGAGCCGGGAAAAGCAGATCGCTCGCGCCCCTTTGCCTTGGCGAGCGCAGGAACAGCGCGCCAACGGCGAGGGTCGCGCTCGGGATGACAACGAGGAACAGGTGAGCAAAGTTGCGAATTGAAGCGCGCGCTCCTACGCGAATCGATCTGGCCGGAGGCACGCTGGACATCTGGCCGCTTTACCTTTTCCATCCGGGCGCGCTGACGGTGAATTGCGCGATCACGCGCTATGCCTCGTGCGTGATTGAAACCCAATCGGGGCGGGGCGATGGCCGACACGCGATTCGGCTTGTCTCGCGGGATACAAAACGCGAGGAAAGCTTTCCTTCGCTGGCGGCGCTGGAACGTGCGCGAAGTTATCGGCTGCCTTTGCTGGCGCATCTGGTGCGCTTTTTTCGGCCGCGCGTCGGGTTGACGCTGACGACCGATTCGCAAGCGCCGGCCGGGGCTGGGATCGGCGGTTCGAGCGCCATGGCGGTGGCCATCTGCGCGGCGCTGGACCGGCTGACGGGCGCGGCTTTGCGCCTGGAAGATTGGATCCACATCAGCCGCGACGCCGAAGCGATCGTGATTCGCGTGCCCACAGGCACGCAGGACCATTATCCGCCGGCGTTTGGCGGCGCCAGCGCGATTCATCTGGAGCCGGGTGGCGAACGACGCGAAGAAGTCGGCTGCGACTTGGATGAACTCGAGCGGCGGCTCGTCCTCTGCTACACGGGCAAGCCAAAGCAGCACGGGATAAACAATTGGGAAGTTTTCGCGCGGCACATTCGAGGTGACAAGCGAGTCTTTCGCAATCTGGCGCGCATCGCGGACGTGGCACGACGGCTTTTTGCGGCGCTTAATCGAAACGATTGGAAGGAAACCGGCGGGCTCATCCGCGAGGAATGGGCATTCCGGCGCCGGAATTTGCCGACAATTTCGACGCCGGTGGTGGATCGCGTGATTGCCGCCGCTCGACGGCAAGGCGCGCTGGCCGGCAAAGTTTGCGGCGCCGGAGGGGGTGGCTGTGTGGCTTTGCTCATCGATCCCGCCGCGCGGGCGCGAGTGGAGGCGGCGGTTACGGCGAATGGGGGCGAGCTCCTGCCGCACGGGATCGATCGCGAAGGAGTGCGAATCAGGGTAGGGACGAAGGGACGATTCGCGCAGCCGTAGACTTCGCTAGAGTGCTTTCGGGCTATTTAACTGCGGATAAAGCGCGTCTCGAAACTGTGCCCACGGGGTACTCCTGGGGAGTTTTCTTAGCATCTAATTGGGCGTAGAATGACCCTACGGACTACTGCAGCTATGTCACCTATCTTTCGCTTCGGGCGCTTCGGGCCAATTGTATTCGCTAGCGCCGTTCTTCTGAGCCCCTTGGTTCATGCGGCCCCGCAGTCTGCCGGGGCAGAGGGACAGGCGCAGTCTTCTGATAAGCAGGTGGCGACCAGGCTGGCCCTCCGACGTTGCGGCACAAAGACGACGCAGCTCCGACGCCCTCGAAGGCGCCTGCACAGCCGGCAGGACAACCCGCTTCGGGCGCACCGGCTGAAGGCAATCAGCCTGTAACGCCGCCTCCGGACAACGCGCCGGCCCTTACCGAGCAGTCGAAACTGCAACTCTTGCGTTATGTCGACGGGGAATACGCCAAAGTGCTGGCGCCACTACCCGGCGGCAAGGGTGGCTACCACTTCAAAGCGGGGGCACCGCTGGATCAGGATGGCTTGCGAAAAGCGCTCCTGGCGGGAGGAGCGGCGCTGAACGTGGGCGATTCGGTGCAGATCACGAGAGTCGAATTCCACGACCGCGAAATCCAGCTCGATATTAACAACGGACCGAAGGGGAAGACTTCCTGGCGTGACCGCGTACACCTCCAGGTAGGGGGAGGTATGCCTGTCTCCACGAGCACGACAACGACACCCGAGAACGGCCCGGTGGTTCCGCAGAAGACCGGAGCAACGATCTTTCTCGATTTTGACCGTGCCGTGCCGGAAATGACCGGGGCACAGCTCAAAGCGTATCTTGGCCGGGTGTTGGATTTCGCGAAGAGGTCGGCCGCCGTGCAATATGTGGATTCGCTCCCGCCCAAAATGCGTGAGGCGATTGCCGCCAAACGCGCCGAAGTAGGCATGGACCACGATGAGGTGACTGCCGCTATGGGCCGGCCGGAGCGGAAAGTCCGAGAGCGGGACGCAGACGGCAACGACATCGAGGACTGGATTTACGGCAAGCCGCCAGCCAAGACGACATTCGTAAGCTTTCAGGGCGATAAGGTCGTCAGGGTCACCCAATATCCGTAACGGTTTGCAAAGACTTTCTGCGCGTTTGACATCGGAGCGCACCCACCGTAGCATTTCTGTTTCGTTTCTCTGAAGAAAAGCGACTGAGGAACGATCTGAAGGCGCCGTTTTTGTGACGGAGCCCCCAGATTGCTAGCATCAACGGGTGTGGCAATTTGCTTCACGGAGGGAGCATGGCCATCAAGGTAGGCATTAACGGGTTCGGGCGAATTGGCAAAAATATCATGCGGGCGGCGCTTGGGGATTCGGCAATCGAGTTCGTGGCAGTGAACGACATTACCGATTCGAAAACTCTGGCGCACCTGCTGAAGTACGATTCGATACTTGGCAATCTGCCGAATACCGTGAAGCACACCGAGGACAGCATATCGGTGGACGGAAAAAGCTTTCGCGTATTCAAGGCCAAGGATCCGGCGCAGATCGACTGGGCGTCGGTTGGCGCGCAGTTGGTGGTGGAATCGACAGGGCTATTTACTTCCGGGCCGGACGCGCGCAAGCACATCAAAGGGCCGGTGAAGAAGGTGATCATCTCCGCGCCGGCGACCGATCCCGACCATACGCTGGTGCTGGGCGTCAACGAGAAGACTTACGATTCCGCCAAGCACAACGTCGTCTCCAATGCTTCCTGCACCACGAATTGCCTCGCGCCGGTAGCCAAGATTCTGCAGGACAATTTCGGTATCGTACATGGCACGATGACGACGATTCACTCGTACACGAACGATCAGAAATTGCTGGACCTGCCGCACAAGGACTTGCGCCGCGCGCGGGCGGCAGCGATTTCCATGATTCCGACGTCCACGGGAGCGGCTAAGGCTCTGCACCTGGTGATTCCGGAGTTGAAGGGCAAACTCGACGGCTATGCGATGCGCGTTCCCACGCCCAACGTGAGCGTGGTCGATCTAACTGTGACCACTGAGAAGACCGCCACAGCCGAGTCGGTCAATGCGGCTTTGCGGCGTGCCGCGGAAGGGCCCATGAAATCTATTCTCCAATACGAGGAAGAGCAGCTCGTTTCGGTGGATTTCAGGGGCAATCCGCACTCCTCGATCGTGGACGCGGAGTATACCCGCGTGGTTGCGGGGAACTGCGTGAAGGTTCTGGCGTGGTACGACAACGAGTGGGGCTATTCCTGCCGCTGCCGCGATCTGATCAAGTTCATGGCTGCGAAGATGTAATTACCCCGCAAAAAATGCGCGGCGCTCATCGGTCATGGGAAAGCTTTCGATTCGGGATCTCGAGCTTGCGGGGAAACGCGTCTTTGTGCGCGTGGATTTTAATGTGCCGCTCGAGAAGGGCCAGGTCACGGACGATACGCGAGTCCGCGAGACCCTGCCTACGCTGAAATTCGCACGCGAACGCGGAGCGCGGCTGGTGTTGGCTTCGCATCTTGGCCGGCCGAAGGGCAAACCGGATCCGAAGTACAGCTTGCGGCCGGTGTCGACCCGGCTTGCGGATTTGCTCGGTGTTGCCGTGGAATTTGCGTCCGACTGCGTGGGCGCCGAGGCGGAGTCCAAGAGCCGCGCGCTCGGGAATGGGGCGGTGCTCCTTTTGGAGAACGTCCGCTACCACCGCGAAGAAGAAGCCAACGACGAGGCGTTTTCGAAGCAACTGGCCGCCCTATGCGACGGGTTATTCGTTTGTGACGCATTTGGCTCGGCGCACCGCGCACACGCTTCGGTGGTAGGGATCACGCGATTCGTGCGTCAAGCTGCGGCCGGCCTGTTGATGGAACGCGAACTGACCTATCTTGGGAAGGCGCTCTCCGCGCCGGAGCGCCCGTTTGTCACCATACTGGGCGGCGCAAAGGTCTCCGACAAAATTGAAGTGGTGGAGAACTTGATGAAGATCGCTGACGCAATGCTCATCGGCGGAGGAATGGCGTACACATTTCTCAAAGCGCAGGGAATCGCAGTGGGCAAGTCCATCGTGGAGGCGGATAAAATCGAGCTGGCGTCGCGTGTGCTTTCCGATGCGCGCGCGCGAAATTTTCGGCTGCTGCTGCCTTCGGATCACGTCGTCGGCGCTGAATTCCGCGCAGACACGCAGAAGCGCACCGTTGCGGTCACTGAGACGCCGGATGGCTGGATGGGCCTCGATATCGGACCCGAAACAGTGAAGCGCTTTTCCGCCGAAATTGCGGGCGCAAAGACGATCGTCTGGAACGGGCCGATGGGCGTCTTTGAAATGCCCGCGTTTGCGCAGGGCACCATCGAAATCGCCAAAGCTGTTGCTGCCGCCACTTCGCGCGGCGCGACATCGATCGTCGGCGGCGGGGATTCCGTGGCCGCGGTGCAGCAGGCAGGACTCGCCGATAAGGTCTCGCACATCTCCACGGGCGGCGGCGCTTCGCTGGAATTTCTGGCCGGCAAAAAACTGCCGGGCGTAGAAGCGCTGACGGATAAGGCTTCCTAAGTGGCCGCCGCGTCCCGCATTCGCAAGCCGGTAATTGCCGGAAACTGGAAGATGTACAAGACGCAGCAGGAGGCGCGCGATTTTTTTGCCGCGTTCAAGCCCCTCGTTCCCGCAGCAACTCATTGCGAGATCGTAGTTGCTCCGCCATTCACGGCGATTGCGGCATGTGTCGAGGCGGCCAAAGGTTCGGCGATCGGAATTGCGGGGCAGAACGTCTATTGGGCCAATGAGGGAGCATTCACCGGCGAAGTATCGCCTCGAATGCTCGTGGAGGCGGGCTGCCGCGCCGTCATCATCGCGCATTCCGAGCGCCGGCAGTTCTTTGGCGAAACCGACGAAAGCGCCAACCGCAAGGTGAAGGCTGCGCTCGCAGTGGGATTGACGCCGATCCTCTGCGTCGGCGAGATGCTTGCCGATCGCGAAGCCGGCAACACGCAAAAAGTGCTCGAGAGGCAATTTCGCGGCTCGCTGGCCGCGTTGACCCCCGTTGAGTTCTCACGTATCATCATGGCTTACGAGCCGGTTTGGGCGATCGGTACCGGCCGAACGGCCACGCCCGAGATCGCTGCCGAAGCTCACAAATTCCTGCGCGACTTGGCTGCGGCGTCATTTACTGTGGAATATGCCGCTTCTCTGCGAATCCTCTACGGCGGCAGTGTCAAACCCGAAAATATAAAGGGCTTGATGGCGCAGGCGGAAATCGACGGGGCACTGGTTGGCGGGGCGAGCCTGGACGCGGCGCAGTTTGCCGCGATCGTCAATTATTGAACGCGCGACAATTTGCCGTTATCGTGAATTACTGAAGCTTTCGATAGACGGAGTGGTGGATGCCAAGAGAAGTAAAGTGGGCGATTGCATTTCTGGCCGGAGCCGCGTTGCTCTGGTTTGGCTGGCGGTTTTATATTGCGCTGGTGATTCTGCACGTGATCGTGTGCCTGGTGCTCATTGGCGTGATCCTGCTACAAAGCGGGCAGGCGGCGGACATCGCCGGCGCGTTTGGCGGTTCGGGCAGCCAGACGGCATTTGGGCCACGCGGCGCCGCGACGGTTCTCTCTCGCGCCACGACGTGGTGCGCCGTGATGTTTATGTTCACCTCGATGGCGCTGGCTGTGCACGTCAGTACGAGCAGCGGAGGAGCGGGCCGCTCCATTCTCGAACAGTTCTCGAAACCGGCGCCTAAATCTGCAGCTCCTGCGCCCATACCTCCCTCGCAGGTACCCCCAGCCCAGCAGCAGCCGGGTCAGCCCGCAGCGCCGGCTCCAACGGCACCTGCACCTGGACCTGCCAAGTAGCGCTACCACGTAAGACAGTTTTCACGTTCAACTACTTGCCGGGAACGTCGCTCGCGGGATCGGCAATTATTTTCAAATAATCTTGCATCAGCGATGGCACGCAGATTTCTTCGACGAGGTCTTGGTTTGGGAGCCACCTGAAACGGGCGTTCGTGATCACAAAAGGCTTCGTGTAGGTCTTCGGGTCATCAATGGTCATGGTCATTTCCAAGGTGTTGTGATCCACGCGCGTGTATCGTTCCTGCACCTTCACGTCTATGCTGTGCGCATGACCTACGGCATCGAGCCAAGTTCTCTCGTCAATGCCGACCGTGTCCACGACAAACGTATAATCCCCTTCCCAATGTCCCACCGAATATCCGTACCAGCGCGGGTCCGCCGCATCAGCGGACCTGCCGCCCACGTTCTTGGGAAGCTCTCGCCCGTCGGTCCAAATTTCGCGCCATACTCGGTTGAACTGAAAAGCCTGTAGTATCTTGCCTGGCATGGGAGCAAAGGCGAATCCCCTGTTGTCGTAGAGCATGTCGCGCGGGAAGCCCATCGGGTCACAAAACTTCATGGGATCATTCGATTCCGCCTCGGAATATTGCGAGTGGCTCTTATGGGAACGAAACTGCTCCTGCCCCCAAGGCGTCATGGGAGGCACGGGGTTTAGTTTGGCGCTGATGAGGCCAGCCCAGAAGCCGGTCAGTTCTTGACGAGGAGCAGGACCCCCGCTCCCGGTGCTGGATGCTTTGTCGTATAGAGTTTTACCGTCGTCCGCGCGAATTGGCTGATTGGCCTGCCGGTTTTGCGACCATGCATACGAAGAGAAAAACAGCACTCCCGCCACACCGATGACGCACCCGATAGCTACACTTCGCATTTAGCCACCTCTCAACCTTCTTCGCATGGATTAGGTGTGTGCAGGCAAACACCGCTGCCGGAGCGGCGCACTACTTAGTACTTCTTGTCTTCGCCTTCGCCTCCGCCCAATTGCGTATCCCTTAGCGTTTTGCCATCGGGAAATACGACCTTGTTCAGGCGGCCGACGGGCCTACCGGATTTGGCTGGCCAAATGTAAACCGTGACTACGTCGCCGGGCTGCAGAGAGTTCCTCGTCCAGCCAAGGAGTGTGACCGCTGGCGGACTGCCAATTTCCGCAGCCCAATGTGCGACGTTGCCCTTCTCATCTTTCACATCGAACATCACGATGCAATGGGGATTGTTCCAAGTGAATTTCGTCACCATGGCATCTTTCATGACGGCTACGGCGTTTGAATAGGCCGCACTCCCATGGTGCGCGAAGGTTGAGCCACAAAACGTTAGTACACCAACAACGAATGCTAAACACAGAAGCTTGCTTTTCATGCAGCGCCCTCCGCAATTCGAACTTACGCCTCTGAGGACTGAGGCAGATGCAGCCGAACGGTACGACAGTCGGTTTATCGCGTCAAGCGTTTCAGTTTCTTGTGAAGTCCCAACGTTAGTTCCAAGGCCTTCGGAGATTCTCGATATGAGAACGTAGCCTTTTGGCCCTCAAGGGCGATCAAACCCACTGGATCAGAGGGAGTCGTCCTTCGTTTCGCGTGTAGCGAGCAGCCCAATCAGGGTCAAGACCGCCGCCGCAGAGAGGTAGTAACCGACGTACTGCAGCCCGTAGGTCTTGGCGAGCCACGTGGCGATGTACGGTGCTAAAGAAGCGCCGAAAATTCCAGCGAAGTTGAACGTCAACGAGCTGCCGGTATAACGCACCGACGTAGGGAAAAGCTCGGATAGCACCGTGCCGAGCGGGCCGTAGGTCAGGCCCATCAAAGACAGGCCCACCGCCATCGTCATCACCGCCCCGAACGTCCCGGCGAGGAACATCGGCGCCATCAACAGACCGAAGACACCGATCGCTGAGGTCACCCAGAGGAGTGTGCGACGGCGCCCTCGTTCGGCCAGGACCGCGCTGATCGGAATGGTCAGCGCGAACAACACGATGCCCAACAACTGCATCACCAGGAACTTCTCGCGGCTATACCCGAGCACGGTGGTGCCCCAGGACAGCGCGAAAACCGTCATCAGATAAAAGAGCACGAACGTTGCAAGCGACACCAGGGTGCCGATCACCAGCGCCTTGGGGTAGTTACGGAACACGACCAGCATTGGTACCCTCACTCGCTCTTGCCGACTGAGGGCGTCGCGGAATACGGGGGTTTCGGTAATCGTCAGCCGCACGTAGAGGCCGACAAGCACAAGCGCGGCGCTCGCCAGAAACGGAATGCGCCAACCGAAGGCGAAGAACTGCTCATCGGTAAGCCATTTGGAAAGCGCCAGGAATACACTCGCGGAGAGGATGAATCCGAACGGCGCGCCGAGCTGCGGAAACATGCCGTACCAAGCGCGCTTCCCGGGCGGCGCATTCTCGACCGCGAGCAGCACCGCGCCGCCCCATTCGCCACCTAAACCCAAACCCTGACCGAAGCGACAGAGCGCGAGGAGCAGTGGAGCGGCCACGCCGATGGTGGTGTAGGTTGGCAGGGCGCCAATCGCGACCGTGGAGATTCCCATGGTGAGCAGCGCCGCAACCAATGTTGTTTTACGGCCGACGCGATCGCCAAAGTGACCGAAAAGTGCCGAGCCGACCGGTCGTGCCAAGAACGCAATCCCAAAGGTCGCCAGCGAGGCGAGCGTGGCGGAGGCTGGGTCAAACGCAGGGAAGAACAACCGGGGAAAGACAAGCACTGCCGCGGTCGCATAGATGTAGAAGTCGAAGAACTCGATCGTCGTACCGATCAGACTAGCAAACAGCACCTGGCCCGGATTGTTAATGGCCACGCGTGCGCTGGGGTAGTTCTGGCTAATCACAACACCGACGTCAGGGGCCTCGCGCACGGGCCCCAGCTTAACTCATGTACGCCGTAGCGAGTATTGCCGAGCTTGGAGAATGCTCCGTTTTTGGCACAGTTCTGAATGACTCTATGGGTATTTCCTAAATGCGTTGAGCGTAAAGGGATGAAAAAAAATGGTGCGGTCGAGTGGATTCGAACCACCACGGTATTGCTACCGCCAGCCCCTCAAGCTGGTGCGTCTGCCAGTTCCGCCACGACCGCCTTGTGATTTAGTGAAGTCATTATAGATGGGCCAAAGAATTCCGCGCAACGCCCAGGTTAACTGTCTTGCGTTGGTGCGAATCGATTAGGCTGCGTGCGAAAGTTTCGCGACCTAGCTTTCGGCGCACATTGACTCACCTGCGGAAATCGGGGCCTTTCCGTATCGAATCATGATTTCAGTACGCCTTACCTTGGGGACATCATGGCCGCACGAATCTTACTCGTGGATGACTTTCAGAGAATACGCAGTGGCGTTCGAACTCTTCTCACGAGCGAGCCAGTGGAAATTTGCGGCGAGGCCGAGAACGGAAGGGAAGCAATCGAAAGGGTTCGCGAGCTACACCCTGATCTCGTGCTTCTCGATATCGTCATGCCCGTGATGAGCGGCATCGAAGCCGCTCACGAGATCCATCGCATTTCACCGTCAACGAAGATCGTCTTCTTTACTATTGAAGACACTCCGGAAGCCGCCGCTGTCGCCCGGCTAATAGGCGTCGACGGGCTCGTCCCGAAATCTGCCGCTGGAACCGAATTGATTCCGACGCTGAAGCGTTTGCTGCAAAACGAACATTAGGGCCGCGTTCGCCTGGCTCTGAACCTGTCGCAAACTTGGTCCAAGCTGTCAGTTCGCCTCATCTGACGCGTCGACACGCCGAAACACGATCGTGATGTCTTGGGCGACTTCGATCGGATGATCGCCAAGCAGTGTCGGTTTATAGCGCCAATGCCGCACGGCGCTCACTGCGGCGGACGCCAGCAGCGGTGGTCCGCTCATCACTTCTACGTTCTCCACGGTGCCGTCTTTGCCCACAAAGGCTCGTAACTTGATCGTGCCTTCGATGTGTTGCCGCTCAGCCTCCTCCGGATAGGTAGGATCGATGCGGGAGACCGATTCTCCGATTTGAAGACTCTCAGCTGATGAGGTTGCTCCCGACCTCAATTCAGGCGGCACACGGATGGAAGGATACGTACTGGCGCTCACGGAAACCGTCCCCCGCGGCCGCTCCGATTTTTCCTGCGGTTCGGTGGCGGGGGATGACGTGCTCTGGCTATCTGCGGCCGCCTGAGCCGCAGGATTAGCCCTCGTGCTCACTGGAGACTTGTCCACAGAATCTCGCGCCCGCGCGCTTTCAACTTGCGCCTCAAGAGCGTTGGCAACATTGCCTGAAGCTTTAGCGATAGTGTCGGGAGCTTTGGTAGTAGACGTCGTAATAGAGAAGCCCCGGCGAGGAGCAGGCGCTTCGGGGGAGGCGTTCGGATTTTTGCTTTGCGCACCGGTGCCTAGCTGGTCCATGCGATTTTTAGCGATCACCCGTGGATCTCGCGTGCTCGGAGCAGGGGCTCCCCGCAAACCGTGCTCGTGAGAGCCAGCATCGATGACGGGGTAATCGCCAGCGTGGGGAATGATGGTGGTGCGGGAATTTCTCCGGGCCTGCATTTCTGCTGCAGCGGCCGTTCTCCGGTCGTCATTTAGATCATTCCTTCTCACCGCCATCCAGGCCGTCGCGGATGCCAGCGTTAAGCCCAGACCAACTGGCACCGCGAGACGCATCCAATTCCGCCACGTGGGGTCGGTCTCTTCCTCTTGGATTTGACCCGGAGGGTGATGCTCATGGGGAGACAAAGCGTATAAGCGATTGAGCGCTTCCCGAAGCGCGCGGCCTTCAGGGAGATCGTCCGCGGGGCCGGGAAGTTCTTGTAAACGCATAACGATTGCTTTCTCGGCTATCACCAGCCGTTCAGGCAACCGACCTGGATCCTTCTCACGAAGGGCTGCGTCGTACGGCTGCTGCCATCCCCAAGTCATGTCTTACGTTCCTCGCTCGCGACAAATCTCGTCGCGTTTTGAATTCGAGAACTCAAGTTAAATATGCACGCTTCCGCGGCTGCATTCTGGCGCGCACCTATTGGATTCACCAAAGCCAAAAGAAGACCGGTCGGCCGGATTCCTCATCACATGAGCAGAAGTGCGTATTGTTCCTTACAAGAGTTCCCCGGCCCGGTCACTTTTCGCGATTTTTTCTGTCATGCGGAGTCTCACTATGCTCAAAAGAGGGTTAAAAACGCCTGTGAAAATTTGTCTTAGATCCGTTTTCCTGCAGCTCCTGATCCTGCATTTTTCGTTTGGCTTGGCTTATGGCGCGGCTTATCCAGGACAGGAACCAGAGCAGCGACAAGCGCTCGGCTCTTTGACCACCACAGGTGAGGTCTATCTGAATACCTCCGAGGCGCCGGCGCAGGCCACAGTTTTGGCCGGTGACGTCCTTCGAACCAGTCCAGGCGGCACCGCAATGTTTACACTCGCGGGTAATGGCTCTCTCCGAATTTCTCCCAACACCGAAATCGTTTTCGCGGGTGGACCTCAATACGCGGCTGAGCTGAAGTTGGGCAAAGTGGTGATGAACTCTTTCAACGGGCCGATGGGCATTACACTGCGGGCCGGCAGCTCCGTAGTCGTAGCAGTGGCGGAAGGCGAGCAGTCTACGTCCAGTATTGAGGCGCCGTCCGATGGGTCGTTCCTCATAAGCTGCCTAGGTGGCAGTGTAGGTGTAATTCCTTTGCAGGGCGGCAAGGGCATTTTTATCCGCGAAGGCCAATCCGTCAGCGTTTCACCGCAGGGCGAGTTGTCTGCCATGAGTCGCTCAGGCAGAGGCGCCCGCAGCCGCGACCGGGTCCACAGAGACGGCGCCCGCGGCCCGGCAAAAACACAGTCACGCGCGCTGGATTCTTATTGGCGTCGGAGCAGCCGGAGCTGTAGCCGCTGCCGCGATCCTGAGCGCCAGGGGCTCCGGCGCCTCAGTCAACACACCAACGGTTGCGGCCTCTTCAGGCAGCGCGACTCCTCCGGCGAGCAATCCACCGACTCCTGATCCGCCTGCTCCACCGCAGCCGACTCCTCCCCAACCAACCCCGCCACAACCGCAGCCGCCCCCTCCGCCTCCTCCCCAGCCAAATCCGCCCGGCGGGGATGGTTGTCATCACCATAAAAAGAATTGCCAGCCGAATGTGGTGATCGGCTTCGCGTTTCATTTCTGAAGCTACGGCAGACATTAGTGCAAGAGAAGTACGGGAAATAGCGTTTCCGGCTTGTGAATTCAACTTGCGCCTGCACACTGACCCGCGCAGGCTCGGCCTCACCCGATATCGCGTTTGACCCTGCTAGCGAGCTGAACTACTATCCACGGTCAATAGGGAGATAAGCCATGAAAGCTAAGCGTCCATGCCGTTTTGCAACCCTCGGTGTCCTGCTCAGTGCTTTCCTGCTGGTTGTCGTCGTCTGCGCCGTTTGCGCGAGTGCCGGCGCTCAGACGCCGACTCAAAACAAAGTACGCGCCGGTCGTACTCAAAGGCGCGCGGCTCATCGATGGAACGGGCCGGCCGCCGATTGAAAATTCCGTGCTGGTCATTGAAGGCAAGCAGATTGTCGCCGCAGGCAAGCCGGGATCGGTCAAGATTCCCAAGGACGCCGATGTGCACGACGTTACGGGAAAGACGATCATGCCGGCCATCATCAATCTTCATGGGCACCTGGGATTGTCGAACAATGGCGCCGATTCCGCGGCCGGGCACTACACCGAGGAAAACGTCGCCAAACAGCTGAATAAGTATCTTTCTTACGGCGTGGCCACGGTGGCCTCGTTTGGGCAGGACGAGGACTTGATCTTTTCCATACGGGCGGACCAACGTGCTGGAAAAATCGGAGGTGCGCGTCTTTATGCCGCGGGCAGAGGCTTCCTCGAACCTGGCAAGGCTAACCCCGCCGACCACCGTTATCGCCCGCAAACCCCCGACGAAGCGCGTGCCGACGTGCGAGAACTGGCGACGAATCATCCCGACTACCTCAAGATGTGGGTGGACGATGGGTTGGGCCACGGCACCAAGATGAAGCCCGAAATTTATCGCGCGATCATCGATGAAGCGCACAAACACCAGATTCGCGTGTTTGCTCACGAATTTTACCTGGCGGACGCGAAATCATTGCTCGCCGCGGGCGTAGACGGATTCGCCCACAGTATTCGCGATCAGGCCGTCGACAGTGAGCTCATCAGCACCATGAAAGCCCGCAACGTTTTCCTGATTCCCACGCTGGTGCGCGATGAAGTGCTCTTCGCTTATGCCGATAACTTGAAGTGGGTTGACGATCCCTTTTTCCAATCCGGACTCGAACCCGGAGCGCTGGCGTTCATCCGCAATCCGCAATACGTGGAAAAGATTCGCCAGGATCCCGATATTGCCAAGTATCGCGCCGGGCTAGAAATGGCCAAGAAAAACCTGAAGACGCTTTACGATGCCGGCGTAAAAATCGCTTTCGGCACCGATTCCGGAATTCCTACGCGCTTTCCGGGTTACAACGAGCATCGGGAACTCCAGCTTATGGTTGAAGCCGGCCTCACGCCGATGCAAGCGATCGGTGCCGCGACCGCTACGAATGCAGAAATCCTCGGAGGCGCAAAACAGTTTGGAACTTTGCAAGCCGGCCGAGCGGCGGATTTCATGGTGCTGGATGCAAACCCGCTGGACGATATTCACAATACCGAGAAGTTGTCCGCCGTCTGGCAAGCCGGAAAGCCGGTGCCTTCGGTCTCGGCGAAATCGACCGCGACTCGAGCCAGCCGCTAATAGTGCGAAATTTAATTACCGGCGCCTTCTGTTTGCTAAGGCCATCTTCTCATCACAATTGCAACTCATCACAATTGCAACCGCTGCAGTGAACCGGAAATGCAGAACTAGAGATATTGAGCGCTGAGTCCATTGGTGCGTGGTCCGGTGGCTTGGTCTTCTTAAGCATCATTCCATACGCGATCAGGACCTACGAGCGCAAGATCCAGCCGGTACCCACCACCTGGTCGCTTTGGTCCCTCATCGGTCTTGCGGTGTTGCTCACCTATCGAAGTTCGGGCGCGGAAGCTAACGCGTGGCCCGCCGTCTTCGGTTTTGTAAATCCAATACTGATCACAATTCTGAGTGTCTGGAGACAGGGCGAATGGAAGAAACCGGCACTCTCTGAGAGATTCTGTTTTTTGTTTGGATTGGCGTCATTGGCAATGTGGATCTTCCTGCGGCGCAATGCGAATCTCGCCCAATATGCCTTGTACGTCGCCATCGCTGCTGACATATGTGCGGCTATCCCTACAATCCTTTTTGTCTGGAGACAGCCGGATCGCGATCGCCCGTTCTCCTGGGTGGTCTTCGCTATGGGTTATTTCCTGGCGATTTTTGCGATTCCGCAAGAACACAGTAGCGAACTGGATTCTGCCGCTCTACATGACGGTCGTGTCGCTGGTTGTGGCTTTCCCTCTTGCCCTATACCGTGTGCGCCAACGGATGCCTTTGAAATATTGGGCGTGACCGGAATCGGCACATTTCGAGACGCTTGCTTATTTCAGTTTGCCATGGTGGGTTCCCGACCGTCTTTTCCCGCCGGGTTGACTCGACTGCTAAGCCTATGACAGGCTGCGGCGGCATCATGGATAAAGTTGAGCCGAGAGAATCTCCTCTAAGCGATCTTACGGTTCTCGATCTCACCGTTGCCCTTGCGGGACCGGTCGCGACTCTGCTGCTTGCGGGCCTTGGCGCACGGGTCATCAAGATCGAAAACCCTGCCGGCGGGGATACTTCCCGAGACAACGCGCCCTACTTCGGGCTCGGCGGCGTGAAGCTCGTTCGGGAGAGGGACGACGATATCTCGGTCACGGCTTTTAACCGCCTTCGTAACAAGCTCGGCGTGACCCTCAACTTGAAGCATCCCCGCGCCCGCGAGGTGTTTGCCGACCTCGCGCGCAAGGCCGATCTGGTGGTGGAGAACTTCACGCCGGGCACTCTCGATGAGTTGGGCGTCGGCTATGAGGCGGCGCGGCAAGGTGAACCCACGCATCGTGTATGGCTCGATTTCGGGATTCGGGAGCGACGCGGGCCCGGGATCTCCCAAGGCATTGGATACGGTGATTCAGGCGCTGAGCGGCATCATGTATGTTTCCGGACGCGAGGACGATCCTCCAGTACGCGTGGGGCTAACCATCGCTGATCTGACTGCTGCCCTGTTTGGAGTCATCGGTGTGCTTTCTGCGGTTCACCAGGCCCGCCGGACTGGCATCGGGCAGCACGTCGACGTCTCCATGCTCGGCGCGCTGACGTCTCTGATCGCTGCCGAAGCCTATGAGGCGATGGAAAAGTGCGGCGAACCGGTGCGTACCGGCCCGAGCGTGCAAAGGCTCGCGCCTTTTGGGATTTATGCCGCCAGAGACGGACACTTAGCAATTTGCGCCTACACCGATGCTTTTGCACATCGCCTCTTTGAGGTCATGCGCCGGAAGGATTTGGCTGAGGACGAGCGCTTCCGCACGCGCGATGCGCGCGTTCGGAATTATCGCGAACTCGATGTGCTCATCGGGCAATGGACGAGTTCGGAAACCACCGCCGAAGCCATTGCCAAACTGAACTCCGCCGGAATTCCCGCGTCGGAAGTCCGCGATCCCAAAACAGCGGTTCACGATCCTCGAGTCGTCGCCCGACGGGAGACTGTCCCGATGATTCATCCAAAATACGGCGCGGCCGATGGCATTTACGCCATGGGGTTGCCGATACGGTTTTCGCAGGCCGCGGCCGGATTCGATCAGCCGCCGCCTGGCCTGGGAGAGCACAACCAGCGCGTCTATGGCGAAATCCTCGGATACGATGCAAACCGGATCGCGGAGCTTCACGAGCAGGGCGTGATCTAGGCGGCTACGGTATGCGCTCGAACGCAAACCAAAACGCTCGCACCAACTCCCGCGCGCTTTCGGCGTCACGACATCACTGTGCGCTTGCCGGAACTTTTTTCGCGGCGGCAACTACGTCGGCGTAAGGACCAACTGAGCCGTGGCCGCCCGCAAAGCGCTCCGGCTTGATCCCCCACTTGTCGACGCCTTTCACCAGCGCCCCTTAGCGGACGGCGCTCGAAGTTTGCGTTTGCGGGTGAAGGATCAGCTTTTGGACGCGCCAATTGGCAGTTTCCGCGGCATACACTTCGTTTTCCGAAGGGCACGCAAGCTGGTGAATGCCGGAAAACTGTTTCAGTTGGCGTCCCGAGCGTCCGATGACTCCAAGCACTTTGCCATCGAGAGAAACTTTGAAGAGGCGTCCCGGGTAGGTCAACTCTCCGACGTAAAGCACGTGGTTGGGTCCCTGCGTAATGCAAATCGAATTGGGAGCGCCAATCAGCGCGGCCAACTGGGCGCCTGTGGGCGTATTGCCGGAGACGGCCCGTGTCTTAGGATCGGGACGGACATCAATCGTGAACATGCGCAGAAACTTGCCCTCCGTGTCGAAGACTTGGACTTTAGCGGACGGCGCTCGAAGTTTGCGTTTGCGGGTGAAGGATCAGCTTTTGCACGCGCCAATTGGCAGTTTCCGCGGCGTACACTTCGTTTTCCGAAGGGCACGCAAGCTGGTGGATGCCGGAAAACTGTTTCAGTTGGCGTCCCGAGCGGCCGATGACTCCAAGCACTTTGCCATCGAGCGAAACTTTGAAGAGGCGTCCCGGGTAGGTCAACTCTCCGACGTAAAGCACCTGGTTGGGTCCCTGCGTAATGCAAATGGAATTGGGAGCGCCAATCAGCGCGGCCAATTGCGCACCGTGGGCGTATTGCCGTAGACGGCTCGAGTCTTAGGATCCGGAGGCACATCAATCGTAAACATGCGCAGAAACTTGCCTTCGGTGTCGAAGACTTGAATGCGGCGGTTGGTGCGATCGGCGACGTAGAGGTTGTTGTTGCGGTCGGCCACAATGGCATGCGGCAAGTGAAACTGCCCCGGCCCCGTGCCCGGCTCGCCCCACGACTTCACCCAGTCGCCATTCTTGTCATATTTCGCGACGCGCGAATTGACATAGCCGTCGGTGATGTAGATGTTGCCTGCGGAATCCCAAGTTACGTCGGTAGGTTGGCGAAACATGCCATCGATGGGCGACAGGGGAGGATTGACGTGCTCCCAGGGCTTCGCCCCGTCGGCTGATTCAGCTTTTCGTCCAAAGACCCAGACCACATGGCCGGCCTGATTGAACTTGATCACCATATCGGAGCCTTTGTCGATCGCCCAGATGTTGTCGTCTTTGTCGATACGGACGGTATGAGCTTCCGACCAGGCATACAACCCTTTGCCGATTTCGCGCAAAAACTCGCCTTTGGGGCCAAACTCGAGTAGCTGGGCGGCGGACGCGCCGTAAGCCGGGCCATTGGCGCTGTTCGAACGCGTGAAGACGAAGACGTGGCCTTTGGAATCAACCGCCACGCCCGGAACTTCGCCAAAATTCATGCCGGGCGGAAGCTTCAGAAAATCGGCAACGGAATCAAAGGGAATCTCGGGGACATTTTGCTGCGCGACGGCAGGCGCGGCGAACAACAAAAGCGGATGCAAATAGCAGCGTCTTCATAGAGTCCTCCCGGGTGGCTTCAAGGTTTCTGGTGTGGAGTGTTGTACCACTGCTTGCGCCGGGCGGCGAATGATTCCTGCGGCCGTCGACTGGGGCTATGCGCTCCTCGGTTCTATAATGGAGTCATGAGGGTTCTTCTATTCAGCGGTAAGGGCGGAGTCGGCAAGACGAGTCTCGCTGCCGCGACCGGAGTGAAGCTCGCCGAGCTCAATTACCGCACGCTGGTGATGAGCATTGACCCCGCGCATAGTCTGGGTGATTCCTTCGATCTGGAGACAGAATTATTCCACGCGCAAACCTCGGATCCGCTGCAGATCACGGAACGGCTTTGGATTCTGGAACTCAACATCCAAAAGGAGATCAAGCGTCACTGGCAGGAGATATCGTCGTACGTGACTTCGGTACTGCGCACCACAGGGATCAGCGGCGTGGAAGCCGAGGAACTGGCCATTCTGCCAGGAATGGAAGAGCTCAGCGCGATGATGTACATCAACCAGTACAAGCGCGAACAGCGCTATGACGTGATCGTGCTGGATGCGGCGCCGACCGCCGAGTCGCTGCGGTTCGTGAGCATGCCGACAACGCTCGACTGGTACATGAAACACATTTTCCCGTTCCAGCGGAACTTGTTGAAGGCTGTGCGCCCGATCGCCAATCGAGTTGCGCCATTCGAGCTGCCCACCGACAGTTACTTCGCCAATATTCAGAACCTCTTTGCGAAGCTCGAAGGCGTGGACGAGATTATGGAGAATCCTTACACCACGAGCGTCCGCCTGGTGACCAACCCCGAAAAAATGGTTTTGCGCGAAACGCAGCGAGCGTTTGTTTACTTTTCGCTTCATGGATTGACGATAGACTCGGTGATCGTGAATCGTATCCTTCCAGCCGAGGTAATGGATACCTGGTTCAACGAGTGGCACAGCTCTCAGGAGGAGGTTCTGCGGGAGATCGAAGATTATTTCGCGCCGGTGCCCGTCAAGCGCGTGCCTCTATTCGCGCGTGAAGTGCTGGGCAGAAAGCGCTTGCAGGAGCTTGCGAGCATACTCTATCCATCGGGAGAAGATCCGGCCGCCGTTACCCGAACGGAAAAGCCCTATACCTTCCAGAAGCAGAATGGTATTTATGAAATCCGGGTTCTTCTGCCGTTTGCCGCGAAAGGCGAAATCGGGCTTTTCAAGAAGGGCGACGAACTCGTGGTCGAGATTGGGACGCTCCGCCGGCACATTGGCCTGCCACGGTCGATGGCAATGCTAACGCCGGCGAGAGCCAGGCTAGAGAATAAAGTTCTGACCGTCGAAATGAAGGAGTCATCATGAGCGATCAGCAGACCAGCCGGCCTTCGGGCGAAGGTGTTGTCTATGAACGATGCTTATGCCGGGAATTTCTCGATCAAGTGCGCGCCCGGCTGGGCGTCTCACCGGAGGTGCGGCAGCACTTGGCGAACTCGCGGATCGAGTTTCTCAAAGCGATCCGGGAAATAATCGACGACCGCATAGAGCACCTCTCCAAGAAAGCGGAACCGGGCGCCAAGATTGCGGTTGAATAGCGTTCGCGTCCACTCTCGTTGCCAAATAGCGAATCCCCTGCGCCGGGAAGACTCGAGACGGGGTTTCGCCCGCGTCTTGGGATGAGCCGCGTTGAATGTGAAGGGCCGAATGCGATATGTTCTCAGCGGCCGATTGACCTTCCTTGAGTTCGGGTGTGCGCTTCGGGAGGAATGAGGTATGGATCGCCGAGACTTCTTGATTTCAGGGCTGGCATCGCTTGGTCTTCCCGCACTTGGCTCATTACCGCTGCTGTCACCAGATAGCACTGAGAAGGCCGCCGATCAGACGAATGTTACGCTCCGCATTACCCCCATATCTTTGGAAATAGGACCAGGCAAAATCATTAAGACTGTGGGCTATAACGGGTCCGCGCCCGGTCCGATCCTGCGATTCAGAGAGGGGAAACCCGTTACCGTCGACGTTTTCAATGACACGGATGTCGCTGAGACCGTGCATTGGCATGGGCAGCATATTCCCTCCGCAGTGGACGGATCGGTGGAAGAGGGAACGCCCGACGTTCCGGCGCACGGACATCGGCGATATCGCTTCACGCCCAAACCCGCCGGCACACGCTGGTACCACACGCACTCGATGGCGCATGCCGATCTGAGCCGAGCGGGTTTCTCAGGCCAATACGGTTTTGCGATTGTCGAGCCAGCCCGCCACCCCGGCGACTACGACCAGGAGATCTGCATTGCGGCCCACCACTGGGAGCCGTCTCTGGCGCCCAAGGGGCCGGCTGACAACGGGTGGGAGATCGCCTATAAGTCGGCAACCTTGAACGACAAGATGCTTGGCAGCGGAGAACCGCTTCGTGTGCGGATGGGACAGCGCGTTTTGTTTCGGTTTCTGAATGCGAGCGCAACGGACGAAATCAGGCTGGCGCTTCCCGGACATCGTTTTAACGTCGTCGCCATGGACGGCAATCCTGTGCCGCGTCCGCAAATGGTCGATTTTGTGTATTTGGATATTGCCGAGCGCGTGGACGCCATCGTCGAGATGAATAATCCCGGCGTGTGGATTCTCGGCTCGGCCAATGAAGAGGAACGTAAGATGGGCATGGGCGTTGTGGTCGAATACGCGGACAAGAGCGGGGAGCCACAATGGCAACAGCCGTCCGGAATCGTGCGCGGGCCGTGGGATTACTCGATGTTTGGAAGCGGAGGTACCGCGCCGGAGCCGGATCATACCTTCGAGATGAAATTTGAAAAGATTCCCGGGCATAAAGTGGACTTCAATCACTGGACGATCAACGGCAAGTCTTTCCCGGATATTGAGAGGCTGCGTCTGGAAAAAGGCAAGCGCTATAAGCTCTTTTTCGATAACAAGGACACCGGCGACATCCACCCGCTGCATTTGCACCGGCACACGTTTGAAGTTACCGAAGTGGCGGGCAAGCCGATGGCTGGTCTAATGAAAGACGTGGTCAGCGTTGGATCGCGGAACACTGTTGCCGTAACTTTCGTGGCCGATAATCCTGGCTTGACGCTCTTCCACTGCCACATGCAACTGCACCAGGATTTCGGCTTCATGCAACTGCTGGAGTATGCAAGTAGCTAAGTTCGACCGAACCTATCAACGCAAACGATGAAAAAACGCAAGGGAATCATAGATAAGCAAGACGCTGAACGCGAAGCTATTCTCGATGAGCGTGAGACCCTGCGACGCCAATTCCCGGCAAGCTATTCACCTGATGTGGGTGTCTTCAGCGACGGCAAGGTAGAGATTATGTTCAAGCTGACGTATGCGCAGGCTGAAAAACTCGCGCGATTATTGCGAGAACACAAAGAGTAGCTACTGCAAATCTGCGTTTGTCTATTGGCTGAATGGGGCTGGAGTCGATTCGTTATTTTCGGTAAACAATCCCCCCTTTCATCACGAAAGCTACTTTTTGGACCACGCTGATGTCCTGCAACGGGTTTCCGGGAACAGCGACGATATCCGCGAAGTAGCCTGGCTTCAAGGCGCCGATCTCGCCCTGCCATCCGAGCAATTTGGCGCCATTTATCATATCGGCTTGCAAGGCGGCGAGCGGCGTCATCCCATATTTGACCATCAGCACAAATTCGCGCGCCTGCGTGCCGTGTGGAAACGGGCCGACGTCGGAGCCGATGGCCATGGGCACACCGGCGGCGAGTTGCTTACGGAACTGCTGCGCATGAAATTCGAGCATTTGGCCCCAGGTGGCTTCTTCCGGCGAAGAGGGGTGCTCGGCAAAATATTCTGCGATTGCGAAAGTCGGCACAGCGGGAATTTGCTTTTCGTGCATCAGCCGCATGGTCTCCTCGCTGAGCTGATAGGCATGATCGACGGAGGCAACGCCGGCACGAACTGCATACAGTGCGCCCGGCTCGCCAGTGGCGTGGACGGCAACTCGTTTGCCGACACGCGCGGCTTCTCCGACGGCGGCGCTGAGTTCGGCTTCTGTGTACTGATATGGCGTGGAGAATTGGCCATTGCGAAAGGAATCTTCACCGGTTTCGTAGATTTTTATGAAATCGGCGCCTTCCTTGATCTGTTCCCGAATCACGGCCACCAGTTCGGCGGGATTATTGGCGTAGGTGGCGTTCGGAAGAACGCGCTGTTCGGGATTGTAGCCGATGGCGTCTTCGTGCCCGCCAAGGATGTCAACCGCGTTGCCGCTGACGCGCAGCCGAGGGCCAGGAATAAGGCCCTTGTCGATAGCATTACGTACGGCGGTAGATGCCGAGCCCGCGCCTTCGGTGCCCATATCGCGTTCCGCTGTGAAGCCGGCCATGAGATCGTCGCGCGCTGCGAGCGTGGCCATGATCGTTCGCTGCGGGACGGACTCCTGAATCGGTTTGCAAATCCTCCGCGCCCGGATGCAAAAATAAGTGCACGTGTGAGTCGATCAGGCCCGGCAACAAGGTCGTGTCGCCTAAGTCGAGGACCTGTGCGCCTGCCGGATGGGTAACCGCAGAACCGGCCTCGGCAATCCGTTCGCCCTGCACCAATACCTCGCCGGGCGAGGATATCCGGCCGGTCTCAATATCCAGCAGGCGCGCGGCATGCAGCACTATTGGCGAGGGGCTAGCTTTTGTCTGGGCTGGCGCGCGACGCAGAAAGGCTAGAAGGCACGCAGACAAGGCGAGGAAATAGAGGCAACGCTTGGCCATAGTTTAGCGCGATGTTAGCACTTCTGGCGGCATCTACGGGCTGCGGGAATTTTCCGAATTTATTGCCGGGAAAGTGAATCGGGCCGCAGGCATCCGACGTGATGCTCTGCGGCCCGTTCTCCGACGATCTCCGGTTCTGAAGCCCGGTGCACTCCGCCCGACTCCGTAAAGCCCGAGTGGGTGGATTGCGGTTTTCTACGATGCCGGCGCGGTTCCGGTGAAGTAGAAGAATACGTATGCCTTGATGCTGCCGTTTAGCTGAGGCACACCAAAGACTTTCACCGGCGTGCCCCCCAAGAGATGGCTGGCAACGTTGTTCAGACCTGCGGGAGTAGTGAGGTCCTGCGGGCTGACGGTGACGATGCCATTCGCCTGGCGGTCAACCTGGTAAACGAGGGTTGCCGACCCAACAGCAAGGTTGGCATCGACAGCGACCGATGTGCCGTTAGGTATGCCGATACTGAAGCTGCCGGTATTGCCAGTCGTGACCCACTGCGCGGTGACGGACGCCAAGGGTGCGGGTACGGGCAGCAGCACGGCCCAGCGCACGGACCATCCGTTGGGATTGGCTGAATCGGCCCATATTGCGTCGCTGGCGCCTACGGCCGGCAGTACTCCTACAGTCCCGCCGAAATTGACCGAGCCGCCAGTAGCGCTAATGAAATCAGGGATGGCGTTTGTTCCGCTATCCACGATCGTCGGAAAGGCAAAGTTCCACCACTTGAAGCCGAAGATCGTATTGCCAAGGGAATCGGTGCCGTTTTTCGTGGAACTGGAAATGTAGGTCATTGGCAACGAGTAGTTGTCCGCGGTGTCTACGAAGTGGCGTGTGTAGGTAAAGTTATTCATGCCGGGCGAGGAAATCGAGCCGCCGAAGGTGGCGATTTCGATATCCACCGTGTCAGCAGGCATCGAATTTTGCAGCGGATTCACGTCGACGTGTACTTTGAAGCCTCGCACGATGGGTAGACTCGTCAGACACGCGGTGCCCGTGCAAATGGGCTTGGCGTCGGCTGCCCCATTCGAGGGTGTGCGGAAGAAAAACTGCGTGTTGTTGTCAACGTTCACGGTAACGGGATCGCCGGCATCACCAAGCACCACCAGGCTGGAGCTCAATACATGTAGGACATGGCCCTCCGGGCTTACAAAAACCGTGTTGAAGGAGCTGCTGGCCCAGATGCGCACAGCCACCAGCGAGCCATCCACCTGATAGCGTGCGGTAACGCGAAGGAATTTGCCGTTGAGTTCGCCACCCATGTTGTTAAAGCTAGTGATCGTGCTATGGGTATGCAGGTCCACGTCGTAGAAGAGAGTTCCGTTGGTCTTATCTGCGAGAATCGTCAGATCTTGAGAAGAAGAGACAAACGTCTCCGGATTTTGGGGCGGCTCGGTCGGGAAAATTCGCGTGATACTGATGGAACTGTTATCCGCGGAGATGGAATTGAAGCTTCCATAAATCTGGCGTAGGACGAGGCGCGTTATGTCTCGGATCGGACGATGACGGAATGGGCCATTGAAATTCACGGCCCACATGATTTGTCCGCTAGCCGGCGGCACGTGGGCCACGATGAAGGCCGGATGAGACAAGTCGAATTCCAAATCCAGGGCGTTGTTCTGATTTGCCGTTACCACTAGCGGCGAATCAAAGGTCACGTTCAGCGGAACGGTCCGACTCCCGGCGCTTCCGGTCGCGCCCTGAATTTGGATTTGGCTGGAAGGTACGGTGGCTCCCGCAGTGCCGGCGAATCCGGGGTCCGGGTCAGCCGAAGCCGTCAGCACCACGTCGCCCGGATTCGCACCGAGCGTAAGCGTCGCGCCGGTGTAAGTGCCCGCGGGGACACTGGCATTCCCAATAATTTCGGCGAGTTGATCGAGCTCTACCAGATTGATCATGGGAGCCGGAGTGGGAGCGGTGAACACCACCACCGGCGTGCCGCCCCCTTGAGGCTGCAGGGAGACCGACAGAACTGTCACGCCTACGATGGCCCAGTCATTGCTCGGGTCATCACTGACCATCATGGAGATCTGGCCATTCTGACTTCCCGGGTTGTTGGAGGAGCTGGAATTGCTGCCGCAACCCCATAACAGCAACGGAAGCGCCGCTATCAACCCCATGAGCACACGACTAGCTCTCGAATTCATTGAATTCTCCTTGCGGAGCCTGCGCCAGTTCGCAAGGCTCGCGTCTCTATTTGTTGTGTAATGGTCCTGTGGTTAGAGCCGGACCATTTTTGGGCGTTAGGATATTTCGCCCAGTCATCCCAAAAAACACGGTCACTGAAATATAGTTGCGCTCGGCCAGCGAATGAGTGATGGTACGAAGGTACTAGTGCGATTCAAATTGGTAACGTTTCGTTCGCGTCGGTCAGCCCGCAGCAGGTTTTCATGATTTCGGGACAGCCTGAAATTACAAGTTGAGCTAAGCTATCTAATTGAGTTTGGTACAGAGATCTGAAAAGCGTTAACTTCGCTTCGCCTGAGGGACATGAATCCTTACTTATCTATTGTGATACCGGCCTATAACGAGGCGGCGATACTGCCGGTAGCGCTCGAATGTCTTCGGGCGTTTTTGAACGATCAAGCTTTTGCGGCGGAAGTGGTCGTCGTCGACGACGGCTCGACTGATCGCACCTCAGTTCTTGTTGGGGACTGGCAGCGCAGCTTTGAATGCCTGCGTGTGTTGCGCAACGCGGTGAATTCAGGAAAAGGGGCCAGCATTCGGCGGGGAATAATGGCGAGTCGCGGGGAGTTTGTATTCGTGACCGATGCGGACTTTCCGGGCCGTCCGGAGGATATTCTAAGATTGCTGCAGGCGCTGCGCGACGGCGCCGCAGTTGCGGTTGCATCTCGCCGTCCCGCTCCGATGCACTCTGCCCCCAGCCGTTCGCGTTTCCTGGCCAGCGTTATTTATAGAGCGCTGGTGCGGGTAATTTTGAACTTGCCGCTACGGGATACGCAGTGCGGTTTCAAGGCTTTTGTACGTGAGCCACTTTTGCCGGTCGTCGACAAGGCTCCGCTTGGACGGATTTTCGTTCGATGTCGAATTTCTCTTTGCCGCCTGGAGATGCGGACTGGTCATTCAGGAGGTCGACTTTGACGTGGTGGAGCGGCGGCCGACTCGCTATGCAATCCTGATGCAATCGCCGCGCATGTTGATGGACCTCCTGCGCATCCGGCTTACAGCCGGGCGGTCGCCGCGAAACGTGAGGGCCCGAGTCACGGAAATTGCGCGTGCCGCCGGAAGCTTCTGAAGGGCCGGGCCTGGCGCGAGATTTACCCCATCAGAACTGACGCTGCGAGCGGCAGGCTAAATCGCCGCCGTCATCTTGTCGTCTTCCCAATCGCTGAAGTTAACTAACCGAATTGCCAGATTCCCGACAAGGTCATTAATCTCCGGTGCAGTCAAAGCAAGCAATTCAACTTCGCGCTCATGCGTGAGGCTGCCTCCAAAAGATTCCAGCTCCGCGCTGTTGTATCCCGGATGGCACATCAGCTCCGTGGTGCCGTTCGGTACCAAAGCGAGAAGGACGCTCAGTGCATTGGCGTCTAGAAATCCGGTATGAGCGAGGCCAAAAAAAGCGTTCGGCCAAGTGAAGCCAGACCCGCGTAAATGCTCTCTGAATCGTCCTGCGAACGAACTCACGCCGCAAGCAACGGCGGATCTCTTGAGCGCCGCGAGGCTATTGCCGTTGATTCTCCAAATCAGAGGTAACGTAATTTCAAGATCTTCAGTTGGACATCGGACGTGGCGGATACCAAATTCGTGAGCAAGCCGGATCAAAATGGCAGAAAGCTGCGGCAGGAGATGCACGTGCAAATGGCCATCCAGATGGGTTGGCGCGATGCCTGCCTCAAGCACTTTCAGGACTTGGGCGCGACATTCGGTGTGAATATCCTCAAGGCTGAGTTGCTTTCTCAAAATTCTCATCCAGAGGTGCAAGGGGCTGAGATGCAGTTTCCCTTGTTCGTTCACGAGACTGGGAATGCGATTAGCGGGTGAGACGGGACTTCCTTGACTGAGATTAAGGTGTACCCCGACCGAAAGTTGAACAAACTTGCGGCTGGAAGTGACAGCTTGATTAAACGCCGAACCGTTCGCAAGCAGCGAAGCGCTTGTCAAGATGCCGTCGCGGTGCGCGACGATAATCCCCCGATTGACGTCCTCGGTCAGACCGAAGTCATCCGCATTTACGATCAACTGTTTCATCGATCGGATTGGCGTTGGACCTTCGGTCAGTTTCGCCGCTAGTTTGAGGATTTGCAAACCGAGATGGCGTTAAAAGCATACCGTTAGCTTGCTAGTCGGCGCCCTGTCACATGCCTGCAGGCCAAGGGAATGTATCGAGCCGGCAACGGAACTCCAAAGAGATCGCTCACATAAATCTTATGGTTATTTCGTTATTTATTTATAAAACGCCGCATGTGTAGAACGCCATTTTTTGTCGCTGTTGGCGGGTTCTCACCGCCGTAATATGTCACTCCTGCACCTGAGAAAGCTCGGATAACGACGCAGGTCCGAGGAAGCGTGCTCTCCTAAATATCGCATTTATAATGGTTTACAAGAGATGTGTCGCAACAATTATGAGGCAATGCTCGGCATGGCGGCTGCCTTGCACTTAGGTAGGGCGTCAGGCAAGGCGACCAAAAATGACTGTCGCCTTTTCGGAGGAAAGGAATCCCATGCGCAACAAACAAAAAGGTTTCTCGTTAATTGAGCTTCTGATCGTGGTGGCGATCATTTTGATTATCGCCGCTATCGCCATCCCGAACCTGTTGCGGTCAAAGATCGCCGCCAACCAGGCTTCGGCGGTGGGCTCGCTGCGTACGTTGAACACGGCGTGCATCGCCTTCTCCACCAGCTACGGCCAATTCCCGGCGGCGCTCACTAATTTGGGCCCGGTCGGGTCCGGTACGGCCAGCTCCACGTCAGCAGACTTGATTGACTCGGTGCTGTCAGCCGGCCAAAAGAGCGGCTACGTGTTTACGTTCACGGCGGGTGGGAGCAATCAGTCTTATTCGATAACAGCCAAGCCGATCACTGCGGCCACCACCGGACAGAACATGTACTACACCGATCAGTCCGGCGTGATCCGCGTGGATACTTCCGGCTCGGGTGCAAGCAACGCCAGCACTCCTATCGGCTAAAGTTTGTTCCTCGGCGCAACGACAGGGACGAAGGAGGGGAGTCGAACTCCCCTCCTTCGTTTTATCTTTTCCTTCCTCTTATCCGACAAAGACTTGGCCCGACGGTTGTCGCGAATCCCGACCGTTGTCGCGAATAATGATATAACGCCCCGATTGCGACTGCACTCACTGGGGCGTCTCCCGCAGCTTTGACGTGGCTGACATTTTGCGGCACTGCAAGTTGGCAATTTTTGGTAGTTTCACGCTAATATGGAAAATCTCCTTCGGTCTAGAGCTGATTCAAAGTTCTTCAGTCTTCTTGTTAAGCAACTCCTATCCAAGGGCTTGCGAGCCTTTTGTGTCGCATTGATAGTCCCCGTCTACCCGGTCTGGTACCCTGCTTGCAACTCTGAGGGTGTTGGTGACGATCTTAAAGGAGATATCATGCGAAACAAACAGAAAGGGCTTCTCACTAATTGAGCTTTTGATCGTGGTGGCGATTATTCTGATTATCGCCGCCATCGCCATCCCCAACCTGTTGCGGGCGAAGATCGCCGCCAATCAGGCTTCTGCGGTGGGCTCGCTGCGCACCTTGAACACAGCGTGCATCGCCTTTTCCACCAGCTACGGCCAGTACCCGGCGGCGCTTACCAATTTGGGCCCAGTCGGGTCGGCGGAACGGCCAGCTCCACGTCAGCAGACTTGATTGACTCGGTGCTGTCAGCCGGCCAAAAGAGCGGTTACGTGTTTTCGTACACTGCAGGTGGGAGCAATCAGTCGTATTCGATAACAGCCAAGCCAATCACTGCGGCCACCACCGGACAGAACATGTACTTCACCGATCAGTCCGGCGTGATCCGCGTGGATACTTCCGGCTCGGGTGCAAGCAGCGCCAGCACTCCTATCGGCTAAAGTTTGTTCCTCGGCGCAACGACAGGGACGAAGGAGGAGAGTTCGAACTCCCCTCCTTCGTTTTATCTTTTCCTTCCTCTTATCCGACAAAGACTTGGCCCGACGGTTGTCGCGAATCCCGACCGTTGTCGCGAATAATGATATAACGCCCCGATTGCGACTGCACTCACTGGGGCGTCTCCCGCAGCTTTGACGTGGCTGACATTTGCGGTACTTTGAAGTTTTGCGGCACTGCAAGTTGACAATTTTTGGTAGTTTCACGCTAATACGGAAAATCTCCTTCGGTCTAGAGCTGATTCAAAGTTTCTTCAGTCTTCTTGTTAAGCAACTCCTATCCAAGGGCTTGCGAGCCTTTGTGTCGCATTGATGACTCCCCTCCTACCCGGCCTGGTACCCTGCTTGCAACTCTGAAGGGTTGCAGTGCGATCTTAAAAGGAGATATCATGCGGAACAAACAGAAAGGCTTCTCGCTGATTGAGCTTCTGATCGTGGTGGCGATCATTCTGATTATCGCCGCCATCGCCATCCCTAACCTGTTGCGGTCGAAGATCGCCGCCAACCAGTCTTCCGCAGTGGGCTCTCTGCGTACGTTGAACACGGCGTGCATCGCCTTCTCCACCAGCTACGGCCAATTCCCGGCGGCGCTTACCAATTTGGGCCCGGTCGGGTCCGGAACGGCCAGCTCCACGTCAGCAGACTTGATTGACTCGGTGCTGTCAGCCGGCCAAAAGAGCGGTTACGTGTTTTCGTACACTGCAGGTGGGAGCAATCAGTCTTATTCGATTACGGCTACGCCGATCACTGCGGCCACCACCGGACAGAACATGTACTTCACCGATCAGTCCGGCGTGATCCGCGTGGATACTTCCGGCTCGGGTGCAAGCTCTAGCAGCACCCCAATTGGATAAGGATAAGGCAAGAGAGAGTTGGGGGAGGGAGCTTAAACTCCCCCTTAACCTCTTAACTTCGAATCCAGGCAATCGGCATTGACGCGAGGTCTCAAAATGAACGCCTCGAAAAACAAATCGTCAAACAGCGGAAGGAGCACGGGATCGGCTGGCTTCACCTTAATTGAGCTCTTGATTGTGGTCGCGGTTATCATGGTCATTGCAGGTATCGCCATCCCGAATTTCATTCGCTCGAAGATGCGTGCCAATGAAGCTGTCGCTGTCGCCAACATGAGAACCATCAGCACGGCTAGCGTTGTCTACAACACGACGTATGGCGTAGGTTTCGCACCCTCGCTGGTAGCCCTTGGTGGCAATCCGGCCACTCCAAGTGCGACGCAGGCCGGCTTGATCGACTCAGTCTTGAGCGCTGGAGTAAAGACCGGATTTATCTATACGTATACGGTTCTGTCCACCGATGCCGCCGGCAATGCGCAGGCTTACTCCGTAAACGCTGATCCCATTACACCCGGTACCACGGGTGACCGTCACTTCTATACAGACCAGACCTCCGTCATTCGCGCGAATCTAACGACAACTGCAGGACCCTCTGATTCTCCCATCCAATAAGAGCGGTCGCTGAGGACTTCACTCCAAGAGAGCATTTGACCATTTTCCGACTTGAATCTGACGAATTAAGTTTATGATGCCCCTTGGAGACTCTGATTCTACCAGGTAGGCTGTCCAGTTTTAGCGGGAGCCCTACACGAGTCTCCTTTCCGTCCAGTTCTAAAAGACTTCGACCAAGCCAGAACCATATGGACGGGTCGCATGCGACCCGTAATCGAAGTCGCCCTTCTAATGGCGGCGGAACTCGTGCTGTCAGCGGGTGAGCTGACTGGTGATTTTTGTACCTGGTGAAGTTAGAGAGGGTTTCACCTGGGAGGGCCAGTTAATGGCCATCAGAAGGTGCGAGCCGGAACTTCAGCGCCGTATTCTTTCCGCCAGCGGTACTCGGTCTGTACGGTAATTTCGGCTTCTTTCCATTTGCGGCCGGTTTTTCCATTCGCAAATCCTAATTCGATCTGGTGCGGCAGATCTGCTGGATCAAGCCAAACGCCTAAAGGAACTGGTGAAAGAAAACAGACTGCGTATGGTCGGCTGGGGAATGGTGCTGAGCGTCAGTCTGCTCGTCGATGCCCGGAAGAATCATATCCTGGTCCCAGCTTTGAATACAAGGAGACTCAATCAGCCCTGCCGTAACGTTGAAGCTACGATACACTCCGACGATTTCTCTATTGGTCGCTCTTGGGTAACGATTTTGCGCACTTTTCCATCTGCTCCTGCGCGTGAGGCAAGTCTGGCTTCAGAGCGAGAGCCTCGGTAAATTCCGCAGGGGCTTGATCGCACTTGCCTTGCTGTAGCAAAACGGATCCCAGCGCAAAGTGGAAACGAGCTTCATAGGGGCGTAGCGCTACGGCGCGCCTCATGTCCGCCTCGGCATCCGGCACCCGATTGGTTTTCAGGGCGATCAGGCCAAGCTGGGCGTAGCTCTCCGGCATGGCCGGGGCGAGATCCCTGGCATGCTCGACGTAGTGCTGAGCCGCCGGGAACTGCTGCAGCTCATAAAGCATCTGGCCCATATTGTAATTGGCTATCCAGTTGTCAGGCTGATCCCGCACCAAGCCTTCCATCATGGGCAAAGCTTGGCTGTAATCACCCGCAAATTCGAGTTCTTTGGCGTAGTTATTCCTAACCGTAGTATTCCTGGGCGCTATCTGGTAGGCGTGCTGAAATAATAGGTAATCATCCGCCCAGTAGCGGGTGGCCCGAGCCGTGTCATAGCACAGCAGGGCCAACAACACGAGGGTTGCAAAAATCCATTTTTGCGACAGGCCAAAAACGACCGGGCCATGCGCCAACTTTTCCATTAAGAAGCCAAGCAGCAAGCAAGCTCCGAAACTGGGCAGATAGAAATAGCGGTCGTTCACCAATTCAGGAATGTTGGGCAGGTCCAGAGCAGGAAGCAATAAGATGAACATCCACGCCGCGGAAAACAGTGCTTCCCGCTGCGCCAGGCTGCTGCGCCAAAACCAAGCAGCCAAGAGAAGCGCGGCAAATCCAAGGACCGGGAGGAGCACGTGTACGACGTTAAATCGCGGCCAGACCGGGATGTCATAATATGCCGACAGATAGATCGGAAAGAACCACTGTCTGACATAAAAGAGCACCACTGAAGGAAGCGTGAATAGGAAAGTCTTCGTAGGAAGATTTCCCGAATGGGAGAAGCCGTGTAGTACTTTGATCCGCACTACCAGGTAGGCAATCGCGACGGGAGCATAGACTGCCGCTGGCGTCATTGCTTTTAGCCATCGCCTGGCCGCCGACTCGCTGGTTCGCTGGGACTCCGGGGTTTGGTAAATCCAAGCGTGTGCGAACACGATGACCGGAAGCATGATGGCGGGCTCTTTCGACAGCAGAGCGGCGGCATATAAGCCACAGGAACTCACCATCCACAAAACCGGGCGGCCATCACGCGCTTTCAAATATGCCAGAAAAGCGGCCAAGAACATCAGGGACCACAGCGATTCAGTGCTGCCGGAAACCCAGCCGACGACCTCATGCCGCATGGGGTGTACCGCGAAGAGCAAGGCCGTAAAGGCTGCTACACGCGTCTTTCCCGAAAGACGGCGCGCCAAGCGGTAGATGAGCGTTGTAACCCCCAAATGCAACCCGACACTAGCGGCGTGCCAGCCCGCGGGATGCAAGCCGAACAATGCATCGTTCAGGCGAAACAATAGGAGGTTCAGCGGGCGATAGTAATTCCCGGGCATACCCGGGTAAAGGAAGTCCCAGACCTGCCCGCGAAAGTACGCGGGCACAAAATGCCAGGATTGTACGGTGACATTGTTAACGATCTGACTGTGGTCATCGTTCACGAACCCGAAACGCAGGGTGCCCGCATACAGCAGCGCCGTCACACCCAGAATTGCGCCAAGTAGAAGCGTTTCATTAGGATATATGCTGGCAGGTTCAGGTCGAAGGAGACCCTGGTCGGGGTCAGGAAGCGCTAGAGTCGCAACGGGGCAATCGCTGCTCGCCATCCAGGAACTCTAGCATCCGGAATTCGCGGCGGGCGCTGCGAAGTTTCCTAATGCTCCGCAAGGAGCAACAGGCTATTCAGTGCGGGCCGAAGGTCAATCTGCGGAGATGGAATCGTGTAGTTTTTTTTGACGACCAGACTGATCCAGCAGAAAAACACATCAATTTTCATTCCTCAAGGAAGCATCATTCGATTCAACCCTACGCTCTCATCCCGCCGCAGTAAATCTCCCTTTTCTTGCGCTGCCTCGGAGAGCAAGCAATTAGACTGCCCGGCGAACCGATGACAGGGACGAAGGAGGGGAGTCGAACTCCCCTCCTTCGTTTTTCTGGTTCGAATACCTTGCAAAGACTCGGCCCGGCGTTTTGTGAATAACGATCTAACCATCCTACCCCGCTTGAGCTATTCCACAACCTACGTGCCTTTAATAAGCTACCGGGAACGCGCCGATGGGAGCCCTGAATTGCCTTGTGCCTCGGCACCGGCAATCATAGAGCGTGCAATCGCCTCCGCTAACAACTAGTACTCACGGGGCACAAATCAAGTACGCAGGTTCCATTGTACGGGCTAGACGAAGTTGCTATAGTCCGGTTCGCTAAATCAACAGGCTGTTCTCTTAAGTCGGTCGTTCGCTAATTCTGCGGCGCTCCCAGCCCGGAAAGGCCGGCATTCTGAAACTCCGTACTAAACTGCTGTCTTCGCTTGTCCTCGTCATCGCCGCGCTCACCTGCGCAACATTACTTGTTCTGCGTCATAACGCGGAAATCCAACTTGAGCGGCAGGTAGAGGATGAAGCCCGAAATGTCATTCTGACCTTCCAGGTGATGCAGCAAGAGCGCCAGATTGCGCTCAGCCACAAGGCAGACCTTTTGGCAACAGTCGCATCTATGCGGAATGGCGACGTCACCACGATCAATGATGCCGGTGAGGACCCTTGGCAGGCTGCCGGCCGTGATCTCCTCGGGCTAACCGACCAGAATGGGCGGATCCTCGCGATGCATATGACGGCGGGGGAATTCCCAATTCCCACTGCCGAAGCGATGTTGCGGCGCTCTCGCAAGGCAGGCGACCTCACCGGATGGTGGTACAGTGGCGCGCAGCTCTATCAAATAGCCATCCAACCTTTCTATAGCGATCCTCCCGCGAATAAGGCTCCGTCCGGAATGGTGATCGCCGGGCGGGGAATTGATAGACAGGAGTTGCGTGATCTTGGGAGGATCTCTTCGGCGCAACTAGCCCTGCGGTATGGCGACGATATCGTAGCGAGCACCATCCCTGCCCTCAGGGAGCCGGAACTCGCGAATCAGCTTCGCGATCAAGCGGCACCGGAGCAAGTGCAAATCGCCGGCGAACGATACTGGGGCAGCCTGAAAACTCTAACTCCGAACGTCAAACCGGCCGTGAGCCTGATTGTATTGAAATCCGATCGTGAGGCCATGGCTTCACTGGCACACTTGAATCGGTTGCTCTTGGCCCTCGGCCTGGTCGCCGTTTTCTCCGGCGGCGCGCTCGTGTTCGCGATTTGTGACAGGTTCACGCGTCCCCTTGGCAGTCTGGTGGGCGGCGTGGGAGCACTTGAAAAAGGCGACTTCGAATATCGATTGAACGCTCGTGGGAGCGATGAAGTGGCCCAACTGACGCGCGCCTTTGGCCGTATGCGCTCAACACTAAAGACGAACGAGGTTCAACGGCAGAAGCTCGAAGACCATTTACGCCAGTCACAGAAGATGGAGGCGATCGGAAGGCTGGCCGGCGGCGTGGCCCACGACTTCAATAATCTGCTGACGGTAATCAAAGGACATACCGCTATTATGCTCGAGCAGTTGCAGCCCGACGAGACGCTCCACGGGAGTAGCCGTCAGATCGAACAGGCTGCCGACCGCGCCGCGTCCCTGACGCGTCAGTTGCTGGCCTTCTGTCGCATGCAGGTCTTGCAGCCGAAGGTGCTGGATCTGAACGCGCTGATCTCGGATATGGCCAAGATGCTTAGCCGGCTGATTCGCGCAGATATTCTTTTTAGCTTCCGGCCGGGCGAGTCGCTCAGCAAAGTCAAAGCGGACCCGGGGCAACTCGAACAGGTCATCCTGAATTTTGCGGTGAACGCGGTCGATGCGATGCCCAACGGCGGGACGCTTACGATCGAGACCCACAACGTCACTGTGGACGAGACCGCCGCCAGAAATCGTCCTGTCGTGCCCCTTGGCTCCTACGTGATGCTGGCCGTTACGGACACGGGCTGCGGTATGGACAATCAGACCAAGGCGCGCATCTTCGAGCCCTTCTTCACCACAAAGGAACTAGGTAAAGGCACGGGTTTGGGATTGGCAACCGTATACGGCGTTATCAAGCAGAGTGGCGGATGGGTCTGGGTTGAATCTGAGCCAGGGAAAGGGACCCGGTTCGAGGTTTATTTGCCGCAGGCGACCGGAGCCGAAGAGACGCTTATCACGCCAACAAAAATTGTACTCGCGGCGAGCCGGGGCGAGACCGTCCTCATTGCCGAGGACCAAGATGCAGTGCGAGACTTGGCTTCCCGTTTCCTCAAGGCGGCGGGCTATACAGTGCTTTCCGCGAAAGGCGGTGGAGAAGCGCTGGAAACCGCCAAGCATTGGGGTAAACCGATTAATTTGCTCTTGACTGACGTAGTGATGTCGCAGATGCGTGGACCGGATCTAGCTGCGCTCCTGAAGCGCCTCTATCCGGGGATGAAGACCGTGTACATGTCTGGTTATCAGGATTACGGCGCAAAGGACAACGGATCTGCAGAGGGATGCTTATATGTGCAGAAGCCCTTCTCGCGGGAGGATTTGCTGGGAGTGATTGCCCATGCGCTGAAAGAATCCGAGATTGCGGAAGAAGACCAGCACCTTTCGAGCATGCAGGCCATCCTCAGCGTTCCAGTCAAAGTAAGGCGAAAATCAGGAAGGCGCGGCCGGAGACCGATGGCCGTCTGAGCCGAGCCTCTGTCGTCATCTTCTCCTTTGCAAGCCGCGACTACGTGGGACCGAAGAAGCATTGATTGTGCAGCAGCGAGTCAATTGCTAACGGCAGGCCCTTCGGCGCGTCCGATTTCAGCAAATATCCATGAACGCCTGTTTGTTGGATTTTGGCGAGCATCGGACCGGCCTCGTGCATTGTGAGAATCAGTATTTTGGTTTGGGGGCTTGCCTTGAGGATCTGTCGGGCGGCGTCCAATCCGTCAAGTCCCGGCATGCTGATATCCACAACGGCAATATCCGGGGTGAACTTTTTAGCTAGCACCACCGCCTGGAGTCCATCAACCGCCTCGCCGACGATCACACAATCGGTTTTGAATTCAATAATCTCCCGCAAGTTTTTCCTGACGACTTCGTGATCGTCCACCAATAGCAATCGACACGACATTCCGCAGGAAGTCTATATTTTCACGCAGCGCTATTCATATCAGGGTTTTGCCCTAGATTTGTAAATTGAGCTCCGAAGGTTCGGCGGTCATGTTTTGGGCCTTCAGTCCAGGCCAAATCGCTTCTTCACAAGAAGCACCGAAGAGCTTGAAAATCCGGGACGGATGTATATTATGTCTCTTCTCTTTGCCCGTTGGCGTGGGACCGGCCGGCGCCAGGTAGTGCCGCAGGGATTTCGATGGGAGCGAAACGGTCCATTTGATTCGGGGCGGTACCGCGGCGAATCGTCCGGAGTGGAGGAAGATGAAGAGAAAAAGAGGAGAACAAGGCTCGGCTGCAGTTGCGTTTTCATTAGCTACTTTCCTCGTGATTTTCACCATTGTTACCGTTTACCTCTTCCTGGCTAAGCCCGCGTGGGGGTGGTTCCCGCCGTCGATTACAGAGTTTGGAAAACAGATTGATGCACAGTTCCATCGCACCCTCGTTATTACCGGCATCGTATTTGTCGTCGCGCAACTGGGGCTTGCTCTGGTCATATTTCGGTCGAGGGACCACGGGCAGAAGGCCAGCTTCTTCGAAGGAAATTCAACGATGGAGTTCATCTGGACCTTGGCTACCGTGATCATGTTCGTCGGGCTGGGCCTATACGGCGAGCACGCCTGGGCCGAAGCGCACTTCCAAGGCGCCGCGCCTGGGGCTTTGCAGCTGGAAGTAACCGGCCAGCAATTCGCCTGGAATTTCCGATACGCCGGCCCGGACGGAAAATTCGGTGGAACAAAGCCGGAACTGGTCAGTGCCTCCACCGGAAATCCTTTGGGACTCGACCCGCGCGATCCGGCTTCGAAAGATGACGTCGTATCGCCCGTCGCGTACGTTCCGATGGGTCACGAAGTCGAGATAATTATCCGAACGCAGGACGTAACCCACAGCTTTTATGTCCGAGAGCTGCGTCTGAAGCAGGACGCGGTGCCGGGGATGAGCATTCACATGCACTTCAACGCCACAGTTCCTGGGGAATACGAGCTCGCCTGCGCCGAGCTATGCGGACTGGGTCATTACCGCATGCGCAGTTTCGTGAATGTGGTCTCGCAGGACGAATTCGACAAGTGGATGCGCGATCAGGAAACAGCTTTGCAACAACAGTAAGTAGTTGGAAGAGGAGCCGAAAGGTTCCAGGAGCGATTCGATGGTGACGCACGAGAGCGGCGGCCATCACCACCCGCCGAGTGGTTTTATCCGCAAATATATTTTCAGCCTCGATCATAAAGTCATTGGTATTCAGTACTATTTCCTGGCGCTTTTCTCGGTGTTCGTGGGGATGGCGCTGTCGATGCTGATGCGCATTCACCTGGTGTGGCCCAACGCCAAGATGCCCTTCACGCCCGGCGGCCAGATGACTCCCGAGCAATACCTGGCGCTGGTGACCATGCACGGGTCGATTATGGTCTTTATGGTGCTGACCACGGCACCGCAATCGGGCTTCGGAAACTATATGTTGCCAATTCAGATTGGCGCGGAAGACATGGCCTTTCCGGTGCTGAACATGCTGTCCTTCTGGACCACATTTGTGTCTCTGGTGGTGCTCGTCTCGGCATTTTTCGTGAGGGGCGGGGCGCCGATTTCGGGCTGGACCGCATATCCAACGCTGAGCGCGCTAGGGGAAATCGCGGGTCCCGGACAAGGCGCGGGGCAAAACTTGTGGATCATCGGCGTGGCGATCTTTTGTATCGGATCGCTGCTGGGTGCCCTCAACTTCATCACGACGACCGTTGATTTACGGGCCAAGAGGCATGACCTTGGGGCGCATGCCGCTAACGGTTTGGGCTTGGCTTGTGACCGCGATACTCGGGCTGCTTGCGTTCGGCGTACTGCTCGCTGCGTGCCTGCTGCTGTTACTCGACCGCGTGGCTGGAACGAGCTTTTTCATTCCCGGCGGGCTCGTCGTGACCGATACGCCCATCGTTTCGCACACAGGTGGTTCGCCGCTGCTTTGGCAGCACTTATTCTGGTTCTTCGGGCATCCCGAGGTTTACATCGCCATCCTTCCGGGGATGGGCGTGGCCTCGCACGTCCTTTCCACGTTCTCACGTAAGCCCGTGTTTGGTTACAAGGCCATGGTGGGCGCGCTGGGAGCCATTGGCTTCCTGGGCTTCTGCGTTTGGGGACACCATATGTTTATCAGCGGAATGAGCCCTTATTCGGCATTCGCGTTTTCGCTGCTGACCATGACCATCGGCGTGCCATCGGCGATCAAGACTTTCAACTGGCTGGGTACGTTGTGGGGAGGCAGGATTCAGTTCACCACGGCCATGATGTTTGGCCTGGGATTTGTGTCGCTATTCGTCACCGGCGGGCTTTCGGGACTCTTTCTGGCGCAACCGTCGATCGATCTCTACCTGCATGACACCTATTTCGTGGTGGCGCACTTCCACTTGATCATGGGAGTGGCTGCTATTTTCGGAATTTTTGCGGCGACCTATTTCTGGTTTCCCAAGATGTTCGGCCGCATGCTGAACGAGACGATTGGGAAGGTTCACTTCTGGTTCACGTTCGTCGGCGTCTACAGCATTTTCATGCCCATGCATTTCCTGGGACTTGCAGGGCATCCGCGCCGCTATGCAGACACCACGGGCGTCAATTTTCTGGCGCCGCTGCACCCCGTCCATTACTTCATAACCATAGCCGCGATGATTACTATCACCGCCCAGTTGATCTTTCTCTTCAACTTTTTTTACAGTATGAAGGCGGGGCAAAAAGCGGCCGAGAATCCCTGGAACGCCACGACACTGGAATGGAGCATTCCCTCTCCGCCCCCGTTTGATAATTTCGCCGGCCACATCCCGGTGGTCTATCGCGGGCCGTATGAATTCAGCGTTCCCGGCGCGACGGATGACTACATTCCGCAATATCTGGCGCCGGAGAGAGTGGGCAAGGCACACTAACGGAGTACGGTTATGCCGGGCACGATCACGGATGAGATCGAGATAATTGACGCCGGTCGCGGCGGGGGCACAGACGTTCCCGCGGGCGGCGACGATGATGGCGACGGTTCTGGCGGCGAATCGCGAGGTACGCCGCAGCGCGCTTACTTCACGGTCATTCAGCTCGCGCATCGCCGGCATCGTCATGTTTTTTATGGCGTTAACGAGCTCCTTTCTCGTGCGCAAGGGGTTGGCGAACGATTGGGTGGCCTTCAATTTTCCGCGCATTCTTTGGTTGAATACGCTGATTCTCCTGGCCAGCAGCTTTACGATTCAGACCGCCCGCCGCCAACTTCGTGGACACCAGAGAGCTGCTTTCAAGAGATGGTGGAGTATAACCACCGGTCTGGGAGTTCTGTTTCTAGCGGGTCAATTGATTGCATGGAAGCAGCTTGCCCATCAGGGCGTCTTTCTCGTCACGAATCCGAGCAGCAGCTTCTTTTATGTTCTGACGGCGGCGCACGGTGTGCACCTGCTGGGCGGAATTCTGGCCTTGCTTTATGTATCGCGCCGGAATTGGCAGCGCGCCCGAATTTCGCAGACGACCGCCACGGATGTAGCGTCAATTTATTGGCATTGCATGGATGGCCTTTGGGTGTTTTTATTCGCTCTTCTCTATCTCGGACGGTGAATCGTGGCTGAAATGAAGACGGCAGTCGGTGTCCCGGTCAGCTCTCCCTGGTCTGGCGGAGGCTCACCTTTTGCCATTAATTCAAAGAAGTTCGGGATGTGGCTTTTCATCGTCTCGGATACGCTGACTTTCTCGGCGCTGCTTCTAGCTTATAGCTACAGCCGGTTGTCGAATCCAAACTGGCCGCGCCCTTTCGAAATTTATCCGGCGATCGCCAAATCCACGTCCATGACGCTGGTCCTCCTGGCCAGCAGCTTGACGATGGTGTTGGGCGTAGCGGCGGCTCATCGGAATGATCGGGCCAAGGCGGTTCGCTGGCTGCTTCTGACCGCGCTGGGCGGTGTCACGTTCACAGTGCTGCATTTGACTGAATGGATCAACCTCTTCCATGAGGGCTACACGCCCTGGAGCACGCCGCAGGGCGTGCCGCTATTTGGCGCGACATTTTTCGGAATCACCGGCTTGCATATGACGCACGTCACCATCGGCGTGATCTACTTGATCATCATGGCCATTGGTTATGGCAAAGGAAAATTCACTTCCGATGACGTGGAAGTGAGCGGGCTTTACTGGCACTTCGTCGATCTGGTGTGGATGTTTGTGTTCCCGATGATCTACTTGATGTCGGTAAATCTTGCCGGTTAGGTTTGGAGCGAGGAGCGCATGAGCGCACACGAGAGCGGTTCGGAAGTCCACGCCGTCGGAAGCACACGGCTATTCGTGATGGTGTGGATCTGGCTGGCGGTAATCACGTTTATCGAAGTCTTTCTCGCTTACGAGCGATTGCGTCCGGATCTGATGCTGACCCTTCTCGTGGTGCTATCTGTTGTGAAGGCGGCGCTGATCGTTTCCTATTTCATGCATTTGAAATATGAGAAGATCAGTCTGGCGCTGATTTTGATTCCGGCGACGATATTCTGCATCTGCATGATCATTATTTTCTTTATGCCGGATGGCGCACGGCTTATGCAGATGCGCTTGGGACAATAGGCCTATACGGTCGCCCGCTTCAACCGAGGGATGGTGAAGAAATGAAACTTTCTTACAGATCAGCCGCTGGTATCGCAATCGCGGCGCTTGGCTTCGCGCCGGGTGCTTGGGCGCAGGGATGCGTGCTGTGTTACACGTCTCTTGCGTCCAGCGGCCCCACGGCCATGCACGCTTTCCAGGTTGCCATGATTGCTCTGTTGATTCCCGCGCTGCTGCTATTTCTTGGCGTGTTTTTCCTGGTTTTCCGCCGTGCCCGGACAAAGAGCCCCGCGCCCGCCAACCAGAATCGCATTTACCGCCCGCAGCTTTCCTCTTCGACCGCCAAGCCCCTGGAAGGGCGCGCTTAGCTCCGGAACTCGCTTCAAAGCGCTTCGATTAGCGAATCCGCCACGCGGTCTATTTGTTCATTGGTCATTTCCGGATAGAGCGGCAGGGATAGCACTTCGTGAGCCGCGCGTTCAGCCACCGGCAATTGTCCGTTCTTTCCGCCCAGCGAGGCATAGGCGGGCTGAAGATGCAGTGGGAGAGGATAGAAAATCGAAGTGGCTATGCCACGCGAAGCTAGATGTCTTGCCACACGGTCGCGTCTTGCCGCCGGATTTGCTCCCTCGCTGGCGATTTGCAGCGTATATAGATAATAGCTGTGGACTGAGTTTGGCTTATCGGCAGGCGTCTTGATGCCGTCCACTTTAGCAAACCGCTGGTTATATCGCGCGGCATGCGCCCGGCGGGCAGCGATCCAACTGTCGAGATAACGAAGTTTCACGCGTAACACGGCCGCTTGAATTTCGTCGAGCCGGCTGTTCCAACCCGCCTCCGCGCTGATGTAGCGGCCAGTTTGGCCGTGGTTCCGAAGTCTGGCAATTCGCTGGGCGATCTCTTCGCTATTGGTAAGGATCATGCCTGCATCGCCGTATGCGCCCAGGTTTTTGCTCGGGTAGAAGCTCGTCGCGGCGCAGGTCCCGAATGAACCCAGCTTCTTTCCGTCCAAACTTGCCCCGAGTGACTGCGCATTATCTTCGATGAGTGCGATGCCTTGATGCGCGGTGAGCTCTAGCAATGGTTGAATGTCGGCAGCGCCGCCATAGAGGTGCACCGCGATCATGGCCCTGGTTCGCGGCGTCAGAAGGGATTTCGCCGATTCGGGATCGATATTCAGCGTCTGGGGTTCGCTATCGGCGAAGACGGGGCGCGCTCCGGCCGCAATTACGGCGCCTGCTGTGGCGAGAAAGGTGAAGGCAGGCAAGATCACTTCGTCGCCGGGCCCAACTCCGCTTGCGCGCAGGCCGAGCGCCAGAGCGTCTGTACCGGATGCCACACCTATAGCGAAACGGCGCCCACAGTAATTTGCCATTTCGCGTTCGAAGGCCTCGAGCTGCGGTCCCAGTATGAAGGTTTGCGTAGTGAGGACTTCATCGATGGCGTGGCGCACTTCTTTTTCGATGGCCGCAAATTGCGCTCTGAGGTCGACCATCGGAATTTCGCTTGGACCCGCGCTGGCGGCTGCCCTGGGATCAGCTTGCGGGTTGAATTTCAATGAGGCGGCGTTCAGCGCAGACGTCCAGGGGGATCAGCAGGCTCGGGAATCAGCGGGTGTGCCGAAGGGGACGCATTGCTTGGTGCGATTTTGGAGGGCGCGGGCTGCGGAATGCCGATGCCTTTATTGAGATCCAGGTGTTCCTTGGCGCAGCGCGGACAATAGCCCTTACCGCTATCCTCATCGCGCAGGCTGGCCAATTCGTAACAGCCGTGGATACAGTCGCAGTAGCCAGTCGTCGATGCTGTTTTGATGGGTACCAATGCCATGCGCGGATTGCCCTCCGAACAAGGAGAAAAATACTACATTTCAGCGGGGCTTTGCGCAAGGTGGAAACAACAGTTCAAACGAGGACGGCAGAAGTGGCCAGACGGAACTGGTGCTGTGCGCTTTCGCGCAATTCCAGCCAGATGGATTCCGGAAGAGAGAGAAACACCTCTACCACCTTCGGGTCGAACTGTGTTCCGCTGCATTTTTTGACTTCCCTACGCGCATAATCGACGCCCAGCGCTTTGCGGTAAGGCCGATCGGATAACATGGCGTCCACGGCGTCAGCCACGGCGAAAATCCTGGCGCCCAGCGGAATTTGTTCGCCTCGTAATTTCCTCGGATAGCCGGTGCCATCGTAATATTCCTGGTGAGAGAGCACAATTTCAGCTGCCTGTGTGAGGAACGGTATACGAAGCAGCATTTTGTATCCGATATCGCAGTGGGTGCGCATGACTTTGCGCTCTTCGTCGTCGAGCGGTCCCGGTTTTTGAAGAATCCGGTCCGGAATGGCCATCTTCCCGATGTCGTGAAGGAAGGCTGCGCGGGCAATCTGCGGAAGCGATTCGACGGGCAGATTCATCGCTTTAGCCATGGCCATGGTGTACGCGGTTACCCGCTTGCAATGTCCTACGGTTTCAGAGTCTTTCAAGTCCAGCGCTCCGCCCAATGCCTCGAGTGTCGCATCGTAGGACTGCTCGAGCTCGTTCAGGGCCTTTTTTAACTCGCCCGTGCGCTGTTCCACTAACTGCTCCAGGTTCCGCTGGTAATTGCGATTTTCGAGCAGCAGGCGGCGATGTTCCAATGCTCGCCGTACACTCAGAAAAAGCTGGTCTTTCTCGAACGGCTTCAGGATGTAGTCGTAGGCACCGCAACGGATAGAATCGAGCGCCGTAGATACATCATGCATGGCTGTGACCATGATCATGGGGATTTCCGCATCATAGGAACGCAGCCAGGACAGAAGTTGCAGGCCGTCCATTTCCGGCATGAGCATGTCGCTGAGCACCAGGTCAGCGGAATTTCGCTTCAGGTGCTCAACGGCCAGGCGGCCGTTTCCCACTGCCGAGCACTGATATCCTTGACTTTCCAGCAAGGTCGAGACGACCTCGCGTATGGCCTCTTCGTCATCAACGATAAGGACTTGGGCTTTACCCACTTCCAGGCCCCCAGAAGAACCGAGACAGACGCGACAGTCATTATAGGGTCGGTCGAAGGGTCGCCCTATGACTGTTCCCGCTGGGGTGCCGAAGTTGTTAAGTGCGCGTATGCATACGAATTAAGTAGAAAGGGCCGCTGGCGGTCCGGCATTCAGGCGAACGTCGGCCCCTAGAGCGGTATACTACAAACGGCGTCCAGTGGCGTTTGCTCGATCTCCGCTTAAGAAAGAAGGCCGGCTTCCGTAAACCTAGCCCAGTTTATGAGCAACGTTAAAAGTTTCGTTACGGCTCTATGCGCGCTCGTCATTACGGCCCTGCCTTGCTGGGGACAGCAGGAGGGCGGCCACAGAGTGCAGCCGCAGGCTTCTGGGACGGCCAATGCGGAGTTCCTGCAGGCCGCGGACGAAGTCCTCGCCGAAATGAGCAAGATTCTTTCGTTGCCAGTTAAGGAACCGCTGAAGAAAAGTGTGCGCTCCCGCGAGGAAATTCGGGAGTTTCTGATCCGCCAGATGCGCGAAGATAAAGACGACACCAAACGGTATGCGGACCAGAAAGCTCTGGAAGCGCTGGGCCTTATCCCCAAGGGCTATCCGCTGGACCAGAAGCTGCTCGCTTTGCTTACCGAACAGATTGCTGGACTTTACGATCCCAGAGAACGCGAATTCTTCATCGCCGATTGGACCCAACCCGCTGAACAGCGCGTTATCATGGCGCATGAATTGACGCACGCACTTCAGGACCAATATTTTCACGTGGAGAAGTGGGAAGAGGAAGTTAAAGCCAATGACGACGCATCGTTGGCTCGGGAATCGGTGCTGGAAGGCTCAGCCATGATCGCGATGTACGACTACTTGCTGCGTAATACGGGCAAGACCACGCGGGATATCACTGATTTCGATCCCGGTATGCTGATCGGAGATACGAACGACAGCCCCGAGCTTTCGCAAGCGCCCATGGTCATACAGGACGAGATCACCTTCCCCTATCTTCCCGGGGCGAACTTCGTACAGCGCGCGCTCAAAGAGTGGGATGGGTGGCACGATTTCCACCGGCTGTTTGAAAATCCGCCCGCCTCTACACAGCAGATTCTTCATCCGGATCTTTACTTCCGGGGGGTCATGCCCGCTCGAGTCGATCTCACCCCGCTTACGAAGGTCGTTCCGCGCGGCTGGAAGAAGCTCGATGAAAATGTCCTGGGTGAATTCGCGGTCGATGAAATTCTCAAGCAGTTTCTCGGCAAAGAGCGTGCGGACAAGATTGCTCCTTCCTGGAGCGGCGATCGCTATGCGGTTTATCAGCGCGAGTCCGGCATGCAAACGCTTCTGTTGATCCGTCTGAAGCTTGCGGATGAACCAGCCGCCACGCGCTTTTTCGAAGCCTACCGCAATCTGCTCGAAAAGAAGGACGAAAAGCGCACGGCAGTATCCCGGCGTCAAAACTTTTTCTCGTTCAACACGCCCGATGGCGGCGTGTTTCTGCGCTGCCAGGGCGATGAATGCCTGATTGCAGAGGGCGCTACACGAGAGATATTTGACGCCATGACCGGCGGCTCTGCATTGGCCGCCGGCGCCGCCCGCGATTCCGGAATCGGATCAGCCGGGCATTACCGTCATGCGGCGTGATGGTTCGTCTTTTAATCCGGCGGCATTCCGAAGTGGCGCTTTGCCATTGGCCCTGAATCCGACTCCGCTCGTTCACTTCAGTGACGTAAAGCGATGTGCCGGCCGCGATGAGTTGGCCTCCTAGATATCTCGACCTGCCCCGCATTCCTGAACCGGAGGTGATGGACGATTCGAACGAAGTGCAGGCCTACTCCTCCGCAGCGCGCTGACGCATACCTCAGCAATATTGACGATACGTTCGTGGAACATGCGCTTCGTCTGATTGGCCCTGCGGCGGGCTGCGCGCTTGATATTGGCTGCGGGCCCGGTCAGATTCTGACGAAGCTCTCAGCGCGCTTGCCGGAATGGAAGTTTATTGGCGTCGACCGATCGCTTACGATGATCCACCGCGCCACGTACGTGCCGCATTCGGTCTTCTTCCTCGCGGGTGACGCCTGCTCTTTGCCCTTTGGCGATTCGAGCTTCGATCTGGTGCTATGCAATTCTGTGCTGCACCACATCGGCGATCCGGCTCGTTTATTTGCGGAGATTCGTCGCATTGCCAAACCCGGTGCTGCCATTCTCTTGCGCGACCTGCGCCGCCCGTCGCGGTTTGGCTTTCCCCTTCACGTGCGCTGGTATGGCCGTCATTACGATGGCCTGATGTACAGGCTTTACCGCGATTCCGTCCGCGCCGCCTACACGCCGGAAGAGCTTTCCGCGATGCTAAACGCCGCTGGCATTACCGGCGCTCGCCTGTTCAGGCACGGCGCCACTCATCTGGGGATCGAGCGGCGCGCTGCTGGGGCCAACTGATCTCGTTTCATTTTGCGCGCGGGGGTCCGAGCCTTTCGAAGCTCGCGCTTGATGAATCGTGCAAGGTCGTGCTCTGCATCCTTTGCGATTGCGCTCGGCATCCCTAAGTGCAGAGCGCATTCGCAACACCTGCGAGCCTTTGCGTGCTGACCGCGCCTGCCAAAAAATCGGGCGACACCGTATAGTTCAAGCGCTTGAGCGGCGTTCTCTGCCGCGGCGTCGTACTCTGTAGAAAGCATCTGCAAAACACGGCCGGCCAGCGCGGCAAGCCCCCGCAGGTCCATGCGGTTATGGCGAAAAACGCCTTCGATCTGCTGCGCCCTTCCGTAGACGTAATCAAAATAAACTGCAGGAATCTTTGCGGAGTCGATATCCTCGCGGCGCGACCACCCCAGCGATTCGGCGCCCAACACGTGTTCCTCGAGATGGCCGAGCTTGACGCTGCCGATTTGTAGTTTCCATATCTCCCGCGCGGGATGAAGGAAATCCAAATGTGCATTAAGGACGGGAACGTCAATGGCTCGCGTCATTCGAAAGCGGCTCTCCAGCAGCGGCCAATCGAAGCTTTTTCCGTTGAACGTAACCAGCACGGGACGCTTTCGGAGCCTGCGCGCAAGTTCGAGCAGAATCGAATATTCCTCAGCCGGGTCGCGCATGAAAAGCTGTTCGATTTGGATTCCGCCTGAATCCCACCATGCCAGGCCAATCAGGAACGCCAAATTTCCCGCGCCTCCGATGAAGCCTGTCGCTTCGGTATCCAGAAAGAGCCATTTCTCGGGATTGACCGCATGATTTGCGCGAAAGTGCCTGCCTGCTGTCCGGGACTGGAGCAAAAGTTTGAGGGCGTCGGCATCCGGTTCGAACATGGCAGGGCGTTGCATACCACTGGCGCGCCGCGACGTACGTCCCGAATCGATTTCGCGCGATTTCCGCGCCTAAGGCAGGCCAGTTCGGAGAAGTTTCTTCTGCCGAAGTGTTCGGTAAAGCCTCGCGCCGCCAGTCTGAAGAGAGCGGAGGTTCAAGAGGTGTCGCCATTTACCCGATTGCGTGCTTCCGCAAGTGCCTGTCTTCGCCTGGTATTCGCCTGTGAAGATAGCACGCTTTGGCGAACGGCGGCAATTACTTTGGACTTTAGCCTGTCATTTCTGCGCATCGGACTTCTTCACTACGACAATGTTATCGAGATGTACGTCGCTGCTCGTAGCGACAACGTCGGCTGTGATCTGGTCTCCGGGCTTAAGCCGATCAAGGTTTTGATCGTCAACAACTGGATAAGGCATGGTCATCGCTGCCATGAAACCCGGAATGTCTTTGCCGTCTACGACGACACGCTTTTGCTGACGGTCAATGGAGACGACAGCGCCTTCAAGGTGATAAGTCTTTGTGGCCGGCTGCGCCGGTGCTTGCGCTTCAGAACTGGCCGTCGGGTGAGACTCAGAACTGTGGCAGCCTACGATTCCAGGCGGAAGAAAGCCCAGAACAATAATCAACAGGAACATCGGCCGAGGCGCCAGCGCCGCTTCAGAAATAAGACGCATATTGTTCTCCTTCCGATTTGCGACAATCAGGAATGCTTTCAGCCTTGATCCGCAATCAATAGTGGAAACGATACCGCACTTCCGCATACACCTCTCGCGGGTCGTTGAAGTGAAACCCACCGAACGTATTGCTATTGTCGATGAGCAGATGGCTATTGGTGACATTCAGTGCGCTTACCGGAAGCCGAGAAACGTTCTCCAAACGATTTGCCTAGAGCCAGATCAACTGTGGTGTGGCCGGGCAGGTAGTCCGGCGGGGCGGCGCCATTGTGAAATCCCGATCCGTAATAGACGTTCCCCGAGACGAACGCCTTCCAGGGGAGCGTCACATCGAAGCCAACATTCAATGTGTTTCGCTGGTCATGATCGAGCGGCGAATAATCGGGCTGAAAGGAGAAATTCGTCAGGCCGCCGGTAATCGCTCCCCTGAATTCCGCGATTTGGTTTGAATACGCCAGATGCATTTGGCCGCGGCGCCACAGCCGAGGTGATCGCAGTGTTAGCTCCCAGCCGCGGATTAAGGCGTCCTGAGTTGTAAGCGGAAAGAAGATATTGGTCGAGACCGGGCTGCCTGCGAAGTCGTAGTTCACGTTTCCGTGATCCAGGAAATTTAGGCTTTTGGTATGAAAATTATCGATGTCCAGCGCCCACCCCTTGTACGGAATGCCCACGCCGAACTGATACTCCGTATCGCGTTCGCCCCTCAGCGGAATGAATTGCTGCGGGGTCACGAGATCGCTTGGCGTATTCACTAATCCAAGGAGCGGGCCGCCTACCGTGACCAGAGGAGGCGCCTGATAGAACTGGCCATAGAATCCGCGGAAGACCCAATTGATGCGCGGAATGCGAACTGCAATCCCCGTACGCGGGCTGGTCGGATTTTCGGTGACGCTCGGGCCGGAGAAATGTGTCTGGCGCACGCCGGCGCTCAAGTTCAGCCATGGCGTCACCGCGAACTTATCCTCAACAAATACCGCCTCGACATTCCCCGGCACGATCTCCCTATCGGAGACGGGTAAATTGGACCCGTCATTGAATAGCACACCGAAAAATTGGTTATCGTGCTGCCAGAAGCCATAAAGGCCGCCTTGGAGAGTATTTCGCGCGACCGTTACGCTAAGAGTTGTCTGTGCGCCGACATAATTCGAGGCCCGATGATCGGTGATCGCGTTGGGAAAGTCATTCGGAGAGCTGTCGTAATTCGAACTGTTGAAATGGTAGAAGGGCGAAACGGTGAGCAGCCCGCTGTGGCTCATCGTGTGAACCCAGGAGAAGTTTAAGTAGCCATCGGCTTCGTGCTGGTTGTCCACCTGGATCACACCATTGGCGACATCGAGCGGAGAGATCGGCATCTGGTAATAATCCCGGCGCAGGGAGCCCACCAGACGCAACTGATCTTTCGGGTCCACGTTGAAGATCAGCGAGCCGAATCCGCCGTAGCCGTTATCGGCGTCGTGAATGACCTGGGCCACCGGCGTTTCCAATCCGAGATCGCTGCGATTACCGTTGATGCTGGCGTAGTAAGCGAGCCGCTGTGTGTGTGCGCCGCAGTTGATCTGGTCGTTGGTTTGATAAAAATTGCCGAAGCTCAAAACCACATCGCATTCCCGGTCCCGTTCGAAACCCGTGCGCGGGACGGCATTGAAGACTCCATAGGTCCGATCACCATAGTCGGCATCATAACTGCCGCGTTGCACCTCCACGGTGTCTAGATCTTTGGGATCGACCTGGGGTCCGACGTTACTCGCTATGTTCGTATTGGGGACGGGTACGCCGTCGATCAGCCAACTGTATTGATGTCCGCCGCGGATGTGAAGCATGTCGTGCACCATGTAGGCTCCGGGGACGTAATCCGTAATGATGGACAAGCTGTTGGTTCGGTCGGCGCCTGGCGTGAGTTGAATATCTTGCCGGCTCAGCGTAGTTGTGGGCGTCACGCTGTCCGTAGGCGCGCTTATGGCTTCTCCGGTAACCGTGGTGGTTTGGTTCACGCCGGCCAGTGCCAGCTCGAAATGGAGCACCGGGCTCGTGTCAGACTGGACGACCAGGGTTTGTTGTTGTTGCTGGAACCCTTCCAGCATTACCGTGACTGTGTAGTTGCCAATGGGCACGGCGCTGAATTCAAAATCTCCGCTCTGGTTTGTTTTTTGGACTTGCATCCAGTCGGAATCCTGAGCCTTCAACGTGACCGTGGCGCCTGCAATGGGCAGGTGCTGCGAATCGTGAACCACGCCCCGTACCGTACCGAAAATCGTGGCGTGGAGTGCCGCCAACTCAAATAGACAGAAAACGATTACGACAAATCTCACTGTGCGCATAGGCCCCCCTTAGGGCGCGCCCCTCGTCAGCAGAGGGGAATGGAGTATGAGTTGTGGGGTGTGACTTCGCTATGCGGTGAGCAGAAGACGGGGCGGCGGAGACTCCATACGGCGCTCTGCATCTGGGAAGAAGGACGGAAGAAAGGCAATCGACGGCTCGCTCGGGGAATCGCTTTGCAAAATTAGAGCAGCCGACAGCACAAAAACGATCGCAGCGGTGTAATGGGCGGCGGCTTGGACCGGGCACGGTTTCAACGCGGCGCTCGGGTTCCCACCCATATTGCAACTCGGCGGCTCGTGTTTCTCAGCGTGCATTGGGCACATGACCCCATTGCAGCAATCGAGCGCCAAAGATGTGGAATCGAGCCCGCTCGGCGCGATCGTCAGCGCCAGCGCCAACATTCCGATAACGGCCACAAACCTTCGCATCGCCCTTCCACCCGTCCCGTTATGCTAATCCTTTTCGGTAAATAGATGCAATCCCTGGTGGCTGCGCCATTGGCCGAATTTCCATCGTTCAGGCTTGACAGCCGGAAGTATCACCGATATAGAAAACGCATGGCTCAATCCTTTCTTGTTTTCGACTTCGGCTCCGATGAGGAGTTGGCACAACAAGCGCGGCACAAAGTGGATGGCTGGAAGCAGGGTTTCCGGTTAGACAAAAAACTGTTGCTGAAATTCGACCGCAGCGACGCGTCTGAAGCTAGCGAGAAAGCTGACGACGAAGAGAAAGCTCAAAGCGAAAAGAAAGGTGGCGCAAAATCTCGCGCGCAAGAAAGCGGCCGAGACGTCCGCAAAAGAGAACATCCAGTTGATCATTCGTCTGGATTTCTCGGACCATGAGCGCCTCTCTCATCAGAGGTGGCTCGAGCGCATTCCCACTGAGCTTCCCTTTAAGGACGCGCAGTCCAAGATCATTCGGCAGAATGACGCGGAATTTGCCGGGACGGCGGAGCGTTTCGACTCCTTGTCTTGAAACGTCGTGCTTTGAGAGGTTTGCGGGTTACGGCGTAGGTCGGGGGAAGAGCGATCTAGGGTTTAGTTCCACTGCAATCTCGTGTAAGCCCCCGAATACCGGGGCTCGCGCATCAGTTATAATGGAGTTTGGCGAAGCTCCTTCGCCAGAGGTGAAGCTGCATGGCTGTGCAAGCGCACCCGAAGACCGGCACAGTTCCTACCCACAACTATCACGGACTCCAGCCCAGCGATCTCATTCGAATGTACCGGTTGATGTATTTGTCCCGGCGCCTCGACGACCGTGAAATCCAGCTCAAGCGCCAGCACAAGATCTATTTCCAAATCAGTGGAGCGGGACATGAAGCGGTGTTGGTGGCTGCCGGGCAGGTTCTGCGGCCCGCCCACGACTGGTTCTTTGCCTATTACCGCGATCAGGCTCTGTGTTTGAGTCTGGGACTCACGCCTCAGGAGATGCTTCTGCAAGCCGTCGGAGCGAAGGATGATCCCTCTTCCGGCGGGAATCAAATGCCCTCGCATTGGGGCAAGCCCGAGCTGAATATCGTTACGCGCTCGTCCACAGCGGGAATGCAGTGGCTGCAAGCGGTGGGCGCGGCTGAGGCCGCGATCTATTTTGAACGGCATCCGCAGGCGCTCGATCAAGCGCAGCACGCACCGTTGGGAGAATCGGTGCGGCACAGTTCCGACGAAATCGTTTACGTTTCCGGCGGTGACGGCATGACGAGCCAGGGCGAATTTTTCGAAGCCCTGAACGCCGCATGCCTGAAACGCTTGCCCGTGCTCTTTCTGGTGGAAGACAACGGCTATGCCATTTCCGTGCCGGTCGAAGCGCAGACCGCCGGCGGCAGCATTTCGAGGCTCGTCCGGGACTACCCTGATCTGCTCGTCGAGGAATGCGACGGGACCGATCCGCTGGCGAGTTATGACGTCATGCGGCGAGCGGCGGAATATTGCCGCGCGCGCAAAGGACCGGCGCTCGTTCATGCGCACGTGACGCGGCCTTATTCGCATTCGCTCTCGGATGACGAGAAGCTTTACAAAACGCCCGAAGAGCGCGAACAGGAAGCGCATCGCGATCCGATTCCGAGGTTCGGCCTCTTTCTCGTGCGCGAAGGCATTCTCGACGAGCACGAGTTGGAACGGCTCGAAGCCGAAGTCGACCGCGAAATCCTGGAAGCCACCGATTTTGCGCTCGCGGCCGAGTTGCCGCCCGAAAAATCGATTTTGCAATGGGTGTATTCTCCTGACGTAGATCCCACCTCCTCTCGATTCGAGTCAGAACCGAAATTCGTCGGCGAACCGAAAACCATGCTGGAAATGATCCCCGCTACACTCGCCGATGAGATGGAGCGCGACGCGCGTATCCTGGTTTTTGGCGAAGACGTGGCCGATTCCAGCCGCGAAGAGAATCTGAAGGAGCTCAAGGGCAAAGGGGGAGTCTTCAAAGCCACGGCCGGGCTGCAACGGCGTTTCGGATCGGATCGCGTCTTTAATACGCCGCTTGCGGAGGCCGCCATTGCCGGCCGCGCGATCGGCATGGCTATCCGCGGCTTGAAGCCGGTCGCTGAAATGCAGTTCTTTGATTACATCTGGCCCGCGATGATGCAAATTCGCGACGAATTGGTTATCACCCGCTGGCGTTCGGCCGGCCATTTCAAGGCGCCTGCGGTAATTCGCGCGGCAATCGGCGGTTATCTCACGGGCGGCGGACCTTACCACAGCCAATCCGGCGAAGTCATCTTCACGCATTTGCCGGGACTCCGCGTCGTCATGCCGTCCACGGCTCTTGAGCTTTGCGGTTTATTGCGCACGGCCATCCGTTGCGATGACCCGGTCCTGTTCCTCGAGCACAAGCATCTCTACCGCCAACCGTACAATCGTTCGCCTTATCCCGGGCCCGACTTCACGATTCCTTTTGGAAAAGCCCGCGTGGTTCGCGAAGGCACCGACCTCAGCATCGTTACTTATGGCGCCATGGTGCATCGAGCCGAGGTGGCCGCAGCCGAACTGCAGCGTGACGGGGGCATCTCCCTCGAAATTCTAGACCTCAGATCGCTGTCGCCTTACGATTGGGAAGCCATAGTCAGCACCGTGACGAAGACCAACCGCGTCATCGTGGCTTATGAAGACATGCGTTCCTGGGGCTACGGAGCCGAAATCGCCGCGCGCATCGCCGATGAGCTGTTTCACGACCTGGATGCTCCGGTGCGGCGGGTGGCCGCCCTGGACAGCTTCTGCGCTTACCAACCACAGCTTGAAGAAAAGATCCTGCCGCAGAGCAGGGATATTGTGAACGCCGTTCGAGAATTGGCGGCGTTCTGATCCAGCTTCGCCTCGCTTCTGCCGCGCGCCACATATTTAGCTAAGCTTTGGCTTTCGCTTTGCCAGTGCGTTCGAACGTCGCTCCATCCACCGAGAGCATTCCTGCTCCCACGGTGAAAAGTGCAAAACAGGCCACCCCAAGCATCAGTGGCAGGCCGTAAGCCTCCACGTTGTAAATTCCCGAATGCGGTAAGCTGACCTTCCAGACGGCAATTGCCATTTGAATCGCCAATAGCAGGCCGGTGATCCGGGTGAGGAGCCCCAGAACGAGTAAGAAGCCGCCGAAGAGTTCCAATGAGCCCGCGATGTACGCGAAGTACGATGGGAAGCCTTGCTTGGGGAACCACGCCAGCCACTTCCCGGGCGCCCCAAAAAGCTTGTCGTAACCTGTAGAGAGGAAGATCGCAGCAACTCCCAGCCGTAGCACAAGCAAACCCAGCGGCTTCAGCCTATCGACCATTTGCATCTCGTTTCCCTCTGGGCGCAGATTGTAACAAAGCCCGTCTTCGCGACGGAGATGTATCGCGCGAATCGTCGCCACACATTCGTTTCCAGGCGGTACGGAAATTGCCGGCCCAGGAAGAAAGCACATCCGTGAGGGATCGTGTAGAATTCATCGCTGTGCGCTTTAGCTTTGGGACAACTACGATCCCGTCAGGCGCGATTCGAAATTCGACGCCAAACATGCTTCGGTTTTTGCCGGTGAGCAACTCATGAGTCATCGGCGCTGGCTTCTGATCATCCTTCTCGTTGCGCTCATCGCTGGAGTATGGTGGGCACGCCGCAATCGCGCGCACTATCCGGATGCTTATATCGCAGATCAAAGCGCGACGCTTTGGAGCGCAACGGCCCAAGTGCGCCGTCAGGTCGGGACTTTGGGTTACGGCGAAAAAGTCAGCGTTCTAGGTCGTGCCGGTGAACTGACGGAAGTCCGGTCGACCGACGGGACTCAAGGTTGGGTAGATACCCGTTTGCTGATGCCACTGGCCCTTTGGAGCCAAGTTGGCGACCTGGTCTCCAGCGCGCAAAAAATGCCGGTGCAGGCCAAGGGGCATACGCGGACGATCAGTAACGTGCATATCGATCCCGGCCGGGATTCCTCGCGTATTTTTCAATTTGGACGCAATGTTCCCGTGGTCATCTTGAGTCGGCAGGTAGCCGCCGCCTCTCACGCTGGCGGCGAGGAGAGCCGTGCGAGTGATGAAGCCGCACCTTCCGCGGAGGAAAAATCTGATCAGGAGGATTGGTCCCTCGTCCTGTATTCGCCGGCTAAGGCGGGGTCGAGTTCATCTTCGCCCGGAACCCAGCTTAATAATGGCCCGGCCATCCCCATCGCGGGTTGGGTCCTTTCGCGGTTCGTGGAGCTCGAACCACCGCCGCCGATCGGCGATTATACGGCTGCAGCGGGCAGGAGGGTTGTGGGTTGGTTACAGCTCAATACCGTGCCCGATCCCCGCGGTGATAAGCCGCAATACGTGGTTGCGGCGGCCAAGAGCGGGGAAGGCCAGTCATGTGACTTCACCTCCATCCGCGTGTACACCTGGGGTGCGGTCCGCATGCGGTACGAAACTTCTTTCGCGGACAATACCGTATGCGGCCGGCTTCCAGTGCGCGTCACCCAGACGCCTGCTGGTCCTGAGTTTCGATTTACTGACGACAAGAACGTCGAGCGCGCGTACCGGCTGATGGGGACGGTAGTGCGCCGGCTCACGCCGGCTGGCACAGTCCGAAAGCGCAAATAATCACCAATTCTTCTCGCCCAAGTCGTGGCGGTTTCGCACGGTGTAGTGAATTCCTAAGTTGCGCCAACGCGCGATTATGCTAATTTTGGTGCGCCATTTCAGCTGACTTGCGTCACAACGCGCTCCATTCACGCCGCTGCAGTTGGTTTTGGATTACCCTGATCGCTTTTTCCGCGCTGTCCGGGTGCTCGCACGCTCACTCGCAAGCGGTCAGCGCAGTCAAGCCTCCGCCCATCGAATTTGTCCAGGAATGGGGAGTTCGCGGCACTGAGCCCGGCCAACTTGAAAACCCCATCGGCCCTGCGCTGGATCCGATCGGCCGGGTTTATTTTGCCGACCGCGCGACCAGCTTCATACAGAAGTTTGAAGCCGCCGGAATACCTTTACTCTGCTTTGAAAGCCTCGCCGCGCGCACCGCCGATGCCATTGCGGTAGATTCTGGTGGTGCGATCTACGTTGCGAATTTGCGCATCGGCACGATGCAGTTGTTTTTCCCTGAAGGCGATCCGTTACGCGCGCTGCGCATCGCTCCCCGGCGCAGTTACGATGGCCCATTTTTCTTCAGCATTGATGCGGATGGAAGAATCTATGTGCCCGATCCGGCAGGCTCACGCGTACAGGTTTTCAACAGCCATGGCCAGCTTCTGCGGATCTGGAGGGTGCTGCCGGAGGCTTCGGAAAAATCAGCGCATCCTTTCGCTGCGATAGCAAATAATGACGCTGTCTACATCGGAGATGCCGCGGACGGCCGCATTCTGAAATTCACTCGCGATGGCGTGCAGAGCGAGGGTTTCAAATCGCCGGATTCCTCCGACGTTTCCCGCTTGCTGGGACTGGCCGCTGCCGGCAAGCACGTCTTCGCGCTGCGAGGGTCGCCGGTGCGGGTCGAGGTTTGGAGCGAAGATGGCCACCGCGAACTCATCGATACGCTGGGGGATCGGCTTTCTGGGGTAGAATCCGCAGCTTATCTCGCTGCGGATGCAGCTGGCGATCTGATCGTGCTCGATCCAGATGCGCGCCGCGTGCTTCGTTTCCGCACGCATCTCGATTTGCCTTGAGGCGGGTGCCGCAATGCCTGTGATACTGACGGAGCAAGACGTTCGTACGCTGCTCGATATGCCTGCGGCCATCCGCGTTGTTGAGGAATCGCTGCAACGCCAAGCCGCGGGCGATGGCTGGATTCACCCCAGGCGCCGGCTGGCTTTGCCGGAGCGCGTTTTCCTGAATTACATGTTCGCGGCGGATCAAAAGGCCGGCTGGATGGGCGCAAAGCTTTACTCGGTCGCCCACGGCGCCGCGCGTTTTATTGTCTTGCTCTACCGCGCGGATAGCGGCGAACTGGCGGCTTTGATCGAAGCCGATTACCTCGGGCAGGTGCGCACCGGAGCCGCCAGTGCGGTAGCGACGAAATATATGGCCCGTCCCGATGCGCGTGTGCTCGGAATCATTGGCACCGGCACGCAGGCGCGCACGCAACTCGCCGCCGTCTGCGAAGGCCGTGAATTCGCAACGATCCGCGCTTTCGGCCGCGACCGCAACCGGCTTGAAAATTACTGCCGCGAAATGACAGAGAGATTGCGCAGGCCCGTTACGCCCGCGGCATCAGCCGAGGAGACGGTGCGCGGGGCCGAGATCTTGATCACCGCGACGACGGCCATGAATCCGGTCGTTTCGGGCGCCTGGCTTGCTCCCGGAACCCACATCAATGCCATCGGCGCAAATTTTGCGCAGAAGCGGGAACTGGAAACCGATGCCGTGGATCGCGCCGCCATCATTGCCGTGGATTCGATCCAGCAGGCCAATATCGAATCGGGCGACCTGATTCAGGCTTTCGGCGACGATAATTCGCGCTGGCAACAAGTGCGTGAATTGTGCGAGATCGTGGCGGGGAAGCGGCCGGGGCGAAAGAGTCCGGAGCAGATCACGCTTTTCAAATCAAACGGAATTGCCTCATGGGATTTGGCTGTTGCTGCTTACATTTTTGAGTGTGCGGAAAAGAAAGGGCTCGGCAGCAAGATCGAATTTGGTGGCGGGCACAGATAAATCAGGCGGTGGGTCTGCGTCCCAGACGCTTGATCAGTGCCTGGTGCAATCGTTCACGTACGTCGTTGGGGAGCGGAAGGGGCTGAGTGCTGTAATAAATTTCGATTGTTTTTCGCGTCGTATCCACGATAAGCCGGCAGTCCTTACAGCGCTGCAAATGAATTTCGATTTCAGTTAAAGTTTCCACCGCCAGTTCGCCATCCAGATAATCGGAGATTTCGCGAATCAGTCCCTTGCAGTTCATGCCTGCTGCCTCTGTGCAAAGTGTCGGCCCAGTTTTTCCCTCAGCCTTAATCGCGCCCGCAGCAGCCTCGATTTCACGGCAGGCACGGAAATTCCCAGCGCCTCAGCGGTCTCTTCCGTCGAAAGCTGCTCCACATCGCGAAGCACGAAAACCGTGCGAAAGATCGGTTCGAGTTCGGCTGTGGCGTTGCTAAGGATTGAGTTCAGCTCGGTGACTTGATAGCGCTGTTCCGGCGTCGGCCCCCAATCCTCAATTTCGCGGGGTATCAGATCTTCTTCGGTTTGCACGGGCTCGTCGAGCGAGGTAACGTTCGGCCGCCTACGGCGCAGCCGCATGAGCGCTTCGTTTACGGCGATGCGCACGAGCCAGGTGTAAAAACGTGAGTCGCCCTGAAAGTCCGGCAGATGCTGGAACGATTTCAGAAAGGCGTCCTGCGTGGCGTCTTCCGCGTCTTCGCGGTTCTGGGTAATGTTCATCGTCAGGCGAAAAATCCGGCGCTCGTAGCGATTCACGAGTTCGTCAAAAGCGCTTAGATCGCCGCTTTTTGCTAGAGAAACCAGTGCGCCTTCGTCGTCGCGGACGATTGTCGAAGGCATGCGTTTGGGTTCCGGTGAGCTCATGGGTATCAGCGGCGGTGCGCCGGCGGCGAATAAGCCGCGTCTCAGCAGGTTAGCATATATTGTCACTGCCTGAGCCATCCTGAAAACCCTTACACCAAGCCAATTTGGCGGCGGTGCAGACCTTCGACGGTGCGTCCGAACCTCGCGCCGCTTCGCCCGATCCAATCCTTCCGATTGGACGCCCCAGTGCCAGCTCAGGATTCATGATCGGCGGCGAAAAATGCTCAAAGTGCACAAACGTGTCGACACCTCACCGGTTAAGTCCGAGCAATTCTACCGGCTAGGCATGGGTTTACTGAGATGCTCCATGGCCTCAGCGCGCTTGTTTTTTGCGATATTTCCCGTGTTACGCTTAGCCTCTTCTCATAGGCGCAGCCGTGATTTCGACGTGCAGATGGGCACCAAAAATCTCGACCCCGCGCGAGCGGGAGCTTTCGCCACTAACTGAAAACGATGCGTACTCTGCCAGACTACCTGAGGCGAGGAATGAAGCTGGTCGTGGTCGGCTGCAATCCAGCCGATCGTTGGGCCCGCGCGGGGCATTATTATGCCGGGCGCACCAACCCTTTTTGGCCTTTGCTCTACGATTCCGGCATTCTGCCCGAATCGCTGCCTTACACGGACGACAAACGCCTGATTGAATTCGGCATCGGCCTAACGGACCTGGTGAAGCGCGCCACGCGTGACATCGGTGAGTTGGACCGGCAGGAAATTGCCGAAGGCCGGATTCTCCTCGCACAAAAACTCGAAGAATTCGCGCCCCGCGTGATTGCTTTCAATGGCAAGGATACATACGAAAAGTTCGCGCAAAGGCCCTGCAAGCTTGGTCTACAGACGGAAAAGCTATACGGCGCGCGAGTTTTCGTCCTGCCTTCCACGGGCACACGATCCGCTAACGGTCGCGGAATCGGATTGCGCTACTTCCGCCAGCTTGCCCAGGTGCTGCACGGCTTGCCCGATTGACCCCTGCTGAACGTACAATTGCTTTGTTCTTTCCGACGGGAGCTTGACGATGGCCTCCGGATCCAGTTTCGCGCCGCTTGTGTTGGAATCGCGCCGCGGCTCGGTTTCCACCATTACGTTAAATCGGCCCGACCGCCTGAACGCATTGAATAACGCTCTGGGCCAAGCCTTGCTGGACGCTCTGAACGGCGCTATGCGGGATCATGCGGTTCGGGCTGTTGTGCTCACCGGTGCGGGGCGAGGATTCTGTGCCGGCGGAGATATCGACGTTCTGAGAAAGGCTCGCGAACGCGAAGACGTCACCGAAGTCGAGGCTCTGCTGAAGGTAGGCAAGCAGATCGTCCTGGCCATCGCCACGATGCCCAAGCCGGTGATTGCCGCGGTCAATGGCCCTGCTGCGGGCGCGGGGGCCAATCTCGCGCTTGCCTGCACTACCCGCATCGCTTCCGAGCAGGCTAACTTCACCCAGAGCTTTGCCAAAATCGGCCTCTTCCCCGATTTTGGCGGCACTTATTTTCTGCCACGGCTGGTTGGTCCCGCGTTGGCCATGGAATTGGTGCTGAGCGCCGAAACTGTTTCCGCCGCCGAGGCGCTCAGGATCGGCCTGGTGCCGCGCGTCGTTCCGCCTGATCGCCTCGAAGCCGAAACGTCTCTGCTGGCCGATAAGTTGGCCGCCGCGCCGCCAATCGTCGCCCGTGGGATCAACCAGGCGCTCAGGCTGGATGATCGCGAGCAGCTCGAAAAAGCGCTCGACGAGGAGATTCGCTGGCAGGTCACCTGTTTTCGTTCGCAGGATTGCCTCGAGGGCCTGCACGCCTTTTTCGAGAAACGCCCGCCTCGTTTTCAAGGCGCCTGAGCCACCTGCCTCATACTCGGAGGCCCCTTCCTGTTTCTCTGCTGCGAATTGTGCAGCCGGAAAATCGCACCCCTCACCTGTTATATAACTAGAGGCGCATGCAGAAGCTCATATGAGTGGCGATTCCGTACCCCTGGTTCTGCCGCTTTCGCGCCTTGCAACCGGTTGCGAGGCCACCACGCTGTATCGCGAACTGCGCAAGCCTCTGCTTCGATACCTCGTATGTCTCGGCCTCTCGGCCGATGAAGCACAGGACGTCGTACAGGACGCGTTCCTGAGCTTGCATCGCCACTTGGATTCTGGTGGGTCGCAGGAAAATATCCGCAGTTGGCTTTTCCGCGTCGCTCACAACACGGCCAGAAATCGCCAGAACCGTTATGAGCGGCGGTTTGCTGCGCCGCTGGAAGATGCCTTAGCTCTGGCCTTGAATGAAGCGACGCCCGAGCACGTCGTTCTGGAGAAAGAAAAGTTTCGCAGGCTGCGAAAAGCAATTCACCTACTGACCGAATCCGAACGGGAATGCCTGCTGCTGCGGGCAGGAGGATTGCGGTATCGGGAGATCGGCGGGGTGTTGGGGCTTTCGACCTCAACGGTGGGTGATACTGTTGAGCGTGCGATTCGGAAATTAGCGGAGAAATGCAATGTGTGACTTTACAGAGAAACTGATGGCTTGGGTTGATAAGGAGCTTTCAGATAACGATGCCGCCGCTGTGGAGCGGCATCTTCAGGGTTGCCCGGAATGCCGCGACCGGTTGGACACGTATCGCCAGCTGAGTGGCGCGTTTGATCGATATTGTGACGCTTATTGCGATGCCGTTACAGCTTCAAAGCCGGGCCGTAAACTCACGCGCCGGGTGCTTGCGATTTCGGGCGGCGTGGCCGTCGCGGCCGCAGTGGCGATGTTTTTCCTGCTCGCGGCACGATGGCGCGTGCAGCCGGCTGCCCCGAGTGCAGCGCCCATCCCGACGGTAATCGACGTGGCGAAAACATTGCCACCGGCGCACGCCGCACAGCCAGCACCGGCCGTTATTCGGCCGGTCGCTCGAATTGAGCGCCGAAAGGGAGCGGAGCAGGCAAAGCAGGCGGCTGCGCAGCGCCCAAGCGAAGAGACTAGCTGGCTTGCTTCCGAGCCTGCTGTCGAAATCGCCATCCCGGCCGACGCAATCTTCCCCCCAGGCGCTGTCCCAGAGGGCGTCGGCTTCACTGCGGACGTTACGATTGCCCCCGATGGTTCGGCTCAGCAGGTTCGCTTGCGGCCGCAGCTCACAGAATTTGAAAGGAGGCCCACTCGGCCATGAATCGCACAATCACGAAACGACATCTGCATCTTCACACTTGTGGCTTCCTCTTGCGCAATTAGCGCGTTCGCCCAGACGGGCGGCTTTTCGAGTGGCTCAAACGATCGGATACCCGATCCCGGCCCTGGCCCCGTGACGATTAGCGTAGGCGGAGCATTCGCGCGTGGTTCTGCGGCGCGCCGGTGGTAGGGCGCGCCTTATTCGGCCACGGTCACGAACGAATCTGTCCAGACGCTTGCGGACGGAAATCGCATCGTCCAGAGCAGCACCGGCACGATTGCCCGCGATTCTCAGGGCCGCACGCGCCAGGATACGATGTTGCCGCCCATCGGAAATCTCTCGGCTGCCAATGCGCCTCATCTCATTTTTATCCACGATCCCGTCGCGCAGACCTCCTACACTCTGAACCTGACCGATAAGACTGCGCAGAAGATGCCGGTACCTCCGCTCCCACCGCTACCTCTGCCTTTACTGAACGGAAAAGGCGATGGACTGGACGTGGCCTTCGGACGTGGCCATCGCCTCGAGTGCAGAAGTGAGCAGGGGCGCGCGCGGCCCTGCCGGTCCCGGGCCGGACGCTTTATATATTCAGACGAACGACATGGCTGCAGCTTCCGGCCAGTTGCCTCCGCCCCCGATGATTGCGCAGAAAGTATTCCTAACAAATGATCAAGGACAAGCCACCACGGAAGACCTGGGTTCGCAAACAATGGAAGGCGTCTTTGTAACTGGCGTGCGCACGACCCGGACGATCCCCGCAGGCCAGATCGGCAACGACAAGCCCATCAGCATCGTCACCGAAGTTTGGACTTCGCCCGATCTCAAGACCATCATTTACAGCAAGCGAAGCGATCCGCGCATGGGCGAGCAGACCTTCCAGCTTACGAACATCACGCGCGCCGAGCCGGATGCTTCCTTGTTCACCGTGCCCGCCGATTTCAAATTGGTCGAAGGTCCCAAGCCCATCCTTTATCGCATGAACCAATAGCCCGTGTGACCGTAAGGGCCGCTTGCTTTTAGCCTGAAGTCCGCAAACGCTTCTCGTTGCGGGCCTTCGGGAGATTGCCCCAGTGCAAGACGATTCCCGTCCAGTGCGATAGGATGTCTCCTGCGGGAGACACAATATGGATGGAAACGAATTCGTCACCAAGCTGAAAGCTGAAAACGAGGCCATCCTCGCCAAAATCGATGAGCCGCCGATCTCCTCGGGCATGCCCAAGGGCGAGCTTTTTGCCACGCTCGTCAAGATGGCCCTCAAAAACGAGATCGAAGCGGCCGAAATCGCCGCCGAGTGGGTCTCCACGACACCGGAGCTGAATGCAAAGCTTGCCCTGGCCTGCCATGCCGGTGATGAAGCGCGGCACTATCAGCTGATCGAGGAGAAAGCCCGCGCAATGGGCATCTCGCTGGACGGCTTTCGACCCCTCGATCCGCCGAGCCCGGTGCTGACTTACCTGCGGACCCTGAAAACAACGCCGGAACGCATCGCCGGAGCGCTTGTCGCGCGAGAAGCCATGGGCGGCCGCCGGAATGTGCAATTCCTTGCATTTCTCGATCGCATCGGCCAGCGCGACTTGGCCGCACTTTATCGCGATGTGATCAATCCTGATGAGGACCGTCACCATCGCTCCGGTTGCGCTGTGCTGGCCGAGGTCGCCACCGCCCCGGAAGCGCAGCAAGCCGCCCGCCGCGCCGCGCTGGGCCTGCTCGAGACCGGTGATCGCGTTCGTTCGAATGCCCTGCAGAGCACCGGTGCGCCCGTCATTCCTGGATGCTAGATGATAAAAACGAAGTGCGCCGGGCCCAAATCCTGCTCTGATATGATCAAGGGAGCCATGACCATCGTCGAGAAAATTGTGTTGCAGCAAGGGGACCTGACCGAGAGCGACGTCGACGCCATCGTCAATGCCGCCAATAACGATCTCAAACTAGGCGGTGGCCTGGCCGGCGTGATACGCCGCAAGGCCGGAGACGGCATTCAGCGGGAATGCAACGAAATCGGCACGGTACCCCTGGGCGGCGCCGCCATCACTTCGGCGGGGAAGCTGAAAGCGCGGCATATCATTCACGCCGCCAGCATGGAGCTCGGCGGCTTAACCACCGGACATGCCTTGCGTGCTTCCACCGCCCATTCTTTGCGCATTGCCGCGGAGAAGGGGCTTCGCACCATAGCCTTTCCAGCCATCGGCACGGGCATCGGCGGCTTTCCACTTTCCGAATGCGCGGCGATCATGCTGAAGGAAGTCGCCGAACACCTGAAGAAGCCAACCTCGCTCGAAAAGATCTATTTCGTTCTCTTCGACAAGCCAGCTCTCACGGCATTCGAAAAAGAGCTTCGGGAAATGAAGGCGCGGGGCGATCTAGACGGCGACAACAGCTCGGGAGCAGCTCGGTGAGCGGAACAAGTTCATCTTCACCGCGCGCAAATTCAGTTTCGAGCGACGAACTCCTGGAAAAAGTGAAAAGGGAATTGGTGCGTTACGAACATCCGCTTTTCGATTTCGACGCGCGCGCTGCTACCGGCGGAATCGAGGTCGAAATTCGTTTCAAGCCGGCGGGGGTTGAAGTCCATACCTACTATTTCCTGCTTCAGCCGCGGGAGATCGAGCATTCGCAGTTTCCCTGGTCATTTCAGCGCCAGCTTTACGATTGCCTGCACGACTACGTCATCGAAATGTTTGTCCGCAATCCGCAAAGGCAGGACGCTTGAGGGCCGCCGGAACTCAAGAACGCACCAAGGTGGCCGTCACTCCTCTGGCCCGTGCGCTCGCCGAGCGCATTCGCGGGTCCGGACCAATTCCTTTCGCGGAGTACATGCGCGAATGCCTCTACCATCCGGAGTTCGGCTACTACAGCAAACCGGAAGCCCGGCGTTTTGCTGATTTTTATACCAATGTCGATGTCCATCCGATTTTTGGGCGGCTATTAGCTCGGCAGTTCGCCGAAATGTGGGATATGCTCGGCCGCCCGCGCGAATTCTATGCGGTCGAGGTCGGCGCAGGGACAGGCCGTTTGGCCGGGCAAATACTCGATTTCGCTGCGCGCAAACTTCCCGAATTTTACGGCGCGCTGCGCTATGTCGCCGTGGAGCAATCCCAGGCTCGGCGCGAGCGGCATCGCGAGAATTTGCGAACTCATCTTGAAAACGGCACCGCCATCTCTGCCGCCGAGTTGCCCCAGGGTATTCCCGCCGGATGCATCTTCTCAAACGAATTGCTCGATGCGCTTCCCGTGCACCGCGTTCTCGTGCAGCGCGGCAATCTGCGTGAGATTTACGTCAATTTTAACGAAGACGTCTTTACCGAAGAGCCCGGCCCACTCACCTCTGCCGAAATCGAAAAATATTTTGAGGAGCAGCACATTACGCTTCGAGAGGGCCAGCAGGCCGAGGTGAACCTCGAGGCCTGCCAATGGATTCAGGATGTCGGCCGGCGGCTTGATCGCGGCTTCGTCATGACCGTGGATTACGGTCACGAGGCTGCCGAGCTTTATAACGAGCGCCACATGCGCGGCACTCTTTTGGCGTATTCAGAGCACCGCGCCAGCGAGGATTTCTTTGTGTCTCCGGGTGAGCAGGATTTGACCGCACACGTGAACTTCACGGCGCTGGATGTATGGGGCCGCCGCGCAGGTCTCTCACGCACGGGATGTGTTTCGCAGATGGCGTTTTTAGTTGCGCTGGGCCGGGCCAACGAATTCGCCGATCTTTACGACGAAGATTCAAGCGAAGTTGAGCGCATTCGCGCCCGCCTGTTACTGAAATCATTGATCAATCCGGAAGGAATGGGCGAGACGTTTCAGGTTTTCATCCAGCACAAGGGCATTGCGCAGCCGCATCTCACGGGTTTGCAGGGCATCTGAGACCGCCGAGAATTGAGCGCTCGATCTCGGATTAAGCGCCTTCTTTGTAAGGCTGAGCCAGATATTTCTTCGCTTCGTCTTGAGCGCCGCCGGTGTCGTCGTTAGTTTGCTGCGCTTTGCTGTACTCGTTGACGGCGCGAGCGCGGTCCCCCGCGATGTCGTAAACCTTCCCTAAATAAATGTGAGCCCAGACCTCCACCCACTTGAAGCTGGGATCGATATTCCCGTCGAGCGAGTCGCGAAAGGCATTCGCCGCCGCTGAGTAATTCTTCTGATAGAAGAACGCTTCGGCCATTCGAAATTCCGCCAGCGCATTGTCTTTTTGCTGATCGAGCGCCTGCTGATATTGCTGGATCGCGTCGTAATAGCGCCCCTGCTCAGCAAGCGCTTCGCCGCGCGCGATGATGGCGCGAACCCGAACCTGCACGTTGGATTTGAGAATGTAGTTATGAGGATCGAGGACGATGCCGCCCGGCTTTGGCCGGCCGAAAACTTCCGTGGTGAAGCTGGAGTCGGTGCCGCTGACTTCGATAGTTTTGATTTCCGGATTTCCTTCGGTTTGGACCTCGATTTCCACGGGCATGTGGAAGAAGTCGAGATTCTGTTTCACCCTGCCATCGATGCGGAAGCCGGTTTTAGTTCGATAAATCGTATACGTAATGTTGAACTCGGGGATTCCTGTGGAATTGATCCACTGCGCGAAAAACGACTGCACGTTGGCTGGCGTAGTCTCCTCCGCTTCGGCAGGCGCGGAGTTGGGGGCCGTGGCGGCAGGCGTGTTGCCTAATGCAAAATTGGAGGACTTGGCGGCCGCTGGTGCCTGTGCGACGTGATCCTGCGCGAGTTTCTCGAAATCGGCAAGCGAGGCTGATTTGCCCGCGAACTGCTTGTAATAATCCCGCAGCAGCGAAGCGAAAGCCGCATCGCCGAGCTGCTCTCGAAGCATGTGAAAGACCATGGCGCCTTTGTTCGCTACCACGGACGTGTAGTTTGGCGTGAATGGTGTGAGCCGTCCGGCCTCACCGATGGGTGCGCTATCGTCATACATCATCGCGCCGATGGCGAAATCGTTCAGGGCCTTGTTCATTCCATCGCGTCCGGCGGTCTGCTCCACGTATAACGCCTCGGAGTATCGCGACAATCCGTCCGTCAGCCAGGCGTCAGAGGGAGATGCAGCCATCACTTGATTTCCCCACCATTGGGCTGCCACCAGATTTGCCAGTTGCCGCGAGTTGGCTGCCGGAGTCCATTGGCGTTGGCTTACGAGGAGCAGGCCGGGCGCTGCATAAGTTGGCAGCGTGCCGTCGGGAATCTGCGCGATCGTGAGATTGGGGTTAGGCAGCGGTCCAAACTGATCGGAGAGGGTGTTCACAATCCGCGCGACCGCGCCGCCGTATTCTTGCGCAGAGCTGCCGGCGTTCGGCGGCAAGTAAACCGAAATGTTCAGGCCTTCTGCTTGTATTGGGAAAAGCTGCAGGGCGCCGGCCACAAAAGTCCCGGCCGCCTCGGCCTGATCGGCGCGGAAAGTGTACGTGACTCGTGAGCTTGAGTTCGAAGCAGTAGTCGTGGCAGTGCTCTCGTGGGAGCGTTAGACAGCGGCACCGTCGGAGGAGTGCTATCCGGACGAACACCGTCTTGCGTGCGGCGCGATAACCGTGGAGCGCCGCTATCTGGACTTCGGCCGCCGCCCTGAGGGTTTCGGTTGCCGAGGATGGGAGCCGGTGCCGTCGGAGCCGAACTGGCGGGCACGGGAGTTTCGCTGGTTCCCGTGCCAACAACGACGAAGTTTTGCGGCACCTCGATATGGAAGACGCCTGTAAAGCGGTTTGACGGATAGCCGGTCAGCGGAAACCACCGCGCGGGCAGCAAGAGATAGGCGCCATCTTTTCCAATGGACGCCAGCCGCACGCCCGAAATAGCGCTGTTCTCTTCATTGGCCAGAACTCCGCTGTAGCTAAAGGTCAGCTTTGTTCTTTGGCCTGCGCGCACGACATCGGGCAGCGTGACGACTACGTCCAGTCCGTTTTGCCCGCCTCGATCGATTTCAAGAACCTTTCCCGCAGCGTCGCGCACATCGCTAAGGCTCAGATTAGGGTGAAGCTCGCATTCCACCGCGCGGGAGGGTGATTGCGCTTCGAATTCCACAATCGCGCGCGCCGTTAGCATCTGGGTTTCGGGAGCAAGCGAGGCGAAGACTTCATAGGAAACCGCGCGAAAACCCGTTTTTTGCGGCGTTTGCGTTGCAGCCGCAGGCGGTCGCACTGGCGCTTCGATCTGTCCGAATGCGGCGAATGCTGCAAGGAGCAGACACGTGGATACGATACGGGAATGACGTGCCTGCGCAGGTTTGTTCGAAGACCTGGGTTTTCACTCATATTATGGCCTCGTCCCGACAGGCTCGTGCCAGGAGCGTATCCTTAGGATAGCAAAAATGGCTTCTAGAGTTGCCATCGCTCAAGAAAGAGTGTTATGTAACAGGCTGGCTTTGGATCATCTCCGCAATAATATCGGCAGCGCGCTCGATGGCGCCCGGGGGGCCAAGCTTCTCGCGGACCCTGCCGAGCTCTCGGCGCATCTCTTCGCGAGCCTCCGCTGAACCCAGGAGCCGTTCCGTTTCGCGGACCACGTTATCCGGCGTGAAGGCATCCTGAATTAATTCCGGTACGATCTCTTTGCCAGCCAGCACATTAACCATCGCGAAAAGTCGTGTACGCGCGAGGTGGCGAACGACCCAGGCGGTAAAAGGCGCAACCCGGTAGACGACTACCATGGGCACGCCAATCAATGCGGCCTCGACGGTTGCCGTGCCACTGGAGACGATGGCCACGTCGGCGGCTGCAAGCAACTCATATGTCGCGTCTTCTAACGGTCGTTATCTCGGATGCTTGCCCGCCCATATGCGCTTTCAGTTGAGCCTGCGTGAGCCCTGGAGCCGTGGCGAACACGAATTGCTTTTGCCCGCCGGCCTTCATTTTCGCGATCGCCGCCATTAACTGTGGCATGTGATGAGCCAATTCCGTTGGACGGCTACCCGGCAAAACGGCGATGATGGGAGCTTTCGGATCGAGACCGTAGCGCGCAGCGAAAGCCTCGCGGCTGACGGGCGCTCGCACGACATCCACCAACGGATGCCCGATCCAGTCCGTCCGCACGCCGGCCTTGCGGTAGAAATCCTCCTCGAAAGGAAAAATGCACAGGCCGCGTACAAAACGGCGCTTTACCAGCCGCACCCGCCACGGCCGCCAGGCCCAGAACTGCGGACAAACAAAATAGACATTCCGCACATGCTTGCGGCGGAGCACACGCGAGAGGCGTAGGTGAAATGCGGGAAAATCAGTCAAAATCGCGATCGTTGGACGGCGCCGATCGATTTCGGAGATCAAGCGTCTCCAGGCCCGGCGCAGTGCCGGCAGCTTGTGCACGATTTCCACGACGCCAAGCACGCCAACGTCGGCAGCGTCGACAACCGTATCCACGCCGGCTTCTCGCATCCGGGGCCCACCCATGCCGAACAAGTCGACGTCGGCTCGCCGGCGGAGCGCCACGGCCAGCCGCGCGGCATACATATCGCCGGAAGCTTCGCCGGCGGAGATCAACACAGGGACAGGAGCCATTCAGGCGAGCTTGCGGTCTTGCTGGCTAATGATGGACACGTCAATCATCGGCAGGGAGCGGCGCGGCGGCAGGTCCATGCGGGGCAACGGGAAGACGCAACTCCTGATCTTTGTACTGAAGCTGATACAGACGGTAGTAAATGCCTCTTTCGGCCAGCAACTCCTGATGCGTGCCCTGTTCGCGCAGACGGCCCTTGTGGAAGACAAGGATTCGGTCGGCATTCTGGATGGTGCTCAGGCGATGCGCGATGACAATGGAGGTGCGTCCGGTGAGCAGCCGGTCCAGAGCTTCGCGGATCATTATCTCCGTGCGCGTGTCCACGCTGGAAGTGGCTTCATCGAGGATTAGGAAGCGCGGATTGTGTGCCAATGCGCGCGCGAAACTCACCAGTTGCCTCTGTCCGACGGAAAAAGTCGAGCCGCGCTCGCTGACAATGGTGTCCAGGCCTTGGGGCAGGGAATCGAGAAAAGGGCCCAGGCCGACTTCGCGGAACGCGGATTCCGCCGCTTCGCGGCTGACGTTCGCGGTACCCAAACGAACATTCGATTCCAGCGTTCCTGTGAAGAGAAAAGGATCCTGCAGCACAATTCCGAACTGCCTCCGCAAATCCTGCACGCTCAGTTCACGTATGTCTGTGCCGTCCAGGAGAATCTGGCCGCGCTGAATATCGTAAAAGCGCAGCAGCAGCTGAATCGTGGTGGTTTTGCCTGCTCCGGTGTGTCCGACGATCGCCATGGTTTCGCCGGGATGCACACGGAAAGAGACATCACGCAGCACCCAATCGTCTTCCTTAGGATTGGCGCCTCCGTGATAGGCGAACCAGACGTTGCGAAACTCGATTTCGCCTCGCACGTTCAAAAGCGGCAGACCCGCGGAGTCCGTCGCCGGAATCGGTTCATCGAGCAACTTGAAGATGCGCTCGGAAGCGGCCATGGCGGACTGAAGAATATTGAATTTTTCGCTCAGATCCTGAATCGGCTGGAAGAATCGCTGCGCGTATTGCATGAACGCAATCAGCACGCCCACCGAGACCGCGCCCGCCAGCGTCCGCAATGCCTCCGTACCAGAAGACGACGATAATCGCGACCACGCCCAGGAATTCGACGCCGGGATAGAAGAGCGCGAACGCCAGAATGGCGTCCTTGTACGCTTCCATGTGGATGCGATTGAGCTCGGCAAACTGCGCGCGCGCCTTGCGCTCGCGATTGAAGAGCTGAACCACGCTCATGCCGCTGATGTGCTCTTGCAGAAATGCGTTGATGCGCGCGATGGCCGTGCGTATCCGGCGATTGGCGTCGCGAACTCTGTTGCGGAAGATCCAGGTGCACAGAAAAAGCAGCGGCATCACAGCGAAGGTGGCCAGCGCCAGTTTCCAATTCATCTCCAGCATGATGAAGATGAAAAGAACCAGAAGAAGCGCGTCGTTCACCATGGCCGCAATGCCGGTGGCAAACAGGTCGTTCAACGCGTCCACGTCGGTGGTTACCCGCGTGACCAGGCGGCCGACTGGGCTGCGGTCGTAAAAACTGATCGGCAGGCGCTGCAGATGTTCGAAGATTTCCTTGCGCATGTCGTACATGGTGTCCTGGCCGACTTTCTGCATGACACGCACTTGGAAATACATGAAGGCAAAGCCCAGAGCCAGCGTCGCGAGATAAATCAGGGAAATCCAGCCCAGCCCGCGTACGGCCGTGGCTCGCAGGGATTTGGCTGTGAAGAACGGGAACAAAATAGCGGTCCACGGCAATTTCGAAGAGCTTGGGCCCAATCGCCGCGAGCGGCGCCACAGGCAGCGTCAGCAGAGCCGCGATGATCACCCAGCCGCGATATGGGCGCAAATAACGGAACAGGCGCCTCGCCAGGCGCGAATCGTAGACTTTACCTAGAGCTTCTTCTTCTCTGAAGTCGCTCATGCGCGCTCAAGCTCTTCTTCGAGCAGTTGTTTCTGATAGAGCTCGTCGTAATAGCCGCCTTGGGCGAGGAGTTCTTCGTGCGTGCCGCGTTCCACGATGCGGCCATCACGTAGGACGATAATCTGGTCGGCATTGCGGACTGTAGAGACGCGATGGGAGATCAGCAAAGTCGTCCGCTGCTTCATCAATTCTTTCAGTCCGCCAAGAATGCGCTCCTCTGTATCGGTGTCGACGCTGGAGAGCGCGTCATCAAGGATCAGGATTTTCGGATCGCGCACCAGAGCTCGCGCCAGCGCGGTGCGTTGCTTTTGACCTCCGGATAGCGTGATTCCTCGTTCGCCCACGAGGGTGGCATATCCCATGGGGAAGCTGGCGATTTCTGACGCTATGCTGGCCGTTTCGGCGGCCTTGTAGACGGCCTCATCAGCGCACTCTTCCGTGCCGAACGCAATGTTTTCCCGCAATGGCTCGCTGAAAAGATACGTATCCTGCGGCACGAAGCCAATCGAGCGGCGCAAACTGGCGAGCGGCCATTCCTGAATCGGGTCGGCCGTCGATCAGCAAAGTACCCGCGCGGGGCCTCCCAGAGTCTGGCGACAAGCGCGGCCAAGCGTGCTCTTGCCGCTTCCCGTTGGTCCGACAATGGCTAAGGTTGAACCCGCCGGGATGCGCAGGTTTATATCGTGCAGGACAGGAGTGCCAGTAGGTCTGCCATTTTCCTTCGCCTTGCTATTTTCTTTCGCAGGCGCGACCTCGCGGCCTGTGGGATAGGTGAAATCGAGATGTCGAAACTCGATTTCGCCTCGCAGTGAGGCTTCTCGTTCCTTGGCCCTGGGCCGGAACGGCGGAATCGTTGATAGAAGGCTTGGCGTCCAAAATGTAATTGAGCCGCCCCATGGAAGCCGCGCCGCGCTGAAAGATGTTCGTGACGAAGCCAAGCGCGACGATAGGGAAGACCAACTGAATCATATAAACGTAAAAGGCCACGAATTCGCCCAGCGAGATCTGCCCGAAAATAACCTGACGCCCGCCAAACCACATCACCAGCACAAAAGACATGCCAATCAGTGCCGTCAGCGCGGGCATAAACAAGCTCCAGGTAGCAATCAGCTTCAGGTTGCGCGTGACGTATTCGCGATTGGGCGCGTCAAAGGCGCGCATCTCCGCGTCTTCCTGGGCATAAGCGCGAATGACGCGCACGCCCGCCAGATTTTCCTGCGCTTTGGCGGAAAGCGTCGCGAGCGCGGCCTGAATCGATTTCGTACAGCGAATGGATAGTCCTGCCGAAATAGCGCGTAGCCACGACCACTATTGGCACGGGAATCAGCACCCAAAGGCTAAGGGACGGCGAGAGGCGAAACATCAAGATTACCGCCAGCAGCATCGTCACAATCGTCTGAGAGGTATACATGATTCCCGGGACCCAGAACCATGCGCACCGCGTTCAGGTCATTCGTGGCGCGCGACATCAGCTCACCCGTGCGATTGCGAACGTAGAATTCGGGCTCCATCATGAGCAGCCGATCGAGCAGGTCGTTGCGCAGATCGAATTCAATATCGCGGGAAAGGCCGATCAGAATCCAGCGCGTCCAGAAAGAGAAGACGCCTTTGAGTGCGACGATAACTAAGGCCGCCAGGCAGTAAATAATCAGGGTCCGCACGCTCGATGGCGCGTACGCAGGAATCAGTAAATGCACGAGACGCGGAGACATCTGACTCAGCCGCCCGAGCGGCTGAGCATTTCCGGAAAGGCAATCCATGATCACGCCAAAGGCCAGCGGTTGCAGCGTTCCGACGATACCCATGGCGGCCAGGGTCACCATGCCGACGGCAACCTGTCCTTTGGACCGCGCGATATACGGAAGCAGCTTTTTGAGCTGTTTCCAACCGGGGGTTGGTTTCGAGGCGGCTGGTTTAGGCGGGTCCGTAGCGAGTACGGTGGCACCGGGAGCGCCGCTCATTTGCACTCCGCAATGCGAGCGGCCAGCCATTCACAGATGCTGTTACAGCTGCAGTCCACACCAATGGCGCGAATCAAGAACACACCTCGAATCCTATCACTCACGTTGCGCACGCTTCGTTTCGGTACGGCTCGTGGAGGAAAGAGTAATTTCAACCACTCGGCCGGACTCGAGCTGGCAATAGACTCGCATCGCCTGAGGCACGTCGGGCCCGACACTGGCAAAATCAAACTGCAGCACTTCAAAATCCGCATCGTCGCGTACTACGGGTTCGCTGGAGTTTGGTTCTCCGTAAAGTTCCACCACACGATTGCGTGAGTCGCCCAAACGCAACCCTTTCCCGGTCACCCAATCGTCGAGATTCAGGAATTCGAACCGGCGATTATCGCAATTTCCGTCGCGAGGGACGAGCAGCGAGACGGTAATCTCCTGAATGACTAATTGAGGATCAACTGCCAGAGCCAGAGAGTGTCCTGTGCAGGTATCCCGCCATTCTTTGCTATCCGCGCTGGTTTTGCTCACGAGGTATTTCTGTTTATAGCGCTTGAACGCATTCGCGACAGAGTCGCGGCCGGGACGAAGTCCCGCCAGCGTGAGCTCATTCGTAAGTTTGGGCGCATTGGGGCGCTGCGCGGGAAAGGCGTATACCGACAGAGCGGCAGCCAGAACCACGAGACTAGTGCACCGCGAGAATTTCATCCAACCGCGCCTCAAGATTCTCTTCTCCTTCAGACCACAACAAGTGGCGTTCCAAGGGCAGGGCTTTTTCCACCGAAGCCACCCAGTTCATCAGGACCTGAATATTGGCTCGCGTTTTCTCATAATACTCGTGCAGGTGCTCTTCGTGGGTCATCCAGGATAAAAATTCAGCTTCCACGGGATCAGTGGGTGCGCTCCGGGTCGAATAGGTTCCGAGCAGCCCCGCATGCCCCGTAAACAAATGTTCGAAACCGACGTCGGCGAGAAAATCGCCGGAGCCATCCGCAACGCCCTCATCGTACGAGCGGCCATTACAGATCAGGAGCACACGCTCGGGCCCTTTTTGCCACGCGCCTGTTTCCAAACTGCGCTGCCAGACGTCCCAGTGGGCTTCTACTTCGTAGGAGCAATCGGCGTTGTCGTGCTCGCGCGCCAGGGCAATGACGTCCGAAGCGAGGGCATTGGCCGCGGAGATCCAGTTCGATTAGGGGAGGTTCCGCGGGGTCGACGGCCCGAATGGTCAAAGCTGTAAATCCACGCCGGGAGGCAGAAAACGGAAAGGTTTCGAGGAAGCGCTCGAAGCGATCAAGCATAGTCTCCGGCGCCCGCTCGCGCGTCCAGAAGCCCACGTAGGCGTGGTTCCCCATATCCGCCCATTATACCGATTCGGTCGCCAGAGGGGTTGAAGTCTCGCCGGTCCGCGAAGGACAAACTCTGTCCGGAATGCAAAAGCAGCCGGTGGGTCACTCGTCAGTTTTTCGTGGCGGCAGATTGAGAGACTCGACGTCCACCAGACCGCGGCGAAGAGCATCGCCTACGCCAGAGAAAACTTCGGTGCAGGCGGCGCGCAGTCGCTCTTCGGCGGCCTTCGTGAGCATTTGGACGTGCTGTTCGGATTGCTGGCTGAGTTTCGAAACCGTGGTCAGCAGCCAGGAGTTCGAGGCCGCCTCGAGCCTTCGCTTATAGCCCTCGAGAGCCTCTTCGTTCAAGGTGGTGACCGACTCGGCCAATTTGTACTGCTGGGCCTCGGACTCCGCTCGCAGTTCTTCGCGGGCCGATCCGAGCTGTGCGAGCAATTCTTTCTTCGCGCCGCCCAATTCGTCCTGGAATTGCAATTTCAGAGCAGCGCGGAACTCCGCAGAAGCTTGTTTGGAATCGGCCTCGGATTTTGTGCGGGCTTCGGCTGCTTGCGCTTCGAATTGCGCTTCGATCTGTACCGAAAGGCTGGCGGCTTTGGTGTGAAAGTCCTCCAGAGCTGCTTCCGAATCTTCCCGCGCTTGTTGCACGATGGAAGCTGCAGATTCTGTGGCCATCTCCTCCGCGTGTTTACGCAGCTTCTCCAGGCCTTCGCGCGCCGCTTCTTCCACCTGTCCGTGGGTGTGTTCCACGTAGCTGCGGCTGTAGTGAGCTAGTTCGGCGCCAAAAATGCCGGACATTTCGCGCGCTTTCTCTTTGAGCGTAGCCAGGGCGTTTTCCATTCCCTTGTCGATTGCCCCTTGCATCTGCGTGTGCACTTTCTTTTCGTACCATTCGGCGGTCTTGTAGAGCGATTCGAACGCGTGATGGGTCGTGTCCATGGCTTTGGCGTCAATTTCGGAAATCCATTTTTCCGCAGCGGCACGGCCCGAATCACTAAAGTCGCGAGTCAGGGCGCTGACCATCTCCTTTACCCGCTCCCCGACGGCCTGAATCGCGCGCTCGGAGGCGCTCGCCAGGGTCTCTTCGCGGATGCGCAACGCCTCTTCCGCCGACCCGATCGTGCTCTCAAGACGAGCAACCATTGCCGCGGCGCTCTCTACTCGCTCTTTCAGTTCGGCTTTGATCTGGGCCGCCAGCCGGGTCACCGTCTGCTGGCCAGTCGCCTCGAGCGCGGGCTGCAGGCGCTCTGCCCAAGCCGTTATGGCACTTGAGGCGCGCCGGGCCATCTCCTCGCTTTGCGCTTCAAGCAACGCGCTGGCGCGCTGCTCGAGCGCTTGCTCGACGGCCTGGGTGATCCCATGGAGCTTTGCGGCTTGAGTCTCGATGTAATGCTCGACCGTTTGTACCTTCCGTAAGGATTCCAGCGCGCGTTCATTTTCCTGATCCAGCGACGTGCGCAAGTGACTGAGTTTGGCTTCGGAGTGGCTGGCCGCATCCGCGAAGGCTTTGGTCATCTCGCCTATCCGCAGGGCGAGCTCCCGCTCCACGTGTTCTCCGGCCGATTCCGCATGGCGAGCCACGCGTTCCACAAACTGCTGCTTAGCGGATTCGACCGAACTTCCGATCTCCTGATGCCAGCGACGTGTCGCCGCGGAGAACTCTGCCTCCACGCGCGCTTGCCAATCCGCCTGCGCGGAGCTGAAAGCCGAGGCGGCCTGATCCTGCATATGGCGCGAGACGTTTTCGATCTCAGAAAGGCTGACGGTTGCCTGCTCGATTTGAGCCTGAATGCGCTGTTCCAGTTTCTGCAAATCCGGCATCGGAACTTGTGCGGCTTGGTCTGCGGCGGGCGCTATCGGCGGGCGCAACTCTGCGGCCTGCTTCTGCAATCGGTCCAGTGTTTCCTGGATCCGTTGTTGCAGAATTTGTTCGAATGCAGCGCTGCGCTGCCTCTCGACTTCGTCCCATTGCGACGCCAACTCTTGCACGGCGCGCCTGGCGCTCTCCGCCATGCTGCGGTTACATTCCTGCCGGAAGGCGTCCACCTGAACTTGCTTCGCTTCCTGAAGCGCCTTTTCGGCTGCGGAACCGGCAGCTGCTTCGACAGACTTTTCGGCCAGGCCCTTCAACTGGAGTTCCAGTGAGGAGATGAGCGGACGGGCCTCGAGAGAGACCGCCTCGGCGGCGCTTCGACGGAGTGTCGCCTGCAGATCCCGTTTAGCCTCTTCGATCACTGCCTCGATCTGGGACTTTGAAGACGAATCGAGCGGCACTGCTGGCTCGATGGCAGGTATCATCGGCAGCGTGCGCAGATTGCCTTCTGCCGGCGCCGTTGGCGACGGCGTCGGCCACGGGCTTTCAGCCGGCGCGGCAGGCGGCGTTTCGGCAATGGGAGGCAAAGGAACTGCGGCCAAACCTTCGGGGAAGGGAAACCAATCCGAAGGAGGAAAAGCGATGCCCCAGAAGTTCCCGGAAACTTCGAGTTCGACGCCCACTTGAAACAGCTCGCGCACAGTTCGCGGCCGCTGGATCCACATCACGCGCGCCCGAACCGTTCGCGCGGGGTGTCCCGCCTCTTGATGCGGGACCTCCATAGTCACCCACATGTTTTTCAGAACATAGTGCTTGGATTGATAGCGGCAGCCGTGGCAATTGATAATTAATGTGGAAGTGCGCTCCGAAAAGGGGCGACCTAGCGCATCCACTCCGACAACAGTGAGGGGTACCGCCTGCACAATACGCGTACTTCGGCGTTTCGATGCGTCCGGCTCGTTGGTTGGCACAGACTCCGGCACCAATCTCTCCCTGGAGCGAAGAACAAGCGTATCACCGTGAGCGGATCAGGTCGAGAAATCGGGGCACAGCTGGTGCGAAAGATGTTAATACCGCGTCCTACGCGGAGGTAAGGAGGGGCCGAGGTGCTATCGGCGGCGGTTTAGAGGTCGTGCCGGCCCTCCATGGCCTTAAGCATCGTGATTTCATCAGCATACTCCAGGTCCGAACCTACGGGTATGCCCACCCCTATGCGCGTCACACGTACTCCCAGGGGTTTGATCAATTTCGAAACGTATACTGCGGTGGCCTCGCCCTCGGCGGTGGGGTTTGTGGCGACAATGATCTCCTGCACGGTGCCCGTTTTCAGCCGTTCGATCAGTCCCTTCAGCTTCAACTGATCCGGCCCCTTTCCTTCCAAAGGCGAAAGGGCTCCGCCCAGCACATGATAAAGGCCGTTATATTGGCGTGTTCGCTCAATGGCGAGGATGTTGTGAGGCTCTTCGACCACGCAGATCACATTGCCATTACGGCTCGGGCTTGTGCAGTAAAGGCAGGGATCGGTATCGGTGATGTTGTTACAGACGCTGCATTCACGAATCTTCAGCTTGGCATCGCGAATGGCGTCAGAAAGAGCCATCGCGTCTTCCCGTTCGGAGCGGAGCACGTGAAAGGCGAGACGCTGCGCCGTCTTTTGGCCGATCCCGGGCAAGCGCTTGAATTGATCGATGAGCCGAGCGATCGGTTCGGCAAAGTCAGGCATCAGCGAAGCCCGGGGTTACCAGCACGCGCGGTGTGCGAGTGTCTGGGGTGCAGGAGCCCGCCGGGCTTCCGCAAATCAACAAGGAGTTTGCTTTCACGTGAAGCAGTCAGAATAATCCGGGGATCTTCAGGCCAGAGATTCCTGGAAGCCCGCTCGCAAGACCTTTCATTTGGCTGGCCAGTTCCTCATCGACGCGCCGGCACGCTTCGTTAACGGCAGCGCGAATCAGGTCCTGCAACAACTCGGAATCCTTGGCGGCAAAAACTTCCTGTTCGATGCGCACGTCGGTGACTTGTTTCTGGCCGTTCATTTTCACAACGACCATGCCGCCGCCTGCAGAGGCTTCCACGTTAACGTTGTCTACCTGCTTCTGCAGACTTTCCTGCATCTGCCGAAACTGGGAAAGAAGCTGTTGCAGTGCCTTAACTTCCATGTTTCATCCTTCGTCCCGGCGTTTCACTTCGGAGATTCGGCCGCCAAACCGCTCCACCATTCCGCGTACGATCGGGTCTTGCTCAAACCGAGCGCGCAACTCGCGGCCGGATTCTCCGGCGCGAACTTTTGCAGCGACCACCGGAGCGGTCTCCAGTTTAACACAGACGCGCACTTGCTGGCCGAGCACTCCGCTGGCGATGGTGCGCAATTTCTCTATACGGTCGCGAGACTGCAATAGGTCTGCAAAATCGCGCCGCTCGGTCGGAAAATAGAGGCGAACTTCACCGGCATCAAGTTCCCAGCGAAACGCGTGTTCGACCAACTCGCCCAGAAATTGGGATTGAGAAAAACTTTCGGCCTTGATTGCCTGCACTTGTGCAGCTTCAAGCCCAACTGCGGAAATAGCCGTGTTCGGATTTTCGGCGTGCTCCAACGCCGGCGCCGCAGCGGAAGCGGCTCCCGCGTTCGAATCAGCAGCAATGTTAGGGGCGGAAGGGCGAGCAGCGGGAGCAAGGGAGCAGGAGAGCGGCAGCAGGAATCGAAACTCTGAGATTGTTTGGCGCCGGCGTAGGCGATTGAGCCGCAGATTTCGCCGGAGCAGGAGCGGCCGCTGCGCTGGCGCCCGAGTTCAATTTGGGCGGGGACGTTCGCGCTCCCACATTGCCCGCCGGAACGTTGCCAGCCGGAACGTTGCCAGAAAGTTCGGCCAGTACCTCTTCGAGCGGAGCGAGCCGCGCTGCATTGACCAGGCGAAGCAGCCCCATTTCCAGATGCAGGCGCGGATCCGGCTTGCGGCGGAGATCCTCCTCGGTAAGCAACAAGATCTGGAAGAAGCGGGTCAAATCTTCTTCGCTGAAATTGGCCGCCGCTCGAGCCACTCTGGGACGCTCGTCTGCGGGCGCGGCAATCAGATCCGAATCCGCTCCGCAAACCCGAGCCACCAGCACATTTCGGAAATGAGAAATGGCTTCGCGGCAGAACTGTTGCAGATTCTGCCCTTCCGCAAGCAATCGATGCACCAAGCCTAGCGCGCGCTCTGTGGAGCGGTTCTCGATGGCCGCGACCAGTTCGTCGAGCACCTCCGCCGGTACGACGCCCAGCAATTCTCGAACTTGCGATTCCGTTATGGCGTCGCCGCAATAGGCTCGCGCCTGTTCGATCAGGGAAAGAGCGTCGCGCAGACTGCCATCGGCCGTGCGGGCCATCACGGCAATCGCGCCCGGCTCGATCTTCAATCCTTCTTTGGAGGCGATGCTTTGTAGCGCTTCGACGATTTCGGCGAAAGAAAGCGCGCGGAAATGGAAATGCTGCGAACGAGAACGGATCGTCTCGGCCAGATCTTCGGGCTGAGTCGTGGCCATAACGAAGACCACTTTTTCCGGCGGCTCCTCCAGGGTCTTGAGCAGCGCGTTCGAAGCTTCATCGGTGAGCATGTGCGCTTCGTCGAGGATGATGACCTTATAGCGCCCTCCGACAGGCGCATACCGCACCATATCGCGCAGCTCACGAACCTGGTCGATTCCTCGATTGGAGGCGGCATCGATTTCCAGAACGTCCAGTGAGCTTCCGGCAGTGATCTCGCGGCATGAGTCGCATTGATTACAAGGCGAAGAGGTGGGTCCATGAACGCAATTGAGCGCTTTGGCCAGAATTCGGGCCGTAGTGGTTTTGCCCACGCCTCGGGCTCCGGAAAAAATATAAGCGTGGGCTACGCGGCCGCTTTCAATCGCGTTTTGCAGCGTGCGTGTAACGTGCTGCTGACCGACAAGTTCAGCAAAGGTTTGGGGCCGCCACTTTCGCGCGATGACTTGGTAGTTCATGAATCCTGAAGGTCGTTTCTGGGGCCGGCCGCTCTCAGCGATGAGAGGAACTTCGGGTACTCTGCGGCACACGAAACGGTCCCGCTACCGTTGCTCCCTTCCGGGCCTGGCGGGGTTCACGGGGAATCGTTGCACAAAGCCCGAAGTTCCACGCATCGGCAGGAATTTGTACCCGCTCCGCGCAGTCTAGCATAGCGATACAGTGGGCGAAAGGCACGCCGGAACCGGCCGTGGAATTCGTGATTCGCTGAAGCGAGTGACAAAAAAGCGCGCTTACTAAATGCAATTCACGACGGCAGGTGTTCAGGCTGCGGGGATTCCCGTTGCTGGGCGCACTCTGCCTTCCCGCTTCAAATAACGATAGAGGCTGGTGCGGCCGATGCCCAGCATTTGCGCCGCGCGAACTCGATTGCCCGAACACAAATCGAGGACCCGTTCGATATGGTCCCGGCGGACCTCCTCCAAGGGAACGGGAAGCCAGGATTTCTCAGGCGCTTCAGTGCGCTCCGGCTTTTGGACGTCTTCGGGTAGATCGTGAACGTCAATGAAATTGTTTTGCGCCACCAGAGATGCGCTGGAGATCACATTTTCGAGCTCCCGCACGTTCCCGGGCCATGGGTGCTGCAGCAACACCGTTTGTGCGCGTCGCGTAAGGCCTTGGATCTGCTTTCCGTAAGCGGCGTTATATTTCTTGATAAAAAACGTAATCAACGCGGGCAGATCTTCGAGGCGTTGGGCGAGGCTAGGCACACGAATCTGGATCGTACTCAAACGAGAGAAGAGGTCTTCACGAAATGTTCCCGCGGCCACTTCGCTTCGCAGATCGCGGTTGGTGGCTGCGATCACCCGCACGTCCACACGACGCACCTCGGGCGAACCCACACGCTGGATTTCGCGATTTTGGATAACGCGCAGTAACTTCGCCTGCATGGCCAGAGAAGTCTCACCGACTTCGTCGAGAAATACAGTTCCGCCGTTCGCGTATTCAAAGAGGCCGGCACGCGTTTCCGTCGCGGCGGCGAAAGCGCCCCGCATGTGGCCGAATAACTGGCTTTCGAGCAGCGTATCGACGATTGCGGAGCAGTTGCAAACGGCGAAGCGTTGACTGGCTACCGGGCTCATTTGGTGGATCGCGTGAGCCACCAGTTCTTTGCCCGAACCCGTCGGACCCACTAGGAGAACATTTACGTAATGCCGCGAAATCTTCCGCGCCATCTCAAAGACGTCAATCATGGCCGGGCTTCGGCTCACGATCCCGTGGAATTCCAGATCGCTCACCAAACGCTGCTCGAGATCATGAATTCTTCGCCGCCGGTCGAACTGTTCGACCAAATCGTCGATGGTCTTCTTCAGCCGATGGTGCTCAAAGGGTTTTGGCAGACAGTCATAAGCGCCGTGCTTGATGGCTTCGATAGCCGAGTCGATCGAGTAAAAGCCAGTCATGAGGATGACATACACACCGGGATCCTGGTGCAAAGCTTGCTTGAGGAACGCCAGCCCGTCCATCGTGTGCATTTTCAAGTCACATAGCACGATGCGGCCCTTGCCCTTACCAACATATCGAAGGCCCTCGTAAGGGTCAGTGGTTCCAAAACACCGATAGCCACAACTGGTAAGTGTGTCGCAGAGCATCTCTACCGTTGCAACGTCGTCATCGACCACGCAGATGTCCACGATTGATTGACGTAGAATCTCGAACAGCAGCTTCCGGGCTGGTGGGTGCGCTCATGGGAAATGATTCCGGCAAAATGTATGCCAAACGAACTTCAAGAACCAGTATTTCAGGTGTTGAGGAGTAAAGGACAGGTAATGGCGGGGTGTTAAGTCTCTAATCTCAGGCTCTTAGAAGCCTTTTAAACTTTAAGATGCGAGTTGAAGGGAGTCCCGGATGGAACAAAAGCGGTCTGGCGGAGTCCCGATGTGGAGCAGGTTCGCGCTGGAATCGTTCCAAACGCGAACTTGCTCCCATGTCACTTCAATTTATCCTCTCGGCTTTTCTATCCAGTAAGGAGCTGAACGGTTCGATTTCCAGGAGCAATCGCTCCTCGCTGGTCGTAACTTGATCGAGGATCTCTGCCGGGCTTAGTGTCGGTTCGGCTTCTAGGCACGCGAGCAGATCACATGCTGGAGCCGGTTCGGTGCCTTGGACTTCTTCGAAACCGCCAAGCAGTTCAAGTACCTGGAAAAGCTCCTCGCGCGTCGAAACGCGATCAGGTGTTGCGGGCGCGTATTCTGGCAGTTTCATGAGTTCACCTCGGTCGCGCACACTTATAGGATGCTCCCGCGGGTTCTTTGGCTCGCCCCATCTTTTCGTTCATTTCGGGTCCTGCAGGTGAGGGACCTAAGCGTCCGCTAACTTATCCCTCATGTTTTGTGAGGCTTCGAAAGTCGGCTGGATGAAGCGCGAAGTTTGATCGCTGTCATTTCCGCACAGGTGTGTCGATTTGACGCAGTCGCGCGAAACAGGGAGCAATAGTTTAGCGGGCGAAATTAGAGACAGAAGACAAACCGACGCAGCCGCGAATCCAAACTTGCGGAATAAGTGGCTCCGGGGCTTGGACTCGAACCAAGATTCTAGGCTCCAAAGGCCCATGTGCTACCAATTGCACCACCCCGGAGTGGCAAGTTGGATCCGCCGCAGATCAGCCTACCTTAACGGCGGCAAACTGGAAAGTCTCGCTCAAATAGTGGCACAGGAATCCGAAAAATGGCCGTCTTCCGAGCACACTAAGGTCTCTGAACCAAGCCACGTCTCGATGAATTTTCCGAAGAAGCGGGGAATTCGGCCGCCTGCGGCCTCGTTCAGTTAGCCGCGGCAGACTTGTCTGTAGCCGCCGGTTTATCGGGCACTTCGTGCTCGTAATCCTTCTCGTTGGAACAAGTCACGTCTTCATACATGGACTCGTTCGGTACGAGGCTCATGTTCCATGTATAGACCCAAGGATGTGCGAACACTTTTGGATCATCGTCCGTAATTTCTACGGTCAGGTGGTCAAAATCTGGACGCCGAATTTTTTCCGTCACGTGCAGCGCGTCGCTATGAAAGGTCCCACTGCCTTCGCCGGCGTTCTTTCCCGATCCCAACCAGGATTTGTCGGTAAGATCGGTGGTGTCGACGACTAAAGTATCGCCGTCCCACTTCGCAACCGAATTCCCCATCCAGGATGGGTCAGCATTGGGATCATGCGGCCGTCCGTCCGTCGGGATTATGCGGAAGGCGGTATCTCTCTCATAAAGGACGATCAGCTCCCCAGGCAGCCCCACCAACCTGGCTGGATGCGGGCCGCCCCAGATTCGCGGCACTCCATAAGGCTCGCAATGCAACAGCGGATCGGTGTTCTCCGCATCGTGCAATTGTTTGGCCTTCAGAGCCGCCCATGGCTGGTAAGGCAGCTCATCGGACGGATAGGCAGCGGGCCGTGGAGCACGGTTTTGCGCCGGTTTTCCGACGGCGGGATCGGTTCCCAACGCCCCGTACTTTTCTATCCACATCCCCGAGAGGTCCGGATGTCCATCGGCTGTGCGCGGCGTCGGCTTCGAATGATCCTTCGACAAAGCAGGAGGCGCATACTTCTTGGTTTCCTGATTTTTATCTGCTTGTGCTGAAGCAGATGCAGCGCAAACACTCGCGACCATCGCCGCGGCAAGTAAGCACCCGAGGACATGATGATGCTTCATAGAATTCCTCCTGGCGACTATCGCCGCCACTACGGGTTGTCGTCTCCCGCCTTCGGCCCGATCGGAATCACTCGACCGTCAGGCAGCACGAAGTCTAGCCCGAACATCAGTTTCGAACCGTCCTTAGCGAGGCGCCCGTGAATCGTTACTTCTTTCCCTACGAGCGCCAGCATATCCGTCCTCGCAACGCCATTGCGGTGCAGGTAGCTGGGAGGCAAGCCCTCCACTGACCAGCGCGTCACAGCGCCGCTCTCATCCTTTGCTTCGACGTTCCAATAAACGTGCGGATTATCCCACTCGACCTTCGTGAGAATGCCCTTCAACTCCGTGGGCTTGCCCATCTGGAACTCGGCGTTAAGTGAGTGATGTGCAAGGGCGGGCAGCGCCGCCAAAAGCAACCCACAAAACATCACCGCCAAACTCGAAGCTCTGCGACTCATTTTGGGTTCTTCCTCCTGTCCGATTCTCCGTTTTTGGGAGTCGTTCTGGAGAGCAGACGAGAAAACTGATCGTGCCCGAACATAGCATTGCCCTTGAAAAAGTGTCAAGGTACCGCCCCGCTATCTCTATGACGAAAGCCGCGTAGACTTCGTTTCGTCGAATCAGGGATTTGGCGGTTTTGGCGGCGTCGGTTTGCCGAATTTGGCGGCGTCTATCGGCACGTTCGGCTGAATCTGAGTCGCCGTGAAGACCGTCTGGCCATCCAGCCAGCTGAGTCGTCCATTTATAAGGGCATCTTCACGCCGGCGACGTCACGATAATCTTCATAGTCAACTTGCGTCGCTGAGAGACCCACTTTGGTATCCGTATAGCGCACCTGCCGTACCAGCAGCCCGCTCTTACTGTCGAAGTAAAGATTCACTGGAGTGCGGCCGTCGACGGTCCCTTGAACAACCTCGACGTCCTTGTCGTTAATGGTTATCGGCATGGTGACGCGCCACTGCGTAAGGGCCTGCTTTATGGCAGTGGGAAAGCAGATCGTTGCGTCCAACTTGGCGCCGATCAGATCGCCTTGGATCAGCGGAAGCAGCGGAATCGGCTTGTCGTCCCTGGGCATAGCTATCCAGCCGTTGCGGCCGTCGTACGCCGTAGTTCTGTCGCCCGCCTCCGTGTGCGTGATGGTCGTGATTTGGCTCGGTGCTTTCGCATAGAGTTCGAATGGATAAGCAAGCTCGGCATAGGCCTGCGAAGTCCCCTTGGCCACAAAGCTAGTGAGCTTGGCCAAATTCTGCGCTCCGCCGAGCGCCTGAATGTATTTGTCCAGGATTTGATCGGCGGATATTCTCGGGCGTGGGCGTCGGTGGAAGCAGTTGATCCGGTTCGATCGGATTGAACGTGGAGTTATATACGTCCGCAATCGTCGGAGTAACGCGCGGCATGCGGTCGCCGCGATGGCAGGTATAACATGTCACCTCGCGCTTGCCGCCAAAATTGGCCTGATTGATGGAGTTCATCATCACGACCATCCTGCGGGCGGCCGACTTCAGCTGGGTATTGTCGGCATAGTGTTCCCAGCTGCCCGCGCTGGCATCGCCATGGCAAGTCGTGCAGTTCGCCGTCAGTGAGACGGCAAAGAACCCCATGGTCTCTATGAACTCGCTGGCCGGAATTCCTCGCAATACCTGCACGTCTTTGAACGCGTCTTCGGACATAAGGGGCTTTTGTGCCGCGTCGGTTTGTCCGTTCGCTGACGCAACGCCGAATAACAACGTGGCCGTTATCGCGACGGCACTGAGGAAGCGTGACTTTGATCCGAAAGCCATAGTAATTTTCTCTCCCTTCATTCCCGTGCGCCGATTCTGCTTTTTCGGTTAGCTTCGTCAGCCAACAGAGTTCTATCTCTCGATATCATTCCGAACTGACTTCACGGCCTGGAAATGAACGGGGCGAGGATACAATGCTCAAGCTTAGTTTTCAATCGTGCTACGCGGGTCGACACCAAGGGTCGGCGCGTAGCCACCTTCCAACCAGCACGGCAAGAGTGTATGCTACGGCTCGGCGGAGAAAATCAAATTGCAGATTCGGTCGGATTCGGTCGTTGCGAACCGAAGCAGGATCCGAAGACTCTTCAGGAGGATTGTCTCATCAATGCGTAACTCACTGAGTTGCCTGCAAAAAATTGGCGTGCTGATGGGGTTGATCTTGACGCCGGTGCTGCTCGCACACGCCCAAGGCGCTCCCCCGACTATGGAAGGGAAGACTGCTGAGCAGTTCTATAAGAATATCAAAGCGATGAACGGAACTCCGGCCGACCAGCTCATCGAATCCATGCACCTGATCCGCGGCGCGCTCGGAGTGGATTGCGAATTCTGCCATGACGATCCGGATCGCTCGACAGACACGAAGAAGCCAAAGGAAGTCGCGCGCGACATGATTCGCATGATGATGGCTATCAACAAGGATAACTTCAAGGGCGGGCAAGAAGTGACCTGCTATACCTGCCATCGCGGCAACGCCATTCCGGCGACCACGTTGGTTCTGCCCCCTGTTCCGAAAGACGTCGAGACCGACGCCCAGCCCCAACTGCCCTCGGTTGATCAGATCGCGTCCAAATACGTGCAGGCGCTCGGCGGCGAGCAAGCGCTCCGGAAAGTTACGTCCCGGGTGATCACCGGAACTCAGACGGTTCCTACCGGTCCCGGTGGAACAGTACCTGTGCCGGCGGCGCTCGAGCGCAGCCAGAAGGCACCTAACCTCGTCGTCAGCACTTACAAGACGCCAACCTTTACGATCTCCGACGGCTTCGATGGAACGAAGGCCTGGACACAAGATTTCAGAGGGCGTGTCGCTGAGCCCGGCGCAATCGATCAAATGCGCGTCAAGCGAGATGCGGATTTCTATCTGCCGCTGGATTTGAAACAGGCATACGCGAAGATGCAAGTCGAGGGCGTCGAAAACGTGAACGGGCACGACGCTTACGTTGTGACCGCACAGCCGCAGGGTGAACGCGAGGAGCGGCTCTATTTCGACGTGCAGACGGGATTGCTTCTGCGGAAGTGGAGTTCGCTACCCACGCCCGTGGGCGATGCCCCATTTCAGGTGGATTATGATGATTACCGCGACACGGGTAGCGGCGTCAGGTTTCCCTATCGGATCACCATGAATCCCGCCGGCCCGCGGCTTGAACCGTCCACGAATGTGACCATCCGCGTCGTCAAAGTGCAAGACAATGCGCCGCTCGATAGCTCGAAATTCACGAAGCCCGAATCGAAAGCGGCTGCGGCAGCTCAGTAATTCAACAGCGCATCTCGACGAAAAAAGATCGGCGGCGAGAACAGTTGCGCTGCCGATTTTCTTTTATCGTGCCTGGTCATTTCACAATCAAACTGCCCTGCGCGATTCGAGCCGCAAGGACTAACGATTAGCTTCTCTGCTTTTAGCTGACTGCATCGATTCTCTAGCATCGCCGTTTTGCATGACGCGACCAGAAAGCTTCGCCGGCTTGCCGCAAGGGGAATGCATTTTGCAGGAAGGGGAATCTCAAACTGATCTCGTCGCAGCGAGCAGACTTCAGAGTGTTTCATAACGGTACTTATGGTTCGATTCCGAACAGCGCCAGACTTGCCAATGCTTTCTTCCTCTCTTTTCTCGCCAGAAATCCCTGATCTCTCAGAGTCAACGAATTAAGTTAAACCGCATTTTTGGCCAGCAGCGTGCGTCTGGGAATGTCGGGCGCAGTAGTGTGGGCAGCCGCGAATTGAATACGCTCGGGAATATAGGGCCGCCTCGTGAAGCGCGTCGTTTACGCCAATGTGGGATGGCTTCTTTGAACTCACCACTCCAATGCCCGCAATTGCCGATGGCGGTATCAAGAGTGGGCTGGATTCTATCCGCGCTCATCGTCGGCGCGTTCGTTTGTGCCATCGCCGCGGCGCAATCTGACCAGCCCGGCGAGTACGACGTGAAGGCGGCTTTTTTATTCAACTTCACGAAATTCGTGGAATGGCCGGAAAACGCTTTTGTCGATTCTAACGCGCCGATTGTGATTGGCGTCATCGGAGACGATCCCTTTGGCGAAAGTCTCGTGCGTATCGTCGCGGGACAGAAAGCTCAGGGCCGCGGCATCGAAATCGCCAAGTACCGCTATGGTGACAACCTGCGCCGTTGTCATGTTCTTTTCATCAGCGCCTCCGAACGCCAGCACAGAGCGCCGATCCTGGCCAGCCTTCAGGAAGCCAGTGTCTTGACGGTCAGCGACATCGATGGGTTTGCCGAAGCTGGAGGCGCCATTCAATTTGTGGTGCAAGAGAACCGAGTGCGCTTCGTCGTGAACTTGGAAGTTGCAACGCAGGGCAAACTGCGCGTAAGCGCAAAGCTGCTGGCGTTGGCGCGCGTGATCAACCGCAGCGAGGCCGCGAGATGAGACATATGCCGTCGTTCCGGGATTTGTCGATTCGCCGCAAGCTCACCTTGATCGTCATGATCACCACGTGCACTGCAATCTTGTTGGCTTGCGGCGCCTTCTTTGCTTTCGATATTCACACCTTGCGCCAATCCAGGATGCACGATCTCGAAACGCTGGCAGAAGTGCTGGGTTCTAACAGCACCGCGGCCCTGACCTTCAACGATCCTGCGGCGGCCCGAGAGGTTCTGCAATCGCTCTCTGCCAAAGAACACGTCATGGCAGCGGGCCTTTATCGCAGCGATGGAGCGAAGTTTGCCACGTACGTTCGGGACGCGGCGAGCGCGGCATTCGCTTTTCCGGGGCCCGAATCGAGCAGGACACGATTTGAGGCCAAGCGTCTTGTGGTTTTCCACACGATTGTTCTGGACGGCCATCGCCTCGGCACGGTCTTTCTTGCCTCCGATTTAGGGGAATTCGCGGAACTCATCCGGCTGTATTTCGCTTTGTTCGGAGTCATCGTGGTGAGCTTATCGGTGGGTGCTTTCTTTTTGGCGGCTCGGATGCAGCGAGCCATTTCTGATCCGATTCTGATGCTGGCGCAGACCACCAGGCAGGTGACCAGCGAAAAAGACTTCTCGCTGCGCGCAGTCCGAGGCGCCAACGACGAAGTCGGCGTGCTGATCGACGGTTTCAACGGCATGCTTACTGAGATCCAGCGCCGCGACCGAGCTCTGCAGCTCGCTCGCGATGAACTCGAGCTTCGCGTCGAGCAGCGAACAGCGGAATTGCGGCAGGAAATCTCCGTGCGTAAGGAGGCCGAAGAGGCGCTGCGCGAAAGCGAACAGCGCACACGCCTCCTGCTCGATTCCACGGCCGAGAGCATCTATGGGCTCGATCTTCAGGGGCAATGCACGTTTTCAAACCGGGCCGCATTGCGATTGCTCGGGTATTCCGATATCAGCGAGCTTCTGGGCCGAAACATGCACGATCTGGTGCACCATACCCGCCCCGATGGGTCACGTTACGCTGCGTCCGAATGTCCTATATACGCGACCCTTAGCACCCATCAAGCCTCTCACAGCGACATGGAAGTTATGTGGCGATCTGACGGAACTAGCTTTCCGGCGGAATATTGGTCCTATCCCATCGAGCGGGATGGCCAGATCGTCGGCGCGGTAGTCACCCTTATCGATATCACGGCTCGCCGTGCGGCACAGGAGGCGATGCTTTTGGCCAAGGAGGCGGCAGAATCCTCCAATCGCGCCAAGAGCGAATTCCTGGCCAACATGAGTCACGAGATTCGCACGCCGATGAACGGAATCATCGGCATGACTGAATTGGCGCTCGATACTCCGCTGAATGAAGAACAAAAACAGTACCTGGAACTGGTGCGCTCTTCGGCAGATAGCCTGCTGCGCGTAGTGAATGACGTCCTCGACTTTTCCAAGATCGAGGCGGGGCGGCTCGATCTGGATCAAACCGATTTTGATTTGCCGGAACTCGTCAACCAGACGCTAAAAACACTTGCCGTGCGGGCGCACAAGAAAGGGCTGGAGCTTTCCTCTCGTATCGCGCCCGATGTCCCGCAGATGCTCTCGGGAGATCCGGACCGCGTCCGGCAAATCCTCGTCAATCTAGTCGGAAACGCCATCAAGTTCACTCAAAAAGGGAGCGTTGTGATCGAAGTCGGCCGGGAGATGATCAGTCCCGAAACGGACCCCTTTCGATTTCATTTCATTGTTCGCGATACGGGTATTGGCATTCCCCTGGAGAAACAACAAATTATCTTCGACGCTTTCTCCCAAGTTGATGGCTCGACCACTCGGAAATACGGGGGTACGGGCCTGGGACTGACGATCACCAAGCGTCTTGTGGAGATGATGGGCGGAAGGGTGTGGGTGGAAAGCCATCTGGGCGAGGGCAGCGTCTTTCATTTCACGTTGAAGCTCGCTCCGCCTGAAACGAGCGGATCGGGGCGCAACTTGCGCCGCGTCGAACTCGAGAGCTTGCATGTTTTGATCGTCGACGATAACGAGACCAATCGCATGATCCTCGATGAAATGCTGAAGAACTGGCGGATGGTCCCAACTTTAGCGGATGGCGGTGAGGCCGCGCTGATGGCCATGCGCTGGGCCCGCGATCAAGGAAACAGCTTTCCTCTGGTTCTCCTGGATGGCCACATGCCCGCTATGGATGGGTTCGAAGTCGCCCGGAGAATCAAAGCCGATCCTTCGCTCGCGGGCGCCACGATCATGATGCTCACTTCGGACCGCCAGGTAGGCGACGCAGCGCGGTGTCGCGAAATCGGGATCAAAGTCTATCTCGTGAAGCCCATTGGGCAATCCGATTTGCTCGACGGAATGCTAAATGCTCTCGGAACGCAAATCCTGGACTCTGCTTCGGCCGTCGTGCCTGATAAACGGCGCAAAGCCATGCGTCCTATGCGCCTGCTTCTGGCTGAGGACAACGCGGTCAACGCTAAGCTCGCACTGACGATCTTGCGGAAGTGGGGCCACGAGGTTGTGCTGGCCACGAATGGCCGTGAAGCTCTCGATCTGCTCGAAGGAGCAGGTTTTCAGGGATTCGACGCGGTATTGATGGACGTTCAGATGCCGGAAATGGATGGGATGGAGGCAACGGCGGCCATCCGCGCTCGCGAGCGGACTCTGGGAACTCACATACCCATCATCGGAGTCACCGCACACGCCATGAAAGGTGATCGCGAGCGCTGCCTCGAGGGAGGCATGGACGGCTATGTAACCAAACCGATCCGGCCGGACACACTTTTCTCCGAGTTGGCTCGCCTCGGTCCGGCTTCTGTGCAGCATGAAACGGAGCCGGCTACGGGTACCGCCACGGATTCCGGAGCAACCGGCGCGTTGGATCGGGTCGCGCTGCTCGACCGCGTCGAAGGTGATAGGGAGTTGCTGGGCGACATCATCGAGCTTTTCAAGGAAGATTCCGTTCGCCAGATAACCGCCATTCGGGAAGCCATCGATAAGAAACAAGCCGATACCCTGCGGCGTGCCGCGCACACATTGAAAGGAACATGCGGAAATTTGGGCGCGGTCGAAGCAGCCGCCACGGCTCTGGAACTCGAAAAACTCGCGGCCGCGGGAGACCTATCTCATGCTCACGAGAGCTCGCGCTTGCTGGAAGAGCAAATCCAGCGAGCGAGCAAGCTACTCGACGAACTCAAACAGGAGTGCGTGCGATGAAGATTCTAATTGCTGACGACGATCCGGTCTCCTCCCGCCTGCTCGATCGCCTTCTGGTTAAATGGGGTTACGAGGTGATCGCTGCTCACGATGGGTCGGAGGCTTGGGAAGTGCTGCAGGCGGAGAATGCGCCCCGGGTAGCTTTGCTCGATTGGATCATGCCGGGAATCGACGGCCTGGAGATTTGCCGCCGCGTGCGGGCGCGATCCTCGCAACCCTACGTGTACATCATGCTCCTCACCGCAAACGACAAAGTGGGGAATTTGGTGGAGGGACTGGAATCGGGCGCGGACGATTACCTGACCAAGCCGTTTCATCCACAGGAGTTGAGGGCCCGCCTGCGCGTCGGTTTGCGCATGTTGGACCTCGAAAGCCGTCTTGTGGAGGCGCGGGAGAGTCTGCGCTTCAAAGCCAGCCACGACTCGCTGACCACTATCTGGAATCGCGGCGCGATTATCGAGATGCTCGAGCGGGAATTGAGCCGCGCGCGCAGAGACGGCAGCTCGGTAGGCATCCTGCTCGCGGATATCGATCACTTCAAAAGAGTCAATGATACGCGGGGACACCTGGTGGGCGACGAAGTCCTTCGCGCCGTGACGGGCCGCCTGAAAGGGGAAGTTCGCTCCTACGATTCCGTGGGGCGTTATGGAGGGGAGGAGTTTTTGATTTTGCTGCCTGGCTGCGATAATCCGAAACTCACCGCAAAGGCTGAACGGCTCGTAAAAGTAGTGGAGCGCAGCTCGATTGGGACCTCCACCGGCACGGTAGCGGTCACAATCAGCATCGGTGGTATTGCCAGTGGTGACTGCCCGCACGCCGATGTGAACAAGCTTCTGCTTGCCGCGGATACCGCCCTCTATCGGGCAAAGGTTTCGGGACGAAATCGGTCGGAGATGGCTCTGCTATCCGACATGGAAGTGGTTCCCTCAGCAATCGGCACGCCGGCATCCGAGGCCGTGGAATCGCCTACTTCAGGTAAGTAGCCAGCCAGTCGAAGAAGTTTTTGTACCAGAGCCTGCTATTTTGCGGCTTGCCGACCCAGTGACCTTCATCAGGAAAGATAAGCAGCTTGGAAGGCACGTTTTGGCGCTGCAGGTCGGTGAAGAATTCCAACGACTGCGTATACGGAACGCGATAGTCCATCTCGCCGGCGATGACGAGGGTCGGAGTCTTGAACTTTCCGAGCTCCCCAGCGTAGGTGCTGGGAGACCATTTGCTGTAGCTTTCCGGATTCGACCATGGCAGTCCCGCCAAGTCGTGCTCTACGAACCAGAGCTCCTCGGTTCCTCCATACATGCTTACGTTGTCGTAAGGACCGGCGTGGCTGATGAGCGCCTTGAAGCGCCCGGTGTGCGTAGCGAACCAATCCATCATGTAGCCGCCGTACGAGCCTCCTGCCGCAGCCGTGCGGCTGGCGTCTATAAATGGGTAATGCGCCAGCGCATAATCCGTGCCCTTCATCAAGTCGTCGTAAACTTTTCCGCCCCAATCATTCCTGATCTCGTCAACGAACTTCTGGCCATAGCCCGTCGAGCCGCGAGGATTGATCATCACAGCGACATAACCGGGCGAAGCGAAGAGTTCTTCATTCCAGCGATAGGCCCAGTCGTCGTCCCAGGCACTCTGCGGACCGCCGTGCACGAGCAGAAGCAGCGGATATTTTTTCGAGGCGTCGAAGTGGGGCGGCCGGATCAGGAACCCTTCCACGCGCACGCCATCGGCGCCCTCGAACCAGAACGGTTCGGGCGGATTCATCTCTACCGTGGAGAGCAGGGCAGTATTGTGGTGCGTGAGCTGGCTCGCGTGCCCTCCGTCAGGATGAGCGATGAAGATTTCGGATGGCATGGTCACGCTGGAGCGCGTAAAAGCGAGAGTATTTCCATCGGCGCTCACGCTGAGTTCGGAGTTATAGCTGGCGGGTGCGATAGGATGCGGCATGCCGCCAGATGCGATATCGATCGCGTAGATAGGCTGTTCGGCCTGATCTTCGGCGACAAAATAGATGCGGCGGCCATCGGGCGACCAGAGCGGTTCCTGGACGCTGCGGTCGAAATTTTCCGTAAGATTTGTCGTCTTCTGCGTCGTGCGGTCATAAAGCATCAGGCGCCAGCGATCGCTTTCATAACCGGCCACGAGCTGCGCGTGATAGGCAATGGAATGTCCGTCGGGGGAGTAGATGGGATGGCCGTCGAAACCGGGATTCGTGGTGATTCGCCGGGGCTCGCCGCCCGTCAGCGATACCGTGAAAAGATCGCCGTTGGTGGTCGTGGCTTCCGGCCGGTCGGTAATGGCAGTAAAGCAAAGCTCCTTGGAATCGGGAGAAAAGGCGATATCCGCGGCATCGCCCCGCTCATCGGGCGGCACGTCGTAATCTGCACCGGGCGTAAGGTCGCGCGGCGCACCACCCGAAGCGGCAATCACAAATAGATGGCTGCGCTTGCCATCGCTCCAATGAGTCCAGTGACGAAACAGGAGGTGGTCATAGATGCGCGCCTTCACTGGGTTCTTTTCTTGCGCTTCATCGCGCTGATGATTGCAGGCGTCGTCGTGGCAATCGGGATAAACCGCTGACGTGAAGGCGATCCACTGGCCATCGGGCGACCATTGCTCATTGCCGGCCCCGGTTGAAAGAGTGGTGAGAGGGTCGCCTTCACCGCCATTCAACGAGAGCAGGTAAATCTGTTCGGTTCCGGTGCGGCTGGAGACAAATGCCAGCCGTTTGCTATTGGGCGACCAGCGCGGGCGTCCATCCGAGCCACCGCGTGTTATTTGCCGTGGCTCGCTCGTTCCATTCGTACTCACGATCCAGATATTTCGCGTAAGGCGGTTGGCGGCAACATCCGCTTTTGTGACCGTATAGGCGACCCAAAGCCCGTCGGGCGAAACCATCGGCTCGCTAATTCGATCGATGGACATGAGATCGTCGAAAGTAAGCGGGCGCTTCTGCTGGGCCCAAGTGGGACTGGCGGCCAGGATCAGCACAGCAAGAAGGAACCAAATTCTACGCAGATGTTTCATCTTGCCTCCTTCCCATACGCTCCTTCGTCTTCTGAGGGGCTATCGTCCGTCCGAACGGGTGTTCTCACGGGCGTTTCCGCGCGGCGTGAGTGGCCGCAGCGTATCGCCCAACAGGTCGGGCTCCGCGTTATTTCTAACCAGATGGGGATAGCGTTCCCCGCCATGATATTGAATATTATAAGTGAGCACGAAGCCGCCGTTATCGGCAGTGATGACGATAGGTTTGGTTCCGTTCTTGGCTTCGGAAATGGCCTCGTGAAGAGCGCCGGGCGTGAATCCGCGGCCATTGACGGAAATCACGCGCATGCCTGGGGCGAGCCCCGCCTCCGCGGCCGGCATCCCGGGAATCACGTCGGCTAACCGGCCATTTTCTTCGCCGCCGGCAATTTGAACGAGCATGCCTAGTGAGAAGGTGAGGTCGAGCATTTCGTCGACGCTCTCGCGCACGCGCATCACGTCGTTTTCCTGATCGTTATAAGTCAGCTGCCAGCCGCCGCGTTCGATTCCGCCGATTGGGGCGTGCGGATTGATTTCGTAGACGCGCGCGTTGAAGAAGCCGCGCCAGTCGTAGGGAAGCGTCGCGTTCAATGCGGCGATGACATCATCGAGCGTGTAAGGCACGAGCTTGGGACTCGAGTCCGGCGGCCCATAAAAGCGCCGGCAGAAATCATCGAGAGATTTCTGTCCATGCGATTGCTGGCGGATCAGCGTGTCCGCATCGAGCCAGATGAGCCAGCCTTCGTCATAGAAATCGACGCTGCGTCTCCAGGACTCCCAATTGTGAGGGGCATCGTAAAGGAGCGACGCAGCGACAGCCGTATCTTCCAGACTTCGCCAGGATCGGCCCGGCCGAGTATCGAGGTAAGCCGCGATGCGGGCGAGCGCCTCACGGTAATCTTCCTGCGTCCGCAACCCCGAGCGGGCGGAGAGAAATTCGCCGATGTATTGCGTCAGCCCCTCGTAAATCCACAGAAGGTCGTCTTTCATGGGCTGCTCGTAATCGGGAGTTGCCAGCCCGGCGGGCCGGCGATACTTGCCGTTCCAGGAATGCGTGAATTCATGGGACAAGAGAGAATTCGCGCTCTCTTCCTGGTCGTTGTTGATGAACGTGCGTTCGGCAATGCGTTCGTCGCTGGATTGGTGATGCTCAAGACCATTGGGGTAAAAATAGTTCGTCAGCGAGACAAGAAAATCGTAGTGATCGTAATGGCGAGCGCCGAAAAGCGCGCCAGCCTCACGCACCAGCCGGCTATAAGCTGAGATTTGATCGTCCGAAATGGCCAGCGCAGCAGCGCTATCGGCCGCGATGTTCAAATGATGCGGGGGCTTAACGTCGGGAGCGAGGGGGATGGACCGGAAATTCTGTCCGGTAAGCACCGGTGAATCGACGAGCGTGGTTAGGGAGACGGGTGCGAACAGGACCTCGTCGGCGTCCTGTTTCTCCACCGTCAAGGAGCTGGCGAACTTCCAGCCTTGGGGAAGACGCACGCTCGCCTGATAGGTGAGCGAATCGGTCGGGGCTCCGGAGGGGTAGAAGGCGAGCAGATTCCATTCCAGCACGGCCAGCATTTGGTCGGCCGAGGGGCCGGCAGAGAATCCTTCTCCATTGGCGGGCGACAAATAGTCATAGGTGGCTTCCAGAGTGGTTGCACCGGCAGGCACGTCGATATGGAACATGAACATGTCCACTTCGTCTCGCCGCCAGGGAATGGTCTTGCCGTTGGCGGAAAACTTTAGGCCAACAATGTCGGCAATGGGGCCGTCGGGCGCGTGCTCGCCGGGAATCCACTTCGGGTAGAGCAGGGTCAAGGGGCCTGGCTTTACCGGCAGCTCGAGGCGGGCGTGGAAGATGCGGCGAGGGGCTTCGCGCAAGTCGGCAGACAGGCGGATCGTACCAGTCTGCGCGCATGCCGACGGGATGGCGGCCAGCGCCGCCAACAACAGCAGGATGAGATGCCTCTTAGCTTTGCCCATACCGTCTCCTTTGCCGCGAGGTCTGCAGATAGATGCTCCTTGGGCCGCGAAGGAGGCCATTATGGCATCTGGGCTCGACGCTGACGAAAAACGAAGTGGATTGGACGCGAAACAGGCCGGCACCCCCCTCCCCCTTTTTGTGTAAGTGCGCATTCTAGAAGACTTAGGCCTTTCATTTTGTGGCTGCGTGTTCTAGCGCTTTGGCGGAAAAAGCGGCGGACGCCTTAGGATTCCCAAGGCCGGGAAGCGGCTTTCGCGAAAAAGTTGAGGCAGGGCCCGTTCGCGGCGGAGTCAATTCGAAACCAAGCGACGAGGGCGCGCACCGGCGATGTTGCGCCAGCGTGAGGATGGCCGCAAAGGGAAACTGCAGATGCTTGGCTTGCACCACAGTTCGCGCAAAACCGGCGCACGCTGGGGACCCGGTCATCGCTCGGGATGACAGCGGGGCCAGGGGATGGATAGAGGAGATCGGCAAAATCGGGACAGAAAGAGAAAGCATGCGGGATAGTACCCTGAACGTAAAATGACGGTCAACTGCTATTTACTCAATGGTTTATTCGAACAATCGGCGCGGCGAGTGCATGCGAAATCGTTCGAACGATGCGCTTGGGACCCGAGGCCAAGCCCGCAGGCAGGGCTAGTCTGTGCACTGATGGCCTTGATGACATCGACCGGCGAAAGGCCTTTGCTTAGAGCGCCGGATTATCGACATTCATTGAGACTTGCCCTTGTTTCCCGCCGTAGGGCCAAGAAGTCGAGGTGCAGGGCAATGCGTGTATAATACCCGGCCACATAGGGTGAGGTGAGACGAGGAAGTAGGTCCAGGGCGGCCTCAACGGGCCCGCTAGTTAAGGTTGGAAGTTCACGCGCGGAGGCTATATGGCTGATTATGCAACTACGAAATCGTTCGAACCGGCGACGACGAGCCGAGTGGCCATTCCTCGTGGCCGATTTAGCGATTCGATTTGGGCGTATACCATTCTGCGGCTTTCATTTGGAGCAAATATCATGCTGCACGGTGTCAGCCGCTTGATGGCCGGGCACGCGGCATTCCTGGCCTACTTAAATCACTATTTTGAGAAAACTCCTGCCGTTCCGGCGAGCCTGCTGCCGGCGTTCGCCTGGGCACTGCCGCCGGTCGAGACTACGCTCGGTCTGCTTCTGTTGTTGGGTTTATGGACGCGATTCGCATTAATCGCCGGTGGGTTGGTTCTGATGGCGCTGGCTATCGGCACAAATCTAGCCCAGGATTGGCTCGTCGCCGGGCTACAGTTGATCTACGCCTTCCTTTACTACTACCTATTGGTCCATCGGGACCAAAACATGGTCTCCATTGACGGGATCTGGGGCCGATGAACCGCGATTCCCTATCCAGCATCTAGTGAACAGAAGTAAATAAGCTCAAGAGGACACTACCACACGTGAAATACGTTTACTTCTTTGGCTCCGGCAAGGCCGAAGGCACCGGCGATATGAAGGAGATTCTCGGCGGCAAGGGAGCGGGACTTGCCGAGATGACGCGCATAGGCCTGCCTGTTCCGTCCGGCTTCACCATCAGTGCGGAATGCTGCGACTACTACTTGAAGCATGACAAAAAGCACCCGCCGCAGCTTCGTTCGGAAGTGGAGAAGAATCTCGTGCGGCTCGAGCGCACGGTAGGCAAGAAGTTGGGTGACGCCCGAGACCCGTTGCTGGTAAGCGTGCGCTCGGGCTCTGCGCGCTCCATGCCCGGAATGATGGAAACGATTTTGAATCTGGGCCTGAACGATCAGACGGTGGAGGGCCTGGCGCGGCGGACCAATAATGCGCGCTTCGCCTGGGACGCCTACCGCCGCTTCGTGCAGATGTATGCCACGGTGGTGACCGGCCTGCCAAAAGAAGAGCTCGAGGAGCGGCTGCGCGCGCTGAAAGGCCGGCTGAACGCCAAAGACGACACTCAAGTGGCGGCGGAGAATTGGCAGAAGCTGGTTGCCGAATATAAAGACTATTTCAAAGAGAAGCGGGCGAGCCGTTTCCGGAAGATCCTACCGAGCAGCTCTGGGGCGCCATCGGCGCGGTATTTGAATCCTGGATGGCGGAAAAAGCGGTCACCTACCGGCGCGTGGAGCACATTACGGGTCTTCTAGGGACCGCCGTAAATGTGGTGCAAATGGTTTTCGGTAACACCGGGGATAATTCCGGCACGGGAGTTTGCTTCACGCGGGATCCTTCGACGGGAGAAAAGAATTTTTACGGGGATTTCCTTGCGAATGCGCAAGGCGAAGACGTCGTGGCGGGAATTCGGACGCCCATGCCTTTAGGGGAACTCGAGCGGCGGATGCCCAAAGTTTATAAGCAACTCGAGCGCGCCAGGCAGTTGTTGGAGAAGCACTATCGCGATATGCAGGATATGGAGTTCACCGTGGAAGACGGGAAACTTTATATGCTGCAAACACGCACGGGCAAGCGCGCGCCGGCCGCCGCTTTCCGCATTGCCGCAGACATGGTCCAGGAAGGCTTGATCAAGCGCGAGGATGCAATTGAGCGTATCCAGGCACAGGACATAGAGCGACTGTTTTATCCGGTGATTGCTTCGTCGGTGTCTCGACAGGAATTACTCCAGCGGAAATTCTGCGTCGGCATCAACGCTGTTCCCGGCGCGGCTGTGGGACGAGCCGTTTTCCTGGCACATGAGGCCGAGGAATGGGTCAAGAAGGGCGAAAAGGTCGTGCTGGTGCGGCGCGAAACGAGCCCCGAAGACGTGGGCGGAATGGCCGTTGCTCAAGGCGTGCTGACGGCTACGGGCGGCAAAACCAGCCACGCAGCAGTCGTGGCGCGCGGGTGGGGGAAGTGCTGCATCGTCGGGTGCGAGAGGTTGTTCATCGATTACGCCGCCAAGCAGATGTCTACGAACGGCCACGTGATCCGTCAAGGCGATTGGATCACGCTGGATGGCAGTGACGGCACGGTCTATGCCGGCCAGGTGCAGCTTGCTACGCCGGAAATGCCCAAGCACTATCACACCATTCTGAAATGGGCGGACGAAATTCGTAAGCTCGGCGTGCGCGCCAATGCCGATACGGCGCAGGATGCACGCAAAGCCCGCGAGATGGGCGCGACGGGCGTCGGGCTTTGCCGCACAGAACATATGTTCTTCAAGGATTTTGAGCACCCGGAACGCAGTGCCGAGCGCCAGCTGGCTATTCAGGAAATGATCATCGCGGATAGCCGCGAGGCGCGGCAAAAGGCTCTCGACCGGCTGCGACCGTTCCAACGCGGCGATTTCATGGGCATCTTCCGTGCCATGGACGGATATCCCGTAACGATTCGCCTGATCGATCCGCCGCTGCACGAATTCGTGCCCCACGATCCGGAGAAGCAAAAAGAGTTGGCGGAAAAGGTTGGGCTGACGCCGCAGGTGGTGGCGCGTCGCGTGGAACAGCTGAGGGAATCGAACCCGATGCTGGGCCATCGCGGGTGCCGTTTGCTGATCACGTATCCGGAAATTCTGGATATGCAGGTGGGCGCGATTATCGAGGCGGCGCTGGAGTGCAGAAAAGAAGGCATCAAGGTTATTCCGGAGATCATGCATGCGCTCACACTGGATAGGAAGGAGCTAAAAATTCTGGTGGATGAGACGCGGCGGATTGCCGATGACCTAATCCAAAAGGCGGGCATCAAGCTCCACTATCTGGTGGGCACGATGATTGAATTGCCGCGAGCCGCGCTGCTTGCAGACGAACTCGCCGAGGAAGCCGAATTTTTCAGCTTTGGCACTAACGACCTCACGCAAACGGTCATGGGGCTTTCGCGAGACGATGCGGGCCGCTTTTTGCCGGAGTATTTGGACGAACAGAAGGCGGCGATTTTCACCACCGATCCTTTTCAGACTCTCGACCGCGCCGGCGTGGGCATGTTGGTCGAATGGGCCATCCAGCGGGGCAGGCGTACTCGTCCGCACCTCGAGGTTGGAATTTGCGGCGAGCACGGCGGCGACACCGAGAGCGTCAAGTTCTGCTATCGCGTGGGCATGGACTACGTAAGCGCTTCGCCCTTCCGCGTACCGATTGCGCGGCTAGCCGCGGCACAGGCGATGATCGAAGAAAAGCGCAAAAAGCGCGCCCGGTCGGCTGCGGCCGATTGAAGTCGTGGGACTCTAGGCGCGCCGAGCAGTGCCGCTTGCGGAGAGCGCGTCTGCCCAAGTGCGAACGGATTGCGCCAACTCGCGCATAACTTCCGCATCGGTCTTTCCCGAACTTTTCAAAACGTGAAATGAGTGGTCGGCCGTTTCGATCTCGTGCAGGGTCGCCCTTGCGCCCAGGTTTGCACAGATCGGGCGCAGCAGCTTCAGGTCCGCGAATTGATCGCGGGTGCCTTGCAGGAAGAGCATTGGTATCCGGACCTGAGCCAAATGTTCTGCGCGCTTTGTGCCCGGGTTGCCGGGAGGATGCAGCGGAAAGCCGAAGAAGACCAGACCGCGCACTTTTTCAAACTCAGGCGGATGATCCGCGGCGGCCTGCGAAGTCATGCGTCCTCCCATCGATTTGCCTCCCGCCAAGATGGGCAGGTCAGGCGCGGTCTCGCTGGCCGCTCTCACCGCGGCCCGAACCGTCGATTTGAGGACAGGCGGGGAGTCCGGGACGCGGCGCCGCTGCTCCATGTAGGGGAATTGATACCGAAACGTCGCGACTTCCACGCTTGCCAGTTCGGCCGCGAGCTTTCCGAGAAAAGGGTGGCTCATACCCGCTCCGGCGCCGTGCGCCAGCACGAGCAGCCAGCGGGCACTGGCAGGGCACAGCCATAGGGCCGATACCTCGCCAATATCCGGCACCGCAATTTTCAAATGGCCTTCTTTAGAGGGAGCAGTCACTACGGTTCCTCAGTGCAGCGCATGTTTTGAAGCTGCTGCGCGGCCTTGTAGATCACGCCGAAGTATCTCAAACTCAAAGGCTAAAGAAGGCCCAGGCCGTATCAGGGCTGAAGCCGGCAAGAACTTGAGCAAGATATAGTACGTCGAGTACCCACGCCCCTAAATTCTCCCTGAACGCAGCCAACTAAATCTAACTCAAGCAAAGGCTGTGGTACATTCGTCTCTGATGACCAGCAGGTTCATAGTTCAGGGAGTCATAAAGCAATCATGATTATTTTTAGGAAAGAACGATTGGAAACTGAATTGGCCGGGCTGCGGGACGAGTGGCGCAAACAGATGGAGCGTTCCTTGAAGTCGGTCGCGGACGAGGCAATCTCGCGTATCACGCGCGATTCCGAGGCGATGGAAAAGGAAGCGTCTTCGCGCGTAGCGAAAATGGGCGAAGCGCTTACGGAAGTAGCTGCTCAGACGGAGAACAAGTTCAACATATTACGTGACGCGCTAAGCGACCAGGACGAGAGGTCGCGGCAGACGCTGCGGCAACTCGAGGCCGCCGATCTGCGCATCCAAGAGCGTGTTAACGACGAGGCTGCAAAACTCGTCCAGGCGAGCAGCGAGTTGGACCTGAAGCTCAGCGGATTGCGCCAATATCTTGACGAGCAGAATGATCGCCTGCAGGAATCGCTGAGAGGGTCGCAGGCTGCCGATGAGCGGATGAATGAACAGCTTTCCAAGCTCGATCGAATCGTGGAAGCTGCGGGACAAAATCTCGAGTCGCGCGCTAACGCCGTTTTGGAAACCACCAGCCAGGAGATGAAGCGGCGCGCCGAAGAGACAATTTCGGCATGGACCGAACAGGTACGAACGGTCGAGCATGTCACGGACCAGGAAATCGATCGGTTTACCGATCACTTGAAAACTGAACTCAGCAGGAGGCTGGAAAGCACCAACGAGACGCTGAAAAATATCGAAACGGCGACGATGGCCGCGCAAGAGTCGCTAAAGAGCACGCAGGAGAACCTCTCGAAGGTTTCGGAGCAGGTCCTGGAGTCCGCCAACGGGCGAATGCACGCGTTTATGCAGGATTTGGTGGCAAACGCGGAGCACCAGGTGGAGGAGTCCGGGCGCGCAGCCACCGCCAAGTGGATCGCGCAGCTTGAAGACAAAGCGACAGACACGACCTACACCGCCTTTGGGTCGCTATTCAAAGTTTCGGAATGGTGCGAGAAGAAGGCCCAAATGCGCATGCAAGCCGCACTCGAAAAGGGCTTGAATGCAGCTTCCGATAACGTCAGAGAAAAAGCGGAGAACGCCCTGCAAGAATTCTCAACCAAGGCGGAGGCGGCCAGCGGAGAAATCTCGAAGGTTATCGAAGAATGGCGCGCACAGATTCGCGCCAATGCGGAAAGCGAAGGGGAGCAGTTGTTATCGCGGCTGCGCACCACTTTTACCGAGGACGCGCAGGCTACTCTGAGCAGGGCCAGCCAGGACCTGCTGAATCAAGTGAGTTCCGTGCTCGAAACGGTTCGGGCGGAAACGCTGGAGCGCGAAAACAGACTGAGAGAAGCCGTGGCGCAATTGGGCGAGCAAGCCATCCAAGCTCACGAAATGCGCCTGGACCAGATTTCCCGTTCCTCGCTGCAAGAAACGATCAGCAAATTCAGCCAGGAATCCAACGAAGTCCTTGAAACAATGTCTCGCTCGGCCGAAGAGCGATTGCGTTACACCTGTAATCAAGTTTTTACGGAAGCCGGCGAGGCGCTTCGGCAGAGGCTGCTGGAGCTTACTTTTCTCCGGCCCGCGGCCAAGGCTGCAACGGAGTCTTCGTAGATTATCGAGCAGAAGCTGCGCGGCTACGACGAGCTAACCGCTTCTACTTTGCCAACTTCATTCGACGAAACGTCAGATTTACTCGAGTGGCGCAAGGCGTGCTGCGATTTCGGGACGCAGTGCTGGTATCTCTGCTGAAATCCGGGCGGCATGACGAGAAGGCTTCCGGAAGTGAGGACGTATGATTGCACGGCGTTCTTGCTCGTGATCGGGCGAACCAGAAATTCGCGTGCGGCGCCGAGGCTAAGAGATGCGATCGGGTGATCTGAATCCATTTCCGGTTCGTCGTCGGAATGCCAGGAGACGCTATCCTGCTCATTCGCGTAGCGATTGAGCAGCACGCTATTGTAATCGCCGCCGTACTGCTCGCCAATCTTAACCCTGAGGGCTTCAATTTCCGGTGTCCAAGGGGCGGGAACGAGCGTGCGTCCCGAGAATTTGTATGCGTAAGGCCCCATCCAGACTTCCTCTCGAGGCACAGCACGGCCCATGAATCTGCCTCGCGTCCAAGGCAAAGACTGGACGGACGCGAGCAATGCTTGCGCTTCTGCCGGCGTGAGAAACGATTCCACCAAGATGGGTTTCATTTATCGGGAATTCCTTGCCTTCGTTGCATTTTGATATACGTTTCCGGCTGATTCAACGATTCGGGCCTATGACTCGCCCGGCTAGCCGACTGCTACAAGCATTGTTCGCGAGCGGTCTCCGGGTGTACCTTAGCGTCATCGGGAAGTCCAACTGAAATTCCGACAGTCAACCGAATTTTGAGGGAGATCTTATGTCGAAGATAGTGCTCCTGGCTGGAATCGCGACCGCGGCGCTCAGCCTCTTCTTGTTTGCACCCCGTCTGACGAAAGCCGCAAATTCGCCCGGCGTCGCCTTAAGCGGCCAAGTGTCTTCAGAGAAGGAAGGCGCCATGGAAGGCGTGGTGGTCGGGGCCAAAAAGGACGGGTCCACCATCACCATCGATGTAGTCAGCGATAAGGATGGCCACTATAGCTTCCCATCCTCGAAGCTCGGACCCGGCCAGTACTCCCTTAAGATTCGAGCTGTTGGTTACGAGATGGATGGGCCGGCGAGTGTGAATGTCGCGGCCGGGGCAACGGCAACAGCGGATATCAAGCTCCGCCCGGCGAAAAGTCTTGCCGCGCAGTTAAACAACGCGGAATGGCTCATGAGCATGCCGGGAACGGACACGCAGAAGAAGTTTCTGCTCGACTGCACTGGCTGCCATACCTTGGAGCGCATCGCTCGATCTACTCATAATGCCGATGAATTTATGGCTGTGATCCAGCGCATGAGCCTTTATTCCCAAGGCAGCACGCCGGCGCATCCGCAACTGCTGGCGGGCGGCGCGCGCGGAGGCGGCCCAAGAGGCAATCTTCAACCGGTTGCGGACTGGCTGGCCACCACGAATTTGAGCTCGACGGAAAGATGGGAATACACGCTTAAGACGTTGCCGCGGCCCAAGGCTCAGGCCACGCGCGTCATCATCACGGAATACGATTTGCCGCGTAAGGTGGCGCAACCGCACGACGTGGTCGTCGATTCGGGCGGCACCGTCTGGTATTCGGATTTTGCCGACGAATTCGTCGGCAAACTTGATCCGAAAACCGGCCAGGCTACGGAATATCCGATTCCGCTGCTGAAGCAGGGATTTCCAAAGGGATCGCTCGAGCTGCAGCTGGATAAGGACGAAAATCCCTGGCTGGCGATGATGTATCAGGGAGGAATCGCGAAATTCGACAGGAAGACCGAGAAAGTTGAGGTTTTCCCGCTGCCGAAAGAGCTGCAAAAGGATCACACGCAGGAATCGATGGTGATGCCGATCTATTCCTACGTGGACGGCAAAGTTTGGACGAACAACCAAGACGATCATTCCATCCTGCGGCTGGACGTCAAGACGGGCACGTATGAGAACCTGGGGACGTTTGCGATCTCCGGCGCGGGGCGCAACATCAACGCGTATGGCATTCCGGGGAACCACGAGAACGACCTCTACTTGCTGGATTTCGCAGCTGACAATATCGGCAGGATCGATGCAAAGACGAAAGCGTTCCACGTATATCCGACGCCGACGCGAGATTCGCGGCCGCGCCGAGGGATGGTGGATGCGCAAGACCGTCTGTGGTTCGCGGAATACGGCGCCAATGCGGTCGGCATGTTCGATCCAAAGACGGAAAAGATTCAGGAGTGGAAGGTTCCAACGCCGTGGAGCGCGCCGTATCAGGCGGTGGTGGATAAGAACGGCGATGTGTGGACCGCGTCCATGTTTACCGACCGCGTGGTGCGGCTCAACCCGAACACTGGAGACGTCACGGAATATCTGCTGCCGCAGGAGACCAACGTTCGGCGCGTCTTCGTCGACAATTCAACGACTCCGGTGACGTTTTGGGTGGGCAATAATCACGGGGCTTCGATTATGAAGCTGGAACCGATCGATGAGAATGTTCAATCGAGGGCGGCTAAATAGGAGATCGGCTCGACGAGTTCCCGACCAGCGTTCCGGAACAATTTGGTTTGCCGGGGCACCGGGTATAAAATCGCCTCGTCCAGGAGACCTGATCCAGGGCAATTCCTGATTGCTGGGGAGTCAATCGAATGCAGTTTTGGGGGCACTTCAAACTGACACGATGGTGGGGCGGCAGGAAATCGGGCGCCTGGATCTTTACCGGCTTGGTGCTTGGGTTCGCGCTAGCAGCTTCTTTGTTGCTGTTATCTCGTTCGGGCACAGCGGCTGCTTCCGCGAATACGTTGTCAGACGCACAAATAGCGCACATGAGCTCCGGCGCGCTGACAAAATACGTTTTTGACAATCAAGGTTGCGCGAGTTGCCACACGGTAAGTGCCGATGGCAAGCTTGGCTTCACCGAGCGCGGCAAGCAGTTGGGCAAGGGCTTTGAAGGATGCACCGCATTATTAACCGCGATGAATGTGATCGCCCAGGTCCCCCAAGCGAGCCGAACGCCGGACGAAAAAGCAAAAGCAGCAAGGTTTCAGGAATTCGGCTGCGCGTCGTGCCACCAAATTGTCCCTGGAACGATGGGCCTGACGAAATACGCGCCCAAGCTCAAATCTCTGCACCTTATTTGCACCGAGATTCAATGTACGAGCTGCGAAGGAGAAAAGAAATGATGCGACGTCGCTCTTTTATCCAGACATTGGCGGGAAGTGGCGCCGGCGTTGCGTTGCTGAAATTGGGTACGGCGCAAAAGAGGCTTGCGGAGAATGCCAGCGTCGCCTGGACCGTGAAGGGCTTCACGTGCGTGACCTGCGCCGTCGGGCTGCAAACGATATTGGAGAAGCACGAAGGGATCGCACGAGTCAAAGCCGAATATCCGAGTGGAAAGGTTGACATTGGATTCGATTCCAACGTGATTGAGGCTCGAGAGATTAGACGGCTGATCGAAGAGGCAGGATTTACGGTTACAGAAGGAAATGGTCCCGCTGAAAGCCACCAGAGCTGACCAATCGGAACCCGTCTGTTTCCCTCAAATCATTTCCTCCGAAGCGTAACTGGAGATGAGAACCCTGGAGCTTCTGCTTTAGGCGCAAGGCTTTCGGGCAAACGGAAGTTCGCAGACAATTCCGGCGCGACGTTCCGAAATCTCAGTGGCATGACATGAGGAAAATATCCGCTCGACAAAGGAGATTTCAATGAACCAATTTGAGGGCATAGCCCAAACTCTGACAGATTGCCTCCAATTGCGAACTCCTCCGGTAGCAGTCTGCTTGACCGATACAGCTCCCGCCGGCGTTTCACCTTCGACGCAACCAGCGCCGGCCGGCTGCTCGTTTTGGGAAAGAGGCGCGCGCGGCGCTTTTACGACGTCCCCGAAAGATCACGAAAACTGCACGATAGGGATGTATACGCATCACATGCCTCTGGATACAGCTTCACGGCAGGAAAATCTGAACGTCAGCCTGAAAGTTTTTGCGGACCTGGGGTATGTGCGGCCCGAAGACATTCCGGGTATCGCGACGTTAAAGCAGGAGCCGAAATACGTCGTCTATGCTCCGCTCAGCTCGACTCCTATGCCCCCGAGTGTGGTGCTCCTGTTCGTGAACTCTCGGCAAGGTCTGGTTATCACGGAAGCGATCCAGCAAGTGGATGCTGGCGTGCCCCCGGCCATGGGCCGGCCTGCGTGCGCGGTGATACCGCAGGCCGCCAACAGCAGCAGGCCCGCCCTCAGCCTCGGATGTTGCGGGGCACGCGCCTATCTGAACACGCTTACGGACGATATTGCCCTTTGGGCGCTACCTGGAGCGAAAATCGCCGAATACGCGAGCCGAATCAAGGTGCTGGCGGAAGCAAACGGTATCTTGACAAAATTCCATCAGCTTCGCCGGAAAGACATAGAGCAGGGAAAATCGCCCAGTATTCAGGAATCGCTGGCCACCCTTCAGGGCGCGGCGAGCTAGTCCGGGCAAAAGAAGCACTCAGCGGGATGTTATCGAGCCGAACGGGTCGTTGCGTTTCCTGGGTTTGAACGGGATGGAGAACGCTGCGGGGAAAAGGTTCGGCGCGAGGAAACTGAATAATCCGTTGCGAATGCTGTCGGTGGCGAAGACCTCGCCGTCCTTGGGATCGATGGCCACTCCGCCGGGATGAACCAGAAATGTGTTGTCGCCTTTGATCACTGAACGCGGCGGCACATCGCCGTCGTCATTTATATCCCACACGCCGATAAAACCAAGCGCTCCGCTATTCCAAGGCGAGGGCAGTTGCACATCGTGAGGCAAATCGGCTCTCGGTTTTTCCAACTCGTAAGGCGGATGACTCTCATTGTTAATTGCGGCGACGAAAATCTTGCCTTGCTGAGGATCGGATGCAAGTTGCCAGGGCCGGACGATTCCGGTTTTTGGTCCGGCGATTACGGCTCGCGGAGCAACGTCGCCCTGATCGGTACGGCCGAAGATAAAAAGACCAGTCTTTCTTCCGGGCACGCTCGCAGAGCTGGCTGCAATGATGCGATCGTGAACGGGGTCGACGGCGACGCCGACGACGAACAACAAGCCCGTGCGAGAGCCTTGAATGATGCGCTTCGGCGGCACATTGCCGTTGGCATTGCGATCGAAAACCAGGACGCTGCGGCCGCTGGAATCCCCACGATAATTTCGTTATTCCGCTCATCGACGGTGACGGTGTGCGGCCGGATCATCTTGGTGTTGGTGCCCTGGATGACGCGAATGGGCGCTTCAGAGCCATCGGCGCCGCCGCGGAACACCAGCACGGCGTCGGCGAGCGCAACGGGAACTACGACTTCGTCATGCGTCGCATCGTAGGCGATGCCATGCATCGTTCGGCTCAAGCGCGTAGCTTGCCCGGCGATGATCCTGACCGGATTTGAATTTCCGTTTGCCGACCTGGCAAACACCGCGATGCGCGGCTGGCTCACTCAATTGGGAACCAAAAGCTGATCGCGCTTGGAATCGTAGGCCACGGCGTAAGGATTGCCGAAGCCGCCGGTGGGCGTTCCCGCAGGCGCATTGCGAATGATGCGCTTGGGCGCGGCGTCGCCGGTAGCATCGCGAGCAAAAACGAGCGCGGTGTGGTCGCCGTAGTTCGCCACCCAGATTTCGTTGTGCTCAGGATCAATTGCCACGCCCATGGGGCTCGAAAGGCCCGTTTTTGCACCGCGAATCATGCGCAACGGAGCGACGTTGCCCTCCGCTGTGCGACGGAAGACTAATACGGAGTTATCGCCGTTGTTCGCGACGGCAATTTCATCGTGCATGCCGTCGAGATCGATTCCCATGGGCCAGTTCAATTTTGTATTCGGACCCTCGATTGTGCGGACAGGTTTGGCATTGCCGCTGGAGGTTTCATCGAAGGTGTTGATTGAGGGCGGGACGAATTTTCCACCGAGAATATGCTCGTCATCGGGCGAAGTCTGCGCGTCGTAAGCCGTATAGGGCGCGATCTCGGTGGAATTCCCGTGGCTCGCCACGATGATTTCGTGATGAGCGGTATCCCATCGCACGCCGTGCGGGTCAGCCAGATTCGTTTGTGACCCCTTGATGATGCGAAGTGGAGCATCCATGCCATTGGCGTCGCGGCGGTAGATGGCAAGCATGCTGAGCTGCTGAACCGAAATAGCCATTTCTGCGCGCGAGCCATTCAGGGAAATTCCCCAGCTTTGGTGCGGGACATACAGATGGCGCTTGGGCTTGAGATTGCCATTCGCATCGAAATCGAACACTGCGATGCGATCTTCGACGTCATTATTCACCGCATAAATCTCGCGGCGCTCCGGGTCAATCTCCACGCCTGCAATGAAGCCGACTTCGGTTTGCGGGCCGATAATCTGCCACATGGGCGACGTTACAGCCGACGAGTTGCCGCCCGCTGAACGCTCGTACGTCAGGACGCTTTTGCGGTTTTCGTCGCTCATGATCACGCGATTGCCCCGCGGGTCCAGGACGATGCCGTTGAAGGTGGGGTAGGGATCGATCACGTAGCGAAGGGGAGGAAGCTCGCCTTCGGTTGTGCTCGCGTCCGCCGGTGCGTCAGCCAAAACTTCGGGACTGCCGTCGCCCCACCAGGTACACATATCGCCCGCCGGATCAGTCGCCAGCCTTGCAAGCGCGGTGGGAGGATAGGTGAGAACGACGGGCGCGCGTCGGCCCGAAAATGCGAAGAAGCACAACGCGATAGCGCCGAAAAATACAATCAGCCGCAAGGATGTTGAGCGCCACGCCCGGTTAACTGAAGCCAACGGATTACCTCAACCAGTTGCGAAAATATACTCCAGGAAAAAACCTCAGGTCTCCCGCCGGTCTTAGATTTAAGCGCTTGCTCGCCGGGCATCGGCGGTACGACCTGAGCTACAAGGATTCTCACCGCCGCTCGATCACAATGCGTATCGATGCGGCTACTATAGTCATGAAATCGAGGGCCGACAAGCGTGTTCAGAAGCTGCCACCCCCACCCCTTTTTTGTGTAAGTGCTCATTCCACGATGGTTATGTTGGAGATGCGCGCAAAACCGCAAGAGAGGTCCCCTCGCTCATGAGTCTTAACGCGAAACTTCTCAATAACTATTGTGGAATAGGTTGAACCTTAGAACTGCCAGCTCGCACTGCGTGAAACAAAATGAAAATGCCAACAATGTGGGCGACGACAGTTGAGCCCTGCCATGCGATTGTAGTTCCCGACGTATGGAACGTACGGTTCACACGCACCCAGATTGACGTAACGAAAATAATAACGAACAGGAGCGTGTCAAGGGAATAGACCCACAAAGCAACCTTCGCAGCAGCACGACTTCGAGAAGAAACCCTGACGGCCAGCACTATGAGCACGGACACGAATAATGCGTCGATTATCAAAGCGGGTAGGGCATCGGCTAACCAATCTGGGGAACCTTCCGGCTCTACGCCCAGTCCGAGGAATACTGCGTCCACGAATTGCGTAAATGAGAGGCCCACTAGCAAGTCAATAAAACGGTGGTTTCTATTCAGGATTATTGAATTAATGGCGGTCGCCGCTGAGGCGAGGTACAGCCACATTGCGGCAGTTTTATAGCGCCAAGGTTTCTGAATCGAACCATGTAGTCCATTCGCCAGTTGCACGAAGATCAGGCTCCTATTGACCGGATTATCTCGCAGCATGGCCAGCGGCCGGATGAGCTTGTGGGCAGCGTTGCTCAATTTGGAATCTGTCGTTCTTAGCTCGTTGCGTGCTACACATCAGCTACACTGGTGAACTCCGATGATGCCCGAAGTGTTTGTGAAACGGACCCGTTTTCCAATCTCCGCCGAGCAGCTCTTTGCGTGGCACGCCGAACCAGATGCGCTGGAACAACTGATGCCGCCGTGGGAGCACGCTCGCGTGATCCGGCGCACCGGCACTATTCGCGAAGTCGGCTCGCATGTCGAGATCCGCGTTCGCATAGGTCCTTTTTGGCACACATGGATCAGCGAACACACGGCGTGCCAGGAAGGACGCATGTTTCGTGACCGCCAAATTAAGGGACCATTCGCGGTTTGGCAGCACACACACAGCTTTGAGCCGGATGGCCCGTTCGCCTGCTACCTTGAGGATCGGGTGGAATATGCTTTGCCCATGGGCGCGCTAGGAAGGATGCTTGCAGGCCGTCTCGTACGCCGTAAACTCGATCGCCTCTTTTCCTACCGTCACGAGTCTACTGCCAGAGCAATCGGCGCGGTACGCGAGGCCGCAAAGTCTAACTCCTGATAAGTCTCTTCTCCGAACGCGGCGGAATTTATCGCCCAAGCTTGCCTCAATTTCGCGAAACAAGCGAATCGCGGCGGATGTTTGCGATGGATGCCGCGCCCGTCTGACCCATGACGACTTGCAGTTCACGCCGCAGGAGCTCGATCACCGTTTCAACGCCTTCCTGGCCGAATGAGGCAAGACCCCAGATGTGCGGCCGGCCGATTCCCACCGCGGTCGCGCCGAGCGCCAGCGCTTTGAAGACGTCCGCTCCCGATCGAAAGCCGCTATCGATAAACACAGGAATCTTGCCTCCAGTACCGGCCATAACCTCGGGCAAGCAGTCGATCGTTCCGCGGCCACTGGCGTCTTCATGGCCGCCGTGATTGGAAATGAGCACGCCGTCCACTCCGTTTTTGACAGAAAGCTCCGCGTCTTCCTGAGCTACGATTCCTTTCAGCACCAGCTTCATACGAGTCATATCTCGCACGCGCCGGACGTCGTCCCAGTTCAACTTGATGCTGTTCTCGCCTCGCAGAGAGCCGATTGCCCCCATCACATCCATCGGCGTGCCTGGTGAAATTCTCGTAACTTTCGGCAGATTTCCGTGGCACCCGACGCAACGCGAGTCGGCCTCGCGGTCAAGATTCGCTACGCCGGCGCGTTGCACGGATTTGGCGCCGATCGTATTCGCGCCGCCGTCATCGATCGTCCACATCAGCGTGGGGCATCCTGTTTCTTCAATCCGCTTAACCAATGGCCGGTCGAGCGTGTCTCCTAGTCCTGCGACCCAGAGCGGTTCACCGCGTGCCGCGACGACATCCTCGATCGCCTTAGGATCGGAGACGATGACTTGCGAGCCGGCCAGCACTTGGAGCGTGCGCGTGGCCTTCGCGGCTCGAGCCACAACCACGGCACCCTGCGGATAATATGCATTCATCCTGCCGACCGGACACAGGAAGATCGGCGAATCCCAGTTAGTCCCGAAAATGCGCACGGATTGATCGACCTTGGTGATGCCGGTCAATCGGCGCAGACGAATTGCATATTTTGAGAAGCCCTCGCGGTTTGCTCGAAGCGTTTCGTTATTGAACGATCCGTCCGTGATGAAAGTGTAGTGAGCCGGCGTGAGCTTCGTCCGTGCGACCGTGTCGAAATCGAAGACGTTGAGCGCTTCTTTCACGGACTTGATGATGACTTCATTTTGCCTGCTTAGAGCTGCCGGGTCCTGAGCGGCGGCCGTTTCGGTCATCACGTCTTCCACCCACCGAGATGTGAGCCCCGCATATGCCAGGATTGGACTAGCTGCCAGGTAGCTTAGGAATGCACGACGATCACCTAGTCTGTTCGAAGATCGCATAGACTCCTCTCTCACCGGTGCGGACCGAAACGCCGCGTGTCACTTCACGGCAAACACCCAGATGGCTCCGCCCTCCGGCACCTCCGGATATTCTCCCGGAAACAGCGTGTTCAACCGCGCCTGCATGGCGCGCGAATCTATGCCCCAGCCCGACTGGACAGCGACGTACTGTTTGCCATCCACTATGAACGACGAAGGCTGTCCGATGACGCCGGAGTTCGTCGGGAATTCCCACAAGAGTTGGCCAGTCGACGCGTCGAAGGCATGAAACATTCGATCGTTGGTCCCGCCGCTGAATACCAAGCCTCCGGCGGTGACCAGCATCGGCCCCCAGTTCGGCGACTTCGCGTACGTGTGCGTCCACACGCGCTTGCCTGTGTCGACATCCCAAGCTTGCACTTCGCCGATGTGATCGGCGCCGGGAGCCGTCTCGAGCGTGCTCGTCGTGCCCATGAAAGGTGTGCCCGGCGAATATTGAACCTCCTTGGCCGTAAATGTAGCGCAAAGGTTTTCGTTCGCGGGGATGTAGAGCATGCGCGTCATCGGACTGAAGGCGGCCGGCGGCCAATTTTTGCCGCCCCAGTGCGAGGGGCAAAAATCTGTTTTCTTGCCGGTCCCGGGCTTGTGCTCGGGATCAACCTCCGGCCGTCCCGTCTTCGGGTCCACGCTCTTGAAGACGTTTTGCTTTACAAACGGCTCGCCTTCGACGAAGTTGATCGCGCCGTCTGTGCGTTCGAGGAACCAAAGATAGCCGTCGCGGCCCACGTCAATCAAACCGTTGATCGTTTTTCCGCCGCGTTTGTAGTCCACCAGGAGCGGAGGCGAGACTTCGTCCCAGTCCCACGATTCGTTCGGATTGTACTGGTGGTAGCCTTTAATCCTGCCGGTCGCGACGTCGATCGCCAGCGTGGAGGCGATGTAGAGATTGTCGCCCGGGCGCTGATCGCCCATCCACGGGCCGCCGTTGCCGGTTCCCCAGAACGCCAGGTTCATTACCGGATCATAGTTCCCGGTCACCCAAACCGGGCCGCCTCCCGTTTTCCATTGGTCGCCGCTCGGCCAGGTTTCGCTCCCGGGCTCTCCCGGAGCGGGCACGGTATATTGCCTCCACAATTCCTTTCCTGTGTTTGGGTCGAATGCCGCGACGAAGCCGCGGATGCCCAGTTCGCCGCCCGACGCGCCCACCATCACTTTGCCGTTGGCCACCAGCGGCGCCAGACTCATGTAGTAGCCGTTGTGGTTCTCGGCCACTTTGGTGGTCCACACTTCTTTCCCCGTCTTCGCGTCGAGCGCGACCAGCACGGCATCGCCCGAGGCGAAAAAGACTTTGTCGCCGTAGAGCGCCACTCCGCGGCTCGTAGGGTGCAGTAAGACGACATCGTCCGGCAGTTGCTTTCGGTAGCGCCAAAGAATCGTGCCGGTTCTTACGTTAATCGCGATCACCTGATTGCCAGGCGTCGCCACGAACATGACGCCCTCATTCACAATCGGCACCGCCTCGTGGCCGTTGTTCACGCCCGTGGCCAAGACCCACACAGGCTGCAGCCGCTGAACATTGCCTACCGTGATTTGATAGAGCGGACTGTACCCCCAGCCGTTATAGGTGCGCCGGACCATCAGCCAGTTGCCGTCCTCCGGGTTTACCAGGCGCTCTGCTGTGACCGGCTTGTAATTCTGCAGGATGGCGGGAATCGGGGCGGGCGGCTGCGCCGGCGCTGTCTGGGCCGCCGACGTTTGGGCCGCTGCCATAAACGCAGCGCTGAGTATCCATGCCAGCATCTCAGTGCCGAGAATCTTTTGTCTCTTTCTCATATTCCTCGCTTGGCCACAAACACGTTGGCGAAAGACTTATTGCACCTCGAACCCGATCGCCGCTGTAAACGGCTTCGCGACTACCAGCGTTCCGTTGGCCAGCTTGAGCGGCAGCGCCGGCAAATTGCGCGGCGCCGGGCCGTCGACCACCCGCGCAGCATCTTTGGGTTCGAATCGCGATTCGTGACACGGGCAAACCAGGATTTGCTCGTCCGCCGCCCACTCGGTGACTTCGCAGCCGGTGTGGGTACAGATCGCGGTGTAGGCCACGACGCCGTCAGCAGCGCGAGACTTCGTCTCCGGACTTAGCTTTTCCTGGTCCAGCCGCAGGAGCAGCACGCGATTGAGCCGGGAACCGCTGCGCACCGTCTTGTCCGTCGGATCCATTGCCCACGCCATTGTCTGCTCGGCCCCCACTGGAATGTCGGCCGGCGTTAGCGGCGTGGCTGTCGAATCACCGACCTTGACCAATAGATCGCCTTCTTTCGGCCGTTGGGACGCGCCGTTCTCCTGGCCCGGCGATTCCCCACCGAGGCTCAGCGCGATTCCCAAGCTGATTCCCGCCTTCAGGATCGCTCGCCGTCCGACGCGTTTACCGCGCGAATCCACCCACAGCCCTCCGTTTTGTAGCCCACCCTTTCGGCCTTTTTAGGGAGGGTGGGGATTTTATGCAACCACCTCGCGCGATCGAGCCGGATGCTACGCCCCACACGAACCTATGTCAAACCTGCGGAACCAGCCGCTTCTGGCCATTCGTCGGAAGTTGGCTGGGTATCGGTGGCTGACTAAGACCGGTCATGTGGGCCAGGTGAAACCACGGAAAAAAAGCCGGTCCGGCGCGGGGCGCGCCGGACCGGCAAGCTTCTTTGTGGTGGTGACTAGACAGCGAGGTACATGGTGCTGCCGTTGCGATCCACCAGCAGGAGAGCTTTGTCCTTCGAGCTGTGCATAGCGCGTTCGAAATCAGACGTATTCTTCACCGGCTGGCGGTTGACTTCCTGAATCACATCCCCGCGGCGAAGGCCGGCTTCGGCTGCTTCGCTGGAAGGATCGACGTTGGTCACCACCACGCCTTTGGTGTTGGGCGAAAGTCCGAGTTCGTTCGCCGACTGGGCATCGAGGTTCTCGACCGACACACCAGAGAGCGCGCCGCTGGCGGAGCTGTTGGACTTGTCGTCTGAGTTCGCAGCGGCCTGCTCAGTGGGCATAGCACTCAGCTTCACCGCGATTTCCCGCTCGGACCCATTGCGGAGTACCTTCAGCTTCGCATCGCTATCCGGAGCCATCATCGAGATCGTCATGCGCAGAGCATTGCTATCGGCAACGGGCTTTCCGTTGACGTCGAGGATGATGTCGCCCCTCTCGAGGCCGCTCTTCTGCGCGGGGCTGCCCGCGCTCACGTCGGCCACAAGCGCGCCGCGTGCTTCCTTTTCGCCGAACTCTTTAGCAATATCCGGCGTAACGTCTTGCGGGACGATTCCGAGATAGGCGCGCGTCACCTTGCCGTGTTCCACGATCTGCTGCATGACGTTGCGCGCCATGTTTGCGGGGATGGCAAAGCCGATGCCCTGATTGCCTTCTGAGCCGTGAGCGATGATAGCTGTGTTAATGCCAATCAATTCGCCGCGGTCATTCACCAGCGCTCCGCCGGAATTCCCGGGATTGATAGGAGCGTCGGTTTGAATGAAGTCTTCGTAATCTTCGATCCCAAGATGAGACCGCCCGGTGGCGCTCACGATCCCCATCGTGACCGTCTGGCCGACGCCGAATGGGTCGCCGACCGCCAGCGCATAGTCGCCAACCTGAACCTTCGAGGAATCGGCTATGGTTATGGGCGGCAGATTCGTAGCATCGATTTTGAGTACCGCGATATCGCTCTTCGGATCGGTTCCGATCACTTTGGCTTTGAACTCACGTTTATCGGCCAGCGTGACCGTGACATTGCTAGCGCCGTCCACTACGTGGTTGTTGGTGAGGATGTAGCCATCTTGCGTCATGACGACGCCCGAACCGAGGCCCTTTTCCCGCTGTTCCGGTGCTTGACGAGGCGTCCTAAAACCCCGGTTAGAGCCATCGCCGAAAAACTGGCGGAACATGGGGTCGTCCGGTAATTGACCGAAGAATTCTGTCGGAACTTTGGACACTTTCGATGACGCGATATTCACAACTGTGGGCAGCACCTTTTTTACGACAGGCGCGAAGCCCGTCTGACTGTAGCCCTCGTCTGGACTTGCCATTTTCAATGCCAGTGCGTCGTGAAGGTGCTCAAAGTGCGTGGCGCTGGCGAATCCAACACCGCCTAACGCCGATGCCAGCGCCAGCGAACACAACACGGCCTTGGGACTCCGCCAAAAGTTTTGATTGCGCATGTAATCTCCCGATTAGAAATTCGATTGGCCACTCTTCCCGATTGCGTTCAAGGCGGTGGCTACACACGTTAAGACGGAGTTGCGACGGAGAGGTTAGCTTGGGCATGGTGGGTACATGACACCCGTAGTTAGTAGCCGGTCCGACCTTTGCTGCGGAAAGCGCATCAAAAGCCTAGGGTTAATGCACAAGGTCACTCGCCGGGAACTACTGAAACTCGGGTCTGCAACGGCTATTGCAGAGCTTGCGTCTTTGGGTTTGCATGGCTGCGGCGGGGTTACTCCGTCGGTTCCGTCCGTTTGCTCCAAATTAAGTGACATCGAGCATGTGGTGATCCTGATTCAGGAAAACCGGTCTTTCGATCACTACTTTGGAAGCTACCGCGGCGTCCGCGGATTTTCCGATGCAAGCGGGGCATTCCAGCAACCCGATCCTACGAACATAACGAGCTCGCCGGTGGGGGCACTCTTGCCCTTCCACCTGGACACGCCCACGACGAATGCAGCCTGCACGCCCGACATCACTCATGACTGGGTGCCGCAGCATCAGAGCTGGAACAACGGCGCAATGAATGGTTTTGTGAGTTCGCGCCTTCCGATTAATCCCAATGACGCCGTATTAAGTATGGGCTACTACACTCGCGCAGACCTGCCCTACTACTACGCGCTGGCCGATGCCTTTACGATCTGCGACAACTATTTTTGCTCGGTGATGGGCCCGACCGACCCGAATCGCCTCTACACGATGGCGGCCTCCCTCGACCCAGATGGGAAAAACGGCGGACCGATTTTGCAGACCATCATTATAAACCGCGCAACCTTTAATGGCCGTCTAACCTATACGACGATGCCCGAACAGTTGCAGGCTCGGGGAATTTCCTGGAAGGTTTACTCGTCGCCTGAGGTGACAATTCTCGGCGGGATTCTCTCGGACAATGTTCTTTCCTACTTCAAGAATTTTCAGGATCCTGCATCGGTGTTGCACCAAAATGCGTTCGGACCGCAGTTCCCCGTCGACTTTCTGACCGATGTAGCGTCCGGGAGTTTGCCACAAGTCTCGTGGCTGGTGGGGTCGGTCGTAACCTCGGATCACCCGCCTTCGCCTTCGGTGTTTGGTGAGAGCATTCTTTCCCTCATTGTCACTGCTTTTAGAGCAAACCCGGCACTGTGGGCAAAGACGGTTTTCTTTGTGACCTACGATGAAAATGGCGGATTTTTCGATCACGTTGCGCCGGTGACGGCGCCGCTTGGCACTCCAGGAGAATATGTGACGGCCCCTGCGGTACCGGACCCAACCGTAATTGGCAGTCCCGCGATTGCCGGGCCGATTGGACTGGGTTTTCGCGTTCCCATGCTGATCATCTCGCCGTTCGCCCGAGGCGGGTTCGTATCGTCCGACCTCTTCGATCACACTTCCGTGTTGCGATTTCTCGAGACGCGGTTCGGTGCCGAGGTGCCCAACTTGAGCGCCTGGCGCCGCGCCACGGTCGGAGATCTCACCGGCGCGCTTAATTTCAAAAACCCTGACCCGTCGATCCCGAGTCTACCGTCTACACTTCCTGCCATTCCGCAGATAATCCAGCAATGTGCCGCGAACCTGGCTGGAACGACGTCCTACACGGTGCCAAGCACGCAGACTGTTCCGACCCAGGAATCCGGAACCGCGACGCGTCCCAGCGGTGTGTGCTAGTCAGGATAAGCAGAGAACTGGCGTCCGCTTTGCTGGCTGGCGTCAAGTCGTGTCCAATAGAGGAAATGTAAGGCCTGAGTCAGACTTCCGGGATTGTCGCCGGTGGGGAAAGCGGTGGATCCAACTCCTTGATGAATATCTTCCTGGCGCGTCTCATTAAAGACGGAAACGCGGCCTCGCCTCCCAAACGCTAAGCGCGCCCAAGCCGGCCCGCGAAAAGCCTGCCGAGAATGCCGGTGGTCTCAAAGGGTCGATGCAACACTGGCCTGCAGTCTATCCGCTGGAGTGTGAAATCCCAACGTTTCTCGTGGGCGTTGATTTAGCCGCAGAGCGATCTTGTCCAACTCCGATTGAGTGAACTGAGATAGATCTGATTTCTTCGGCAGGTATTGCCGCAACAGCCCGTTGGTGTTTTCGTTCGAGCCGCGCTGCCAGGGACTTTGCGGATCGCAGAAGTAAACCTGTACGTCGGTAGCCATCGTGAAGCTTTTGTGTTGGGCCATCTCGTGTCCGCGGTCCCAGGTCAGCGAGCGCCACAGTGTCGCGGGCAGCCTCCGTACGTGTCGGCTCAGAGCGGCGACGACGGTAGTGGTGTCTTTGCCGGATACCTTTAGGAGCATGACAAAGCGCGAGCTGCGCTCTACCAGCGTGACCACGTGGCTGTTGCGCGCCCCGCGCAACAGATCGCCCTCCCAATGGCCGGGAATAGCACGTTCTTCGACTTCCGCAGGTCGTTCCCGGATGGAAATGGCATCGACGATCTTGCCTTGAGAGTGCCCGTGAACGCTGGCGTGCCGCGAGCGGCGGATCCGCCGCTTGGTTCGCAGGTGCTGAATCAGCTCTTGTTTGAGCGCTCCGCGCGCTTGAATGAACAGGCTGCGATAAATCGTTTCGTGCGACACGCGCAGGCTCTCGTCTTTGGGATACTCAGTCTTCAACCATCCGGAGATTTGTTGTGGTGACCAGTCCTCGATCAGTTTACTCGCAACGATGGTCCGAAGCTTCTCGTGGAGGGCTAAACGGCAGACCTTGGGGCGCAGAGCCAACTGCCAGGCTCGTTGGTCGGCGTCACTGGCCCGATACTGCGCGCGCCCGCCATGGCGGGCTACCTCTCGGCTTACCGTAGAGGAAGTGCGACTAAGACGTTGAGCAATGACCCGCAGCGAGCAGCCGCCGGCGATTCCGCGGGAGATGTCTTCGCGTTCGGCCAAGGTGAGTACCCGCCGCGAACGGCGACGGACTCGCGGAACGATCCCTCCGTGACGCGCCAGCAGGAAATGGATGACGTGTTGGTCCTTGCCGAGCGCTCGACCAATCGCATTTAACGACTGCCCAGCCTTCCACCGGTTCCACATATCGGCCCGCTGAGCCGACGACAGCTTCCATCGTCTCTGCATGATGAACACCACCTTTTAGAAAAAAGAGTTATATCAGGTGGTGCATCGACCGGTTGAGCCGGCACCGTTTATCAAGACCTGACGTGTGCTTGTCATAGCAGAAGAGGCCGAAAGCATTATCTTTTGATGAAAACGGCCACTAGAATTCCGGCGACAATGAGCCCCAATAACACGATGATTTCCAGCCAGCGGGGCATGTAGTCCCACGCTCTGCTGAAATCGGGACCTTTTGAATGAGGTTCGGGTGGAACGATTTGGTGAGTTGCGTCTGGTGGCATCATGATACCCACATCACAATTTCCTTTATGACCCGCCAGCTCCCACCAACTTTTTCCATTACCACGTAAGTTCCCGCACCGCACTTTCCGCCGCAATCGTTGGCAGAGTACAACATAGCCTGCTTTCCATCGGCGCTTAATCCTATTCGTGACACGGTCAGAAACCCTTGAGAATCGGGATATTTCTTGTAGTAGTCCGTCCACCAACCATTCTTTTCGAAAATCGCATCAATCTCGCCTTTGTCCACAAGCTCATAAGGGAGCGATAGCTGAAAGCGTCGATGCAATGGCGCGGGATGAGGGTTCGCATCGCGAAACGAATTGAGTGTCGATGCTTGGACCACTGGGCTCTGCTTCCGCAAGTACCGACTAGTTTTGCTCCAAGGTATCTGTTTTCCGTTTTTATCCCCCACGTGAGAGTCGTCCAAGTCCGATTGAGTTTTATTTGCGACCACGACTCTGGCAATGTGTGCGCCGATTCGAGCGTCTCCCTTGCTGCCAGTAAACGTGTCGTTGATGTAGGCCGATAACACTTGGTACTCGCTGTCTGTGACATCTCCATCGGGTCTCGGTGGACTCTGTGCCTGGTTTCGCACTGCGGCGAATATTCCGGCGATCAGCAAAATCGCGCTAATTAATGGCGGCTTCATGCTCTCCACTATACTTCGTTGATTCGGGAATTGATTAGTGCCTGATAAGCTAGGGTTTTCGGAAAGTGACCTTTTTGCCGTAATTCCCACATTCCGAAAATGCCGTTTATCAGGCGTTTGTGAATTCAGGTCAGAATCGAGGTCTTACTGAAATGGGCAGACAGGCAGTTGTCGCGCTTTACGGGGCGGCGATGGTAGCCGTCATAGTCGGTGCAGATTTCGCGTTCTTCAGAGACCGATTCTGGGAACGGCTGACAGTGAATATTGGCATTGTCTTGGTGTTCGCAGCTTTCTACTTCAGATTCCTCAGGCGTCCATGAGGTTCGGTTCTCTCATCGTTCAAAAATGCTGGTGGAGACCACATGACTTATTGGAAGGTGATCATGTCCGTGCGGCTCAGCGTTGGGGCCTCTGGCTTTAAAGGCTGGTTCGTCATGTTGCCATTGCGTTGATTCAATATGTTATAGAAGCCGATAACCTGCTCGTAGTCAGTGGCGGCTGCGGTCGTGTCCACAGGGACGACCACGGTGTATCCACGTATCGCTGCACCGACCGATGAGTAGGCAACCGAGCCGCTGACCTTCCAGCCGACCATAATGACCGTCGTGATACCTTTCGCCTTTAGGTCCTTATCGAGATCAGTGTTGTAAAACCTATCCTGCACAGTATTCACGATCTGGATGTCGCCCGGCTTTGGAGCCACCTCCGGCAGCCACTTGTGCACATTGTCCTCGAGGGTGCCGTATGCCACAACCAGGCCGGCCTTGCGTACCCGCGCCATGAATCGGGTCATGGCCGGCAGCATCTCGCCCTTGCATTTCGGCTGGGAGTTGCAGATGGGCTCGACATAGTCGAACACCAGCAAAGCGGTGGTCTTAGGATTAAGGGTGACGGAGACCGGGGCTGGCAGCGCCGGCATTTGCAAGGTCACCATTGGTTTGCTGGCGGCACGACTGGCCGCTGTGTCTTGAGCGCTCGGTTGCGCTGGAGCCGCTTCACTTGAGAGCACGAGGACAAGACCGCTCGTAAGCAGGACAGTGCGAAACAGCGTCATGTTCGAATCTCCTCTGAGGGCTTCCCGCTCCCCTTTTTCAAATAGATTGAAACAAGGCCATATCCACGGTGATCCGAGAGATCGGCTTTACGGAAAGTCGGAACGAGCATTGCGCCTTCGGGGAGGGGTTGTCAACACCTGAAGAGAAACTCCGAGGAAATGGCCACAACGTCAGAGCTAAGTCCTGGAGAGTCGGGTTTCCGGAAAATGACTTTTGGCCCACTTCTCAGTTAGCGAAAATCCCGTTTGTCAGGAGTTATCCGCTCCCTACCGATTCAGCCATGCTCGTAGCGTCAGATACATTTCGGGAATGTCGCCGTACACGAACGTTATCTTGAGTTGTTTACCAGCAGCCGTTTGGAGGTTGATCAGCGAAAATTTACTACCGCTAGAATTCGATACGTCCGTTAGTTCGATGCCTGTTACCTCTTTCTTGTAAAGCTCTCTTGTTCTGAAAAGGCTGCGTAGCACAATCCGATCCTCAAATAACAACGACGGTCCCCGCAATTGTGGATAAAGGCTTAGAAGAGCTATCAAGCTCAGGATTGCGAAACCGGCTAGAAACATAGCTGGTCCCCTCGCATTGTCTTGGTTGGCCTTCCAGGCAGCCCACACAAAAAAGGCGACACCTGATCCCATCAATAAGCTTTGTGCGTTCAACCAATGCGAAGGCCGAAACTCCATAGGAAGTGGCCTTGGAGTGAAGACTTTGGCATATTCATCTAGAATCCGCGCTCGAATCGGTCTGAAAGGTTCGAATTGCTGGTCAACCAAGACCCTTAATGTTCCGTTTTGATCCCAAAGGGCCAGCCTTCCCATGACCCGCCGTTCGCTAACTCGACCGAGTTCGATCCAGCGGATACCGCTGATTTCATTCCCTTGGACATCTATGAAAACCGCTTCGTCGTTGATCTGAAGCGCACGCTTGGAACGCCGTAGGACATAGATCATTGCAGCAACGAACGCTGCTAACTCAACGACGCCAAGGGCGATCAATCTTGGGCTCAGTTCGTGTCGAATCGACCCGACAGCCAGTGCACCCCCTATTAAGAGGACATCGAGACTCCCCACAACTAAAATCAGCCATTTATAACCGCGATCAAATTTATATACGCCGTTAGCACCGGCGTAAGGCTGTTCGCGTGCGAGCGTAGTTTCACCCAGGGGGCCCACGCCACCAGTTTAAGAATCCCTGCGCGGTACGGCCACAATGCCAAAGAAAATGGTTGTGTGAATGGTCAACCCCTGGAAAGTCGGGTTCTCGGAGACTGGCCGTCGGAACCGGGAGATCCTGCTGGGGTCTGCTCGGGCGGCAAATTCGTTGTGCCCGGAGCAGGAGAGGCGTACGATGCGCGAATCAGAGGCTGAAGTCCGGATTTCCGGTCGGGCAGGTTAAGGTGGCAGTTACTACGAATCGCCCGACGATATTTCGGGAACGCAAGCAATAAAGGAGCAGAGAATTATGGGTTCAATGTCGAAAATAGGTAGGAGAGCTTTGATGAAGTGCGGGGTTGCATCGGCGGGGCTTCCGGTGGTCTCGAAGCTATTGGGTTCCCCGGTTGTCGCCCAGGCCCAGGCAAAATCCGATACCTCGTTCGCGGCAGTCCCCGGACAGAAGGGCGTTCAGGACGTCTTCGGGGCCTACGACGTGGACCCAAATTGGCCCCAGCCCTTATCGGGGTTGCCCGGGAACGAACAGTGGTCCTGGGGATCGGCCGAAGGCATTTTCGCGGAGAACCCCGACCGGGTTTTCATCCTTCAACGCGGCGAACTGCCGAACATCAAGCGACCGAAAGAAATTGACCTCACCCAACTAGGGCCGAGCATCGGCTTTCCCATCGGCCGTCTGCCGTGGCGCGACGCGACGGCGGCCAGCCCGCCAGGCCCACTGGACGGGCCTAACCACGGCACGGAGAATGTGGACTGGCGCTGGCAACACTGCATCGTCGGGGTAAACGCCAAAGGAGAGATCAAAGAGACCTGGCCGGAGTGGGACAGCATGCTGCGGCGGCCTCATGCGATTTATATCAACCCGTACGACAAGGACAAATATGTGTGGCTGGTGGACGACTACCGGCACTCCATTTTCAAGTTCACGCACGACTTGAAAAAGCTGGTGATGACGATCGGGACACCCAACACGCCCGGCGCCGACGGCACACACTTCTATCGACCGACCTATCTCGCCTGGCTGCCCGACAGCACCATGTTCGTGGCCGACGGATACGTGGGCACGCGCGTCGCGAAGTTCGACAAGGATGGCAAGTTCCTGATGGACTGGGGACAAAAGGGGACGCCCCCGAACGATACGCGTCCTGGCTACCTCAATGGCGTGCATGGAGTCGCTGTTGACGTTCCATCCGAGCGAGTTTTCGTCAACGACCGGAACAACCACCGCGTCCAGGTGTTCGACACCAACGGCAAATTCCTTAACCAATGGAAGGTCGGCGATCAGCCGTCCGATGTGCATTGCCTCCACCTGTCCGCGGCCGACCGGCATCTCTGGCTCTTCGATCGCGGCACAAACAAGATGATCAAGTACGACCTGGAAGGAAACTTTCTGTACTCCTGGGGCACCTTCGGCGATTTTCCGGGCGGCTTCTGGGGCGTGCACGGTATGCACGTGGACCAGGAGGGCAATCTGTACACGGCCGAGGTCGATAACGGGCGCGCGCAGAAGTTCATTCCGAGGAAGGGCGCGAATCCCGCGATGCTCATCGGTCCGGGCGTCAAGCCCCTCTGGTCGTAACAGGGGAATAGAACAAGCGTTGGCAAAACCCGAGTTCGCCGTGCCGAACACGCGCGGCGAACTCGTCTGTTAGGGAGGGGAGCTATGCGAAAGCAGGTCCTGCAAATCCTGGCGATGGTGTTTGCGGTATGTCCGACAATTGCGTTGGCTCAAGCGCCCAAGGATGGCGTATACATCACCGATGAGGACATCAAGGCCGTGTTGAAGCACGCGGCCGATACACACCGCACGATTCCTGACAATACGCTCAGGGTGATCGATATGGATAAGTACCAACTTGGCGTCGCTGTGGTGAACCGCGGAGCCATGGGAAGCGCGGCGCCTGCGAACGCGAATGCCGCCGCAGGCGGAAACGCTGCGCCGGCGACCGCGTGCGGCGAGCAGCGGCCTGGTGCGACGGGTCCCAATGGAATCTTCCACGACGATACGGCCGAAAGCTATGTGGTCATATCGGGAGGCGGAACTCTGATCACCGGAGGCACGATCGTCAATGGAAAACGTTCTGGTCCGACCGACGAAGTGACCACGGTTCTCAACGGTCCGTCCTGCGGCGGCACGATGGTGGGATACACAAGCCGCCAAATAAAAGTGGGAGACGTGATCATTATCCCCGAGCACGTGCCGCACGGATTCTCAGCCATCCCCGATCATATTACGTACCTGAGCATACGGCCGGACTTGAAAAAGGTTCTGAAGCACGGGTACGTGAATCCAGCGCTGAAGTAGACGGACTAGGGCAGGAGTTTACAAAATGCGCAATCGTCTTATGAGCGTGGCCGTAGTGCTGTTGGCGGCTGCCACAGTAACGTCTTGGCCAGCGCTCGCGCAGGGTCCGGCAGCCATCGCGCCGATGCACGTTCATCACGTTCACCTGAATTCCGTGAACCCGAGCGCTGCCGCCGCCTACTACCCGAAAGCGTTCCCCATCTCCGCCACGAAGACGACTTTCAACGGGTACGAGGCAGTCAAGACGGGGAACGTCTATTTGCTGTTTACGAAAGTCAACGCGCCGCCACAAACAGAGCTCAACGGACCGCAAACATCCGTGTGGCATTTCGGCTGGAATACGCCGGATTCGCGCAAATACGACCAGGAATTCCGCGCGAAAGGCTTGAAAATCGCGCAGATGTGGGATGCCGCAGACGGCAAACTCGTGGATATGTCGAGCGACACGCTGCCTGGTCTTCCGACGCAAGAGCAAATCCTGGAAATGCGAGCCAAGGGCGTGCAGCCGACGCGAGAGGGCGGCTTCGGTTATCTCCGCGGGCCAGACGACGCGATGATCGAGAACGCCCAAGCCGGCAAGGTGGAGCGCTTCAATCACATTCACATGTATCACGAGCACCCGTTGTGCGCGATTGCCTGGTATGTCGCTCACCTCGGTGCGACCATGCCGCAGGGTACCGGCGGTGCTCCGATTACACCTGACGCCGGAGACTGCAAACGGCCGTATGCCCCTCCTACCTGGCCGTCATTTTTCAAGTTTCCGGGGTTTGTTCGGGACCCGTCAGGGAGCGTCATGTTCGATGACATCTCCATTTTGATTCGCCCGTGGCCGGGCGGCGGGCTCGTCAGCACGCGCGGGCACCTCGTCGATCACTGGGCGCTCAGCGTTGCTGACCTGCCCCCGACGGTGGCTCGTTTAAAAACCGAAGGGATCAAGGTTCTCGAAGAGATTCACCCGTGGGGGAACATGCGCGCGGCCATGATTGAAGGACCCGATCGAGTGGCGATTGAGCTCGTTGAGGTTAAATGAATTCACGCGCCGCGATTGGCGATGGCAGGAGAAGAGCTTTTTCGAGAATGCTGTGTTGAGGTCCCCGCTGGGAGCCAAACCCTGAGTTCCACACAGGTCCTCTAGGCCAATTCCTGAATAAGTCGGCTCATCTGAAACTATGGCATAGGCAAGCGGGCGGGGTGTTGCCGGGGCTGGGCGTTTAGCCCTACTATTTACGCAACTGGAGGCTGCCCCGCGACGATGGCGCAGAATGGGCACAATCGCACGACTGGCCGGCAAGAAGTAAACCGGGCCGGAGAAAGTAAACCCAGGGCACATCGTAAGCGTGCAGGACTTTTCCTCGGATACCTTGCGGAATATCATCGCGCATCTCAGGGCATCGAGTTCATTTGAACATCTGGTCTACCGCGAGGCGGAACTGGACGCGATCTGGACAATTACGGGATTTTTTGTGGCGAATGAGCCGGCATCCAGCATGCGCGATGAGGTGAACCGGCTTCACGCGGGTGCGCATAAGGCGCATGATCTGGTGGCGGAGCGCCGACCAGGGGCGGCGGCTAAGGTTTTGGAAGCTTTTCTGTAGTCCGAGGAGCGCAAAGGCGCCAGGGCCTCTAGCACCCAACACGGCAAATCGGCGGCGTTGGGGACGTGAGCCCTGGGCTACAAGGGATCGCAGTTTGGAGCTAAAGGTCATGCTCTCGAGAGAAGAAAACGAACTGCTGACGCAGACCGATTCGGCCACGCCTGCGGGCAAATACTTCCGGCGATTCTGGCTGCCTGTATTGCTGCCGAGCGAGGTGCCGACGCCTGACTGTCCGCCGGTTCGGGTGCGGGTCCTCGGGGAAGATCTTCTTGCCTTCCGCGATACGAACGGACGAGTAGGACTGATCGACGAATTTTGCGCGCACCGGCGGGCCAGCCTCTTTTGGGGGCGCAACGAAGAGTGCGGTTTGCGGTGCGTGTATCACGGATGGAAATTCGACGTAAACGGCACGTGCGTGGACATGCCGAACGAACCCGCGGAATACGGGTTCGGAAATAAGTTGCGCACCACGGCGTACCCGACGCGCGAGTACGGCGGGCTGATCTGGGCGTATATGGGTCCTCCGGAGCACCAGCCGGAATTGCCCAAACTGGAATGGGCGCGAGTTCCGGACTCTCACCGCTACATTTCGAAGCGGTTTCAGGAGACCAATTACCTGCAAGCCATCGAAGGCGGCATTGACTCCAGCCATTCGAACTTTCTGCACGCCAGCCTGGACGCCTTTCGCGTGACGGATGCCTACGTCGAAAAAGTAAGGAACAGCAACAATCTGCGAGCGAAATATCATCTGCTGGATAAGGCGCCGCGGTTCACGGTGAAGAAAACCGATTACGGCCTGGTGATCGGAGTGCGGCGTAATGCCGAAGAGGACCGATATTATTGGCGGCTGACGCAATTTCTGCTTCCGAGCCACACGATGATTCCTTACCAGAAGGGGCTGGCGATTCATGGGCACTGCTGGGTGCCGCGCGACGACCAGACTTGCTGGGTGTGGACGATCAGCTGGAATCCCGAAGCGCCGCTTTCGGAAGAAGAATGGAAGACGATTCGGGATGAGACTTTCGTGCATGCGAAGGTCGATCCGGTCACGTTCCGGCCGGTGCGCAACAAGGCGAATCAATATTTGCTCGACCGCGAGAAACAGCGGACTGCGAACATGACCGGCATTCACGGATTTGCGTCGCAGGACCAGGCGATTCAGGAAAGCATGGGGACGGTTGTGGACCGCACGCGGGAACGCCTGGGCACCAGCGACACCGCAATCATCGCCACGCGCCGCTTGCTGTTGCAGGAAATCCGGGAACTTGGCGAGGGGCGCGAACCCTTCACGGCCGGCCACGGAGACGTTTACTGGGTGCGCTCCGCCTCGCTGCTTTTGAAGCGCGACGTTGAGTTCGATGAAGGCGCACGAGAGCTCATGAAGGCCGAGGTTTAGGTGAGTTCGCCAGCGCCGCGACTTGAATCAACGCTTCGTGAAGAGCTGGTGCAGGCGTGCAAGGTACTCTACGCCGTCAAGGCGGCGGGGGACGGCCTGGGCGGGCATCTGAGCGCGCGGCTGGACGAAAACCGAATCCTCATCAAGCCGCGCCCGGTTAGCTGGCGAGGGCTAAAGCCCGAAGACCTGATCGTCATCGATTTCAACGGGAAACTTGTGGCTGGGGCTGCAGGCGAGCGCAGCGCCGTGCGCGAATGGCCGATTCATGCGCGGACGTATGCCGCGCGGCCGGATGTGCGGTGCGTGTTGCATGCTCATCCTCATGCTTCCACGTTGATGGCTGCGCTTGGTATTGCGGTTGAGCCAGTGGATCAGGATTGCGCCGCATTCGCGGGACGGCTGCCGGTGCTGGATAATGGCGCCGTAAGCATCGCTACACCGGAATTAGGCGATGAAGTTGCGCGGGCGCTCGGCGCGCGGGGAGCCCTGCTGCTGAAAAATCACGGCAGCGTGGTGGCTGGAGCAGACATCGCATACGTTTGCGTTACGGCATATAGGCTGGAGAAGGTTGCGGAGACGATGTTGCGGGCGGCTTCGCTGACGAAATTGCCGCTTATGTCGCCCGAAAAAAGCGCGGCAATTCTTCAGGCTCGAGAGGCCGTTGAGCCCGACGCGGGCGGCAAGATGAACCAAGAGCGCTGGCAAATGATGCGGGACTACTTTCTCTGATGGCGATGCCCGAAAAACGAACGGCTTGGCTTATGAGCGTCGGCGCTGGAGTTATGTTTATCGCGGGCTGCTTCAATCTACTCTTCCGCGCTGCGCCTTCCATTTTTTCTTCGCGAATACAAACTAATTTGGCGGCTGGTAGTTCGGCGGAGGAAGACGATAGCTGCGCCGACACGACGGAATTGGCCATGGCGATGACGGCGTGGAGTCAGACGCAGCAGCCAGGCGCGCTCGCCGCTGAACGGACGAGTTCCGCTTCGGCATCGGGATCCGAAACTGCGCCTGTTGGGGGCGATATTGCTCCGGCGCGTTCGGTGGCCGATTCATATGCGAGCCTGCACAGCGTGGCCGTCGATCCGGATACGAATCAGGTGGTGGTGAGCGATTCGAATCGAGGGGCAATCTTCTTTTACGACCGGAATGCTGGTGGCAATTCGGCGCAGATGGCGAATCCCGAGCGGGTGATCCGCGGCCCCAGGACGGGCATGATGTTCGTTGCCGGAATTTCGCTGGACACCGCCGATCGCGAAGTCTTCGCAGTAAATAATGACATCGGCGACCGCATGGAGGTGTTCCCGTACGGCGTGGAAGGGAACACTAAACCGAAGCGCGTGCTTTCCGTGCCACACGGGGCCTGGGGCGTGGCGTTTAATCCCAAGCGTAACGAAGTGGCCGTTTCGATCGAGCACCCCAACACCGTGGTGGTCTACCGACGCGAGGCAAGCGGAAGCGAAGCGCCTCTGCGCGTGCTGCGCGGTCCGGAAACCGAGTTGGCCGATCCTCACGGAATCGTGATCGACCCTGGTCACAACGAAATGCTTGTGGCGAATCACGGGAATTGGGCTCCGCTGACACGTGAGGAAGAAGAGGCCCAGGGTGGGCTCAAGGGCGGCCATTTCGCTCTGCCGTCGATCAATACCTACGCGATTGAAGCTAAAGGCGACGACAAACCCGCTCGCAAAATTCAGGGCGCGCAGACACAACTGAACTGGCCGATGGGGATCGGTCTGGACGCGATGCACGACGAAATCGCGGTGGCGAATTACGGGACGAATTCGATTCTGATTTTTCGCCGCGATGCTACGGCAATGCGGCGCCGGTGCGCGTGATCAAGGGCGATCGGACGGGAGTTTTGGGTCCGATGGGCGTGGCCATCGACGCCAAGAACGATGAACTCTGGGTGACGAATTATCGGGATCATACGGCGGTGGTGTTCGCGCGAACTGCTAATGGCAATGTGGCTCCGAAACGCGTTTTGCGCAATGCTCCTGCGGGGACGCCGGCAGTGGGTTTCGGCAATCCGGGAGCCATTGCGTACGACACGAAGCGCGGGCAGATTCTGGTGCCCAATTGAGTGAGCGTACCAGGATACTGGTGTTTGCCAGGCTGGCAAACGGAAACGAAGGGCCGGTAAGGGTGATCGAGGGGCAGGCTTCTAAGCTTAGCCGCACGATGCACGGCATCGCGTACGATCCCGTGCACGACGAAATCATCGTGCCGGTGCATCTGGCGGGAGCCGTTCTGGTGTTTCGCGCGAGCGCGAGCGGGGAAGAGGCACCGACTCGAATTATTCAGGGGCCGCACACTCGCATCCTGAGGCCGGAAACCGTGAACCTGGACCTGACGAATAATGAAATCGTGGTCGGAGAAGATGGCGGCAAGGACGTCATGTTTTTCCCCAGAGACGCAAATGGCGATGTGGCGCCGCTGAGAACGATACGCGGAGAAAAAACGGGTCTGGATGAAGTGCGCGGCGTGGCGGTGGAT